>NZ_QXJB01000020.1:0-1076 GCF_003598705.1 Exiguobacterium sp. RIT452
CCGTACATGTAAGCGTAAGACTCACGGAACGTATCAACCGATCCTTTGTAGTCGCCTTCCACATACTGCATGAACGTATCTTGGACGTAAGTCTCGTGGCCAGATACGGCTTCTTGTGCTGCTTTTGTCGGAAGGTTTTCTTCCGTTGCTGCGCCAAGGAACGCACCGAAGTCATTTGAGAACATTTTGAGCATCTCTTGTGCGTCACCCATCAATTTTTTGTCGTCATTGATCGCTGCTGTGACAAGGTTTGCTTGGGCTTCGATGTGGTTTTTCGTCCAAACTTGCTCGAACTGATCCGCGCCCGCTTGACCGTAAACCGATTTCATTGCCGCTTTGAAGTCAGCTGTGTGCATGTCTTCCGCCCAGTTTGCTGCATCGTAGTCTTTCGCTTGATCGACGCCTGCTGTCATGCTGATGTTAGCCAGTGCGACGTGCTCTGCTGCCAGACTGTTGAGTGTTGACCGGAGGTCAGCTGCTTTTGTATCTGCTTTTGTGTTGTCGAACTTCTCAGGCATTTGTGTTGTGATCGCGACTGAGAGTGCTTTCGAGATGTCATACATGCGGCTGTATCCTTCGCGGAACGTGTTGTACGATCCTTCGTAGTCACCGGCTGCATATTGTTGGAATGTTTTATAGACGTCCGCTTCATGGGCACGGAGAACTTCTTCCGCTGCTGCCTTCGGCAGTTTACCTTCTGTTGCTGTATCAAGGAAGCTCGAGAGATCTTGGACGAACTCTTCCGTTTCCGCTTTTGAAGCGTTGATGCCGTCTTGATCGTCAGCTTTGACGGCTTTGACGAGATCGGTTGTGTATTTGTTATGGTCGACGAAAATTTTCTCGAACTGTTTCGCGCCTTCTTCACCGTAGACCGATGCGATCGCTGGTGTCATGTCGAGTGCGTTCTGTTTGAGAGCCGCTTCGTAATATTCTGCGTCTTTTGATCCGTCATATTGTTTTTTCATGTCCATGACGGCAAGCACGAAGTGCTCAGAGAGTAGTTGATCAAGTGTTGCACGAAGGTCAGCGGCTTTTGTTTTGACCGTGACGTTTTTCGCGCCGTCCTCATGTTTCAT
>NZ_QXJB01000021.1:0-991 GCF_003598705.1 Exiguobacterium sp. RIT452
AAAATAATAATGGTCGGGAAGACAGGATTCGAACCTGCGACCCCTTGGTCCCAAACCAAGTGCTCTACCAAGCTGAGCTACTTCCCGAAAAGTGCACCCTGAGAGATTCGAACTCCCGACCCCTTGATTCGTAGTCAAGTACTCTATCCAGCTGAGCTAAGGGTGCATAATAAGTGCGGTCGAGAGGACTTGAACCTCCACAGTGTTGCCACCACTAGGCCCTCAACCTAGCGCGTCTACCATTCCGCCACGACCGCAAATTATGCTATTTGTTGTTACATTGGATTAAAAATTGGAGCGGAAGACGGGATTCGAACCCGCGACCCCGACCTTGGCAAGGTCGTATTCTACCACTGAACTACTTCCGCATTTATAAATGGTACGGGTGAAGGGACTTGAACCCCCACGTCAAAGACACTAGATCCTAAATCTAGCGCGTCTACCAATTCCGCCACACCCGCATAAAAAAATGGTGTGTCATGCAGGATTCGAACCTGCGACCCTCTGATTAAAAGTCAGATGCTCTACCAACTGAGCTAATGACACAAAAATATGAAATTAAAAACATAAAATGGGGCGACTGATGGGAATTGAACCCACGAATGCCGGAATCACAATCCGGTGCGTTAACCACTTCGCCACAACCGCCATATTAAGATGGTGCCGGCAACAGGAGTCGAACCCGCGACCTACTGATTACAAGTCAGTTGCTCTACCAGCTGAGCTACACCGGCAGGTGTAAATGGTGGCTTTGGACGGAATCGAACCGCCGACACGAGGATTTTCAGTCCTCTGCTCTACCGACTGAGCTACAAAGCCATAAGTAAAATTCGGTAAATAAAAATGGCGGTCCTGACGGGATTCGAACCCGCGATCTCCTGCGTGACAGGCAGGCATGTTAACCGCTACACCACAGGACCGTGGTAACTTGACGACTTCTATAATACTATATCAATCAGTCAAAATTGTCAAATACTTTATTAAAAAAGTA
>NZ_QXJB01000022.1:0-620 GCF_003598705.1 Exiguobacterium sp. RIT452
ACATATGGAGGATTAGCTCAGCTGGGAGAGCATCTGCCTTACAAGCAGAGGGTCGGCGGTTCGATCCCGTCATCCTCCACCATTTTTTATTTTTTACACTTGCCGGTGTAGCTCAGCTGGTAGAGCAACTGACTTGTAATCAGTAGGTCGCGGGTTCGACTCCTGTTGCCGGCACCATTTTTATCTCAAATACATCATCGACCTTGAAAAAGTGTAGATGCTACCTTTTAACACCCTGCCGGGGTGGCGGAACTGGTAGACGCACAGGACTTAAAATCCTGCGGGGGTTTCCCCGTGCCGGTTCGATTCCGGCCCTCGGTACCATTTTTGACTGTAACTGTTTGATTATACCCCGCACCCTTAGCTCAGCTGGATAGAGTACTTGACTACGAATCAAGGGGTCGGGAGTTCGAATCTCTCAGGGTGCACTTTTTCGGGAAGTAGCTCAGCTTGGTAGAGCACTTGGTTTGGGACCAAGGGGTCGCAGGTTCGAATCCTGTCTTCCCGACCATCTTCAATTTAATCCCTTAATGGGGCCTTAGCTCAGCTGGGAGAGCGCCTGCCTTGCACGCAGGAGGTCAGCGGTTCGATCCCGCTAGGCTCCACCAAATTATCTTTAT
>NZ_QXJB01000023.1:0-379 GCF_003598705.1 Exiguobacterium sp. RIT452
CACTCGCACCTTGAAAACTGAAGACATCAACAAGACATCAAACTTTTTATAACCATGTCATTAGACGTGTGTTCTTAGAATACCAAAATGCTAGATCAAGGTATGAAGGGCGTACGGTGGATGCCTTGGCACTAGGAGCCGATGAAGGACGCGACGAACAGCGATATGCTTCGGGGAGCAGTAAGTATGCTTTGATCCGAGGATTTCCGAATGGGGGAACCCACCATCCGTAATGGGATGGGACATGTTACATGAATACATAGTGTAGCGTGAGGCAGACCCGGGGAACTGAAACATCTAAGTACCCGGAGGAAGAGAAAGCAAATGCGATTCCCTGAGTAGCGGCGAGCGAAACGGGAACAGCCCAAACCGGAGAGCA
>NZ_QXJB01000024.1:0-233 GCF_003598705.1 Exiguobacterium sp. RIT452
TCGGTCGAGGCCTTGTTCTAGCAGATGATCTTGTTGATGACTTCAGTTTTGAGGGCGCGAGCTTTTCAAAAAAAGTCTTGACGTTATGGAAACATAATGTTAAGATAATAGATGTCTGGTGGCGATAGCCAAGTGGTCACACCCGTTCCCATGCCGAACACGGAAGTTAAGCACTTGAACGCCGAAAGTAGTTGGGGGCTTCCCCCTGTGAGGATAGGACGCTGCCAGGCGAT
>NZ_QXJB01000025.1:0-228 GCF_003598705.1 Exiguobacterium sp. RIT452
CCTTCTCCGTTAGGACAAGACAAATGGAGCCTAGCGGGATCGAACCGCTGACCTCCTGCGTGCAAGGCAGGCGCTCTCCCAGCTGAGCTAAGGCCCCGTGATGGCTATAAAATTGAATGGTGGGCCTAAGTGGACTCGAACCACCGACCTCACGCTTATCAGGCGTGCGCTCTAACCAGCTGAGCTATAGGCCCATTCAAAATGGGATTGTTCAATTGAGAGATCGGA
>NZ_QXJB01000026.1:0-227 GCF_003598705.1 Exiguobacterium sp. RIT452
TCGGTCGAGGCCTTGTTCTAGCAGATGATCTTGTTGATGACTTCAGTTTTGAGGGCGCGAGCCCTGTCGTCTGGTGACGATAGCCAAGTGGTCACACCCGTTCCCATGCCGAACACGGAAGTTAAGCACTTGAACGCCGAAAGTAGTTGGGGGCTTCCCCCTGTGAGGATAGGACGTTGCCAGGCAATTGAAGAAACCGATCTGCATCTGCAGGTCGGTTTTTTTGT
>NZ_QXJB01000027.1:0-212 GCF_003598705.1 Exiguobacterium sp. RIT452
ATGACTGAGCCATACTGATTATTACTACCGTGATCAATTTCATCGAGTCAAAAGTGTAACCTTCATATCTCCACCGAACAACAATAATTACTTAATAATATACCATGACCGGTCTGAAAAAGATAGGGGAGATTAAAAAAGAATAAGAAAAGAGGAAACGCGGCTGCGCTTCCTCTTAGGAAAATTAAAGTTTAGTAACGTTAGTTGCTTGC
>NZ_QXJB01000003.1:0-273437 GCF_003598705.1 Exiguobacterium sp. RIT452
GAAAGAAGTTTTTTTGTTGTTTCCAGCAGTGCGCTCGTCCTCGTAAGGACAAGAAATAATATACCATGGGATTTATTATTGTACAAGCATTTTTTATAAAAAAAAGAAAAACTCTTTTTTTCACTGAATGAACAGTGCTCAAAAGAGTGTTTCTTCTATATATACGTTACATGATGACGACGACAAGACCGGGAAAGAGCAGCCTCGTTTAATCCATCAGCTGGATGATATTGAATTGCCGTTCTTCCATTAAGTCTTTGACGATACGTTGATTATGTTCTTCGTACGCAATCACCGGACGATCAAAGACCATATTCTTGCGGAGGACCGTTGCGATTTTACCGTTGCTGATCAAGACACGGTCACCGACTTCAATCGGCAACAACAGTTGTCCAAGTAACATGACATATTTAGAGTCATACTGCATCGGGCGTACTTTCAAGTAACAATAGGCATCATACAGCTTATAGGCTTCACGGTACGGACGCCAACTCGTCATCGCTGCGAATACATCCGCGACGATGAACAATCGTGTATGATCCATGATTTTATCGCCTTTGACTTTCAATGGATAACCGGATCCATCCAAACGTTCGTGGTGTTGGACAATCAATCGTTTGACCGTATCCGAAATGATGCTTTCTTTTTGTAACGCTTGGAACGCCATCGCCGGATGACGGTGGAAAATCTCCTGTTGCATCGCTTCATACCGTTTTGTATGACGCCATTCCATGATTCGTGCCAATCCACAGTCTGCAAAATACGATGCCACCCAAAGATCATGAATCATTTTCCGCTCTTTCCCGACCGCCTCTGCCAAGAGTTGGGCAATCGCGCCACGATAAATCGCATGGCGGACGGTATAGGCTTCTGTCCCCCGTTCAAGAAAATAAGGCAGAATTTCTTCACGTTGCACACGATCCGGAACCGATTCCTTGACCCAACGTAACGCATCATACACATTCGGAACGCGTCCTTGTTCCCATGAGGTGAAGACTTGGTTGTACGTTTCGATCAATTCGTCAAACCGGTTGGTGTCCGTTGCCTCGTCTGCTGTGACATCCGGTGCTGTTTCTTCCACCATTCCCTCCGGTCGTTCTTCAATCTCTACTTCTTTAATCAAAAAGCGTTTGATTCGTCTCAATTCATCTGTTCCAAGTTTTTTTCCTGCCGCGACAATCGGAATATCTGTATGTAAAAAAAGGGACTCTGTGATTCGGTCACCAATGATGAGCCGCTCAGTTGCAACACGCATCTTTATTTCGTTCCTTTCCATCACCAATTTTTTTAGAAAAATAGCAGAGTAAAGACAAACTCGTCCTCACTCTGCTGCACTTCCTCTATTCTTCCGTCTTCTCGGATTCTTCACTTACCTCAGAATCGGAAAGCGTCTGTTCTTCTGAAACAGGTGCTCCCTCTTCTAAAGCTGCAATTTCTTCCTCGACAGCTTCTTCTTTTTTCAGCTTCGCAACCGTTGCGACACGATCGCCTTCTTCGATCCGGATGACTTTTACCCCTTGTGCGTTACGTCCGACACTTGAGATATTTTGTGAATCCGTTCGAATGACGATGCCGCTTTCCGTCATGATCATGATGTCATCATCGACGTCGACAATCCGAAGAGCAACGATTTGACCCACACGATCGGTTACCTTACTTGCAATCAAACCTTTACCGCCACGCGATTGTGTCCGGAACTCCGTCATCGGCGTCCGTTTACCGAATCCTTTTTCTGTGATGACGAGAACATCCTGTTCGTCACGGGCCAGTTCCATCCCGATGACAATCGCGTCACCGGATAAGTTCATCGCCTTGACGCCGCGTGCACCACGACCCATCGAGCGGACATTGGTGATCGGGAAACGAATCGCTTTCCCGCTGTTGGAAACGGTGAACACTTCATCTTCCGTCGACGCGAGTCGAACCGATGTCAATTCATCATCTTCAAACAGACGGATGGCGATCAGTCCATTTTTATTGATCCGGGCGTAAGCGGACAACGGTGAACGTTTCACACGTCCTTTACGCGTCATGAAGATCAGCGATTTTTGCTCATCTTGCATCACTTCTTCCGTATCCAGGACCTCTTCCGTTTCATCCGCTTCCACTTCTACGTCTACATCGATGACGGCTTCAGGTGCTTCCGCAGTCTGTTGCTCTTCGAGGTAGCGTTTGAAGTTAACCGGAATCATCGTCTCGACTTTTTCGTCCCGCTCGATCTGAATCAAGTTAATGATCGGTACACCTTTTGATGTCCGGCTCATTTCAGGCACTTCGTAACCACGGATCCGGTACACTTTTCCACGGTTCGTAAAGAAGAGAATCGTATCATGCGTCGAACACGACAACAGACGTGTTACGTAATCGGCATCATTCGTCCCGATTCCTTGAACACCACGTCCGCCGCGGCGTTGCGCGCGGTACGAATCCGTCGTCAAGCGTTTGATGTATCCACTGCTTGTCAACGTAATGATGATATCTTTTTCCGGAATCAAATCTTCATCTTCAAATTCGATGTGGTCCATTCGAATTTCAGTCCGGCGTTTATCGTTGAAGCGTTCTTTCACTTCTTCGAGTTCCGTCCGAATCAATTCGAGTAAGACTTCGTCACTTTCGAGGATTGTTTTGAGTTCCGTGATCAATTGCATGATCTCCTCGTACTCGGCGTCAATCTTCTCACGCTCAAGTCCCGTCAACCGTTGGAGACGCATATCAAGAATCGCCTGTGATTGTTTCTCGGATAAAGCAAACCGGTCCATCAACTGTTCACGGGCAGCATCCGCTGTCCGATTCGCACGGATGATCTTGATGACTTCATCGAGGTGATCAAGCGCAATCCGTAAACCAGCTAAGAGATGTTCGCGTGCTTCTGCTTTCTCGAGATCAAACTGTGTCCGGCGACGGACGATTTCTTTTTGGTGCTCGAGATAGTGGTACAACATTTCCTTGAGTGTCAAGGTACGCGGACGACCGGCGACGATCGCGAGCATGTTGACCCCAAACGTCGTTTGCATCGACGTCTGTTTATACAGATTGTTTAAGATGACACTCGCATTCGCATCACGGCGGATCTCCATGACGATACGCATACCGCGGCGATCCGACTCATCACGCAAATCAGTGATGCCTTCGATTTTTTTCTCACGGACGAGATCGGCGATTTTTTCAACGAGGCGGGCTTTGTTGACCTGATATGGCAACTCCGTCACGATGATTCGTTCGCGGTCTTTTTTCGTCTGTTCGATTTCAGCTTTCGCCCGGACGATGATTGATCCACGGCCGGTTTCATAAGCGCGGCGGATTCCACTGCGTCCTAAAATTTCACCGGCTGTCGGGAAATCAGGTCCCGGTATGTGCTGCATCAGTTCCTGAATCGTGATATCCGGATCGTGCGACAAAGCCAACACGCCGTCAATGACTTCACCAAGCTGATGCGGCGGGATGTTTGTTGCCATCCCGACCGCGATTCCGCTCGAACCGTTGACGAGCAAGTTCGGGAAACGGGACGGCAAGACTTCTGGTTCCCGTTCCGATCCGTCGTAGTTGTCCTTGAAATTGACGGTATTTTTATTGATATCGCGAATGATTTCCATCGCGATTTTAGACATACGGGCTTCCGTGTACCGCATGGCAGCGGCAGAGTCGCCATCGACAGATCCAAAGTTTCCGTGACCGTCGACGAGCTCATAGCGGTAACTGAAGTCCTGCGCCATCCGAACCATCGTGTCGTAAACAGCTGAATCACCGTGCGGGTGATACTTACCGATAACTTCACCGACGATACGGGCGGATTTTTTGTGCGGCTTGTCCGCACGGATACCGAGGTCATTCATCGCATATAAAATACGACGGTGACCCGGTTTTAAACCATCACGGACGTCCGGTAAAGCACGGGCGACGATGACACTCATCGCATAATCCATGAAGGACGTACGCATTTCTTGACTAATGTTGATATCTTTAATGATCCCTTGTTGATCGGACATTCGTATGGCCACCCTCTCTATTCAACGTTAAATATCCAAGTTCTTCACATAGTGTGCGTGCGACTGGATAAAGTCACGACGTGGTTCTACCTGGTCTCCCATCAAAATGTCAAAGACCTCATCTGCTTCGATCGCGTCCTGCAACTCGACGCGGAGCATTTGACGACCACTTGGATCCATCGTCGTTTCCCAAAGTTGCTCTGGATCCATCTCACCGAGACCTTTGTAACGCTGAATGTCGTATCGTGCATTTTCCGGAAGTGCTGCCAATGCTTCGTTCAGCTCACGTTCGTTGTGGACGTACGTGATGTTTTTCCCTTGTTTGATGCCGTAGAGCGGCGGCTGGGCGATATAGACATACCCGTGCTCGACAAGCGGACGCATGTAGCGGTAGAAGAATGTCAGCAACAGTGTCCGAATGTGGGCACCATCGACATCGGCATCGGTCATGATGATGACTTTATGATACCGTGCCTTCTCGATGTTGAATTCAGAACCGATGCTTGTCCCAAGTGCTGTGATGATCGTCCGAATCTCATTGCTGCCGAGAATTTTATCAAGACGTGCTTTTTCGACGTTCAAGATTTTACCCCGGATCGGTAAGATCGCTTGGAAGTGACGGTCACGACCTGATTTGGCTGAACCACCGGCCGAGTCACCCTCAACGATGTAAATTTCAGAGATCGTCGCATCGCGTGACGAACAATCGGCAAGCTTCCCTGGAAGTGAACTGACTTCGAGAACCCCTTTACGTCGTGTCAATTCGCGGGCACGTTTCGCGGCCATTCGGGCACGCGACGCCATCATACCCTTTTCAACGATCGCACGGGCACTTGTCGGATTTTCCATCATGAACTGTTCAAACGCAGACGAGAACAACGTATCCGTTGCCGTCCGGGCATCCGAGTTACCGAGTTTCGTTTTCGTTTGTCCTTCAAACTGTGGATTCGGGTGTTTGATCGAAACGATTGCCGTCATCCCTTCTCGGACATCTTCTCCGGACAACGTGCCGTCCGCCTCTTTCATCAGACCAAACTTCTTCGCATAGTCGTTGATGACACGAGTCAACGCGGTTTTAAAACCGGTTTCGTGTGTTCCACCTTCATGCGTCGGGATGTTGTTCGTGAACGAGTAGATGTTGGCTGCGAATCCGTCATTGTACTGCAACGCGACTTCGACTTCGATGCCGTCACGGTTACCATGCACATAGACCGGTTCTTCGTGAACGACTTCTTTCGAACGGTTTAAATGTTCGACGTATGATTTGATTCCGCCTTCGTAATGGAAACTGCGTGTAATCGGCTCATCTGCGCGATCATCCGTAATTTCAATCGTTAATCCTTTATTTAAGAATGCCAGCTCACGTAAACGTGTTGCGAGCAGATCGTAATCGTATTCGAGTGTTTCTTGGAAAATTTCATCATCCGGGAAGAAACGAATCATCGTTCCTGTCTCTTCTGACGTTCCGATGACTGCTAAGTCTGCGGCTGGAACACCGCGGTGGTACGCTTGGTAGTACAGTTTTTCATTCCGTTTGACGAAGACTTCGAGTTTCGTCGAGAGCGCATTAACAACGGATGCCCCAACACCGTGCAGACCGCCGGATACTTTATATCCGCCGCCGCCGAACTTACCGCCGGCATGCAGCACGGTCAAGATGACCTCAACTGCCGGACGTCCCATCTTCTCTTGGATATCGACCGGGATTCCCCGACCGTTATCTTCGACCAGAATCGAATTGCCTGGTTCAATCGTCACTTTGATTGTGTCGCAATACCCTGCGAGTGCTTCATCGATCGAGTTATCGACGATTTCCCACACTAAGTGGTGAAGCCCCTTCGATGCAGTCGATCCGATATACATACCCGGACGTTTCCGAACGGCTTCTAGACCTTCAAGCACCTGAATCTGATCGGCACCGTACCCTTGTTCTAATTCCATATCTTCATGATTACTCATCGGTTTTCTCACCTACTATTTCTTTGTATGATGTCTCTTCCAAAATGACGGCCCCCTGTTTCACGTGGAACAATTTCGCCTGTTTGATCGTTTCATGTGCGATTCCGTCAACGCTTGTCGTCGTCAGAATGGTCTGCACTTTTTGTTGCATCGTATCGAGCAAATGGGTTTGACGATGATCATCGAGCTCGGATAAGACATCGTCTAGAAGTAATAACGGATATTCCCCTACTTCTTCATGAATCAATTCGATTTCTGCTAACTTCAAAGAGAGTGCCGCCGTCCGCTGCTGTCCTTGCGAACCGTAAGTCTGGACATTCCGTCCGTTGACTTCCATTTCAAAGTCATCGCGGTGGGGTCCAAACAACGTCACGCCTCTTCGGATTTCATTCTCTTTTATTTTACCAAACTTCTGCGTATAAGAAGCAGTCATTCCTTCGACATCAAGCAAATCATTGCTGAATGTATCGGAACGATAAATCAGGACGAGCTTTTCTTGTCCGCGACTGATTCCTTCATGAATCGGCCGTGCCCACTTTTCAAGCTGGGCGATGAAGTGATGACGCCGCTGAACGATTTTAACGGCTAGCGTAATCATCTGCTCCGTCAACACATCGAGAAAAGTCTCATCCCCGCCTTTCATCGACAACTGCTTCAATAAGGCATTACGTTGCTTGAGGACTTTCAGATACTGACTCAATTCATGTAGATAGACCGGGCTGACCTGACCAATTTCCATATCCAAAAAACGACGTCTGATTTGAGGACTGCCTTTGACGATGTGCAAATCCTCCGGTGCAAACAATACGATGTTCAAGGCACCGACGTAATCACTGAGTCGGCGTTGTTCGAGATGATTCAACTTCGCTTTTTTGCCGCGGCTTGAAATCGTGATCTCCTGCGAATGGTCTCCCCTTCGTTTATGGACCCGTCCTTCGACACGCGCTGCCTCGGCATCCCAATGGATCAATTCTTTGTCGTGCGTCGTCCTGTGGGATTTCGCCAGTGCCAGCACGTAGATCGCCTCAAGCAGATTCGTTTTCCCTTGCGCATTTTCACCAATCAAAACATTCGTCTTTTCCGAAAAAGATAATTCTAGCGACTCATAGTTGCGATAGTGACTGAGTCGGACCGAATCCAGTCGCACGTTAGTTGCCCTCGTTCTTAATGATGAATTGACCGTAATCTTCTACGTCAATGACATCTCCATCCCGTAGTTTACGACCACGTCGCTGATCGACTTCACCGTTGACGAGAATGGGCACCTCAGCGAGAAATGGTTTAGCTTGTCCACCGCTCGAGATGATATCAGAAAGTTTCAGGAACTGACCTAATGTGACGTATTCTGTTGAAATCTTGATTTGATTCATGGTTTGACTCCTCCTACCTACATATTATAAATGACGTACTCTTTATTGTACTAAAAAACTCACGATTTAGCAAAATGAACGAACGTATATACGGATTTCAAAAAAAGCCCAAGGAACACGAACGGTTCCTTGGGTGCACATCATGCCGTTCGAACCGGCAGGATCAGCTGTAAAACGTTATCTTGATCAACAGGATGTAAAATGAACGGTCGGATCGAACCCGTGAACTGGATTTCGATATCCGTCGCATCCAGGGCTTTTAAGGCATCCATCATATATTTCGAGTTAAACGAAATTTTCAGCTCTTCGCCTTCAAGCGATAAGATACTGACTTGCTCAGATACTTTACCGACTTCCGGTGAGTGAGACGAGATTTCGACAGCCGTCGTTCCTTCTGCTGCGAACTTGATGACGTTGTTACGGTCTTCCCGTGCAAGCAACGACGCACGATCAATCGCCTGAAGCAATTCCTTGGCATTCATGCGCACCGCTGTCCGGTATTCTTCCGGAATCAGACGTGACGTATCTGGATAGTTGCCGTCAAGCAGACGCGAGAAGAACAAGACGTGTTTCATCTTAAACAGAATCTGTTGATTCGTAATCGTGATGTCGACATGACCGTCGCTAAGTAGTTTGGATAATTCATTTAAGCTTTTACCCGGAACGATGACATTTTGGAACGAGATTTCGTTATCCGTCTCGAACTGGGCGCGTCGTAACGCCAGTCGGTGACTGTCCGTCGAGACACATGTCAGGATATCTTTGTCTGCCGAGAAGTTAACCCCTGTTAAAACAGGACGTGTTTCCTGGACGGCGACGGCAAAACTCGTTTGACGAATCATTGACCGTAACAGATCAGCCGGTAAACGGAACTGTTGTCCACCGTCGACTTGCGGCAGGCGCGGGAACTCATCCGGATCAAGTCCGTTGAGATGGAATTCAGCGGTACCGGATTGAATCCGTGTCATGAAATTCGGTGAGACTTCTAAGATGACTTCATCTGTGGGTAACTTTTTCACGATGTCTCCAAAGAAGCGAGCATTTAAGACGACACTTCCTGCACGGTGGACCGTGACGTACGACGTACCGTTCTCTTCCGCATAGATAGTCCGTTCGATTGAGATTTCTGTATCACTACCAGTGAGCGTCATGCCGTCTCCATGGGCCTCGAGTTTAATTCCTGTCAGAATCGGAATCGTCGTTCGGGATGAGACTGCTTTTGCTACATCTTGAATTGCTTGGATTAAAGTATCACGTTGAATTGTAATATGCATATTGTCGTTAAGCTCCTCTCAAAATGGGCGTTACACCATCATAACATAATAATATATTTTTTTAATAATAGTATTAGGGGCTGTGGATAGTGTGGATAAGTCGGTGGATAACTTGGTATAGAGCCAAAACGCGTGTGGATAACTTGTGGATAACTAACCTCTTTTATCCACAGCTTATCCACAGGATTCAGGAATGTTTCAATTCGTGCTTGATTTGCTCGATGACTTTTCCTGTTTCCCCGTCTGATTTGACAAGTGTACTGATTTTTTCATGTGCATGGATGACGGTCGTGTGATCACGTCCCCCAAATTCCTCGCCAATCTTCGGTAACGAGCTTTCCGTCATCTCCCGTGACAGGTACATCGCGATTTGACGGGGGAAAGCAATCGATTTTGTCCGTTTTTTAGCTTTTAAATCATCAAACGGCAGATTAAAGTGTTTGCTGACCGATTCCTGAATATCACGGATCGTGACTTTCCGGGGTTCGCTCGCCGGCATGATGTTGTGCAACGCTTCAGCAGCGACATTCGGATCAATCGTCCGTCCGACGAGGTTCGCATAGGCGATGACACGTGTTAAAGCCCCTTCGAGTTCGCGGATGTTCGTATCAATCTGACTGGCGATGTAAAGCATGACTTCATTTGAGACATCCAGCTGCTC
The DNA here is from genome assembly GCF_003598705.1 of Exiguobacterium sp. RIT452. Taxonomy (NCBI): domain Bacteria; kingdom Bacillati; phylum Bacillota; class Bacilli; order Caryophanales; genus Exiguobacterium; species Exiguobacterium sp. RIT452. The sequence continues at coordinate 9,251 of NZ_QXJB01000003.1, forward strand.
GGCATTGGCTTTTTTCCGGAGAATCGCAATCCGGGTCTCAAGATCCGGTGGTGTGATGTCCGTGATCAGTCCCCATTCGAAGCGGGAACGTAACCGGTCCTCAAGTGTCGGGATTTCCTTAGGCGGGCGGTCGCTCGAGATGATGATTTGTTTCTGATCGTTGTGGAGCGCATTAAAGGTGTGGAAAAACTCTTCTTGTGTCTGCTCTTTTCCGGCCAGGAACTGAATATCATCTATTAATAGAACATCGATGTTTCGATACTTGTTCCGAAACTCGACCGTCTTGTTGTCACGGATCGAATTGATGAAGTCATTCGTAAAGCGTTCAGACGAGACATATGCAATGCGTGTACCAAGGTTTTGATCTTGAACATACTGACCGATCGCATGCATCAGATGTGTTTTGCCAAGCCCCACTCCACCATAGATAAAGAGGGGATTGTATGCTTTCGCCGGTGCTTCCGCCACAGCCAATGAAGCAGCGTGAGCAAATCGGTTTCCGGATCCGATGACAAACGTATCAAACGTATACTTGGCATTTAACTGTCCCAGTTCACTCATGACGAGTTCATCCGTCGGTTTGCGTGTCTTTTGGACATTCGGTTTCGGAGCGACTTCGATTACTTCCTCATTTTGACGATCGAGCATATGTTTAGCTTGACCTTCCTCGATGAATTGAATATCAAGCCGGCTTCCCGTCACTTCTTCGACGGTATCTTCTAGTAAAGATAAGTATTGACGTTCGAGCCAAGTGACCGTGAAGGCGGCTGGTGCAGAGACGATCAACGTCGTTCCGTTCAGCGTGACACCTTCCGTAGACTTTAACCACATGTCGTAACTGGCTTTTGGGGTACGTTGCTCTTCCTCAATTACAGATAATACATTGTGCCAAAGTTCGGCAGCGTTTTTCATAAATACCCCCCTTTTTCTATCATGATATAAAAAACTATACACAGGCTTATGCACAGGACAAGGTTAATGAAGGAACACGACTTATCCCCAGAACATAAAAACTGTGGATAACGTTATCCACAGGGGTTGATTTCTGTGTATAAAGTTATCCACAGGGTGTGTATAACTTGAAGAATCAATTTGTCTTGCGTTCTTGTTATGCACAATTAGTGTATCAAATGAAATGAGGTCTGGCAATGGTTAGAATGATTTATCCACAAGTAAATCGACATATACACAGGCAGTTACCCACAGGGTGTGGATAGTGTGGATAAACTGTGGATAAGATGTGTATAACTTTTCTAAAGAGGAAGCGTCCAAAAAAGTTATGCACAAAACGACAAGAAGAGGTCTTAAGAAAATCCAAAAACAGACCTTGACGTTGATTTTAAAAAATACTATTGTAGACAAAGTGATAAGTTATCCACGGAAAGTGTGGATAGTGTGGATAAGTCTGTGGATAGTTTAAAGAGGAGTGGTTTCAATCCATTCTGTCAAACAAACCATATTGTATGATATGAAACAGACCCACTGATTCTATTTTCACGATTCATGCTGCAATAGGATGAAAATGCGCATGATAAATCTTCTGAACTTTCATTGACAAGGTCACTTTTGATTTATATAATGTACAAGACTGCCTTAAAGTAGAAAACGATGATTTTTATAGAGTATTTTTTAAAGGAGGTGCAGACTAATGAAACCAACTTTCAACCCAAACAACCGTAAGCGCAAAAAAGTTCACGGATTCCGTGCGCGCATGGCAACGAAGAGTGGCCGCCGGATCTTGGCTGCTCGCCGTCTTAAAGGCCGCAAAGCCTTGACTGTATAATCGAGCGATGATGAGATCACTTCTGGCGATGCCTGGAGTGATCTTTTTTTTGTTGTTTTGAGGATGTTCGTCCTTTTGTCACAAGACGACTCTCGCAGAGCGGGTTTATTCTATGATATGATGAAAGACGACGAATTTTCGTGATGTCAGGATGGAGTGTGATCAAGGTGAAGAAGGAATACCGCGTCAAGAAAGACAAGGAGTTCCAAGCGGTGTTTACTCGAGGAGCCTCTGTCGCAAATCGGCAATTTGTCGTATATGCACTAAAGAAAGAGCAGCAGACTCACTTTCGGATTGGTTTATCGGTGAGTAAGAAAATCGGGAACGCCGTTGTCCGCAACCAAGTCAAACGGTACATTCGTGAAGCATGCCAGCTTCATGAAGCATCGCTTGCCCCGAATTATGATTTTGTGATCATCGCGCGCAATCCGGCTGCGAAGATGACGGCTCAAGAAGTCGCAGACAGTTTGCGCCATGTCTTCAAACGTTCTGGTGTCTGGAAGCGACAAGTTAAATAAACGTGTAGTATATCCTGTTGATTTGTAGCGGCCGCTCGCCTACTTCTATCATATAGAAATACGAGTACCGACCACGTGTAAACATTACTAGGAGGAATTATGAACAAGAGAACTAAGATTTGGCTGACGCTTGGGCTGATGTCCGTACTCGCAATCGTTCTATCTGGTTGTACCCCTGGAACATACGGGACAGGTGAACCGATTACTGCTGATACAGAAGGTTTCTGGAAACATTACTTTGTTTGGCCGATGGCTTGGTTAATCGGAAAAATCGCGGAATACTTTAATGGGGATTACGGGATTGCGATCGTCATCACGACCTTGATCGTCCGAATGGTGATCTTACCGTTAATGATCAAGCAAACGAAGAGTATGGGTGGTATGCAAGTCATCCAGCCGGAAATGATGAAGCTTCGTGAGAAATATAGTTCGAAAGATCAAGAAACACAGCAAAAACTGCAACAAGAGATGATGAAGTTGTACCAAGAGCACAACGTCAATCCGCTTGCCGGCTGTTTACCGATCTTGATTCAAATGCCGATCTTGATTGCCTTCTACAACGCAATCATCTATACACCGGCCATTTTCCAACACTCGTTCCTCTGGTTCGACCTCGGAAAACCGGATCCATTGTTCATTTTACCGATTTTGTCGGCAATCTTTACGTACCTGCAACAGAAAATCTCGATGGCAGGTCAAGACGACAATCCACAGATGAAAATCATGTTGTACGTCTTCCCGATCATGATCTTCGTCATGGGTGTGACATTACCATCTGCCTTGTCATTGTACTGGGTCGTAGGTTACATCTTCTCGATCATCGTGACGATCGTCATCATGAAACCGATGCGTGAGAAGATCAAATTACAGACTGAAGCAACGATTGCTTCAAAACGTGAAAAAGAAGCGGCTCAAGCAGCTCCTGCTCCGAAAAAGCCGAAAAAGAAACGTTAATCACAAATGAGGGCGATACTCCGTTTTTACAGAGTGTCGCTCTTTTTCTTTTGCGCTATTTCGTGTATAGTTGTCACGTTATACCCATTTATATACTCCTGAACATTAACTATAGAAAAGATTGCAGAAAACGAGGTGTGAACAACAGATGATGGAATTTGATACGATAGCCGCAATTTCGACGCCGATGGGCGAAGGAGCGATTGCGATCGTTCGTTTATCCGGTCCAAAAGCGGTCGCAACGGCGGATCGTGTTTACCGTGGTGCCAACCAATTGACCGACGTCCCGACGCATACGATTCATTACGGCAAGTTGGTGGAGCAGACGACAGAACAGGTCGTCGACGAAGTCATGGTCAGTGTCATGCGGGCTCCGAAAACCTTTACGCGGGAAGATGTCGTCGAACTGAATTGTCACGGCGGAATCGTCGCCGTCAATCGGGTGCTCGAACTGATTCTCGAACAACCGGACGTCCGACTCGCCGAACCAGGTGAATTTACGAAACGTGCCTTCTTGAACGGCCGGATCGACTTATCCCAGGCTGAGGCCGTGATGGACTTGATCCGGGCGAAAACGGACCGGGCGATGACAGTTGCCGTCGGTCAAATTGAAGGACGGTTGTCGAAACTGGTACAGGATTTACGGGAACAATTGTTGCAGACGATTGCTTCGATTGAAGTCAACATCGACTATCCGGAATACGATGCAGAAGAGATGACCCAACAAATCGTTCAGAAAGACGCCGGCGAAGTCCGACGCATCTTAACGGAACTTCTGGCGACGGCCCGACAAGGGAAAATCCTGCGCGAAGGCTTGTCGACGGCGATCATCGGGCGTCCGAACGTTGGAAAATCGTCTTTGCTCAACACATTGGTGCAAGAAGCAAAAGCGATCGTCACCGATATCGCCGGGACGACACGTGATACGATTGAAGAATACGTCAATGTCCGTGGTGTCCCGCTGAAATTAATTGATACGGCGGGGATCCGGGAAACCGAAGACATCGTCGAACGGATGGGTGTCGAAAAGTCGCGTCAGGCGCTTAACTCAGCGGACTTGATTTTACTGGTCTTAAACGGAAACGATGCATTGACGGAAGAAGATGTCTTGTTATTCGAAGCGATTCGGGGCATGAATGCCATCATCATCGTCAATAAAAGTGATTTACCGCAACAGATTGATCTCGAGCGCGTCACTCAGTTGGCGGATGACCGTCCGATCGTCACGACGTCCCTGCTCGAAGAAGCGGGAGTCATGGATCTTGAAGCGGCCATCGCCGCGCTCTTCTTTGAACAAGGAGTCGAAGGTCAGGACATGACGTACGTGTCGAATGCCCGTCACATCCAATTGATCAAACAGGCGAGTCAGATGATTGAAGATGCACTCGGTGCGGCGGAAGCGTCGATGCCGATTGATATGGTCCAGATCGACTTACGCCGGGCGTGGGATACACTCGGTGAAATTAATGGAGATACAGCGCAAGACAGTTTGCTCGATAAATTGTTCTCGCAATTTTGTTTAGGGAAATAAACGTTGTCAGGTTGTTGATTTTTAAAAGGAGGAACCACAGTTATGGCTTATCAAGCAGGCGAATTCGATGTCATCGTCATCGGAGCCGGTCATGCGGGGATTGAAGCATCCCTCGCAGCCGCTCGTATGGGTTCAAAAACCGTCATGTTGACGATGAATCCGGACATGGTCGGATTCATGTATTGTAATCCGTCGATCGGCGGTCCGGCAAAAGGGATCGTCGTCCGGGAAATTGATGCTCTCGGCGGAGAAATGGCACGGGCGATTGACGCCACGTACATTCAAATGAAAATGCTCAACACATCAAAAGGTCCAGCCGTTCGTGCACTTCGGGCACAGGCGGATAAATTCGAATACCAAAATCGGATGAAAAAAGCCCTCGAAGATGAACCGAATCTGTTGCTGCGCCAAGCTCTCGTCGAACGGTTATTGATCGAAGACGACACGTGTGTCGGCGTCGTGACGAATACAGGAGCCGAGTACCGGGCAAAAGCGGTCATCATCACGACCGGTACATTCATGCGCGGAAAAATCATTATCGGTGAGTTGTCGTATGAGAGCGGTCCGAACAATCAGATGCCATCGGTCAACTTGTCGAAACATCTGGAAGAACTGGGCTTCGAACTGGCCCGTTTCAAAACCGGTACACCGCCGCGGATTGACGGGAAAACAATCGATTATTCGAAAACGGAAATCCAACCGGGTGATGCTGTCGCATTGCCGTTCAGTCATGAAACGACACAGATGATCACGGAACAGATTCCATGCTGGTTGACGTATACGACCGAATATACGCATCAATTGATCGATGCGAATCTCCATCGTTCTCCGATGTTCTCCGGGATGATCAAAGGAACGGGTCCCCGTTACTGCCCGTCGATCGAAGACAAGGTCGTCCGGTTCAGCGATAAACCCCGTCACCAGATTTTCCTGGAGCCGGAAGGTCGTGACACGGAAGAAGTCTACGTCCAAGGACTCTCAACGAGTCTGCCGGAAGATGTCCAACATGATATTTTACGGTCGATTCCAGGACTTGAGAAATCAGAGATGATGCGTCCCGGTTATGCGATCGAATACGATGCGGTCGTGCCGACACAACTCTGGCCGACACTTGAGACGAAACGGATTGCCGGATTGTTTACAGCCGGACAAATCAACGGCACAAGCGGTTATGAAGAAGCGGCCGGACAAGGGATCATGGCCGGCATCAATGCTGCACTCAAAGTACAGGAAAAAGAACCACTCATCCTGTCGCGTTCCCAAGGTTACATCGGCGTCATGATCGATGATCTCGTGACAAAAGGAACAAACGAGCCGTACCGTCTGTTGACGTCACGTGCCGAATACCGCTTGTTGTTGCGTCACGATAATGCCGATTTACGTCTATCCGACATCGGACATGAACTGGGTCTGATCAATGAGACACGTCATGCGAAATTGGCCGAGAAAAAAGACGAGATCAAGCGGGAAATGAAACGACTTGAAAAAGTCGTCATCAAAGCGACGCGTGAGGTCAACGAACAGTTGACGGCAATCGGTGTCTCCCCATTAAAAGAGGCGTTACACGCCATCACGCTGCTCAAACGTCCTGAAATCACGTATGCGATGATCGCCGAGATGACACCGGCACCGGTCGCGCTTTCTCCGGAAGCAGCGGAACAGGTCGAAATCCAAGTCAAATATGCCGGTTACATCGACAAACAGCTTGATCAAGTCGAACGGATGATGCGGATGGAGAAAAAACGGATCCCGGAACGTCTCGATTATGACGTCATCAGTGGTCTTGCGATTGAAGCGAAACAAAAACTAAACCAAGTGCGTCCGCTCTCGATTGGGCAAGCATCACGAATCTCAGGGGTCAATCCGTCTGATATCTCGATTTTGCTCGTCTATATCGAACAAGGCCAATACGCATTGACTGCGGAGTGAAGAGAATGAATCAACAGCAATTCGTAACAGCATTGGCGGAACAAGGTCTCGAAGTCTCGGAGCATCAATTGCAACAGTTCCGACGGTATTATGAACTACTCGTCGAATGGAACGAAAAAATGAATTTGACGGCGATCACGGATGAGGAAGGCGTTTATTTAAAACACTTTTACGATTCAATCACAGCAGCGTTCTACTTTGACTTCACGCAAGTCGAAACGGTTTGTGATGTCGGCGCCGGTGCCGGTTTCCCGAGTCTGCCGATCAAAATCATGTTCCCGCATCTGAAAGTCACGATCATCGATTCGCTGAATAAACGGATCGGCTTCTTGAACATGCTCGCGACGGAGCTTGAACTCGAAGGAGTCGCCTTCCATCATGGTCGGGCGGAAGAATTCGGGAAAAATAAACAGTTCCGGGAACATTTTGATGTCGTGACGGCCCGTGCGGTCGCCCGGATGTCGGTGCTTGCGGAGTACTGTCTGCCTCTTGCCAAAGTCGGCGGTCAATTCGTGGCCTTAAAAGCCGCGAAACTGGGCGAAGAGCTCGAAGAAGGGGCAACAGCCTTGAAAGTGTTAGGTGGGAATTTGCGGGAAAGTTTCCAATTCCAATTGCCAGGTGAGGAAAGTGAGCGTAATATCGTTATTGTCGATAAAAAACGATTAACACCCGGGAAATATCCGCGTAAAGCAGGTACACCGGCGAAAGATCCACTAGGTTAAACACCGTTTCACGTGAAACGATGACTGATGAAGGCGAGGTACACCAACGTGAAGAATGCAATTGCCAAACTGCTCGGTAAGGGAGGACAAACCGCTGCCCTTAAGCTGGATCCACAAGACACTGTCCGCGAGTTGAAATTAACGGAACTGGTGGCAAACCAGTTCCAGCCGCGGACCGTTTTTGACGGGGAGCGGATTACTGAACTAGCGACCACGATCGAAGAACATGGTTTACTGCAACCGATTGTCGTCCGAAAACAAGGTGAAGGGTACGAAATCATCGCCGGCGAACGCCGTTTTCGGGCTGTACAATCGCTCGGATGGGATACGATTCCCGCCATCATTAAACAGATGACGGACGAGACGACGGCTGCCCTCGCACTCATCGAAAATCTGCAACGTGAAGAGCTGACGCCGATTGAAGAAGCGGAAGCGTATGCCCGATTACTGGCGATGCAAGAAATCACCCAGGAAGTGTTGGCGCGCCGACTCGGACGGAGTCAGTCGACGATCGCGAATAAGCTCCGCTTACTCCGGTTGCCGGACACGGTCCGGGAAGCCCTCAAGCAACGCCAGATTACGGAACGGCATGCCCGCGCCCTTCTGCCGTTAAAAGAAACCGACTTACAGACTCAGGTCTTAAGCGAAATCATCGAACGGGAATGGAACGTCAAGGAAACGGAACAACGGGTCGAACGTCTGTTGACGCCGAAAGTTCCGAAAAAACGTCATAAAAGTTTTGCCCGGGACACGCGGATTGCTTTAAATACAATTCGGGATTCCGTTGATATGATCGAACGGACCGGTTTGACGGTCGAAAAAGAAGAACTGGATTGCGAAGAATATGTCGAGGTGCGGATCCGCATCGTGAAGGCACGTCCGTAACGAGCGGTCGTGCCTTCCGCTACGTTTAGGAGAGATTACGTATGAATGAAATACCAATTGGAGCCATTCGGCCCAATCCCGGACAGCCGCGCAAGCAGTTTCACGAAAAGGCGTTGGCGGAATTGTCCAACTCCTTGAAACGACACGGGATGATCCAACCGATTGTCGTCCGTCCACGCGAAGGGTTTTACGAAATCGTTGCCGGCGAGCGACGGTATCAAGCGGCGAAGCAGGCCGGATTTTCACGTGTCCCCGTCCTGATCATCGAAGCGAATGAAACCCGTGTCATGGAGCTGGCGTTGATTGAAAACATTCAGCGCGCCGATTTGAGTGCGATTGAAGAAGCGATGGCGTACGCTGAGATGCTCAAAGAGTTTAACGTCACGCAGGCGGAACTGGCGAATCGGGTCGGGAAAAGCCGGTCCCATATCACGAACAGTCTCCGCTTGTTGCAGTTGCCGGTCGATGTCCAGCAAGCCGTCATGGAAGAACGGTTATCGATGGGACATGCCCGTGCCTTGTTGGCCTTAAAAAATCCGCTGAAAATCGAACGGATGGCCGAACGGGTCATGCGGGAAAATTGGACGGTTCGCCGCCTCGAACAGGAATTGCGGGAGAAAAAACAGGCACGACCTGTTACGGTGAAACCGACAGAGTTGGATTTCATCGAGGAAGCTTTACGGGACCGGATCGGGGCGACGGTTCGGATCAAAACGACGAAGCAGGCCGGGAAACTGGAGATTGATTTCATCGATGAAGACGATTTGAACCGGATTCTCGAACTGCTCCTGCCGGAAGAACACGAATAAAAGGATCCACTCCGTACCAATGCGGAGTGGATCCTTTTGATTGAACGTACGTCAGGATCGTCGGACAGATGAGTCGATCAAATCGAGCGTGGTGTGAAGGAAATCGTGGTACGGGTCGTCTCGGCGGACAGCTTGGTGTCGAGTAAGGCAAAACTGTCGGCGACCAATTCCGCCAATTCATAGACGAGGTGCAGTCGTGTATTTTGTAAAATCATCATTTCCATGAAACCACTGACATTGACGACGGCCTTGATATTAAAATCACCGACGGCCGGCAATTCTTTTTGGACACCGGCACCCGGTGCAAGCGGACCTTCGGAGAAGAAGACGTGCCCGACACTCGACAATCGACCGAGGCAGGCATCGATCGCGATGACAAGCGGACGATAGTGTGTCGTCTGAATCGAGTGGATGGTCTCTGCCAGATTCAACGCGTGGACCGGCTTGGCCAGCGTTCCGTAGACATGCATGTTCGACGGACGGTTTTTTTCCAAAAAGGTCCCGACGAGTGGCCCAAGCGAATCACCGGTCGAGCGGTCGGAGCCGATGCAAACGAGTACGACGGGACGGTTGTCTTTCATCGCACTGACCTGCTCATGTAGTTGTTCCGCGAGTCGTTCTTTGGCGAACGGTTCGGTATATTCTAAAAAGAAGGAATAGGGCTTTTTTTCATGGGAATGGAACCGGAAATTCATCGAGATCATCCTTTCTTCTCCTGGTGTCAGCGTCTTGGTGTCATGGTGAGAGTGAAGGCGTTCTGTAATGATTTTCCTTTCCCGGTTTTTAAGAAAATCTAACGTCAAAATCGGTTCTTTAGTTGAAAGTCATTTAAAATCACGTATACTGTCGTAATAGAGAGAATGGAAAGGATGGAGAGAATGGCTACCAATCAAGATGTACAAAATTCAGTCGCCCAAGTGGATCGGATTTTTGAACAAGTCATGGATGCAGACATGTGGATTCGGTTTGGACTCAAGTTGTTGATCGCCCTGATCATCATCGCCGGTTTTTATATATTGACGCGTGTGTTGACGGGGGCGGTGTCGAGGCTGTTTACGATTCGAAAGATCAATGAACATGATTATCTGGCACAACGTCAAAACGAGACGTTATTGAAATTGTTGCAAAATGCGATTCGGTACGTTCTCGGAATCGTCATGTTGCTGACGGTGCTCAGTCAGTTCGGCATTAACATCACCGGACTTGTCGCCAGTGCCGGTATCGCCGGGCTTGCCATCTCATTCGGGGCAAAGAACTTGGTTCAGGATATCATCACGGGAGCCTTCATCATCTTCGAACGCCAATTTAAAGTCGGCGACTTTGTCCGGGTCGGCTTGATCGAAGGGGTCGTGACGGAACTCGGAATTCGGACGACGAAGTTAAAAGGATTAAATGGAGAAATCCATATCATCCCGAACGGTCAAATCTTACAGGTGACGAACTTCTCCGTCGACAACAGTTTTGCTTTAGTCGATGTTCAAGTCTCGTATGAAGAAGATTTGGAACGGGTCGAACGGGTTCTCCATCAAATTGCCGATACGACGACAAAAAAATATGAAGACATGTTCGTCGAACCGATTCAAATGCTGGGTGTCCAGACGCTTGGACCGTCTGAAGTCGTCTACCGCTTGATGGCAGAAGTCCCGCCGATGCAACACTTCCAGGCAGGACGCTTAATCCGGAAAGAACTGAAACAAGGACTGGAACTGGAAGGAATCAAGATTCCATATCCACGGATGGTCATGATGAACACAGAACAAGGGAATGGTGGTCAAGCCGATGATGCCAAAAACGTACAATCTTCATGATTATGTCGAAATGAAAAAACAACATCCGTGCGGCACGAATCGATGGCAAATCATTCGGGTCGGAATGGATATCCGGATCAAGTGTCAAGGTTGCGGTGCGAGCATCCTGATGCCGCGCCGGGATTTTGACAAACGCCTCAAAAAAGTATTACCTGAATGACTCTGAAGAAGAATCCGGAAACCAGCCGGATTCTTTTTTTCGTTCACATCGCAGGAAACACGTCATCCGTTGCCTCAGACTATGAAAAAATGTACATCAAACAGCGGGACGGTTAAAAAAGAACCAGCATCTCCTTGCTTAAAAAAATTGAACTATCTATAATTGTGAAAGATGTGCTGACGTGGTGTAATCATTCTACCCACTGCGGCCGCTAGCACGGATTTCCTAGGAAATACCGAAAAGGAGGAATTCCAAGTGGGATTAACAGCAGGAATCGTTGGCTTACCAAACGTAGGAAAATCAACACTTTTTAATGCAATTACACAAGCAGGTGTCGAGGCGGCGAACTATCCGTTCGCGACAATCGATCCAAACGTCGGTGTCGTCGAGGTGCCGGACGCACGTCTTCGCAAATTGACGGAACTCGTCAACCCGAAGAAGACCATCCCGACAGCATTCGAATTTACGGATATCGCGGGAATCGTCAAGGGCGCGTCAAAAGGAGAAGGACTGGGAAATAAATTCTTGGCCAACATCCGTGAAGTGGACGCGATCTGTCAAGTCGTGCGTTGTTTCATCGACGAAAACATCACGCACGTCTCAGGAAAAGTGTCACCAATCGATGATATCGAGACGATCAACCTCGAGTTGATCCTCGCCGATCTCGAACAGGTGGAAAAACGGATCCAACGCGTTCAAAAACAAGTAAAATCGCGTGATAAAAACGCAGCAGGTGAACTTGAAGCACTCGAAATCGTCTTGGCTCTACTGGAAGACGAAAAACCGGCCCGTCTCGCAGAATTAAATGAAGATCAAGCGGCAATCGTCAAACACTTCCAATTGTTGACGATGAAACCGATGCTGTACGTCGCAAACGTCGGGGAAGACGAAGTCGCTGACGCCGACAGCAACGAAAACGTCCGTTTGGTTCGTGAATTCGCTGCACAAGAAGGGGCAGAAGTCATCGTCATTTGTGCCCGGATCGAAGAAGAAATCGCTGAACTCGAGCCGGAAGAACGCCAAGAGTTCCTCGTCGATCTCGGAATCGAAGAATCAGGTCTCGACCAGTTGATCCACGCGGCTTACAACACGCTTGGACTGGCTACGTACTTCACGGCAGGCGAAAAAGAAGTCCGCGCCTGGACGTTCAAAAAAGGGATGAAAGCGCCACAATGTGCGGGTGTCATCCACTCTGACTTCGAACGTGGTTTCATTCGTGCTGAAGTTGTCGCTTACGACGATTTAGCAGCAGCTGGAAACATGGCGACCGTCAAAGAACAGGGTCGTTACCGTTCTGAAGGAAAAGAATATGTCTTCCAAGACGGCGATGTTGTCACATTCCGCTTCAACGTTTAAGCGAAGCAAACGAATCTTTATTGCATAAACCAAAATACTTTGATAGTATTAACAAATGTGAGTAATGAATTATTGCTCCTTGCTCGATGAATCGAGCCGCCAGTCCAAGAGGAGGTGACAGATATGCGTAAATACGAAGTACTTTACATCATCCGTCCGGAAGTTGATGAGGAAGCACGAAAAGCTCTAGTTGAGCGTTTCAACAAAGTCCTCACTGACAACGGTGGTACAGTTGAAAAAACAACTGAAATGGGTAAACGTCGTTTTGCTTACGAAATCAATGATATGCGTGAAGGTTTCTACGTTCTTCTTAACGTGACTGCTGAACCAGCAGCTACAAAAGAACTTGACCGTCTCATGAAGATCAGTGACGATATCGTTCGCTTAATGATTACAAAAGACGAGAAATAAGCTGAAACAGGAGAGTGATTCTGATGATTAACCGCGTCGTTTTAGTCGGTCGGTTAACTCGTGACCCTGAAATGCGTTATACGCAGAGCGGGATTGCGGTAACGCGATTCACACTCGCTTGTGACCGTCCGTTTACAGGACAAGATGGGAAGCGAGAAGCTGACTTCATCGATTGCGTCGTTTGGCGCAAGCAAGCAGAAAACGTTGCTCAGTATTTGAAAAAAGGGAGCCTTGCAGGTGTTGAGGGTCGCCTTCAGATTAGTAGCTATGACGATAAAGATGGTCAACGTCGTTATCGTGCAGAAGTCGTCGCGGATAGTGTTCGATTCCTAGAATCACGCAATGCAAGCCGTTCTTCCGATAGTGATAGCTACTCTTCGAATTCAAATACAGGTGGAAACGGGAATGCTGCAGGATGGGGTTCACAGCAACAGCAGAACAACTCTTCCTCGCCAGCACCGGCTTCATCTTCATCGAACTCGGGCTTCGGCGCTGATCCGTTCAGCGGCGGCAGTTCGATCGATCTTTCAGACGACGATCTCCCATTCTAATGGGAACGTCGGATTGAAAAATTTACTCTAAAAAGGAGGTTAATCACATGGCACGTCGTCCAGGTGGAAAACGTCGTCGTAAAGTATGTTACTTCACGTCGAACCACATCACTCATATCGATTATAAAGACGTAGAACTTCTCAAACGTTTCATTTCGGAACGTGGAAAGATTCTTCCACGTCGTGTGACTGGTACTTCAGCGAAATACCAACGTCCACTTACAATCGCAATCAAACGTTCACGTCAAATGGCTTTAATTCCATACGTAGCTGACTGATTACGGTCTGGCGCTTTTCCTTTTCGAAGGAAGAGCGCTTTTTTTCGCTTCGCTTTCAACCTGTCCTGCTTTTCGGTTATAATATACAAGTTAACGAATTTTTTAAGAAGAGTCTATTCAGTATACAAGGAGGACGCGATGGGGTCAGGTCAGCAGGTATCACCCGAACGAGAACGACGATTCTTTCGTTTCGTTCCGTATCTATTAATCGTGGCTCTACTGTTTGTCGTCGCCGTCGATCACCCCGTTATCGCAGCAATTGGTGCCGTCTTGACGACAGGTCTGTTTGCCCTTCATATTCTGGAGGAGCGACGTGGTCGGAAGTCGTGGGAAAAATATGTCGCCGGCATCTCGATTCAAGTGGAAGACACAGGTCAGGACGCTCTGACGAACATGCCGATCGGAATCTTACTGTATGACGAAGAGACACGCGTCACATGGTTTAATGATCCGATGCGCGAGATTTTTGACGACTTGGCGATGGGGAACATCTTGACGGATCTCGATCCGTTGTTCGTCGAGATGATTGCTGTGGATGAGGATCAGGCGACGCTCGAGATCGGTGAATCGGTCTATCGTGTGTTTTCGAACAGTGAAAACCGGACATTCTATTTGTTTGATATGACAGAAGAAGCCCAGGTCGAACAACAGTTAGTGGACAATCAAACCGTCATTGGCGTCATTTATCTGGATAACTATGATGAGATGACACAAGGGATCGAGGATCAGCTGCGCAGTGAGCTGAACAGCCGTGTAACACAACTGTTGAACCATTGGGCGGCCGATCACGGAACGTATATCAAACGAACCGCTTCCGACCGTTACTTCATCGTGACGACGGAAGAGAATTTACGGATCTTGGAACGCTCGAAGTTTTCGATTTTAGATACGGTCCGGGAAGAAACGAGTCAACGTGGTGTCCAACTGACGTTGTCGATCGGAATCGGCTGCGGCAGTGACCCGATCCCTGCGCTTGGACTGATGGCACAATCTAGTTTAGATTTAGCATTAGGACGAGGCGGCGATCAAGTCGTCATCAAACGGGACGGTAAGGTTCGTTTCTACGGCGGGAAAACCAATCCGACCGAAAAGCGGACCCGTGTCCGTGCCCGGGTCATTGCCAACTCCCTGCGTGATTTAATGCAGGAATCCAGTCGGATCCTGATCATGGGTCACCGGAATCCGGATATGGATTCCCTGGGTTCCTCGATCGGAATCCTGAAACTCGCCGAGATGAACGATAAAGAGGCACACATCGTCCTGCCGGAAGCAGAAATCGGTCAAGGCATCCGGCGGATGATGAACGAAATCAGCGAGGAACCGAAACTTGCGACCCGTTTCGTCAACGCTTTCCAGGCGGATCAGTTGATTGATGATCAAGCCTTACTGATCATCGTCGATACCCACAAACCGTCACTCGTCGTCGTTCCGGCATTACTCGATCGTTTCGAACGGATGGTCGTCATTGACCACCATCGACGGGGAGAGGACTTCATTGAAGAACCGGTCCTCGTCTACCTCGAACCGTATGCGTCGTCGACGTCTGAACTCGTGACGGAACTGATTGAGTATCAGCCGACGAATCAAAAACTGGCGATGCTTGAAGCAACGGCCTTACTGGCCGGCATCATCGTCGATACAAAAGGTTTTACGTTACGGACCGGCTCCCGGACGTTCGACGCGGCTTCCTATTTGCGTTCGCAAGGTGCCGATACGGTCTTAGTCCAAGAGTTCCTCAGTCAGGACCTTGAGACGTATGTCGAACAATCGCATATCTTAGAGCGGACGGAAGTCTATGCCGCCGGGATGGCGATTGCGACGGCTGAGCCGGGGGTTATCCATGATCAAGTCTTGATCGCGCAAACAGCGGATCAACTCTTGTCCCTCCAAGGCATCCGGGCTGCGTTCGTCATTGCGGAACTGCAGGACGGACGGACGGCGATCAGTGCCCGTTCGCTTGGTGAGGTCAATGTCCAGCTGATCATGGAGACGCTCGGAGGCGGCGGTCATTTAACGAATGCCGCGACCCAGATGACCGAATCCGTGTTGACGGTTGCGACAGAATTACGAAAAGCGATTGATCACTATTTAGAAGATGAAACAAAAGGAGAGGAAACAGAATGAAAGTTATTTTCTTACAAGATGTAAAAGGCCAAGGTAAAACAGGAGACGTCAAAGAAGTCGCCGATGCATACGCAAACAACGTATTATTCAAAAAGAAACTAGCACGTCCGGCAACGACCGGGAACCTCAAGCAACATGAGGCACACGAGCGCAGAGCAGCTGAAGAAGCGAAACAAGCGTTACTTGATGCCCAAGCGTTAAAAGACAAGATCGAAAAAGAAACAATCGTCGTTTCGACAAAAACAGGTGAAGGCGGTCGTGTCTTCGGATCAGTCACAAGCAAACAAATCGCCGACGAGTTAAAACAGATGGGCTACAAGATCGATAAACGTAAAATCGAACTCGAGCACCCGATCAAAACACTCGGCGTCACGAAAGTACCGCTTAAATTGCACAATGAAGTCACAGCCACGCTCAACGTTCAGGTCAAAGAAGCGTGACTAGAAAAGGGGACCGGTGATGAGTGATCTAATGCAAAATACGCCACCCCAAAGCATTGAGGCGGAACAAGCCGTCCTTGGGGCGATCATGATCGATGCTGATCGACTGATCAGTGCGTCCGAACGATTATTGCCACAAGATTTTTACCGGGCAGCGCACCAACGGATTTTTGAGACGATGCTCGTCTT
Organism: Exiguobacterium sp. RIT452; assembly: GCF_003598705.1. Classification (NCBI taxonomy): domain Bacteria; kingdom Bacillati; phylum Bacillota; class Bacilli; order Caryophanales; genus Exiguobacterium; species Exiguobacterium sp. RIT452. The sequence goes on from NZ_QXJB01000003.1 coordinate 25,699, forward strand.
GTCGGACCGCGGCGAAGCGATTGACTTGGTTACGGTCACGGCGGAACTCAGTACGCTCGGCATCCTCGAGGAAGTCGGCGGACTGGCGTACCTCGGTGAACTCGCGGAAGGGGTTCCGACTGCGGCGAACATCAATTACTACGTCAATGTCGTCGATCAAAAGTCAACGTTACGCCGACTGATCCGGACGGCCAATGAAATCGTCACGGATGGCTATGAACGGCAAAACGAGGTCGACGTCCTGCTGAATGAAGCAGAACGGAAGATTCTCGAAGTCTCACAAGGAAAAGGAAGCGCGAGCTTCATTCCGATTTCGGACGTCTTGACGAGTGCCTACGCGACGATTGACAAGCTGCACAAACAAAGCGGTGAGACGACCGGGATTCCAACCGGATTCCGCGACCTCGATCAAGTCACGGCCGGCTTCCAACGAAACGATTTGATCATCGTGGCGGCCCGTCCGTCTGTCGGGAAAACGGCATTCGCCTTGAACATCTCCCAAAACGTCGCGACCCGTGCTGACGAGAACGTCGCCATCTTCAGTCTTGAGATGGGGGCGGAACAACTCGTCATGCGGATGTTGTGTGCGGAAGGGAACGTTGATGCACAGCGTCTCCGGACCGGACAGCTGGAGGACGAGGACTGGGGTAAACTATCACTTGCGATGAGCAGTCTGTCTCAGGCCGGCATCTATATCGACGATACGCCGGGCATCCGGGTGAACGACATCCGGGCGAAATGCCGTCGTCTGAAGCAGGAACACGGTCTCGGGATGATCATGATTGATTACCTTCAATTGATTCAAGGGAACGGCCGCTCAAGCGATAACCGGCAACAGGAAGTCTCTGAGATTTCCCGGTCCTTGAAGTCGCTTGCCCGTGAACTCGAAGTCCCCGTCATTGCGTTATCCCAGTTATCACGGGGAGTGGAGAGCCGGCAGGACAAACGGCCGATGATGTCCGATATCCGGGAATCCGGAGCAATCGAGCAGGATGCCGATATCGTCGCTTTCTTGTACCGCGATGATTACTACAACAAAGAAACGGAAGATGCGAACACGATCGAGATCATCATCGCCAAGCAGCGGAATGGTCCGACCGGTACCGTCAAACTCGCCTTCCGGAAAGAATTTAATAAGTTCGTGGATCTTGAGCCAAGCAATTCGTATGCACCACCTGCTTAAATCCATTCGATTCTCCTCTGCCGATTCCGGCAGGGGAGTTTTTTGAATCGTTATGTTCGAATATCTTGAAGAGAAAGGAAAAAAGTGATTTAAAATCGCGTTTTAAACGAACGAAAGAGAAATGTAACAATAAATCGTTCGGTATTTGGTTGACTTCTGTTTTTTTCCGCGTTACACTTAGTCGTGGTTTTGAATCGTACGTGGAGGTGGATGAGAATATGTCATCAGTAGTAGTAGTCGGAACACAGTGGGGCGATGAAGGAAAAGGGAAAATCACCGATTTTCTTTCGAAAAAAGCCGATGTCGTCGCTCGTTATCAAGGTGGAGACAACGCAGGACATACGATTGTATTTAACAATGAGACGTATAAGTTACACTTGATTCCATCAGGGATCTTTTACTCAGACAAGAAATGTGTCATCGGGAACGGTTTGGTCGTCAACCCGAAATCGCTCGTCAAGGAATTGAAGTATCTGCACGATCGTGGTGTTTCAACAGATAACTTACTTATTTCAAACCGGGCACATGTCATCTTGCCATATCACCAACTGCAGGATCAGCTCGAAGAAGAGGCAAAAGGCGATGCAAAAGTCGGAACGACGCTCAAAGGAATCGGACCGTGCTACATGGATAAAGCAGCACGAATCGGAATCCGGATGGCAGACTTGCTCGATAAAGAAACATTCGCTGAAAAACTAAAAATCGTCCTCGAACAAAAAAATCGGATGTTCACGAAGATGTATGATGCGGAAGCGATTGCGTTCGATGATATTTTCGAAGAATACTATGCGTACGGTCAAGAGTTCGCGAAATATGTCTGCGATACATCAGTCGTCGTCAACGACAGCCTCGACAAAGGGGAAAAAGTCCTCTTCGAAGGCGCACAAGGCGTGTTGCTTGATCTGGATCACGGAACGTATCCGTTCGTCACATCATCCAACGCCTCTGCTGGCGGCGTCGCCTCAGGCGTCGGTGTTGGTCCAGCCCGAATCGATCATGTCGTCGGTGTCTGTAAAGCGTACACGTCACGTGTCGGTGATGGTCCTTTCCCAACAGAACTGTTTGACGAAATCGGTCACCAGATTCGTGAAGTCGGCCGTGAATACGGTACGACGACAGGCCGTCCACGCCGTGTCGGTTGGTTTGATTCGGTGGTTGTGCGTCACTCACGCCGGACAAGCGGTTTAACAGATCTTTCGCTCAACTCGATCGATGTCCTGACAGGAATCGATACTCTTAAAATCTGTACGTCGTACGAGTTTAACGGCAAACAGATTGACGAGTATCCAGCAAGCTTCCGTGATCTCGAAGCGTGTGTGCCGGTGTATGAAGAGTTACCGGGCTGGAAAGAAGATATCACGCATATCCGCAAGTTTGAGGATCTGCCGATCAATGCCCAAAACTATGTGAAACGAATTGCTGATTTAACAGGCATCTCACTCGTGACATTCTCAGTCGGACCCGGACGGGAACAGACGGTTGTCCTGCGTGACCTGTACGAAGAAGCGTAATTGTTGAAGCAGTTTCAGATGTCAGATCTGAAGCTGCTTTTTTTATATCCCACTAAGCGAAAACATTCACAAAATGAATCAAAAAAGCGTATACTAAAAGTAATGTTTCACGTGGAACGACGAACGTGGACGAGTCATGTAGTCCATCGAGTGGCGCCGGGAGTTTCCGTCGCCACCTTTCTATATGGATTAAAAACAGGTAAAATAGATTGAATAGAAATTTTCTAAGGGGGAACACCCAGTGACGGAACGTAAAATCCTCGTCGTCGATGACGAGCAGCCGATTGCGGATATATTAAAATTTAAATTAGAAAAAGAAGGTTACAGTGTAGACGTAGCGAACGATGGTGTCGAAGCGCTTGAGAAAGTCGAAGAATTCAAACCCGACCTCATCCTCCTCGATATCATGTTGCCGCTGATGGACGGAATGGAAGTCTGCCGGGAAGTCCGGAAGACGTCAAAAGTGCCGATCATCATGCTGACAGCAAAAGACTCGGAGATCGATACGGTTCTTGGTCTTGAACTGGGGGCGAATGACTACGTGACGAAACCATTCAGTTCACGGGAATTGTTGGCCCGTGTCAAAGCACATTTACGGAATGTGAATGTGGTCGAGGCGACGCCTGCCAATGCTGGACCGGGTCCGTTGAAAGTAGGAGAACTGTATATCGATACGAATTCTCATACCGTCACACGACAAGATCAAAAAATCGAACTCACACAACGTGAATTCGAACTGTTGCACTATTTAGCGAAAAATATCGGACAAGTCATGACCCGTGAACATTTATTGCAAACGGTCTGGGGATACGATTACTTTGGAGATGTGCGGACGGTCGACGTGACCGTGCGTCGTTTGCGTGAAAAAGTCGAAGATAACCCAAGTACACCAATCTACATCATGACCCGCCGCGGTGTCGGCTATTATCTCCAAGACGGGGAGAATGAATAACGATGTTAAAAGGAACGAACTTTTTTAAATCGATCCAGTGGAAGCTTGTCGTCATTTACGCGTTGTTGATTTTAGTTGCGATGCAAGTCATTGGTGTTTATTTCGTTCGTTCGCTTGAAAAGCAGTACATTACGAACTTCTCAAAATCTGTCGAAGACCGAGCCGGACTGGTTGCGTACAATGTCGGTAAGGAATTTGATAAGACAGGCGATGATGAAGCCTCAAAACGGCAGTTGTCTGATTCCCTTGGACAACTGCTGTCTGAGTTTAGTAGTGGCTCCACTTCAAGGAACGATATTCTCGAAGTCCAAATCATCGATCAGGACTCGATCATCCAAGCGACGTCCGATGAAGACAACCAATCGGCTGTCGGGCAACGGGCGACCAACTCGCTGATCAAGAAGGCCCAGGCGACCAGTTCCTCCCGTGTCGATACGGTCCTTGATCCCGGAACAGAAGATAAGATCCGGATCTTTGCGGTCCCTGTGACCTCGGAACGGACCGGCGCGACGACGGGCATGATTTACGTCCGGGCTTCGATGGAATCGATTTACGCCCAGATGCAACAAGTCACACGGATCTTGGCAACGGGGACAGTGATTGCACTCGTCATCACGTCAATTCTTGGTGTCCTGTTATCGCGGACGATCACCCGTCCGATTTCCGATATGCGACGGCAGGCGATTGAGATGCGGCGCGGGAATTTCTCGCGGAAAGTAAAAGTGTATTCGGATGACGAAATTGGTCAGCTGGCCCGCTCCTTCAACGAACTGACGGACGAGCTGCTTGAAGCCAATGCGACGACGGAAGCCGAACGGCGGAAGTTGACGAGCGTCCTTGAAAACATGACGGACGGGGTCATTGCGACGGACCGGACGTTACGGGTCATCTTGATGAATGACCAGGCGAAGGATATCGTCGGCATGGATGATGCCGGTATCGTCGGCATGAACCTGAAGGATCTGCTTGCACTCGGAGACGACTTCATGATTCCGGAAGACGGAACGATGCCACCCCGCCTGCTTGATTTCAGCAGCGAAGATGAACTGTTCCTGGTCCGGGCATTTTTCTCACCGGTCAAAAAACACAGTGGTCCGATTACCGGGATGATCATCGTCCTGCATGACGTCACTGAGCAGGAACAAGTCGAACAGGACCGCCGCGAATTCGTCGCGAACGTCAGTCACGAGCTCCGGACACCGCTGACGACGATGCGGAGTTACCTCGAAGCCTTGGCAGAAGGGGCGTATCAGGACGAAGAATTGGCACCACGATTCCTCGAGACGACACAAAACGAGACGGAACGGATGATCCGTCTTGTCACCGATCTGTTGCAACTGTCGAAAATGGACAGCAAGGAATACAAGATGAACAAAGTCCGCTTTGATTACATCCAGTTCCTGAACGAGATTCTCGACCGCCATGACATGACGAAGCCGGAACGGATTCGCTTCCGGCGGAAAATCATGAAACGCAAAGTCTACATCCGCGGGGATCAGGATAAATTGATTCAAGTCGCGGACAACATCTTGACGAATGCGATCAAATATTCACCGGAAGGCGGGACGATCACCGTCCGGACGATGCTCCGGGCCAAACGGATTGTCATCAGCATCAAGGATGAAGGGGTCGGTATTCCGAAAGCGAACCTGCAGAAGATCTTTGAACGGTTCTACCGGGTCGATAAAGCCCGCGCCCGTAAGATTGGCGGGACCGGACTCGGTCTCTCGATTGCGAAAGACGTCGTCTCGGCACACGGTGGCGACATCTGGGCAGAAAGCGAGTGGGGACGCGGGACGACGATCTACTTTACACTTCCGTATGAGGTGATCGAAGAGGTGGATATCGGATGACGAGACAGCGCCTGAAATCAATCCTCTTGATTTTGTTGGTCAGCGGCTCGATTGTGCAGACCGCCATGCTCTGGACGTACCATCCGAGCAGTGAATCGATTGAACAAGAAGAAGTGTCGTTTAATGAAATCGATGCTTCGAAGACTGTCGAAGGCAATCAGCTGGTCAATCCGGAACTCGTCGTCTACTCGAACGGGGAAACGGCTTACCAGACACAGATCATCGGCCGGACGATTCTTAACCGGATCGGCGCGTCGTTTGATGTCGGTGTACTGGTTTTAACGGATAAGGCGTCGAATATCCCGAACAGCAAACGAAGTGTCGAAATGATTTTCCCGACACCGATCAGTGCGAAGATGCTCGAGGAATTGCTCGGCGAAGACCAGATTGCGATGTCGGAACCGATCAAGCGGCTGTATCTGCTCGATTACGAAGGACCGATTCTCCGGCTCGAATCGACGACCGGCCGCTTCAAGGACTTTAAGCTGATCGGCGACGACACGGTCTTAAAACGTCTGTTTGCCTACGATAAGAAAAAACCGATGACGAAAGTGGAGCTCAAGGGCGGCGATTACACGTATGTCCCGAGTAATCCGCCACGGCTCGAAGAAGTGTTTGTCTACGATGAAGTCGCACAGGATCCGAAACCGCTCAAGCGGCTTGAAAGTGCGTTCTTTACGGAAAACTCAAACGTTCAGCAAATCAAGAGTCGGGACGATCTCGACGTCTTGACGGACGGCGTCAGTGTCTCGACGTACGACCGGGATTACAACGCGTTTCGTTTTAATACATTATCACCGAACACCCAGACGTCTTCCGTCGATTACAGTACACTCGTCAGCTACATCAACATTCACGGCGGCTGGCTCGATCAGGTGACGCAACGCAGCGGATTCCGCTACTACTTCGACCAGATGTCGAAATCGGATGAAGAACAGTCGGCAATCTTCCGCCTGTATCTGAACCGGTACCCGGTCTTCGGTGAAACGGGACCGTTGCTGGAGCAACCGGAATTTGATCTGGCGACGATTAAGATCAACTTCGAAGAAAATCAAATCCGTTCCCTCAGCCGGAGCATGTTGCGGGCCGACCGGAAGCTGTTGCTCCGCGAAACGACGTTGCCGTCGATCGAGCGGATCGAACAACAACTGCAGGAAGCGGATCTGCGCGATCAGATTTCCGGTATTCGAATGGGTTACGAGATGACGTACCAAATTTCAACAAGTCGCTCTGCGTTGTTCAAACCGACATGGTTCATTAAACAAAACGGGAAATGGATGACGGTCGATCAAGCTACCGAAAAAGAGGGGTAAGGATTCATGGATTGGAGTAAAGCAAAAACGTTACTGATTCTGACTTTCCTGATTCTGAACGTCTATCTTGCCGTTCAGCTGATTGATCGGATGGTCGATCCCCGGATCGCAACGACGAACGCGGACGGGAAAACCGTTTTGAAAGAACGGAAGATTGATGAAAAAAAACTGCAGCCGGTCTCGAAGGAGATTGGTTATCTGACGGCGGAAGTGGATTCCAGTTCACTCGCTCCGAAACCCGGGTCACCGATTCAGGATGCGATCACATCGGTCAAAAACCAAATCGAATGGTCCGTCCGGCTGACGAAGCCGCATCCGCTCGAAGCGAAGGCGATGCGTGATTCAGCGACATCATTTGTCCAGGCATCAGTTGTCTACGGGACGGATTATACGTTTTGGAAGTATGACAGCAAACGCAAAGAGATGACGTTCGTTCAGACGTACAAGGAACAACCGCTGTATTCGACGCCGCAACAGTCGCGTGAGGATGATGCGATGATTGGTCCGTCGTTACTCGTGCTCCAGTTGAACGAACAAAAGGAAATCGTCAGCTACAAACAACGTCACTTAAACAAAGTCGTCCGTCAGGCTCAGGATGTTACGTTATTGTCCGCGAGTGAGTCCGTCATCCAACTGTCGGAGCAGGGTCTGTTCCCGGCTTCAAAACGGATGACGAGTCAAAAGCTCGGCTACTTCTGTCTGATGACGGAAGGAACGAAGTCGGTGCAGATCTTACCGCCGACATGGCAGATTGAACTGAACGGAGAAGAACTGTATTTCGTCAACGCGATTGACGGCGGAGTCCAGACCATCGAACGGCTTGATACCGTTTCAGAGAAATGAGGAATGCACGATGAGCCTACACTACAGCGTCCTTGCCAGTGGCTCGACGGGGAATGCCCTCTACATCGAAAGTGAACAGACCCGCCTGCTCGTCGACGCCGGTCTGACCGGAAAAGCGATGCTCGCCCTGTTCGACCAGATCCACCGGTCACCGGATCAGATTGACGGTTTGTTCGTCACCCACGAACATTCGGATCATATCAAAGGCGTCGGCATCATGGCGCGGAAGTACAATATCCCGCTCTATGCGAACGAAAAGACGTGGGCGGCGATGGAAGCGAAGATCGGCAAGATCGATCCCGCACTGAAGTTCCTGTGGGAAGTCGGCGAGGTCAAACAGTTCGGTGACATCGAGGTCGAATCGTTTAACGTCAGTCATGACGCGGCCGATCCGATGTTTTTCCAGTTCGCCCATGAGGGAAAACGGCTGGCTCACATCACGGATACAGGTTACGTCTCGGACCGGATGAAAGGTGTCATCCGCGGCGCCGATGCCTATATTTTTGAAGCGAACCACGATATCGGGATGCTTCAGATGGGGCATTACCCGTGGAGCGTCAAACGGCGGATCCTCGGCGATTACGGTCACGTCTCGAACGAAGACGCAGCGATCGCGATGAGCGAAGTGCTCGACGACCGGACGAAACGGATCCATATGGCCCACTTGAGTAAGGACAACAACATGAAGGAGCTGGCCCGGATGAGTGTCTCCCAGACGCTCGCGAGCCGCGATGTCGACCTCAGCAAGATCCAGTTGCTCGACACCGATCCCGTCATTCCGACGCCGCTTTTGAAGCTCTGATTATGGGAAATTACTGAATATGCTCAAAAGACCCCCACATTTGGCTAACTCGCCACGTGATGGGGGTATACTTGTGTAAAGAGAGTTTAGAAGGAGGCGTGTGTCGATGGATCGACCAGAAGAACCACGGAACGAATCAGATCAGCCTTACGCATCGACCGATGAGACAAGCGGCTTTCCGCCGCGACGACCAAGTGAAGACGAGCCGGTCAGTCCTTATCGTGAATCATATGAAGAAGAACCACCTGCACCAAAACGCCGCGGCGGCGGGAAAGCCTTTTTTGTCGGCTTGATCGGCGGAATCATCGGGGCGCTGTTGATTGCCTTGATCGCCTGGCCGTTCGTCCGTGACGAGATGACGAGTCCGGCACCGGTCTCGACGGCAACACCGGAACAAGCGGCATCAAACGCGACGGAATCGGAAAACGATATCGTCGGCGCCGTCAGTCAGACGAGAGAAGCCGTCGTCAGCGTGACGAACCTGCAAAACTCGTTCCAAGGCGGTGCGCAAGAGACGGGTGCTGGATCCGGTGTCATCTATAAAAAAGATGGCAACAAAGCCTATGTCGTCACGAACTATCACGTCGTCGAAGGAGCCAGCCGCTTGTCGGTCACGTTGTCGGACGGAACGGCACTCGAAGCGAAAGTCCTTGGAGAAGATCCGACGTACGATTTAGCCGTCTTGTCGATTGATGCTTCAAAAGTGACACAAGTCGTAAAACTCGGTGATTCGGATACGTTACGTGCCGGAGAAACGGTCCTTGCAATCGGGAATCCGCTCGGGATTTTTGCAAACTCGGTGACACGTGGTGTCATCAGTGCCCAGGAACGGACGGTGCCGGTTGATACGAACAAGGACGGTCAGCAGGACTTCAACACCGAAGTCATTCAGACCGATGCCGCAATCAATCCTGGTAACTCGGGCGGAGCGCTCATCAATACGTCCGGTCAATTGATCGGAATCAACTCGATGAAGATTGCCGAAGCGAGTGTCGAAGGGGTCGGTTTTGCGATTCCAATCAACGAAGCGTTACCGATCATGCGTGATCTCGAACAAAACGGTGAAGTGATTCGTCCGCAACTCGGGATTCAGATCCGGGACGTCCAGGAGTTCCCGAGCGGTTTCCGGGAAGATCGTCTGAAGTTACCGAATGACGTCACCCGTGGGATTGTCGTCGTCGGTTTGACGGGCAACAGCGGAGCGGAAAAAGCAGGGATGAAAGAAAATGATGTCATCGTTGAAATCAACGGCAAGGACATCAACTCGTTTGCCGATCTGAAAAGTGTCCTGTACCGGGATGCGAAAGTCGGCGATAACGTCAAGGTGACGTTCTACCGGGGCGGTGAGAAACAGACACTGGATGTCAAACTGTCGGCGCAAGCCGCGACGGTGCAATAACAGATTCAGATCAACTACTCGTATGCGTACGGGTAGTTTTTTTGTGCACAGAAAAGATGGTGTCTCCTGTGTTCATCGTGATTCGCGGTCACGCGCTTTCCTCAGGCGAGGAACAAGCCGCGGGCTTCTTGCCTGTCGGCGTCGATGCCCGGGTCTCGTTTTCCTCTGACAGCGCGGGCGAGCCGCGCTTTTTCCTGTAGGAGTCGCGTGCAGCGGACACGATGAAGGAATTGGTGGTGAGGCGGAAGCCGATCAAGGAAGTAACTCCAAAGAGGAGGTGTGGATAACTTTTTTCAGTGAGGGAAGTCAATTTTTGTTATACTGGTAGCGGATAAATGTGGATAACTTAAAAGGAGGAAAAGACCTGTGGATAAATATGTCTGTTTAGAACACGTCGAGTTAGCGCTCGACGAAGTAGTCGATGAAACGGAAGAGTACCCGATTTTGGAAGAGGTGCCAGCAGAAAAAAACGTTACATGTGAGTACTGTGACCAGCCCGCGACATATCTTGTGTCAAGCAAAAAATAATTATCAACATGTGGACATGTGGATAACTCTGTGGATAACTCCTGAATTTTCTGTCAGAAAGCGAGAAAAATGATGCAAATTACCATTATCACGGTCGGAAAGCTGAAAGAGAAGTACTTGAAGCAAGGGATTGCCGAATATACGAAACGTCTTGGCGCCTATTGTTCGATTCAAGAAATCGAGGTGCCGGACGAAAAAGCACCGGAACAATTAAGTGACGCCGAGATGCAGCAAGTGAAAAAAAAAGAGGGCGAACGGATTTTAGCGAAGATTGGACCGGATGTTCATGTCTACGCACTTGCTATCGAAGGAAAGCAACGGACGAGTGAACAGTTTGCGACAGAACTCGATCGACTGGCGACGTACGGCAAAAGTAAAATCGCGTTTGTCATCGGCGGATCACTTGGTCTCGCACCGGAAGTCATGCAACGGGCAAACGATACGATTTCATTCTCAAAGATGACGTTCCCGCATCAGTTGATGAAGATGATTTTGTGTGAGCAGATTTATCGGGCATATCGGATTAATCGGAATGAACCGTATCATAAGTAAGTACGGTTTTTAAATGAAAGATATAAAGTGAACTGCTCCCCGTCAAGTAGATAGGATAAATAATAAAAATCACTTAAACGGCTTGAGCTCTGTATTCTAATGGAGTCAAGCCGTTTAATCGTTGTTGGTACCGTTCTAGATTGTAGAAATGAATATACTTTTGAATCGCAAGCTGGAGTTCGTCGAACTCCGTAAACTTATGTAGATAATAACTTTCGCATTTCAAGGTTCCTCAAAAGAACTCGATCGGACCATTATCGATACATTTCCCAACCTGAGACATACTTTGTATAATGCCTGCCACGCGTGTCATGTGGCGGAACGAATGGACGTATATTGGAACCCTCGATCATTATGAAGCAAGGGATAGCTTCCCGGTGCGCCCTGAAGGGCGAGTTCAAGCGTATCGAACACGAGCTGATTATTGTTAGAGTGCACTATGCCTTAGAACAAAGGCACAGATGGATCCATCATATAGGTCTAGAATGCCATTCAAATACGCCTTCTGAGAAGCACCATACTTCAATTCCGTGACGTCCGTCACCCATTTTTTGATTCGGTCCTGCCGAATTGAAATCACGGTTCAGAATGTTCTCGGTGGTCGGTTGAGGACGATTACGAACGAACAAAGGACGTTGGCGTATGACGCAATGAATACCGGTGACATGCATCAGGTGACGTACACGCTTGACATTAACGTTTCTTCCGAAAAGACGTTTCAAGTTCAATGTCATCCGTCGATAGCCATAGGTTCCTTTCACCGAAAGGTGAATCTCGTTCATTTCTTAGATGAGTTTCATGTTTTCAGTCTCATGTGCTTTCAGTATATCTATACGACGTAACCACTTGTAGTAGGCAGCGCGCGAGATACCTGCTAGATGACATAGAGCTATGATCGGGTAACCGAATTGCTCTACTGATGATTAAATAGCTTCGTATTTATCTTGAAGACGAATTTGACTTAACGTGACCTCCTTTCGATCTCCTTTAACTTTTTTAGGAAGTCGTTCTCCATGTGTAGATGTTCATTTTCTTTCTCCAGTCGATTCCGTCCTTCTCAAACTTCCTTATCTAGCTATAAATTTTTTGATAGTAGACCCGATGGGTCTTTAATAGTATTTCCCATTTTCTATACAGTCCATAACTGCTTAAACACGCTCTTCGAATGTAGTGATTCTACCTTTAGTCACACTGGATCTCACCTTCAATGGTTTTCCTTGAATATTATGACTAGTATATTTCCGAATCCATCTTGCAAGTACGCTTAAACTCGAAATATTAAACCGTACCGTAGCGCTAGTGAGCGATTCTTCTTGAGTCAGAACTGCGCGTACAGCCTTCATTTTTAGTTATTCTGGATAACCTGTCCATTCTGTTTGATCACGGAGTGCCAAGGAGCCGTATATACGATATTTTCCTCTTCATCTATTTAAGGTCGTGACTGAAAAATCGAAGAGCGAGGATATTGACTTGATTGAGTCTGTTCCATTCTCATACATCTTAATGATGCGTAGTTTTTGATCCATTGAAAAATTAGACGTAGATATAGAAAAAGCTCCCTTCAAAAAGTGGACAGTTTTTGATATTTCAACTGTCTACCTTTTGGGGAGCATATCAAAGTATATATTCTTTCTTTTTTTTATTATAATTGTTGAAGACAAGTTAACAATAGACTAAATGTGGAGGATTTAATGGACGTTCTATCTAAAGAAATGATAAATATAATATTACCTATTTTAGTTGTAGTATTAACATTATTAATAAAATTATTGGTCAATCACAATTTTACATGGATTGGTTTAGGCAAAGAAATGATTATTTTACCAGGGGATATAAGTATACTTTCAATTTCTTTTATAACCAGTGCGATTCTTGTTATTAGTAATAAAGGAAATAATGAATTACTATTAAATGCAATAGTTTGTTTATTAATATTTTTTTGCATGACATTAATTGCTTTTCCATTATCTAAAAAAGCATATGATATTTACTCTTTAGATAATAAGAAGTTAGGTGATTGGTTTTCGTTATTTGGATTAATATTAATTTCTTATATAATTTCGGTTGTCATAGTATACATAGCAACTATATTTTTACTTACAGGGGTGAATATAAATGATTGATTATAAGGAATTATTTACTATAGTAGCAATTGTCATAAGTATGGTGTCAGGAATGATGGCAGCAGTGCTTTCAGTTCAAAGTACCAGAAAAAAAAGGCAAGAGGCTAAAATGCAATATGATAATTTACTTAAAAAAATTGAATTAGAACAAATGAGACAAGAATTAGAGAATAAAATTTATGATATAAATTATAAACTTTCAGAAGATAATATTAGATGGAATAAAATAAATCATTTAGTTTACGATGCACAAAAAATGAATTTTGAAAAAGACTCATTCATGAAAAATAAGTATTTCGATATAAAGACTTTTATAGAAAATATGGGAATTGATGAAAATACTTTAGAATTTAATTCAGAGTTAGTTTTCATGGTGACTCCATTTCAAGATTTAGAATGGGAAACTTTTGTTACGGTAAGGGAAGTGTGTTTAGATTTATCTTTAAAATGTATAAGAGGTGATGAAAAGCACATTAAGGGTGAGATATTGCCAAGTATAATTAAATCTATTTTAGAAGCAAGGATAATAGTGGTTAATTTGAATGGTAGAAATCCAAATGTCTTTTATGAATTAGGAATAGCACATGCTTTAGGCAAAAAGACAATTTTAATATCAAAATTTGGTGAAGAATTACCTTTTGATGTTAAATCTAAAAATGTGATTTTATACAAGGAAAATTCGGAGTTGAAAATAAAGATTAAAGAGGCTTTATTTAAAGCAGTGTTATAGAAATTTGTGAAATCCTAACATTTGAAATGATGAAGTATTAAATGAATTGAAATTAGAGGGAGATAACTTGTCACCGGACGAGTTTTCTCCCTCTTTTTCTGTTTTAATTGCAATTTAAATCAAAGGAGAAATAATATGGAATATTCATATGAGAGATTTTCAAAAAGGCATTAAAAGTTTTACGGGGGAATCGATATTAATAGCTGACATCGGTTATAAAACGATAGAACTTTATAAATAAGGGGTAGATGAGCATTATTTTACAGAAGAAGAGTACAATGTTTTACCGAATGTTTGTATGGTCACAGCTATTAATTACTTTAATGAAAGAGGTGATGATTATTTAATGATGGATGTATATGACAAGTTATATCAACGGCATGTTAAAACTATTCGGGTTATTAACGGTGAAGTACGTGGCATTGATGTTTAGAAGCTGGTGAGTAAATGAATCCAAAATCATCTATTAAAGAATATTTGTCAGGATACGCAAAATTTACATACGTTTTACTACATCTTATAAATAGGTAAGAATAGGAGCAGATATATAGAATGTGAAGGTTGATGTTAAAATTTTTCTAAAACCCTCACTTAGAGATATTACGGTGAGCGGTATCATAAGTAAACGTATAAATATTATTCTGAAGCGTCAAAGCACATCCTAAATGTCTTTGACGCTTTTTTCTGTAAGTCCATGTTTAAATTAATAAAAAAGACATGAAAATCGCGGAGGTGGATAATAGATGGGAGCTTGGGGAGTAGCAATATTGTCTGATGATATAGCAGAAGATATTAGTTTTAGATATAAGGATTTATTAGGCAATAACTTTACGAATGCAGAAGCAACGAAAGTTGTTGTTGAAGAATACCTAGATGAGATAGACGATGAAGAGATTACAGCTTTTTGGTTATCTTTTGCCTTAATACAATGGAAATTAGGAAGACTTCAAGATGAAGTGAAACGTGAGGCATTGCGTATCATTGATAGTGGTGTTGACCTTGATCGTTGGGAAGAAGATCCTACATTGAAAAAGAAACGAGAAGTCATCCTTTATAAACTGAAGGAGAAACTTAACTCTCCGCAGCCACAAGCTAAAAAAGTACCAAAGAGATTTATAGCTGAAACAAATTTAAAGACCGGTGATGCGATTAGTTACCAATTACCATCAGGTGATTTCATGATTCTTAAGGTCATCGAAATCATTGAACAATGGACGAAGGATCGATATCCTCTTTTTGAAATATGTGATTGGATAGGAAAAGAGATTCCTTCAAAAGATCAAATCGATCTATTAGATTTGAGGAAAGAAACGCAAGCAGATGGAGAGTTATTATTTGATAAAATAGCTGTTTATCCTGCAGGAAAAAGATACAATCCAGCTAAACGTATAAAAGTGATAGCAGAAAATATCTCTATAAAATTAGAGGCGGGAACTCCATATACTCTATTAACGTGGAAAGACTTAGAGGAATATTTAACGTGGAATCGTTACATAGAATAAACATTAGAAATGAGTGAAGGACATAGTGATTATTCAGGTCATTGAAGAGGAAACACGTAGTCAGGTCAAAGCCTTTTTTAATGAGCACTGGGGCAGTTCACAAATGGTAACGTCGACAGGTGTTCATGATTGTAGTCTGTTAGAAGGTTTTTATGTCACGAACGATGATCATGAAATCATTGGACTTGTCACCTATCATATCTCTTCGCAGACGTTCGAAATCATTTCACTGGATAGTCTTGAAGAAGGTAAAGGAATTGGTTCACGATTGATGCAAGTGGTAGAGGAAGAGGCAACACAGCAACAATGCAACTTGCTGACACTCGTTACGACGAATGATAATGAGCATGCGATACGTTTTTATCAACATCGGGGATATACAGTATCAAAAGTGATTCCGAATGCCGTGGACCTTGCACGCAAAATAAAACCGGAAATCCCGTTATACAATGAAAAGGGAGTTCCGATTAAAGATGAGATCGTCTTGATAAAACATCTATAATTTACTTATTCGTTGTTGATATTAGAACTTCTAAATAATCCTTCTCACTCTTGAATTGATCATTCACAATCAAATCCGGTGAAATCAAATAGGTTCCGGCATATTTAATGTGTGTAATTTTAAAGTAGCATGTCTTAGGTGCGAGTAGACTTTTCGATTGATGAATCTGCTCTCGTGATAGTGGCGTCCAACCTGATTGATTTTGTGAATTAGCGAAAGAGACAACAATCGATTGATCAGCTTGAATCAATAGTACAAGATTGTTGTCTTGTAAACGTGATGGATTGATGTGGGCGAGGATCGGGTCGGCAGATTTAGCGATAAACCCACCAATAGTAGCGTGTGCCTGCTGTTCATTCGTGAATTGTTGAATCATAGCTATCCTCCTGACTGAACAAAATTTACTCTGACTTTTCTTTCGTGATGATACCGACACCACAACCAAACAGCATGATGATGCCCGTAACGAGTAACGCAGGCACGTGACTCTCTAATGCCATGTAGAGACCTGCACCACTTAAAATGACGCCGGTTGGAATCAAAACGTTTCGCAGGAGCTATTCCTCCCTAAAAGGATAATGACGTTGTTCTCACTATACCGGATAGAACGTCAGATAAAAACGCATGCTTTAGTAAATAATGATAATCTGATTCTGAATACGCGAGAATGAAGAAGACGCTGCCCATTGATTGGGCAGCGTCTGTTTTATTATGTTCGTTCCAGTACATTGACGAGCATCTGATGGATGACGTCATGATCCCGGACGTCATGGACAGGATAACTACCGGGTAACGTATAGACGTCTATCGCCCCGATATAAGTAATCTTCAGTTCTAACGTTCCGTCCTCCTGACAGGTCGTTCGGAGTTCCAGTTCACCGCTGATGACACCATGTGTAGCGGTAAAAGTAGAGGTTTTCTCGTTTCCATCGAATCGACTCTTTTTTAGTATGTACATATGTTCAACATCGTCTGTAGGGCTGTTTTTTCACTCGACTGTAAGCTGAGGTTCCAGCGGCTCTTCGTATTAATCCAAATCTTCGAGTAAGCACAGCTCGCACCTGCCCGTGTCGGCTTCCATGTCGATGAATCCTGGTTCCCTTTTGAACGGTTCGAGCTTGCAAAAACGGCAATCAATTTTGGACCGTTGAAGTCGTTTGCCAATGGAACGCTTGATGGGTTGTCATTATCCAGCTGCCTCGGCTTACGGAGTAGTCTTAATACGTGTTTTAGGATTCTGAGATATATTCCTATTACAGCGTAAAATTCAAATATTATTGAGATAGGCGAATTGGTATTCAAGAAAGCACGTTGATATGGAGTTTTAAATAACGAGGATTATCGGATGCTGCTACGTAACATGCAGTAGTTTTAAAGAGGATGATTTGTTTCCAAAGTGTTCGTTCGTATAAGATTAAAAATATTACAGATAAATCACTATTAGTATTAAATAATAAAAATCATTGTAAATTTAAGGAATGAAACCGATAATTATTGTGAAATGCTATCTTTTATTAGTATAGAAATTAACTTAAGAATCGGGGGAAATAACGTGTTACCTATTTCTATTTCAGAGTTAGACCGTATTAAAGCAGAGTGTAATGCAATGGTGAATAAAAGAGCATCGGCTTCAGCCGCAGCAGCGGTTGTCCCCATTCCCGGAGCAGATGTAGGAGCAGATGTCGTCATCATGATGGAGCTTCTTCCCGCAATTAATCGAAAGTTTGGATTATCCCCTGAGCAGATTGAACAGCTCGATTCTGAAATAAAAGGAAGACTCGCGATTATTATTTCTTCAGTCGGTAGCGAACTAGTAGGTAAGTACATTACAAAAACAGTAGTGGCACAGTTACTGAAAAAAATGGGTGCTAAAATGGCAATTAAACAGGTCACAAAGTACGTTCCTTTTGTAGGTCAGGCCGTCTCGGCCGGAATTAGTTTTGGTGCGATGAAATATTTAGGAAATGCACACATCGAAGAATGTTATGCAGTATGTAAAAGATCCATTGAATCCAAGCAGTATCAAGAAGTATGAATTGGAGAGATGATGTGATTTATAGCGATCACACCATAACTCAAGTTTAGGTATGTTCTCTATGCTAGAGATTTAATGATACATAGTTAAGGAGATTGTAAAGATGAAAAAAATAGTTATAAATATATTTGCGCTTTTGGTGATTCTCGGAGTAATCGGTGCGGGAGCTGTTTTCTATTTCAAGCCTTCTTTCATTTCAACAACTCAAAGCTCTGATACCGCTTTAGTAAAAGAACGGTTGGTAGAATTATCTGAATGGACTACTTTGAAATATGAGTACAGCAAGGTAATAATCAGTCGAAGCAGTAAAAATGTACCTTTGATTGATCTTAAATTAGCTGAAGCAATCAAGTTAATTGAATACGATGGTTATTTGAAAGCAGGTACAGATTTATCTAAGCTACAACTGTCTTATAACGAGACAACAAAGCAATTATTAGTTAAGGTACCGAATTCAAAGATACTTGATAACGTAGCAGATACAGACACAGCAAAGGTAACGGATGTTAAAGGTGATCTATTTTCAGATTATCAATCGCAACAAATTTTTGATGATATCAACAAAGAAAAAAATAAAATTGAAAAGAAAAAAATCGAGCAAGGATTTTTAGAAGAGGCAGATGAAAGAATTCAAAAATTATTAACGTCTTTCCTTAAGACAAATGGATATAGTAAAGTAACAATCGAATTTTATTAAATGAATTATGCAAGACGATCATGTGTTAGATGATCGTCTTTTTTAAACGATGAATAGAAATAACGCAACAAGAGAAATCTCTTATTCATAATCAATAAGGTTAGTAGAAAATTTCTCATCCTTGGAGAAAATCCTTCGATGGTACAATCAGTCCTCCAGTATATTTTTGCTTAAAAAGAAGCATCTAGTAACATTCCTTGAGCGAGAAAAATTGTTCAACTGCAACATAATCTATCTGCTTCAAAAGGAGAATTACCAATGAATATCTCGAATGAGCTCCACAAATTGTAGAGAGAAGAATTAGATAATTCGAAACTACCGGGTAATAAAAGGAGTAGTTTTCTCAGCAAAAAACTATTAAAAACAAAACAAACACTGTACTGGAGGTCGCTCATGAACTGGAATGAACTAAAAGAGGAATCAGAAATTAGGGAATTACTTGAGGACTTTGGTTATTTTCATGACGGGTGTTTGAAGGAAATGCATATGTGGACCGAAACGTATATTGATGAGAATCTGACGATGGCTGCTCCAAGCGGATTAGATACAAACGTCAAACTGTTATTTCAACGTCAGTTCAAAAACCCGTCTGCGATTGAATTATGGTTTGAAGGTGTAACAGGAATTCATATCCTTCCGACACCAGAAAATTTCCCCTCGATACTTTTTGAGGCTGTCATTTTAAAACAGCATGATACTTATTACTGGTCAGATGATGTTGATTTTGATCCGAGCACTATTGAACAGAATGTAAGTTGGATATCAGCTAAAAAACTTAGATGGAGAGAAAGAAATGATTGGATGGGAAAACAGCATCGATATGGGAGTAAGGGATAAAAATGAAGTACCTTTTGTTTTAGGGTTTCATCAATTACATTTAGGTCATATTCAAAATCAATACTAAATAAAAAGTCCACTTGAAAAAATAACCGGTGAGGTGAGAAGACATCATGTCATGGAAACACCAGATGTATTTACATATTTATGCTCAGCATACCAATCATCAGGAGTCCTTTATTGTTGGCAATAAACAAGCATTATTGAAATTAAGAGATCTGATCGATGAAGCGCTGGTTGAAACTACAGCTGCTGAAGGCGGCTTTTTCTCATCAGATGATGAAGGGTACGAAGTTTACATTGGTCTGGTCAAAAATGAGGAAGTGTTTCAGTCATTGGAAATGCCTTATACGGAGCAGTTTGGGGATCGGAATGATCAAAGACATTTTATTAATTTGAAAAATGATCCTAATGCACCTTATGATCCGATCATTCTTTTCAAAGAAACGAAGCCATCAGAAGAATGACATTCATTCTTCTGCTTTTTTATTTTCTATGTTCTTATTTCTTAACTAAAATGGACTTAACAGGTACAAATCATCAAATGATTGCCGTCGAGATCTTTAAAATTGAACCAGTGACCGTGTTCAATTTCTGTCGTCAATTCAATGCCCTTACTCTTCATATATGTATAAGATTGTTCGATATTGTTTGTATTAAAATGAAAAAGTGGCGTATTGAGAATGTTGTCTGGTGAAAAAAATTTGCTGTCTAACACGATGTCTACACTATTCATTGGAATGATGTACAAGTGACCAAACAAAATCTCACTGTCGGATGGTAAGCCGAGCAGATCACAGTACCAATCTCGGGCTTTTTCGACGTTACTGACGGGAATGAAGATGGTCCCGACCTGATTTAATATCGGATTCATAGGCAACCTCCTTATTTTGAAAGTACGATAAAATTCAAATAGTTCCGCTCATTTGAAAAATATTCGTTTGCAATCAAATCTTTGGTCTTTAGTTGCGATGGATTGACATGGGTTAAAATCGGGTCAGCACACGTTGCAATAAATCCACCGATCGCGGTAGAGTCAGAGGCTCGTATTAATTCATGAATCATGACGTTACCTCCTTATACATAGCGGTCAATCTACCTTCTTCTTTTTCGTTAACATGGCTACGACTACACCAAAAGTCACTGTAACCAAACCGATAAAACTTTGTGGGATGTGTCCGTACAACAACATGAAAATACCGGCGCTGCTCAGCGCGACGCCTGATCCAATCAACACTTCTCTCACTAAAAAGACTCCTTTCGAAATCAAACTGTATATTTCCTTCACTATAACGAATATTTTTATCAAACAGCAATGAACCCATTTACAAATAGCAGTCATGAAAAATAAAGAATTGAGTCTCAACCTGAGCCGAAATTGTTCATTGTGCTTATTGGAAAAATCAAAAACACATGTCGAACGGACAGCGAGGTCAGTTCGACATGTGTTTTTTGTAGGACATTTAAATTTTTTATGTTCTTTCTAACACAGTCGCTAACATCCGATGCACGACTTCGTGATCGCGGACATCATGCAGCTGATAATCCTTGCCGGGTAATGTGTAAACGTCGGGTGAGCCAACATAGGAGATGGCGAGTTCGAGTGTGCCGTCTTCCTGGCAGGTCGTTCGTAATTCCAGTTCGCCGCTGATGACGCCGACTTCATTCGTCATCACGCCGTGCGTGGCGGTAAACGTAGAGGTTTTCGTTTCCATCGAATCGACTCCTTCTTAGTATGTACAGGTGTTCAACATCGTTTGCAGTGCTGTTTTTTCAGAGGATTGGAGACTTAAGCCCCAACGGCTTTTCGTGTTGATCCACATCTTCGAGTACGCACAGCTTGCGCCGGCACGGGTTGGTTTCCATGTCGATGGATCCTGGTCACCCTTTGAACGGTTTGAGCTTGCGGAGACGGCAATCAATTGCGGACCGTTGAGATCGTTTGCGAATGCCTGACGTGTCGTTGTCGTCCAGCTGCTTGCACCTGAACGCCATGCTTCCGCGAGCGGCACGACATGATCGATGTCGAGATCGGACGGGTTCGTGAATGTCAGTCCATCATAATAACTGTACCATGAGCCGGACGTGACCGGACAGTTGCCGACATAAGAATCCGCATCGCGTTTCAAGACGACTTGACGGGTATCACAGCCGCTTCCTTGGCTGCTCCAATGCGGGAAGAGATCACGGGAGTAACCGGTCATCGTACTTTCGGTCTTGACTGTCAGTGCGTTGAGCTCAGATTGAGCCGTCGCTTTTGACGGGATGCCGGACGGGAGTGCGGAAACGGGTGAGAGGTCGAACTGAAACGCAGTGAGAAACAAAACAAACGATACGGCGAGTAGCTTGATTTTCTGGAACATGAACTGCCTCCTCTTATGTAAGTGTGATGAGAGAACCCTCTCAACTCACTCAGTATGCCACCGAATATTTTGGATAGGGTTAAAATAATGTAAACATTACAAAAGTTGAATACTTTTTACCGAAAATATTTTTTTGGAATTAAGCCTAAAGTAACAGAGAAATAAATTACTTAAAAAATTAAAATCAATATCGGATCAAAACGAAGTGAACGATTTAAAATTACAGAGACTTTTAACACAAAAAAAGCATCCGATCATAGGATGCTTTGGTTACAGACTTTTATCGTGTGCTGATCGTTTTTTGAAAAATGGACGACTAAAAAAACTAGAACAATGTTTGATAAAAAACCAAACGAATCAAAGAAAGCATCTAAGAGTGACATTTTTTCCAGGAAAATTCGTATAAAAAAACAAAGCGATCGAGCTTACGAACACTACCAAAAGGATGGTCAGAAGAGAACGATTGGTAAAAATCAAGCCGAGAACCAGGAAGACTGACACGAGACCGATGAGTTGAGTCACCATGAGACACCTGCTTTCTTTTACATGATCTGTATGTATGATTTTTTCCTTAGTTGAACTTTTATTAAACAAATTTCCAACGAATCTGTATTATCCAAGAAGGATAATGGGGAAATCTGGAACTTTACATAAGGGAAAACGTATGAATGAAGGAAGGAGCTGAGGGGATGAAAAAAGGATTACATAAGTCCATTACACCAAGTTTTATTTTAGCAGGACTAATCGTCTTGATGATCATTACACTTGTTTTCGTTCAACGTCATCTCAACTCGATTCAGATTGAATCCATTGTCGAACAGGCAGACGAACGAGGTTTTGATTATGAATTGGTGATTCATGAACCAATCACGAACTCCTACAGTTTTAGAGCATTCGAACAGGAGTAACAAGAACCCTATCGAAAGGAGAAGTCTATTGAAAGCCATCAGTCAATTTTTACTGTTCTACGCCGTCACGGTGATGATCATTTATGTCGTGTCGATCTTTCTGCCGGTCGCGTTGAATTTCATCGTCTACTTTTCCATCGCGTTGCTGATTGTTCTTGTCGGTTATCTGATCAAACATTATTTATTCAGTTCACGAGCGAAGAATTGAACTCTGTCAGCGAATCTGATTCAAATCTTGTATAGTAAAGGGGTACCTCTGTTCGATTTGAACAGAAGGCACTCCTTTTTTAGGAGCCACGAGGAATTCAAACGCCAAGGAGCTGAGACCGTACCATGAACAAACAAGACATCAGTGATATCCGTCGCCATTTTAAGGTCGACTCGGAACTACTTAAAATCAACGAAATTTATAATGTATATATCCGCAAAGAAACGAGTGAAATCTTCTATGAGGAAAGCCGACCGTTTGCCTTTCTTGAACTCGAGCAACAGGAATTGTTCCTCGCGAACTTCAAGAAAGTCCTGACCGGGAAACTCGACATCAAGCTGTTTGAGGTCAAGTTCCAGCAGCCGGAAGAGGGCGCGACCGGACATACGCAACAACTGTTGTACGAAGGCCTGTACACGGAAGAGACGGAAGACTGGACGGAGCAGATGCAACAGATTGCGCTGAAGATGGTCCAAGACGTGCAGTACGAAAACGATATCGTCGTCACGTTCATCCGGGGACAGTATTACAAGACGACAAAACGGCAGGCAGACGAGACAGAAGTGGATAAGAACGATGAAGTCTATACGACACCGTTCATTTTGAGCAGTCTCAACCAGACAGAACTGCCGAAACAGTCGCTTGTCTTCGACTACGTCGATCTCGAGTTCAAGTCGAACCTGCTGATCAATCCGGTCATCAAACTGGCGTCACCAATCGGCGGCTTTTTATTCCCGTGCTTCACGGATAATGCGGCGGACGTCAACCGTGTCCTTTACACAGCAAGCAAGCCGAATAAACCGGACCTGCTGTTCATCGAAAACGTCCTGAACGGTGATCAAATCGTGACGGCGGAAGAAGACAAAACGGTATTTGAAGAGATCGTCAAACTGGTCATCGGCGAATCAGTCGATTCAAAAACGCTCGCGGGTGTCTATGAAGAAGTCAATCACCTGCTCGTCGTTGAGGACGAAAAAGAAGACGAGCCGGAAGATATTCCGATGCTGGACGTCAAAGAAGTCGAACGGGTCTTAAAAGCGAGCGGCATCGAAGACGTCAGTACGGAACAGGTCGAACGGGCCTTCAAGACGGTCATCGATGATACGACATACGAAATGAAGGCGAGTAACATCGTCCCGAACTATGAAGCGAAATCAATTAAAATCAATACGAAAGTCGCGAATATCTCCGTCAGTGCCCAAGACTTGAAGTACATTAAGCAGGTCAATTACAACGGCAAACAATGTCTGTTGATCGAAGTCGAGGAAGACACGGTCATCGACGGGTTCACACTTGTTTCAGAAGAAAATATCTTAAGCTAATTCAAAAAAGCCACTCGTTTTACGTCATTCCGACAAGGAAAACACGTGAAAGACAAGTGGCTTTTTTTGAATCATCCAGAATGATTGATTAATCGGGTAAAGATGCGTATGATTGGTTTTGTAAGCGGTCTCTTTTAAAAACAAAGGACACCCAAAATTTTTTTAACGATTTACGAAAGCGGTTTCGATACTTATTTTTACAAATGAATGATCTCTTATAAGTACGTAAAAAATTCGGTTAAAGGAGGCAGGTTCATGGGACAGGATTATCAGCAATTGGTCGATCGGTTAGCGGAAAAAAAGACTGGTGAACTGCAAGATGGCGTTGAAGTCGTCATCAAACCGGTGCCAGACCGGACAGAAAGCGGCGTACTTGATCCGCGCGTTTTGGAAGTCATGATGCAGCAGCAGCAAGACAGTTCGCCGGCAGCACCGTTTTCACTCGAAGCGGCGCGGGCCGGGATGGGTTGGATCAATACCGATCTGACGACGACAGACATCACGACGAAAGACATCATGATTCCGAGTGCCGAGCAACCGATTCCGGCACGGATTTACCGTCCCCGGACGACGGAACCGTTACCGGCGGTTGTCTATTTTCACGGCGGCGGCTTTTTCGGCGGGACACTTGATCCGGTCGAGCATCCTTGCCGGTTGCTGGCAGAACGGGCCAATGTCGTCGTCATTTCGATTGATTACCGGCTCGCACCGGAACATCCATTTCCGGCCGGTCTGAACGATTGTTTCACGGCCGTCACATGGGTCTACGAACAGGCGGAGGCACTCGGCATCAACCGTGAACACCTGGCTGTCGCCGGCGACAGTGCCGGCGGGAACCTGGCGACTGTTTGTGCCCTGCTTGACCGCGAACAACAGACAGCGATGATCCAGTACCAAGTCCTGCTCTATCCGGTCGTCAATCTTGCTGCCTTGCCGACGGATGATTTCAAGTGGCGTCTTGACGCCTACGAAATGAACGAGAATCGGGAGTTGCTTGAAGGGATCGTCACCGCTCTTGCAGACACGGATGGCTTGTTGAACCGGTTATATCTGCAAGGAACGACGGATGTGCAGGATCCACATGTCTCGCCACTCTTCAGCGACAAGCTGGCAGGACTGCCGGAGGCGCTGATCATCACGGCGGAATACGATTATCTTCGTCTCGAAGGTGAAGCGTATGGGCGGAAACTCGCGCGGGCCGGCGTCAAGACAAAACGGATTCAGTATAACGGCATGGATCATGCCTTCATCGAAAAACTCGGACAGTATCCGCAAGCGGAAGATTGCATCACGGAAATTGCGAACGGTCTTCAGAACCGGTTTGCGGTAATGAAATCTGATACGAACACCATAGGGGGATAAGCAGATGACGACTTATACATTAGATTGGAACGATTATACGGCATTGGCCCGGAAGACGGTCGCAGAAGGGGCAGTCCTGTTGAAAAATGACAAGCAGACGTTGCCGCTTTTAGCAGGGACGACGGTCTCAGTTTTCGGACGCAATCAGTTTAACTATTATAAAAGCGGAACGGGATCGGGTGGGATGGTCAACGTATCGCACGTGACAAGTCCACTCGAAGCCCTGCAACAACATCCGGATCTGACCGTGAACCAGTCGTTGCTCGACGTCTACGAAGCTTGGCTTCAGGATCATCCGTTTGATAAAGGCGAAGGTTGGGCGGCGGAACCCTGGTCGCAAGAGGAAATGCTGGTCACTGACGAAGTCGTCGCTCAGGCGGCAGGGCAGTCGGATGTCGCCATCGTCATGATCGGTCGGACGGCCGGTGAAGACCGTGACAATACGGCAGACCCGGGCAGTTACCTGCTGACGGACGTCGAATTGACCTTGATCGAAAAAGTCTCACAGGCGTTCCCGAAGACCGTTGTCTTGTTAAACGTCGGCAATGTCATCGACATGCAGTGGGCGCTTGATTTTGATCCGAGTGCGATTTTGTATGCATGGCAAGGCGGGATGGAGGGCGGCAATGCCTTGGTTGATCTCTTGACGGGAACAGTCACACCATCCGGGAAACTGCCGGATACGATTGCCCGTTCACTCGACGCGTATCCGTCGACGCCGTACTTCGGTCACGAAGACCGGGCAATCTACAAGGAAGACATCTACGTCGGGTACCGCTACTTCGAGACGTTTGCGAAGGATGACGTCCTGTATCCGTTTGGGTTTGGTTTATCCTATACGACGTTTGATGTCGTAACAGAAACGGTCGACATGACGGAGCAACAGGTCACATTGACCGTCACCGTCACGAATACAGGGACACGCAGCGGGAAAGAAGTCGTCCAGGTGTATCTCGAGAAACCACAGGGACAACTCGGCAATCCGGCACGCGGACTCGTGACGTTCGCGAAGACACAACAGCTGGAACCAGGTCAACAGGAGACAGTAACGTTGACGGTACCGCTGACGGAATACGCAAGCTATGATGATGCCGGTGTGACAGGGCATAAATCGTCTTACGTCATCGAAGCGGGAGCGTATCATCTGTACGTCGGCACGGATGTCCGGACAGCGACGCACGTGGCGACACAAACGATCGACACGTTACGTGTCATCGAGACGTTAAGCGAAAACATGGCTCCGGTCACGTCGTTTGACCGCCTGAAGCCGCACAAGACGGAAACCGGTTATGACGTCACGTACGAAGCAACACCGCTGCGGACGATTGATCCGGAAGCCCGTCGCCTCGCCGAACGACCGGCAGCACGCACGTATTCGGAAGATCAAGGTCTGACACTGAAGGATGTCTACGACGGCAACACGTCGCTCGACGTGTTCCTCGATCAATTGAGGGATGAGGATCTGGCAGCGATCGTCCGCGGCGAGGGGATGAACTCACCGCGCGTCACACCGGGAACAGCGGCTGCCTTTGGCGGCGTCACCGACCGGCTGACGGCGTTCGGGATTCCGGCGGCCTGCTGTGCTGACGGTCCGTCCGGAATCCGGATGGATATCGGAACCAAAGCCTTTTCACTGCCGAACGGGACGCTTGTCGCCTCGACGTTCAACGTTGATCTGGTGGCCGATTTGTTTGAAATGACCGGGCTCGAACTCCGGAAAAACGGCATCGATACGTTGCTTGGACCGGGGATGAACATCCATCGTCATCCGCTCAACGGACGAAACTTTGAATACTTCTCGGAAGATCCGCACCTGACCGGGATGATGGCCGTCGCCCAGCTCGACGGGATGCACCGGGTCGGCGTGACCGGAACGCTCAAACACTTAAGTGCCAACAATCAGGAATTCCATCGCCATGACCTCGATTCGATCGTCTCAGAACGGGCCTTGCGGGAAATTTATCTAAAAGGATTTGAGCACGCCGTCAAACGGGGGCAGGCGTATGCCATCATGACGACATACGGTGCCGTCAACGGGCTCTGGACGGCTGGATTGTACGATCAAAACACCCGGATTCTTCGGGATGAGTGGGGCTTTGACGGTGTCGTCATGACCGACTGGTGGGCGAAAATCAATGCTGAAGGAACGGAAGCCAACCGGCAACAGACAGCGACGATGGTCCGTTCTCAAAATGACCTTTACATGGTCGTTGGAGAACCGGGTGCGAATCCGTTTGAGGATGATACACTGTCGTCGCTTGCAGACGACACGTTGACACGGGCGGAGTTGTTACGGAGTGCGGCGAACATTTGTCAGTTCATCCTGCGGTCACCGGTCATGGAGCGGACGCTTGGTCAGGAATCAACGGTCGACGTCACCGGATTACCGGAAGAGGCAGATGATCTGAACGAACAGGCCGTGACGCATCAGCAACTTCAAAGCGGTGTCCCGATTGTGTTTGATGAACTCGACACGTCGACCGGAAGCAGTCATGTCTTTGCCGTGACGGCGGAAGAAACGGGGATGTACCACGTCACGTTTGAAGCACGGTCGTATGCTGGTGAACTGGCACAGATGCCGGTGACGTTGTTTGCGAACAATATGCCGGTCGCAACGTTTACGTTTAACGGGACGAACGGCGAATGGGTGACGCAGACAAAAGATGTCTTCGTCTTTAATCCACACAACTATTTCAAGCTGTACTTTGCGCTCGGCGGGCTTGAACTCAAAAACATCACCTTTACGTTAACGGAATCGTTCCATATGAAAAACGGGTAAACTAAACGTCAGGCAGTTCGTAGCTGCCTGACGTTTGATGTGTTTAAAGGAGGAACCGATGCAATTCTCAAAAATTAAAAAGCAGATATTATCGTTCGTCGCGTCGTCACTTCGACCGCGTCTAGATCTTTATGCCACAGTCGACCGGCATTTTCATGACGGTGAAAGCCGGATCTGGATGACGCTGGATAGCGAACCCTTTTTTAAGGCAGAAGATTTACGTTTTACGCAGGAGGCAGACCGTCGCTATGCGTTGGCGAAGGCTCGATTGCCCCAAAAGCCGGAGCGGATCACGTTGGAGATTTTTCAATCGGATTGGTATAAAACGTCGCGTGAATTATATAGACAGATTGAACATGAGTTGGAGCAAGAAGGATGGCATGCCAATTACAACGTGCAACAGGATTTGCTGCTGTATCCGACGCTCTCGATTGAGGAAGCGTTAACGCATCCGCATGCCTTCATCCGCGGCTTTGCGTTGCTCGATCGGCGGGTCGGGAAACGGCGGCTGGAACGGATAAATGGTGACACACCGTTTGAATTCACCTGTTTAAAGATTCGACTGGAAGCGGAATCCGACTAACAACAAAGAAAAAGAGCAAGGCGCGATGCCTTGCTCTTTCGCATGTTCAATTCAAATCCTTAAATCGAAAACGAATTGACGGCGTGAATGCCTTCCTGTTCGACGAACTCATCGAGGAGCGCCCGAACATCATCCGTTGAATTCGTGTCCATCAAACGGGCACGCAATTCGCTGGCACCGCGGAAACCACGGACATAAATCTTGAAGAACCGGCGGAGCGGCTTGAAGAGGCGGGGTTCGAATTCCGCTGAATATTGATCGTGCAGGTCGAGCTGCAGACGCAACAGACCCAACAATTCTTCGCTTGAGTGCTCTTTCTTTTCGACTTCAAAGGCAAACGGGTTATGGAAAATGCCGCGACCGATCATGACGCCGTCGACGCCGTACTGCTCGACGAGTTCAAGCCCGTGTTGCCGGTCGTTGATGTCGCCGTTGATCGTCAAGAGGGTTTGCGGTGCGACTTCATCCCGAAGTTTCTTGATTTCCGGAATCAGTTCGAAGTGAGCCGGGACCGCACTCATTTCTTTACGCGTCCGCAGGTGAATCGAGAGGTTGGCGATATCCTGCTCGAGAATATGGCGTAACCAGTCGTGCCACTCCTCGACTTTCGAATAGCCGAGACGTGTCTTGACGCTGACCGGCAGACCGCCGGCTTTTGCGGCTTGGATCAGTTCAGCGGCGACATCGGGACGGTTGATCAGTCCCGATCCCTTTCCGTTGACGGCGACGTTTTGCACCGGGCAGCCCATGTTGATATCGATGCCTTTAAAGCCCATTTCCGCCATCCCGATACTCATCTCACGGAAATATTCCGGCTTGTCGCCCCAGATGTGGGCAACCATCGGCTGTTCATCTTCAGTGAACTCGAGTCGTCCGCGGACACTCTGTTTACCTTTCGGATGACAGTAACTTTCCGTATTCGTAAATTCAGTAAAGAAGACATCCGGTCGCGCTGCTTTCGCAACGACGTGACGGAAGACGACATCGGTGACATCTTCCATTGGTGCAAGTACAAAAAATGGTCGTGGCAGGTCCTGCCAAAAGTTGTTTTTCATCGTATATAAAACCCTTTCCTTAAGGTAATTCGTTTTGCTCAATTAAAATTTCATCAACTATATACTTTAAGCGTATTGAACAAAAAGTGCAAGGAGACAAGCTTTGCAGGCGGGAATATTGAAGCCGTTTGGCGAAACCAGATAAAGGAAGTCAGGGATGAATCTTTTAGTCCGTTCATATCGTAATAGGTGTAACACAGTCGCCAGGAAAGGATGAGATCTCCATGCATACACTGTACATGAAACAAAAAGCACTCAGTTTACGAGGTCGTTTTTCGATTAAGAATGAACAGGAGCAGGATCGGTATCTCGTCGAAGGCAGCTTCATGAAAATTCCGAAGTCGTTTTCGATTACGACGACGGACGGGGAAGAAATTGCGACGATCACGAAAAAAACGCTCAGCCTCCGACCGAAGTTTTTTGTTGAGGTTGATGGACAAACGATGACGATCGAAAAGGAATTTTCGTTGTTCAAAGCCCGTTATACGATTGACGCAGCCGGAATCGAGATTGACGGAAACTGGTGGGACATGGATTTCCAGGTCAAGCGGCAGGGGGAAGTCGTCGGACAGGTTGAGAAAAAGTGGTTATCGTTTGGCGACAGCTACGAAATTCAGGTGATTGATGCCGCGATGGAGACGATTCTGATTGCACTCGTCGTTGCGATTGATTGTGTGAAGGCAGACGATGCGGCAAACGCATCGTCTTAACAGAACAGGAGAGAAGCATGAAATCACTTTTGATGAACCAGACGATGGATTTGAACCGACGTTTTACGATCCAAGACGAAGCCGGACACGTCACACATGAAGTGACCGGACAGTTGTTGCAAATGCAGAAAAACTGGCAACTCGTACAGGAAGAAGCCGAAATCGGCCGCGTGACGAAACAGACGTTCAGCATGTTGCCGCATATTCTGGTTGAAGTGGACGGGCGTGTCGTTGCGACCATTCAAAAAACCGGATTCTTGATGTTTGCGGATTACCGGATCGACAGCCGAGACCTGCAAATCGACATCAACTGGGCGACGATGACGTTTAGTGTCACGTATCAAGGAAACAAAATCGGGCAAGGCAAAAGACGGTGGGTCCGTTTCGGAAAACAGTACGAACTGACACTGCTCGATGAAGCGGCGGAGACACTATTTTTAAGTGTCGTGCTCGGACTCGATCGGGCGAAAGCAGACAAAACCGTCGCAACGCTCTTTTCGGATAATTGGGCAGGAGGGAAGAAGTAAATGGAACGATGGGATATCTATACGGCAGACCGCGAGAAAACAGGACGGACCTGGCCGCGCGGAACAGAGTTAAAAGACGGCGATTATCGTTTGGCTGTGCACGTTTGTCTTTTTAACGAACAGGGACAGATGTTGATTCAGCAACGCCAGCCGTTCAAAGAGGGCTGGTCCAACATGTGGGATCTCAGCGTCGGTGGCAGTGCGACAACAGGCGATACGAGTCAAACGGCGGCGGAACGTGAATTGTTTGAAGAACTCGGATTGTCCCTGTCGTTCGCCGGACGGCGTCCGCAGTTGACAGTTCCGTTTGAAGACGGGTTTGACGACTATTACTTAACCGAAACAGACGTTGATCTGACGACCCTGACGTTACAGGAAGAAGAAGTCCAAGCCGTCAAGTGGGCGACGGAAGACGACATCATTGCTGGCATACGGGAAGGAACGTTCATTTCGTACCATGAACCGTTGATCCGGTTGCTGTTCATCTTACGGCATCAATATGGTGCCCATCAAAAATAAAACAACCCCCAGGTCGCGAGCGACTTGGGGGTTGTTTTTGGGATTAGGCTGTTTTTTTCGAAGCCGGCACCGTTTGTTTTGGTTTGGTCTCCGGTAAAAAGAAACTGAACAGGAGGTATGTCGAACAGCAAAGGAAAAAGACGACCATCGAAGCCGTGTATCCCATTTGTCCGAGCGTATAGCTCCAAAGAATCGTAAAGATTGTCTGTGTGGCGTACGCAATTGCCCAAAAAAGACCAAATAAGACGGTGATCTTTTGCGGGGTCATGCCTTTCATCTCGTGGGCAAGATTCATGAAAATCGGATACTGAATGTACATCGCAAATCCGGAAACGAAGGCAAAGACATACGAAACGAGTGGCGAGATATTGCCGAACGCGACCGTGATGATAAAACTGCCGATCATGATCAGTCCGCTGGTCAGGAGAATCGGTTTTCGCGGTGTTCCGCGGCTGCCGATTTTCAGACCAACAAAGGTTCCGATGATCCCGGCACCGGACACGAGCAGATTGACGAGCGAACCGTTTAATTCGGTATAGGTGTCGAATACCGGTTTGAGTCCGACGAGCGACAGAATGTAGAGTGTCAAGAAACCGCCGAACGCCAACGCATATTTCCATAAGAAGCTGTCTTTGATCGCATCTTTGTAACCGTAAGCGGTGACGACTTCGTTTTGATCACTTGCCGTATTCAAGTCGAATTCTTCACTGAAGATCAACCAGGCGAGGAACAGGACGGCTGTCAAAGCAGCAAAAATCGTCAATGTCAGTTGCCAGTTGTTCGTGAATTGTGTCGCGAAAAACGTGAACAGCAAGGAAACGACGAATGCTCCAACATTGTAAGACACCGTATTGAGTGCATTGATCCGCAGTTTTTCCGTCGGATCACTGATGTAGCGGGTGACGACCGGATTCATGTAGACGATGACCATCGAGCCACCAAGACCCATGATCATCCGGGCTGCGGTATACGCCCAGTAGTTCGGCAGATAGATGGCGACGATCGACATCATCAGGAACAACAGGGCAAGCATCGGTGCTTTTTTGGGTCCGAGTTTCATCAGGATGAGTGCGGCCAAGATGTTCGCGAAGACGCGTGCCGTCGTGATCGAATAGTTGACGAGCTGCGAAATCAACGGATCGACGGTCCGGTCACCGAAAAAATGGGCCGTGATTTGTGGTGTCAAGGAAGACCCCGCGACCCAGTTCATGGCGAACGTCGCATATGCGAACCAGAGAACGGCCATCATCAAGTACCCTTTACGTGCATGATTAGATTGTGTAGACATAAGATACCCCTTCTTTTCCTAAGCCGAATCTCCCGGTAGACGGGGATTCGAACTACTTCACTTTGTTATCAATTCGTTAAATGTAGCGGAGTTCGAAGGGGAAGTAAAATAGATAATTCTTATGTTTTCCATAAGTTAAAAGAATAGGTCAAAAGTAATCGTATGCGTTTGTCGAATACTTGAAAAAATGTCTGTCACCTGTTTACGTTTTGGTTTGATGAAGCGGCATCCGTTCACAGGTCATCCCGTCGGCAGTTTGAACGAGACGGTACACATCAGGGTTCTGCAATTGCTGCCAGTCGTCGTAGCCAAAAGTCGAATCGATGGTGTGCAACAACAAAGCCATTGCGTTTCCATGTGTCACAAGCACCGTATGACGGGCCGGATGCAACGATGCTTCTTTCAGAACAGACGTCATCCGCTCCATCACTTCACGACTCGATTCACCGCCGGGAAAGCGGAGATCGAAATCGACGAATGTTTCTTGTAAAGCGGAACGCCACTCGCGTAATGGCGAGGTGCTGAGGATGCGTTCTTGGAGCTGATCCTCGATTTCAACCGGACAATCCTGAAGAGCGGCGACAGGTAAAATCGTTTCTTGTGCCCGGCGGAACGGACTGGATAAAATCCGGTCGACCGGGATGGTTTTGAAAAAACGGGCGAGTGCGTCTGCTTGTTTGTAACCTTGTTTCGTCAACGGAGCATCAGGTGCTTGTCCGGTTGCTTCACAATGGCGAATGACATAATATGTCTTCACGATCAGTTCCTCCTCCTGTGGTAGTCTTTGTAGGAGACTTCTGGAAACGGCACGCAAAGTCCTGTTTCACGTTATGAAAGAAGAAATGAAAAAATAAAATAAAACGGTTGACAAACGATCACAAGATTACTAGTATTAGAAACAATTCAGGTGATTATGTCACCTCAGCAACCGAATAAAAAAAGAAAGCTATGATTGTCATGGGTCACACTATGGCAGGAGCAGCTTCTGGAGAGACCGTGTATACGGCGCCGAAGGGTTCACAATCTCAGGCAAAAGGACAGAAGAGTACTAAATTTTTATTTTTTGTGTTGGCTTTGCCAAGCAAAGGATGATTATTTGCTATTCTGATGATTTTTTTGAGATTGGACACCCGTCCAGTCTCTTTTTTTGTTGGACTGACAGAACAGTCTGACCGGGGGAAACAGAGAGATCATCAAAGGAGGAGTTCAGGTTTGGAACAGCAAGGATTAAAACGGGATTTATCGAATCGTCACGTCCAATTGATTGCGATTGGTGGAACGATCGGAACAGGGTTGTTTTTAGGATCGGGGAAAGCGATTCAGCTGGCCGGTCCATCGATTGTGTTTGCCTACCTGCTTGTCGGGATTGCGATTTTCTTCGTCATGCGGGCACTGGGCGAATTGTTATTGTCAAAAGCCGGTTACCAGTCACTGACGGATATCGCGGAAGATTACCTTGGACCACGCGCGGCTTTCGTGACCGGTTGGACATATTGGTTCTGTTGGATCATGACGGCGATGGCCGATATCATTGCCGTTGGTGTCTACGTCAAATATTGGTTTGATATCCCGCAGTGGATTCCGGCCGTCATCGCTCTGTTGATTTTACTCGGCTTTAACCTCCTGACGGTCAAACTGTTCGGAGAACTCGAGTTTTGGTTCGCCTTGATCAAAGTCATCACGATTTTAGCCTTGATCGGGGTCGGCATCGTCTTGCTCGTCATCGGCTTCAAAACAGATGCCGGACCGGTCACAGTCAAGAATCTGTGGCAGCACGGCGGGATGTTCCCGAACGGCATCACCGGATTCCTGTTGTCGTTCCAAATGGTCGTCTTCGCGTATGTCGGGGTTGAACTCGTGGGTGTCTCGGCAGCAGAAACAGCTGATCCGAAAAAGAATATTCCGTCAGCAATCAATAAAATTCCGCTACGGATTCTATTCTTCTACGTCGGTGCCTTACTGGTCCTTCTGATGATCAATCCATGGACAGGACTGAATGCAACGGAAAGTCCGTTCGTCAAAACGTTTAGTCTGATCGGGATTCCGCTTGCTGCCGGAATCATCAACTTCGTTGTCCTGACGTCGGCCGCTTCCGCTTGTAACAGCGGAATGTTCTCGACGAGCCGGATTTTGTACAATCTCGGGAATCAAAAGCAAGCACCGAAATCTTTTTCGAAGCTGAATAAGAACCACGTGCCGGCAAATGCCTTGTTCATCTCGACATTGGTCGTCTCGGGTGGTGCCTTGTTAAGCAAATTGATTCCGGGACAGGCGTTCAGTATCGTCACGACGATCAGTGCGATCTGTTTCATCTGGGTCTGGGGTGTCATTCTCGTCTGTCACTTGAAATACAAGAAGACACAGCCGGAATTGCATGCCGCCTCAACGTTCAAAGCGCCGTGGACACCGTTCGTCAACTACCTCGTACTCGGTCTGTTCACACTGATCCTGGTCGTCATGCTCGTCGCGGACGAAACACGTCCTGCCTTGCTCCTGACACCGGTCTGGTTCATCGGATTGTTTGTCTTGTACCAGTTACGGACGAAAAAACATCAAAAAGCAGAACGACACAGTGCGTGATGCATCAAGGAAAAAAACAAAGACCCGATTCCCTGCCGAACAAGACAGGGAGCCGGGTCTTTCTTGATGTTGATGAAAAGCTCAGCGATGAAATTGTCCGTCCGCCAACTGTTTTTTCAACGCCGTCGCTTTTTTACGGATTGCCTGCTGATCCGCTTGGTCCCGCTTCGCCCACTGCCGGTACATCATCGACATCCGTTGGTTGCCGGAGAAACGTTCCTCGTGCCGGGCGATGAAGTCCCAATACAAGGCATTGAATGGACAGGCATTGTCCCCAAGGGCATCTTTCTGATTAAAGGGACAGTTCCCGCAGTAGTCGCTCATCTTGTGGATGTAGTTCGCCGATGCGATGTACGGTTTCGTCGACAGAAGACCACCGTCGGCATGCAAAGCCATCCCGAGTACATTCGGCAGGACGACCCAATCATAGGCATCGATATACATTTCATTAAACCAGTCCGCTGTTTGTTGCGGCGAAATCTCAAACAAGTTGGCAAAGTTTCCGAGCACCATCAGCCGCTGGATATGATGATTGTGCGCCGTTTCGATGACGGGACGGAGCGACTCGGCGACACAGGTCATCGTCGTCTGACCGTCCCAGAAGAAGTCCGGCAAGTCACGGTCGTGTTTGAGGACATTGACCTGTTCATAACCGGGCATCTCACTCAGGTAGACGGCCCGCATGTACTCACGCCACCCGAGGATTTGGCGGATGAATCCTTCGACGGCATTGAGCGGCGCCTCCTGCTCTTCGAGCGCTGCGGCAGCGGCCTTGATGACTTCGTCCGGTGACAGTAAGCCAATGTTGATCGACGAGGAGAGCAGGGAGTGCGATAACGTATCCTCTCCCGTCAGCATGGCATCCTGATAGGTTCCGAATGTCTCAAGCCGTTCCTCGATGAAACGGGCGAGCGCCCGCTGTGCTTCCGCTCGGGTGACCGGCCAGTGGAACGCATCGAGCTGACCCGGATGATCGGCAAACGTCGTCTCGACTTTGTGGATGACGTCACGCGTGATCTGATCCGGGCGGAACCGGATCGGTGCTTTAAAATCAACGCCGTCCTTCGCCGGTTTTCGATTGTCGGCGTCAAACGACCATTTTCCGCCGAGTGGTTTGTTTCCGTTCATCAAAAGGCGGCGGTCCTTACGAAGTTGCCGGTAAAAGCGGTCCATCTTCCACGGTTTGTCCCCGAGCAGGGCGACGGCTTCGTCCTGCGTCAATAAAAAGAGCGGAACATCGGAACAGACATCGACGGTGATCGTTTTCGGAAGGTTGTTTTGAAACCGTTCCATGACGCGGCGCATCGGGTGATCGGTGATCGCCGTATACAGCAGGTGCGTCGGTTTATAGTGTTGCTGGTGCTGCTTCCAAGCGTCGTCAAACGAGTCCGCTTCCCGGTAATCGACCGTAAATCCTTTGTCCCGGAGTTCGTCTGCGAAGTGACGCATCGCTGAAAAAATCAGCACCAGTTTTTGTTTGTGGTACGTTTTCCAGGTCGAGCGTGACGTTGCTTCGACCATCAAGATGACATCGTGTTTCGGATCCGCTTCCTGCAGAAGCGGTAACGTGTGGTTCAGCTGATTGCCGAAAATCCAGCGTGTCGCCATGAATCGTTCCCCCTTTTTCTTCTATTAAGAGTATATAGCCGCTTTCCCTGAAAGTATGTCTCGGGATGTGCGCGTTCGGTTCAGGGGAAATGGATTTATTTTTAGTCGGAAACACCGGATATTTTAATTTATGAACGACCTGTGATAGGGTTATACTGGAAAGGTAAGTTGTCGTCATACAAGCGGTTTTCAACTGGTATGACAGGTCCATAATATCAAACGGGGATAGGAAGGATATCATGAGCAGTATGCCTAAACAAACAGATGTTATTTTAATTGGTGCCGGAGTCATGAGCGCAACGTTAGGGGTCTTATTAAAAGAGCTTGCGCCGGACATGAAGATTAAAGTGTTCGAGAAATTGGCAAGTGCGGGGGAAGAAAGTTCAAACGAATGGAACAATGCAGGGACGGGTCACGCTGCACTCTGCGAACTGAATTACACGACGGAAAATGCAGACGGAACGATCGACATCAGCAAGGCGGTCAAGGTTAACGAACAGTTCCAACTGTCGCGCCAATTCTGGTCGCACCTCGTCAAAGAACAAGTATTGCCGAACCCGAAAGAATTCATCATGCCGATTCCACATATGAGTATGGTCGAAGGGGCGGAAAACGTCACATTTTTGAAAAAACGATTGGAAGCGCTCTCAGCTAATCCGCTGTTCAAAGGAATGGAATTTTCGGAAGATCCGGAACAACTCAAACAATGGATTCCATTGATCATGGAAGGTCGGACATCACCGGAGCCGATCGCAGCCACGAAAATCGATTCGGGGACAGACGTCAATTTCGGTGCATTGACACGGATTCTGTTTGATCACTTAAAACAACTCGATGTCGAGATCAATTATGGTCATGGTGTTGAAGATTTGAAACGGGTCGACGGTGGCTGGGAAATCAAAGTCAAAAATGACCAAGACAACCGGATCGAACACCATACGGCGAAGTTCATCTTCATCGGCGGTGGCGGCGGCAGTCTGCCGTTGCTTCAAAAAACAGGCATTCCGGAATCGAAACAGATTGGCGGTTTCCCGGTCAGCGGCTTATTCCTCGTCTGTAAAAATCCAGAAATCGCGGAACGTCACCATGCGAAAGTCTACGGGAAAGCCAAAGTCGGTGCGCCACCGATGTCTGTGCCGCATTTAGACACACGTTACATCGACGGTCAAAAATCACTCTTGTTCGGACCGTTCGCCGGTTTCTCACCGAAGTTCCTCAAAACCGGATCAAATCTCGATTTGATCACATCCGTCAAACCGAACAACGTGTTGACGATGCTGGCGGCAGGAGCAAAAGAGATGGGACTGACAAAGTACTTGATCGAGCAGGTCTTACTGTCGACGGAGCAACGGATGAATGAACTGCGTGAATTCATTCCGAACGCGAAAACGGAAGACTGGGATGTCGTTGTCGCCGGACAACGGGTTCAGGTCATCAAAGATACACCACAAGGCAAGGGGACTCTCCAATTCGGAACGGAAGTCGTCAGTGCGGCAGACGGTTCGGTCGCAGCGTTACTCGGCGCGTCACCGGGTGCCTCAACAGCGGTGCCGGTCATGCTGGAAGTCCTCGGGAAATGTTTCCCGGATCAAATGCCGGAGTGGGAAGCAAAAATCAAAGAAATGATCCCGTCGTACGGGACGTCACTCGTCGCGAATCCGGAACTCTTTGATCAAATTCATGCCGAAACCACGAAAACACTTGAATTAACGGAAGCACAGCCGATTCGTTAAACACATCATATGAAGCACAAAAAAGCCCCGTCCTCTTGAAGAGGACGGGGTTGTTTGTGTAAAATCATCCGCGTTGACGGAAGAAACGTGTTTTCTTCAAGGCAATCCCGACTGGAATCGCAACAAGAATTCCGACAACGTTTTGCGTGATGTTTCCTGGGATTGAAGCAACTGGAGCCGCCCAACTGCTGAAGGCCATTCCTTCATGAACAAAGTAGACGAGCAACATGACCGGTACAGAAGCGATCATTCCGATCAAATTGAATCCGACATTCGTACCTTTTCGACCACCGGACCAAGCGATGTAACCAACGATCAATCCTTGAAGTCCACGAGCGATAATGGTACCAGGTGCCCAAATCGTATAGCCTAGTAGAATATCAAATAACCCCATTCCAACGGCACCGGCAATAAGTGCTGTACGTGGACCGAATAAAATCGCAATCAGGAACAACATGGCTGTTCCCATATGGATCAGTCCACCATTCGCTGCGATGGGCAATTTGATATTGATGAACATTGTTGCGACAAGAACAAGTGCAATCGACATCGAAGTGATGACGAGTTGCCGGGTACGAGTGCTTGAATACGGTGCTGCTTTTTGCATGTGCCTGACCTTCTTTATGATAGATTTTGAATACTCTCAATCTATCAGATAACTGGTCTAGCTAAAAGTGTCAATTTCGAACAATTTATAGAGGTCAGTTTGAATCTAAATCTTTCATAATGAGAGCGTTGGCCTAAAAGATGATTTTCCGTGACTTCTACGGGGAAAAGCGCGTTTACGCGCTGTCAGAGGCAGGCGAGACCCGGCTTTAAGACCTGCTGGTCGCAAAAGCCGCGGCTTGCGCCTCGCCCGAGAAAAGCACGGAAAGAAACATCTTTTGTAACACACACCTTTTTTCTAATCAAAAAAACGCCTTGCCGAAGCAAAGCGTTTCGATAGTCAGTTACGAATCATATAATCGAAGGCACCGAGTGCAGCTGTAGCACCTGATCCCATCGAGATGATGATCTGCTTGTAAGCACTGTCCGTACAGTCACCGGCTGCGAAGACACCCGGGATGTTCGTTGCGCCATGACGATCGACAAGGATTTCGCCGAACTTGTTGCGTTCGATCGTTTCGCCGAGCCAGTCTGTGTTTGGTACAAGACCGATTTGGACGAAAACTCCTTCGAGCTCGACATGATGCTCAGCACCTGTTTCGCGTTCGACATACGTGATGCCGTTCACTTTATCCGTACCTGTGATTTCCTTCGTCTGGGCGTTGGCAACGACCGTGACGTTCGGAAGACTGGCCAGACGGTCTTGTAAGACCGCGTCTGCTTTCAGTTCCGGTGCAAATTCAAGCACCGTCACGTGTTTGACGAGACCGGCAAGATCGATGGCCGCTTCGACACCGGAATTCCCGCCGCCGATGACAGCGACACGTTTTCCTTCGAAGAGTGGACCGTCACAGTGGGGACAGTAAGCGACCCCTTTGTTCTTGAACTCGAGTTCGCCCGGCACACCGATGTTGCGCCAGCGTGCACCTGTTGAAAGGATCAAACTCTTCGTTTTCAAGACCGCACCGTTCTCAAGCTCCAGCTCAACGAGGTCTTTTTTCTCAAGACGCGTTGCCCGTTGAAGGTTCATGACATCGATGCCGTACTCTTTGACGTGTTCTTCAAGACTCGCCACGAGTTTCGGACCTTCCGTATACTTCATGCTGATGAAGTTCTCGATGCTCATCGTATCCATGACTTGACCGCCAAACCGTTCAGCGACGATTCCGGTCCGGATGCCTTTACGTGCGGCATAAATCGCAGCACTGGCACCGGCAGGACCTCCACCGACGACAAGAACGTCGTACGGGTCTTTATCGGCAAAGTCTGATGCGTCGACGCCTGTACCGAGTTTCGCAAGAATTTCTTCGAGCGACATCCGACCGTTTCCGAACGCTTCGCCGTTGACGAAGACCGTTGGGACAGCCATGATTTCTTTCGCTTCAACTTCTTCTTTGAACGCACCGCCGTCAATCATCGTGTGGCTGATGTTTGGGTTCAGGACACTCATGACGTTTAAGGCTTGGACGACATCCGGACAGTTGTGGCAACTGAGACTGATGTAAGACTCAAAATGATACGTTTCTTTGATCCCTTTGATCTGATCGATCAGTGAAGCATCGACTTTTGGTGCACGACCGCTGACTTGGAGTAACGCCAAGACGAGGGACGTGAACTCGTGACCGAGTGGAATCCCGGCAAACGTGATCCCGCTCTCTTCACCGACACGATTGACGCTGAAGCTTGGTGTCCTGG
Organism: Exiguobacterium sp. RIT452; assembly: GCF_003598705.1. Taxonomy (NCBI): domain Bacteria; kingdom Bacillati; phylum Bacillota; class Bacilli; order Caryophanales; genus Exiguobacterium; species Exiguobacterium sp. RIT452. Next base: position 66,907 of record NZ_QXJB01000003.1, read on the forward strand.
CCAGTGACGCCTGTTCGATGCTGATTCGTGGTGACATGCTCGCGATTTCTTCGACGAGCTCGCTCATCTCAAGAGAAACGGAGTCTGTCCCGGCGCTGACCGCGAGGACAAGATCTCCTTCCAATAACTCCAAGTATTGAGCGAGTTGTGCTTTAATATCTGCTGCTAAAGCCATCTCAAATCCGCTCCTTAAATTTTTCCGACGAGGTCGAGGCTCGGTGTGAGTGTTGCAGAACCTTCTTCCCATTTCGCTGGGCAAACTTCGCCTGGGTTGTTGCGTACGTATTGTGCTGCTTTGATTTTGTTAACGAGTGTGCTTGCATCGCGACCGATTCCGCCTGCGTTGATCTCAACCGTTTGGATGACACCGTCTGGATCGATGATGAACGTTCCGCGGTCTGCAAGTCCGTCTTGTTCGTTCAAGACTTCGAAGTTGCGTGAGATGACGTGTGACGGGTCACCAATCATGACGTACTCGATTTTACCGATTGTTTCTGAAGTTTCGTGCCAAGCTTTATGTGTAAAGTGCGTATCTGTTGAAACCGAGTAAACTTCAACGTCAAGCGCTTTGAGTGCTGCGTATTGGTTTTGAAGATCTTCGAGCTCAGTCGGGCAAACGAATGTAAAGTCTGCTGGGTAGAAACAAACGACACTCCATTTTCCACGAAGATTAGCATCTGTAAGGTCGACGAACTCTCCGTTATGGAATGCTGATGCACTGAATGGTTTTACTTCACTTCCGATTAAAGACATGATAAAAATCCTCCTGTTGGGTTCTATTTAAGAATCTGTTCTAGTACTAAGAAAAAACTGTATCTATCACACTAGAATAATTCTAATCTAATACTAATTTCATATAACCGCTTTGTTTTGTCAAGAGATAACCTGTAATTTCCTATCCTGATAAACAAAGTGTGAACAAAAAAAGAACTCCCATTTCCTTAAATGAAACAGGAAACAGGAGCTGTATAAGTTATTGCCACTCCGTGTGGAACGTGCCTTCACGATCGGTCCGGGCATACGTATGTGCCCCGAAGTAATCGCGTTGTGCTTGCAGGATATTGGCATTGGAGTCAGCCGTCCGGTAGCTGTCGTAATACGTCAGCGAAGTGCTGAGACATGGAGCAGCGAGTCCTGACAGAGAACCTTCTGCGACGATTTGGCGCAGTGACGTTTGATAGTCCTGAACCTTCTCGGCGAAGTACGGTGCGAGCATCAAGTTCGCAAGCGATTCGTCCTTCGCGAAAGCCTCACTGATGACGTTCAGGAACTCGGCCCGGATGATGCAGCCGCCGCGGAAAATCAACGCGATTTCTTCGAGGCGTAAGTTCCAGTCATACAATTCGGAAGACGTCCGGTACTGGGTGAAACCTTGCGCGTAAGCCGCAATTTTCCCCATGTAGAGGGCTTGTCGGATCCGCTCGATCCAGACGTCTTTGTCGAGTGTCTCGCGGGCTTCCGGTCCAGTGAGGACGGTAGCTGCCGCGACACGTTCTTCTTTAACAGCCGAAAGATAACGGGCAAAGAGCGCTTCCGTAATGATTGAAGAAGCAATTCCGTTATCAATCGATTGCATGCTCGTCCATTTGCCGGTGCCTTTTTGACCGGCTTGGTCCAAGATGACATCGATCAATGGAAGACCGGTTTCGTCATCTTTTTTCCGGAGAATATCGGCGGTGATTTCAATCAGGTAACTTTTCAGTTCGCCTTCATTCCAAGATGAGAAGACATCAGCGATTTCTTCGACATCGAGTCCAAGACGGAACCGGAGGAAACTGTAAGCTTCCGCAATCAATTGCATGTCGGCATATTCGATGCCGTTATGGACCATTTTGACAAAATGACCGGCCCCTTTTGGTCCGATGTAGACGCAACACGGTTCACCGTTCACTTTGGCAGCAATCTTCGTCAAAATTGGGGCAACCTGTGCGTAGGCTTCTTTTGTTCCGCCCGGCATGATGGCAGGACCGGTACGGGCACCGACTTCACCGCCGGAGACACCGACGCCGATGTATTCGATACCGTGTTGCTGCAGTTGATCAAAACGGCGTTCTGTATCGAGGAAGTGGGAATTTCCACCGTCCATGATGATGTCGCCCGTCTCGAGATGCGGGACGAGTGATTCGATGACTGAATCGATTGCACTGCCTGCTGTGACCATCACGAAAATCTTCCGCGGACGTTCAAGGGATTGAACAAAATCCGCAACGTCATAATAGGGATGGATCGATAACCCTTCGTTATGGGCCATCAGCTCATCTGTTAAATCACGTGTGTAGTTGTAAACAGCGACATTTTCTTGATGACTTGCCATGTTAAGGGCGATGTTGCGCCCCATGACGCCAAGCCCGATGACTCCGATTGAATGTAGCATATAGACCGACTCCTTTTTTTAGACGACGAGACTGAGCAAGAGAATGAAGCCAAGTCCAAAGACGGAAATAAGCGTCTCGAGCACCGTCCACGTCGCAAATGTTTCTGTCATGGTTAATCCAAAGTATTCTTTAAACATCCAGAATCCGGCATCGTTGACGTGCGAAGCGATTAGACTGCCGGCTCCAGTCGCCAAGACGACGAGCGCCAGATTAACGTCCGATTGACCGAGTAACGGGATGACGAGACCGGCTGTCGTCAGCGAAGCGACGGTTGCCGAACCAAGCGAAATCCGTAAGATGGCAGCGATGATCCAGGCGAGTAAAATCGGTGATAAGGTTGTTCCTTCAAAGGTTTTAGCAACGAAATCACCGACACCCCCATCGATCAAGACCTGTTTGAAGGCACCGCCGCCACCGATGATCAACAGCATCATCCCGATTTGGGTGATGGCGGTCGTACACGAATCCATGACCGTTTTGATCGGAATCTGACGGGCCAGTCCCATCGTATAGACCGCGACAAGCAAGGAAATCAGCATCGCCGTCGAGGCATTTCCGATGAACTGGATGGCGGCTAAAGCCGGATTGTTGTCCCAGCCGAGTGTCTTCTGTAATAACGTTAGTGCAGTTGCGATCGACATCAAGAGAACCGGTAGCATTGCCGTGAACACACTGATACCGAATCCCGGTGTATCTTTTAAATCAAATTCTTTTTGTTCACCGAGTGACGCAATGTTGCCGGTTTTCTTAAATGAATTCGGCACAATCCGTTTAGCGAACTTCGTAAAAATCGGACCGGCGATGATGACCGTCGGCACGGCAACGATGAAGCCGTATAAGAGCACTTGTCCGAGATCCGCACCGTACTCACCGGCGATGACCGTTGGGCCCGGGTGAGGCGGCAGGAAACCGTGTGTGACCGATAACGCTGCAACCATCGGAATCCCGAGATAAAGAATCGAAACGCGTAGCTGACGTGAGATCGCAAAGACGATTGGAATTAACAGTACCAATCCGACCTCAAAGAAGAGGGCGATCCCGATGATGAATGAGGCAACGACGACCGCCCATTGGATGTTCTTTTCCCCAAATTTCGCGACAAGCGTCATCGCGATCCGTTGCGCACCACCAGCATCCGCAATCAGTTTTCCGAGCATCGCACCGAGTCCGAAGATCAAGGCGAGGTGACCAAGCGTTCCGCCGATTCCAGCTTCAATCGTCGTGACGATTTGATCAAGCGGCATCCCGAGCAGGAGCGCGACGACAAACGAGACAATGATCAGGGAGATAAACGTGTTTAACTTCAACCCCATGATTAAGACGAGTAACAAAACAATCCCGATGGCAACAATGACTAATGGCATGTGACTTCCCCCAAAAACGTTAAATTAAATTTCTTTTTGAATCAAACCCCGTTGATACGTAGCGATGCGCCGGTAATCGGTTTCCAGAACACGCGCCAAGCTGATGAAGATCGGCAACAACTGCCGGTATTCGTGCATCGCCTCTTCGTTTGGCACGTGACGGTGCGTATCCCCGATCATGTCTGCGGCCACCTCAAATGAATCGACTTCCCCCGTCGCATACAATCCGAGAATACAGGCTCCAAGACATGAACTTTCAAAACTTTCCGGAATGACGACTTCTGATTCGAAGATATCCGCCATCATTTGACGCCACACTTCAGAACGGGCGAACCCCCCGGTTGCCTGAATCCGTGTGACCGGACCATCCATACACTCGATGAGCGCAAGGAAAACGGTGTACAAGTTGTAGATGACACCTTCCAGCGCTGCCCGAATCATGTGTTCTTTTTTATGCGATAACGTCAAGCCGAAGAACGAGCCGCTGACATCCGGATTCCAAAGCGGTGCCCGTTCGCCCGACAGATACGGATGAAACAGTAATCCGTCCGAACCCGGGCGGACCCGCTCGGCGATTTTCGTCAAGACAGCATACGGATCAATTCCGAGTCGTTTCGCCGTTTCGACTTCCGACGATGCGAGCTCATCCCGGATCCAGCGTAAGACCATCCCTCCATTATTGACCGGACCACCGATGACCCAATGGTTTTCGGTTAAGGCATAACAGAAGATCCGGCCTTTTTCGTCAGTTTGCGGCCGGTCGATGATCGTCCGGATGGCACCACTCGTTCCGATCGTAATCGCGATTTCTCCTTTACGGATCGCATTGACACCGAGGTTCGACAGCACGCCGTCACTGGCTCCGATCAGAAATGGTGTGGATGGATCCAGTCCAATTTGTTTGGCGTATTCCGGTGCGAGATTCGTAAACGAAGTCGTCGTTGAAACCGGGCGCGACAGTTTCGATGCGTCGATGCCGGCGACGTGCAGGGCTTCTGCATCCCAGTCGAGTTCATGAATGTTGAACAAGCCGGTTGCTGACGCCAGTGAATGATCGATGGCATATTCACCGAACAGACGTTGGAAAACAAATTCCTTGATGCCGATGTATTTTTTTGTTTGGGCAGCAATGTCGGGATGTTCTTCGACAAGCCAACAAATCTTGCTGAGCGGCGACATCGGATGAACCGGTGTTCCCGTCCGGTGGTAAATTGAATAGCCGTATTGTTCCTTGATCCGATTCGACCAGACTTCACTCCTGCTGTCCGCCCATGTGATGCAGGCAGTCAGCGGCTGATCGTGTTCGTCCATCGCAATCAAGCTGTGCATCGCGCTGCTGAAGGCAACGAACTTCGGCTGCTCCGTTGGATGTTGTTTCGTCATCAACCGGATGCTTTCGAGGACGGCATGAAAAATCTCTTCCGGATCCTGTTCCGCCGTTGAACGGTTTGGTGTATGAAGCGGATAACCGATGTTCGTTTGTCCGACGACTTCCCCTGTCGTCGTGAAGAGCACCGCTTTTGTACTGGTCGTGCCGATATCAATCCCTAACATGTATTCAGTCATGTGGCTCGACTCCCTTCGTCATCAGTTGTTGTGACTTCCATAAATCTTCGACTTCCTGCACATCATCAAAGTTCTGATGCAGCGAGGCAATCATTCGTTTGCGGTCACCGGTTTCGATGGCTTCGATGTAGAGGGCGTGGTTCGCAAGGATCCGGTCGAAGTCCTCGATGTCCTCGTCGATGCGTTGGCGCATCGACAATAAGATGAAACTTTCCATGACAGGTTTTAGATTTTGCCACATCATACTGACGTAACCATGGTCAATCGATCGGATGATCGTTTCGTGGAATAAGACGTCTTGATAGGAAAATTCGTCCGCATCCTTGTATTTAATGGCGATTTTCATCATCTCGAGCACCTTGCTCAGTTCACGGACCAGCTCTTGCCGCTCCATCCGTACGAGACGTTCAAAGACGAACGTCTCGATTAACAGCCGGACATCGTAGATTTCTTGGATGTCGCGCTTCGACAGTCCGACGACGACAGCCCCCATCCGCTCCAACCGGATGATCCGTTCTGATGCCAGGACTTTCAAGGCATCACGAACCGGAGAACGGCTGACGGAAAAATCAGCGGCCAACTTATTTTCAGACAAGACTGTCCCGCTTTCGATTTTGCCGGAAATGATCCGCATCCGCAGTTCATAGGCAACACGATCACCGGCAGATGCTTTTGATAACCACTTAATCGGGTATAAAAGATCAGACATAAAATCACCTACTTTGTTTGATAAGTATACTTGTATACAAGTAGTATAAACGACGGAAACTAAAATGCAAGCGCTTTAATTAAATTGTCATCTTTGTCCAATTCGGTCTGATCTGTATGATAGGCTAAACAAAGAACAGGTACTAATGGAAGAAAAAAATCAGATATATGGAGGTATGAAAATGAAAATTTTAGTTGTCGGAGCAGGGGCGGTCGGCGGTTATTTTGGAGGACGTTTGGCGGAAAAAGGGGAGGATGTCACGTTTTTAGTCCGTCCACGCCGCATGCAGGAATTGGAACAATCCGGACTCCGGATCAGCAGTCCGCACGGTGATGTTAAGCTGTCGCCACGTTTAATCGAAGCCGGAACAGATGAGACGTTTGATCTGATTCTGCTTTCGACGAAAGCCTACCATCTGGATCAGGTCGTACAGGATATCGAACCGTTTGTCGCGGAACATACATACATTTTGCCGTTGTTAAATGGAATGGCACATCTGGAGCGGTTAACTGAAACATTTGGTGATCACCGTGTGCTCGGCGGACTATGCTTCATCGAATCGACGCTGGATGAACAGGGACGGATTCTTCAAACCAGTCCTTCCCACCATCTGTTGTTTGGTCCATTGACGGGGGAACGAACGCAACGCCTGGAAGAACTGGAACGGCATCTGACCGGAACAAAAGCGCCGATCAAGTATTCGGAAACGATCATCCGTGACATGTGGAACAAGTATTTGTTCATCACGACGTTTTCAGGGGTAACGTCGCTTTTCCGTTCGGCGATTGGTCCGATTCGGGAGCAGGCACAGGGGATGGAGCTGATCCGGCAATTGACGGCTGAAGCCAAACAGGCGATGGAGCAACAGGGAGCTGTGTTCAGTGACGAAATCGAACAGGTTCAAGAACAACAGATCCGTCAGATGAGCGAGACGATGAAATCGTCACTTCAGCGCGATATGGAAAAAGGCAACGATGTCGAATCCACGCATCTTTTTCAGACACTGCTCTCTACGGAAGAGACAGCACAACCGCTCTTGCGGATGATTCATACGAATCTCGAAATCTATCGGAATCAATTAAAACAGGTTTAAGTATTTGTTATATCGGGAAATCTAATGTGGATGTACAGATTAGAATCAAACGCAGTCAAGAATATGTTAAATTCAAGCAATTCGTTGACTTACTGAATTAAACTCATCTATCCTTAAATGGATTGGTTGAATAAAAAGTAAAATATATTTTTGTGAGCTAATTTTAATGGACAATGAAAACAGAAGTGAGAGGGGAATTACTTTACATGAAACGTATTATTATTCGCGCTGGTATGACACCGTTTGAACAGTTCGACGCAGAATATCTCATGAAACACAATTCAATCGGAGGAAACGTTGGAAACCTGATTTATCAATACAGCATCTTCCGCACATTGATGACAGAAGGCACGACGATTACACCGGATTATTACTACTATGAAGAAGAGCGTGCAGATGAGATCAACGCCAACTTCGACCTGTACGTCATTCCACTCGCAGACGCATTCCGTAAAGAATTCGTTCCGACACTTCGTAAATATACAAAATTGATTAAAAAGCTGAAGATTCCAGTCGTCGTCATCGGCGTTGGTCTACGCGCACCGTTTGAGCCGGACTTAAAAGAAGGTTTTTCATTTGATGAAGATGTAAAGGCGTTTGTCAGTGCCGTCCTCGAACGTTCAAGCATGCTTGGACTTCGCGGTGAAATCACATCAAAATATTTGACGCGCCTTGGTTTCCGCGAAGGAATCGATCACAAAGTCATCGGTTGCCCATCGATGTATGCGTTTGGCCGTGATCTGAAAATCCGTGAAACGAACATCACGAAAGATTCGATGATCGGCGTCAACTCGTCACGTCTTGCACCGCAGAACGTCCTGAACTTCATCACACGCGGAATGGAAGAGTACCCGAACCACTACTTCATCCCGCAATGGATGAAAGAGTTACGCTTGACGTACACAGGGACACATCCGATTGCTGACTTATCGGTCACGAACTATCCGGTCAAAATGTCGGATCCGACATACATGAACGACCGTGTCCGCTTCTTCTTGAATGCACAGACATGGATCGACTTCTTAAAAGAAGCCGACTTCAGCTTTGGAGCACGTCTTCACGGGAACATCACGGCGACGCTTGCCGGAACACCAAGTATCCTGATTCCGAAAGATGCACGGATGCGTGAATTGACGGATTACCACCAATTGACACACATCTGGGCAAATGACATCACAGACAGCACACGTTTGTCGGATGTAATCGAGTCTGCAGACTTCCAAAGCCCGGCTCGTGTACAGGCACGTAACTTCGATAACTTCGTCGAGTTCTTGAACACAAACGACTTAGAGCATATCTACAAAGAAACAAACTATCCGGAGAACGTTCCGTTTGATCGGGAAATGGCGAAAGCCGAACTGCTTCCAGTCGTCAAACCGATTACAGGAATCAGCATCGAAGAAGCCGTTTCACGTTTTGAATCGTACTTCCCGGAAGAAGAACAAAAAATCGTGGCAGCTCAAAAACGCGATAAAGCGAAGATTGCTGAGAAAGACAAAAAAATCAAATCGCTTCAAGGCAAGTTGAACAATCAAACAAAAGAAATGAAACATCAGCAGGGCACCCTGAACCGGAAAGCGGTTCGGATGGCATTGAAAACAGCTGACTTGTTTGCGAAGAAATAAGCAAAAGACGTCTTATACCGTTCTGGTGTAAGACGTTTTTTTAAATGATATATTCTGAATTGTGTTGACAATTCAGAACGTGGTTGGTACTGTTATGAAAAATTACATTCTTATCCAGAGAGGTGGAGGGACTGGCCCTTTGAAGCCTCAGCAACAGGTCGCAAGATACTGTGCTAATTCCTGCGGGTGTCGTACCCGATCGATAAGCTTCTTTTGATTGTCGACCGGCGCACCCATGTATGTGGGTGCGTTTTTTTATTGTAAATGAGAGAAAGAGGAGTGTGGAAGAGCAGATGAAAGAGGAGACGTTTCGACGAAAAATGGAATCCCGGCATATCGTCATGCTGTCACTAGGTGGTGTCATCGGGACAGGATTGTTTTTAAGTACAGGTTATACACTCGAGCAGGCCGGTCGGATCGGAACGATTTTATCATACTTGGTCGGGGCACTGGCAGTTTATCTCGTGATGCTGTGTTTGGGAGAGTTAGCAGTACATATGCCGGAAACCGGCGCCTTTCATAGTTATGCGACGAAGTACATCGGATCCGGAACCGGTTATACGGTGGCGTGGCTCTACTGGTTGACGTGGACGGTCGCCCTCGGGTCGGAATTCACGGCAGCCGGCTTGTTGATGCAACGCTGGTTCCCGGACGTTCCGGTCTGGATGTTCAGCGGCGTATTCGTCGTCATGATTTTAGGAATCAACGTCTTGACGGTCCGGTTGTTCGCGGAGGTCGAGTTTTGGTTTTCCGCCGTTAAAGTATTGACGATTTTAGTCTTCATCGTCTTGGGAACAGCAGCGATCGTCGGATTTTTACCGCTCGCGGACGGATCACAGGCGCCGTTGCTTGCTCCTTTGACAGAAGGCGGATTGTTTCCGAATGGTGCCTTCGCCATCTTGATGACGATGCTTGCCGTCAACTTCGCTTACTCCGGGACGGAACTGATTGGAATCGCAGCAGGGGAAGCCGTCGATCCAAAACGAACGGTGCCGCTGGCAATTCGCACGACGATTTTCAGATTGGTCCTGTTTTTTGTCGGAACGATCATCGTTCTTGCGATTTTGTTACCGAATGATTCAAAAGGTGTCCTCGAAAGTCCGTTTGTTGCCGTGTTTGAGCGAATCGGTCTGCCGTTTGCCGCGGACATCATGAACTTCGTCATTTTGACAGCCATTCTGTCGGCTGCGAATTCCGGATTGTACGCCGCGTCGCGGATGCTCTGGTCCTTATCCGATCAACGGATGATTACACCGTTCTTTTCCAAGCTGAATGCGAGTGGTGTACCGACACGTGCTGTATTCTTCAGTATGCTCGGTGGTCTGCTCGCCTTGTTTTCCAGTGTTTATGCGCCGGGTTCGGTCTACATTGCCCTGGTCTCGATTTCCGGTCTTGCCGTTGTCGTCGTCTGGATGAGTATCAGCGCGTCACAGTTCATGTTCCGAAGACGGTATCTGCAGGAGGGGAATGATCTCAACGATTTAGTGTACCGGACGCCGTGGTATCCGCTTGTCCCAATCGTCTCTTTTTTAATGTGTCTGGCTTCTTTGATCGGAATCGCCTTTGATCCGACACAACGGGTGGCGCTGTACTTTGGTGTTCCCTTCATTGCCTTATGTTACGTCGTCCATCATCTGACTAAAAAATCATGGAAACGGAGTGTGGAAGATGTCAAAGAAAAACAATCCAGTTGAACGGTTGCTACATGAAAAACCCTATATCTTATTAGACGGGGCGCTCGCGACCGAACTTGAACGCAACGGCAGTAATCTCGACGATCCGCTTTGGTCGGCGCGTGTACTGGTCGAAGAACCGGAGCAGATTCATCGTGTGCACGCCGATTATTTTAAAATCGGAGCAGACTGTGCCATCACGTCGAGTTATCAGGCGAGTATCGACGGCTTCAAGAGCCGGGGAATCGAAACGGACGAAGCGCTTGAATTGATTCAACAAACCGTCCATCTTGCGCAACAAGCACGGCAAGAAACAGGAGGAAAAGCGCGTCACGCACTCATCGCGGGATCGATCGGACCGTACGGCGCTTACCTGTCTGACGGCTCGGAATACGTCGGTCATTACGGGGTCGACGATGCCCGACTGGAAGCCTTCCACCGTCCGCGGCTCGAAGCTTTGATTGCGGCCGGCGCCGATCTGTTGGCGTTTGAGACGATACCTTCCTTACAAGAAGCCAAAGTGCTGTTTCGTCTGCTCGAAGAATTTCCGGAACAATCGGCTTGGCTTGCCTTTTCTTTGCGTGACGCGACGCACATCAGTGAAGGAACGACGTTGGTCGAGTGCCTCGAAGCTTTAGGTGAGCATCCGCAACTGGCAGCGATCGGCGCCAATTGTTTTCCGGCATCAATCGCGACGGCGTTCATCACCGGCTTAAAACAACTGACCGATGTTCCGATCATCGTCTATCCGAATTCAGGGGAACATTATGATCCGGTCAGTAAAACATGGTCCGGTGAAACAGCCTGTACCGCGTTCGAAGACATTGCACCGGAGTGGTACGCGGCAGGTGCCCGATTGATCGGCGGTTGTTGCCGCACGACACCGGAGCAGATCGAGCGTATTCAGCAGAATGTGACGATCATTTAACCGGAAGACGACGAAACATTCAGCTGAACAAAAACAGAGGGCGGATGTAAGGTCCGCCCTCTGTACTGGTTTGCCAGTTGCTGTTTTTCAGGAATTCACCGTTCCCGCAACGCTTGGTTAAACTGTTTCAGCAACCGTCCAAAGGATTCCGCATCTTCAGCCGGCCAGTCCGTCACGAGCCGTTCGATGCTCGTCAAACGAGCGGTCCGGTAGATTTCCAACTCGCGTTGACCGTGCGGTGTGATCTTGTAGAAGAAGGCCCGGCCATCTGTCGGGTCTTTTATTTTTTCGACCAGATTTTTTTGATCGAGGGCAGCCGCTTGCCGACTGACAGTCGATACGTCGAGCTGCAATTCACGTGCGAGCGTCTTGACACCGACTTGACCGGAATCCGACAGTTGGCGCAACAGCAAGTAGGACGCGCGGTCCAAATTCCGGTTATCGGCCGTCGCCGTCGTCAAACGACGAATCAAAATCGCCAGTTCGAGTTCAATCGTTTCCAGGGATTGATTAGACATCTTATCACCTCTTCATATCAGCCTTTATTGCCCTCATCATTACGCACGAGACGACCGCTGTCAATACAAGAGCAGGGTTCTTGACACGGTTATAGTTGTATTATACAATCATAAATGTTATTTAATTGTATCGTGCAACTGATTGTCATGAACTTATTCCATTACAGCGTCTGATAAAGGAGAATTCCGATGAAAGCTTATCAATCCATGAAAGAAACTGTCATTACCGTCAGTGAACAAGATACGATCCGGACGGTGGTTGAACGTTTTATCACATCCGGAATCAGCGGTGTTCCGGTCGTGAACGAACAGCAGGAGGTCGTCGGTTACATCAGTGACGGGGACATCATGCGGGCGATCGGGAAACATAAAGACATCATCGTCGATACATTCGTCTACGTCGACGTCATCAAAGGAGATGACGAAAACTACGAAGAGCGTGTTCGGCATATCTTGAATCGACCGGTCATGGAGATGGCACGGCGAAAAGTAGTCACAGCGACGGTGGAGACCGAGATGGAAGAAATCGCGGCGACACTGGGCGCGAAACGGATTAAAAAACTGCCGATTCTAAAAGACGGAAAGCTGGTCGGAATCATCAGTCGTGGTGACGTCATCCGTCACTCCTTTAAACAGTTTATTTAAGAAAGAAGGATTCATATGGCTCTTGCTGAAAAAACAACGACACTTGCGCCTGAAACAGTCTTGGCGGAAAGCAAACAAGGTTTGCTGCATCAGCCGATTGCGGTTTGGGCGGTATTTTTTGCCAGTATTACGGCATTCATGGGGATGGGGCTTGTCAACCCGGTCTTACCAACGATTGCCGACAATCTAGAAGCTTCCAAAAGTGAAGTCACATTGCTGTTTACGAGTTACAACGCCGTCATGGCGTTTGCGATGCTGATCACCGGTGCGATTTCGTCCCGGATCGGTCAAAAAGGAACATTGATGCTCGGGATCGCCGTCATTGCGGTCGTCGCCGGTTTCGCGTCACAAGCCGACAGCATCTGGACGCTCGTCGCTTTACGCGGCGGTTGGGGACTCGGGAACGCCTTGTTCGTTGCGACGGCACTTGCCGCGATCGTTTCCCTGTCATCCGGCGGAACGGCGAAAGCGATCATCTTATATGAAGCGGCGGTCGGTCTCGGGATTTCAATCGGTCCGTTGCTGGGCGGGACACTTGGTTCGATTACATGGCGTGCACCGTTCATGGGTGTTGCGACCATCATGGTCATCGCGTTCCTCGTCTTGTTGTTCTTGATGCCAAAACCAGTTGCCACGGCGACACCACCGAAAAAGATTTCATTGTTGGCACCGTTCCAGGCAATGAAACACCGGTCATTACTGACACTCGGAATCGTTGCTGCCCTGTATAACGTCGGATTCTTCACGATCATGGCGTATGCGCCGTTCGTCATGAAGCTGCCGGCACAAGGGCTTGGGTTTGTCTTCCTCGGTTGGGGGATGTTGCTCGCCTTGACGTCCGTCCTGACAGCACCAAAATTAAAACAATGGCTCGGGACGATCAAAGCGATGGTACTGATGCTTCTCTTATTCGCCGTCTTGTTACTGTTAATGGGGATCTTTACCGAAACACCAGCAGTCGTCATCGTCTGTGTCATTCTTGCCGGAGCTGTGCTCGGGAACAATAACACTTTGATTACGACAGCAGTCATGGATGCAGCGCCGGTCGAACGTTCGACAGCATCGGCAGCATACAGTTTCTTACGTTTTCTCGGGGCAGCCATCGCACCGTTCATGGCCGGTAAATTGGCTGAAATCTTTAATGCCAACCTGCCGTTTTACGTCGGGAGTGCATTTGTCTTATTGTCTGTCGTCATCATCGGGGTCAATCTCAAACACATTCGTCATATCGATACAACAGACAGCGGACATTAATGCCAACAGCAAACGTCCCTTCCTTCGCAAAACCAGCGAAGGGAGGGACGTTTTTTGAGCGTTCAAGACCGTGGATACGTCGTCTCCAGAAAAGCGACGGAGTGAACGATCAGCTCCCGTAAGACAAGCAGGTCGACATCTGCTAGTTTATTAATATAGACACAGCTTTTTCCGGTCTTGTGTTTGCCGAGACGCGCGAGGAATTGCTCACGCTCCGGACCTGTTGCGAAATAGAGGCTGATGTTCGCTTTGCGGGGCGAGAATCCGACAAGAAATGAGTCGCCTTCATGTCCGGAAGAATACCGATAGTGATAGTGACCGAATCCAATCATCGTGTCACCCCACATCACGGCTGGATAACCCGTCATCTCTTCAAAAATCTGTCGCAATTGTTCACAGTCCGTCCGTTTTGACACTGGCGTGATCGTACTCAAAAAGGCATCGACGCTTTGATCCGTCGGTAACGTCTTTTGCTGATCAGTCATAAGAAAACTCCTTTCGTGAGTGGGCGACGGTCATTTCGATTCGTTACAAAACCATTCCCTGTCTAACAGGTATTCATTCAAAAAGAGGTGATTTAGTTGAACCATGTGATTTCATTTACGGGATATGACGAGACGATTGATTGGCACATCGTCGAAGTGAATCAAGCGTTGGCTACATTACAAATCGACGTGTGGCATCAGGATAAAAGAATCCATCAGATGACGTTATCGTTTGAAGAATATGACCGATTTGCCCATGAATTTCGGATTGTTCATGAGCAGTTTCCGGGAATCGTTTCCTTTGAAAACGTTGGGTTTATATTTGAATTGAACTACAACCGGCTGGGGCATGTTCGAATCGACTGGCGTCACGTTGACGAATCAAACCATACATTACAGTCTGATCAAAGTTATGTTGGGCAAGCCCTTGGCTTGATCGGCGTGTACACTTAAAAATCCTCCATTCGTCGTGTAAGAGACGAATGGAGGATTTTTTTAGGTATATGAATGGAGCGCTAAACGCGTGCACAACTCGATCGTTTCTTCATATTCCGATAAAGGAATGGACTCATCGATTTGGTGCGCCAGCCGGAAATCGTGGAAAGAAGCAACGGCAATCGGGAAGCTTCGGGCGGCCTGACTGAACATGGCGCCGTCTGTTCCTCCAGGAATCGCGACGCGTCGTGTCGGCTGACGTCGAATGGATTCCATCGTTGTTGCGACGACATTCAAGAACGGGTCCTCGGAATCAGTTTCACAGGACGGAATCTCTTTGATGACAGTGACTTTCATCGAAAAGCTGTCGTCCTGTTCACGCAGACGTTGATTGATTTCTTCCAGTGCGGCTAAGACCTGTTCCCGTCCGAATCCGGGAATCGTCCGGATGTCCATATAAAATGCAGCTTGGCTCGGAATGACGTTTGGACCTTCACCGCCCGTAATGGACGTGATGGAAGCGACGACCGGACCGAGCTCCGGATGACTGTGAGTGGTGATCGTAAACCGGTCGGATTTGATTTCTCGAATCACACGATACAGATCATCGATGGCGTTTTGACCGAGTTGGGGCGAAGAGCTGTGAGCGCTTTTACCCGCACACGATACTTCCACGCCGACGACTCCTTTTTGGGCGTACCCGAGAAAACCGCTTGTCGGTTCCGTGATCAACAGAGCGTCCAAATCATCTGCGTCACCACGTCCTGTTAAATGACGGGCCCCGGTCATCCCGTTTTCTTCGTCGGATGTGATCAACAATTTCAGATGGTTTGGTAAGTCATCCCGTTGGTTTAATTCAAGCATCATGCTGACCATTGCCATGACACCGGATTTCATGTCGGAGGCGCCACGCCCGTAGATGCGTCCTTGCTCGATTTCGCCGCCGAACGGATCCTTTGTCCACTCGCTGAGTTGAACAGGCACGGTATCCAGATGACCCGAGAAGCCAATCGTTTTTGGGTGAACGGCCGAAACTCCGGCTTGGATCGTTGCGACGAGACAAATCCGTTTAGGTGACACCTCGATCCATTCCGTCTCGATTCCGTTCGATGTCAGTAAATCATAGACGTACGCGGCGACGTTCTCCTCCCCGTCGAGTGGATTGGTGCTTGGAATTTGTAAACAACGTTGTAAATAAGTAATCGATTCTGTAAGCATAGTTTTTCCCCCTTTGTTTTACTTTTCCCGTTCAAAAGTAGTTCAGTGAGGTAAACTAATGCCCAAAACATTTAAGCGTCTCGAATTTCTTAGGGTCAAACCGTTCAAAAATGAACAAAAAAAGCACGGCTCCACAAGTAGGAACCGTGCTGAAAAAACCGTCGCTTATTCCGCGTCTGTTTTCCATTTATCATCGATTAACATTTCACCCGGCCACGTATAGGCCATGATACCGCCGTCAGCCGTGATGTCTTCACCCGTAACGTACGAACTGTCATCTGAAGCGAGGAACAAGGCAACCGTTGCCATCTCACGCGGTTTACCGAGGCGACCGAGTGGTGTGATCCAAGCATTGGCATCACGGAACTGCTTTCCTTGATCTTCTTCTTTTCCGCCGACGAGTGTATCGATGAGCGGCGTTTCGATTGTTCCCGGCGAAAGCGAGTTGACGCGGATGCCTTCCCGGGCATAGTCGATTGCCATTGCGCGTGTGAAGTTGGCGATGCCGCCTTTTGCCGCGTTATATCCGGAACGATTCAAGTCGGCCGCACGTCCTGACATCGATGACGTGTTGATGATTGATCCGCCGTTTTTCAGCATCAATGGAATGACAAACTTACTCGTCAAGAAAGTCCCCCGTAAATCGACGGCGATGATTTGGTCAAACAGTTCGATCGGATATTCATGGACTTTCCCGCCTTGCTGATCAATCCCGGCATTGTTGAACAGGACATCAACCGTCCCGTATGTAGACGCTAAATGGTCTGCGAGTTGTTTTACGCTGTCGACTTGTGAGACGTCGACATGAACCGCTTCTGCTTTTCCACCGGCCTGCTCAATCTGTTTGACGGTTGCTTGTGCTTTTTCCAGATCAACATCCGCACAGACGACGGTCGCTCCCTGTTCTGCAAAGACGAGTGCCGTTGCCTGGCCGATTCCTGTCGCCGATCCGGTAATGACTGCTACTTTATTCTCAAGTCGTTTCATAAAAAATCTCCTCCTGAAAAGTGATGTCCGATTTTGTGCTTTACCTTATGAAACATTCCCTCCGCGAATCGAGCTAAACCCATCGAAGTGTCTAACGTTCTGGAGGAACGGGAACATCAGAAAACAGGAAAGCGCAAAACGAAAGGAATGAGAACGCTGACATCAGAGCAACGGGAACATGCAAAAAAATTATTGACGGAAGCCGTGCAGCACCAAATGGAGTTGGAACGTGGACCGATGCGAAACGAATTGATTGAGGGAACGACACCCGTCTTATGGTTTGGTGACGTCTCGAAGAAAAGCTGGTTGACGGTTGCGACGAATCCGTCAGCCGGACAATTTTTGAATAAGGAAGGAACAATGCGTTTTGATTCGACGGGTCCGTTCTTTTTACTTGAGCCGGATATGTCTTTAGAGACCTATCTAACGGAGCAACACGTTGAACAAACGATCCATAAGTTTAATCACTATTTCCAACAACCGGATGTTTATAAGACATGGTTCGGAAAGGAACAGGGTGGAAAACTGGAAGGATTCTTAAATGGATTTGGGGCGTCCTTTTATGATGACGCTCTTTTTTCGGTCATCCATACGGATTTTTTTCCGTTCCCGACCAGACGCTACATGGGGACGATTTCGATGCGGCAAGATCTCGAACAGACGGACTTTGGACAAACTTTTTTGAAAAAGCTGCTGCCGCTGTTTTCCCTGCATGGCATCATTTTACTCGGACGTGAGCATACGGACCGTTTCCGGAAACTGGATCCAAGCATCACGTGGCAAGAACCCGTCGCGTTGACCGATTATCCGGATGCCGTCGTCGAATTTGGTTATTCCGCTGCATTCGGGATTCCGGTCATCGGACTTCACTTTAAACCAAGCGAACAGTTCCTTGGTCTAGGCAGTCGTCCTGACGAAAAGGGCCGGAGTCACGGAACATACGGTTCGACAAAAGGACTGCGTGATATCGGACGGCAGGTGCGGCAAAAACTTGATGCACTCGATGAATTGGAGGATTGACAGTCGTTTTTGTATCCGTAATAATGGAAATGAATTAGCACTCTGTCTTATAGAGTGCTAAAAAATACATGGGGGTATCGAAAATGGAAACGAAACAATTTAAAGCAGAATCCAAGCGATTGCTCGAAATGATGATTCATTCCATCTACACACACAAGGAAATCTTTTTACGTGAGTTGATTTCGAACGCCAGTGACGCAATGGATAAGATTTACTACAAAGCGTTGACGGACGAGACGATTACGTTCGACAAGGATGCTTACAAAATTACGATTCAGCCGAACCCTGAAACACGTCAACTGATTTTGCGTGATACAGGAATCGGAATGACAAAAGAAGAGCTCGAAGAAAACCTCGGAACGATTGCCAAAAGCGGATCGCTCGCCTTTAAGGCAGAAAATGAATCACAAGACGGTCATGATATCATCGGACAGTTCGGCGTCGGTTTTTATTCCGCCTTCATGGTCGCCGATACTGTGACGGTCGTCACGAAACCGTTTGGCAGTGACGTCGCTTATAAATGGGAGTCACACGGAGTCGACGGGTATACGATCGAAGAGGTCGAAAAAGAGACCGTCGGAACAGATATCACACTCCATATCAAAGCCAACGAAGACGAAGAGAACTACGATGAATACCTGGAACCGCACCGCCTGCGGAGTATCGTCAAGAAATACTCGGACTTCATCCGTTATCCGATCGAGATGGAGGAAACGGAACAACGTCCGGTCGACGGATCAGATGAAACAGAGACGGTCACAGTCATGAGAACGGTCAACAGCATGGTCCCGATCTGGCGGAAAAACAAACGGGAGCTGACGGATGAAGACTACCGTAACTTCTATCAGGAAAAACGTTACGGATTTGATGCGCCGATCAAACACATTCACATCAGTGCCGATGGAGCCGTCCGTTATCAATCGATCCTGTTCATTCCAGAACAGCCTTCCTTTGATTATTATTCAAAAGAGTTCGAGAAAGGGCTGGAACTGTATGCGAACGGCGTCTTGATCATGGAAAAATGCAGTGATCTGTTGCCGGATCATTTCAGCTTCGTCAAAGGGATGGTTGATTCAGAAGACTTGTCGCTCAACATCTCGCGTGAAATGCTGCAGCACGATCGCCAGTTGAAGTTGATCGCCAAAAACATTCAAAGCAAAATCAAGACACAACTCGAGGCATTGCTTCGCGACGACCGGGAGAAATACGAGATGTTTTATCAAGCCTTTGGCCGTCAATTGAAGTTCGGTATCTACAATGATTACGGCATGCAAAAGGATACGGTGAAAGACCTCGTCCTGTTCCATTCAGCAAAAGAGAAAAAACTGGTGACGCTCGCAGAATACGTCGCCGCGATGCCGGAAGACCAGAAGTACATCTATTATGCATCAGGGGAGAGCACGGACCGGTTGGATAAATTGCCGCAGTCGGAGCTCGTCAAGGACAAAGGATTCGATATCCTATACTTCACGGAAGAGATTGATGAGTTTGCGATTCAGATGCTTCTCAATTACGACGGAAAAGAATTTAAGTCCGTCACGAGCAGCGATCTCGGCATCGAGCAGACGGATCAAGCCGAAGCGACGGAGACACAAGTCGAGATGTTCAAAGCGATGCAGGACGTACTGGCAGGACAGGTGAAAGAGGTCAAAGCTTCAACACGTTTGAAGTCACATCCGGTCTGCTTCGCGACGGATGGTGCGGTTTCAATCGAAATGGAGAAAATCCTCAAATCGATGCCGAACAACCAAGATGTCGCAGCCGTGAAAATCCTCGAATTGAACACGTCGCACGATGTGTTCCAAGCGATTGAGACGGCTTATGCCGAGGATCGTCCGAAATTCGAACGGTATACTAAACTGATGTATCAACAAGCGTTATTGATCGAAGGATTGCCGATTGAAGATCCGGTCGCCTTTGCGAACGAAGTCTGCGCGTTGATGGTCTGAACAAAAAAGCCATAGCAAAAAGCCGGATCCGATGTAATCATCGGTCCGGCTTTTTGAATAGAATGATCGTTTCACAGACTTCCGTTATTCCGAACGAAGTTGCGACGGGACTTCACCGCGTCGTGAAAGAACGTTTAACATGACGAGGAAGATCAAGAAGGCGACAAGCGCACCGATGAATCCGAACACAGACGAACCGGTGACACCGAGCACGAGGTATCCGACAGCCGACGTTGCGGCACCGATCAACGCGTACGGTAATTGTGTCGTGACGTGATCGATATGGTGCGATCCGGCACCGGTCGAGCTGAGAATCGTCGTATCGGAAATCGGTGAACAGTGGTCACCGAAGACGGATCCGGCAAGGACTGCTGCAAGTGTTGGCAACAACAGACTCGGCTCAACCGCCATGATGAGGTCAGCACCGATTGGTAACATGATACCGAATGTGCCCCAACTTGTTCCGGTTGAGAATGCCATGATACTCGCGATTAAGAACAACAGGAACGGCAGATAAGAAGCGGGAATGGATTTGCTGACGAAACTGGCAAGGTAATCCCCGGTCTTCATGTCGCCGATGACAGCGATGATCGTCCAAGCGAACAATAGAATGACGACCGCCGGCCACATCGATTTCATTCCTGCCCAAATGCTGATGCGGTAATCACGTGCCGGAATCTTCCGACCGATCAACATCAAGAAGGCAACGATTAAACTGATGACGACACCTGCAACAAGAGAACGTGTCACGTCCGTTGATTCGAAGGCACCAATCAATGTAAAGGGACGATCGTCAGCGGCAAGCGCTTGAGCACCCGTCCAAAGAAGAGCTGTGACGGTCGCGATGACCAATACGATAATCGGGACGACCAAGTCACGGACTTTTCCATTATCGTGCTCTTTGACCTCTTCCGCCATTCCCATCGGAGTACCTTTGTTGGCGTCAAACAACTCACCTTGTAAAGCACGCAATTCATGCGTCCGCATCGGTCCAACGGCAATTCCCGTATAGGCGATGTAGAGTGTCAGCAACAAAGCGAAGATGGCATAGAAGTTTAACGGCACAATCATCATGAAGGCACTGAACGCTGAGTAATCGGTGATCGAATGTGTCGTCAAGATCCCGGCGATGATCGAGATGATGAAGGCACCCCAGCTGGATAACGGACTGATGACACAGACCGGTGCAGCAGTTGAATCAATGATATACGCCAGTTTGGCCCGTGAGACACCGCGGCGGTCCGTTAACGGTCGACTGACGTTTCCGACGGCAAGACTGTTAAAGTAATCATCGATGAAGATTAAGATACCTAAGCCGAAAGCGGCGAGTCGGGCGCCACGCGCCGTCTTGACGTGTGTTGTTGCCCATTCGCCGAAGGCACGGGCACCACCTGATGTTTGAATCAGTGTCGACAAGACACCGAGTAACAGTAAGAAGACGAGTAATAAGACGTTCCATTCATTTAAAGCCCCGTCTGCCCAAAACAGACTGAAGATATTTTTCCCGAGATAAACAACGGTATCGATCGGATTGAAGCTGTGAAGCAATAACGCTCCGACTAAAATACCGACACCGAGTGAGATGACGACTTTTCGTGTAACAATCGCCAAGACGATGGCGATGACCGCCGGCGCAAGTGCGACGATGGAATCTGAATAGTTGACCATGATTGTGGTTCCTCCTCCTTTTTTAGAAGATGAGACCCGTTGCACAGAAAAAAAGCAAGGGCACCGGCAACAAAGCCGACACCCTTGCTGGATGCGTCTTTCTTAGCCGAATTGGAGCGCTCCATACAACATACGTATGGCAATCGAACGGGTATTTCCCAATTCGACCAGCTTCGTCACGTCTGACACATGACGATACTTCGGCGGCATCACCTTTCGTTGATCGTCATTGTTGTCATCCTCAGATCAAGTACTCATTAAGACCGCGCCTCTACCTCATCGATAGAATAGTCATATTCTTTTCATAAGAAAACCTTATCATATTTCAGAAAATAGTTTCAAGTCTGTTTTTTTATCATGTAGGATTTTTTGCTTATAAAAAAAGAGAGGATTCATCCACTATACGGAATCATTACAGGTGGGCGGCGCCAATTACGCCGGCATGACCCTGCAGTGTTGCCAACCGAATGTTGATGTTAGGACGAAGTGACGGATAAACACGTTCTTTGACAGCCGCTAACAGTTGTTCCCAATACAAATCAGCAGATCCTGTAACACCCCCGCCGATGACGATGACGTCCGGATCGACCGTATGAATGATATTAGCCAGACCCGTCGCTAAATACGCGATGAAACGGGTTCTTTCCTCCTGATCTTCTAATAATGTGACAATCGAGGATGTTTGTTTCTCACGTGCCCGTAACTGAAGCGCGGTTCCACTCGCTAAGCCTTCGAGCGAACCTGTATTCAGTACAGGATGTGGAGAACCGGAGAACTCAATGATGGTATTACCGATTTCACCCGCACATCCATTGGCGCCCCGAATCAATTGTTTTTCATAAACGTAACCACCGCCGATTCCTGTGCTGACAGTCACGTAATAAACCGAGGAGAAGTTTTTCCCGGCACCAAAAAGTGCTTCGCCAAATGCGGCTGCATTGGCGTCATTTTCAAGAGATACAGGGACATCAAATGCAGAGTGTAAAGGTGCTGTCAGGTTGACGCGTGTCCAACCCGGAAGGTTGGGAGGCGAGAGGAGGCACCCTGTTTTGGCATCCAGTGGACCGGGTGCAGCGATTCCGATTCTTGTGATGTCAAATTCCTGTTTGAACAGTTGAATGGCGTACTTGAGTTGATTGATTGTATTCGCCGGGCCTGCTGAAGGATGAGTCGGAAAAGAAAGTTGTTTGACCACTGTTTCTTGATCGATGGCGGCGACACGCGTTTGTGTTCCTCCTAAATCTACACCAATTTGCAAGGGGCGTTTCGTGTGAGAAGAAGGACCGGTCAACAACACAAGACCGTTCCCTGAAATCTTCTGTTCTGTCTGTGCGGGCAAAAGAATGGTTGCACCTGCTGTGAACTGATCATGGTTCAGACGAATCGTTCCTTCGATTACGGTGATGACTTGGAAAAAGGAACGTGCCGGAATCGTATGACGATCTCGAACGGTCCATTCTTCTACAAAAAAGTAAGGGGTATGAGTCAATGATTTTTGAAACGGAGAAAGCTGTACAGGAGGTTCATGGTAGTGAAAATGCGGAAACTGAATGACTTGCCGAGCCTGTTCCAAATGGAGTGGCCGCGGAACACCTGCAGAGTCAAGGCGGTCATAATCATATAACCGATAAGTCGTATCCGAATTTTGCTGAATTTCGAGTACGACGCATCCCTTGGTCAAGGCATGAACGGTCCCTGCCGGAACGTAGAGAAAATCGCCTTTGGAAACAGGCACATATTGAAGATAGTGCTGGAGGATTCCTTCCTCTAACGCCTGATCAAATTCAGCTTGTGATTGAAACGTGTGACCATAAATAATGGATGCATCCTTGGGACAATCGACGATGTACCAACACTCATTTTTTCCGAATGGCTGCTGTTCAAGGCGTTGGGCATCTGTATCGTTCGGATGAACCTGTACGGATAAATGACTGGATGCATCAATCCATTTCATCAATAACGGGAACTCGGAAGAAGTGTCCATCCCGAAAATTTCAGGGTGATTTGACCACAATTCCTTTAAAGAAAACCCGGAAAATTGACCGCATTGAACCAGGGTCACTCCATTTTCATGACTAGAAAGTGTCCAAGCTTCTCCTGTTTTTTGATCATCTGATATGACAAAACCATGCTGTTTAAGCTGCTGACCACCCCAAATACGTTCTTTTGTAAGGGGTTTGAAAACAATCGGCTCGTTCATGCATACTCCTCCTTTGATCTGTTATCAAAAACAACTCTACACTTTTAAAAAATAAAAATAAACAAAATAATTATCAAGTATAGACATGAAAGGATAAATCCGTATAATCAAAGTTGTAAGCGATTTCAAATCAGAGAGGATGTTTGGAATGAAAAAAATCATGTTAGCGTGCAGCTCAGGGATGTCGACGAGTATTCTTGTGACAAAAATGCAGGAACATGCAAAAGGAATCGGAGAAGAAGCAAAGATTTGGGCGGTGGGTCAAGATCAAGCGATGAAAGAAATCGAAGGAGCAGATGTCATTTTGATTGGACCACAGATGCGCTTTTTATTATCAAAGTTTCAACAAGCAACAGATAAGCCGGTCGAAGTCATTGACATGATGGCGTACGGAATGGCTGACGGGAAAGCGGCCTACGAACAAGCCGTAAAATTGATGGGGTGAATGATATGCCAACTAACGAACAGACGATGGAGCAAGTGGCCTTCATGATGATTTTGCACAGCGGAAATGCAAGAAGTACGATTCGGGAAGCGATTGAAATTTATAAAGACGGGTCGTTTGAAGAATTCGAGCATTTGTTATCAGATGCGCGTGCCCAGTTGCAAGAAGCGCACCAGGTTCACTTTGGGCAAGTTCAAAAAGAAGCAAACGGCGAACCGACGACACTGTCACTTTTGTTGTTGCATGCAGAGGATCATTTGATGTCGACACAAACCATGCTTGATTTAACATCCGGACTCATTGAATTGATGGAACACAAGTTTTCTAAAAAATAAAAAGGAGTGTTCGAAATGACTGAGAATAGTAAGTGGTTTGATCTGTTGAGTCGTTTCTTGATGCCGATGGCGGCATTTTTAAATAACAGTCGTTACCTGCAGACGTTACGCGATGCATTCATGCTTGCTTTTCCGATTACGATGTTTGGTTCTTTGGTCGTCGTCGTGGCGAATCTACCGTTTCTCGATAAATTCATGTCACCCGGTGTACTCGATGCATTCAAGACCTCTCTTGGAAATGCACCATCGGCGACCATGGGAATCATGTCATTGTTTGTTGTCTTTGGAATCGGCTATTATCTTTCAAAAAGTTATGACGTAGAAGCCGTATTCGGTGGAGTCATCGCCCTTGTTTCCTTTTTATTACTCACTCCTTTTTTTGTCGCAGTAGAGAACGTCGCCGATCCTGTTGGAAACGTCATTCCATTAGATCGTCTAGGGGCTAAAGGAATGTTTCTTGCCATGATCACCGGATTTTTAGCAGGAGAAATTTATCGGTTCGTCGTTCAAAAAAACTGGACAATCAAAATGCCGGCCGGTGTTCCGACAGCCGTTGCCAAGTCTTTTTCAGCGCTCGTTCCAGCATTGTTGACACTTACGATTTTCCTCGGAATCAATATCGCCGTCACCTCTCTTTTAAATACCAATTTACACGATCTCATCTTTAACCTCGTTCAAAAACCACTTGTCAATTTAGGGAATGGACTCGTCCCGACATTGATTGCGATTTTCTTTGTTCAATTGTTTTGGTTCTTCGGTTTACACGGACAAGTCATCGTCAATTCGGTCATGGATCCTATTTGGAATACGTTATCTTTAGAAAACCTCAACGCGTACACTGCGAATGGAGAACTTCCGAACATCATCAGTAAACAGTTCATCGAAATCTATACGGTGGGGATCGGTGGATCCGGTTCGACGCTGGCAGTTGTTGTTGCGATTCTATTATTTATGCGTTCCAAACAATTAAAACAAATCGGAAAGCTTTCGATTGGACCAGGTGTCTTTAACGTAAACGAACCGATGATCTTTGGTCTTCCGATCGTCATGAATCCTTTGATCATGATTCCGTGGATTGTCGCGCCTTTAATTACTGTGACCGTCACTTATTTTGCCATGTCATCCGGTCTTGTGCCGCCTCCGACGGGGGTCGCTGTTCCTTGGACGGTGCCGATGTTCATCAGCGGCATGATGGCAACGAATTCTCTGGCAGGCGGTTTATTACAGCTCGTCAACTTCGCAATCATCATGGCAGTTTGGTTCCCATTCCTCGTGTTCATTGATCGCTTGAACTTGAAAAAGGAACGTGAGGAAGCAGATTCGATTAAAGAGAAAAACGAACAGATCGGTTGAGTGAAAACTTATAGATAGGACGTGGATGCGATGAACCAGACAGAAAACATGATGACTCAGACAAAACATTACACTTTTCCAAGCGACTTTTGGTGGGGGACTGCCGCGTCGGCGACACAAATGGAAGGTGCTGCTTATGAAGACGGAAAAGGACCAAACATCTGGGATTATTGGTACGAGCAAGAACCGAATCGCTTTTTTGATGGTGTGAGTGCGACAGTCGCATCAAATTTTTATCATCAGTATGAAGAAGACATCGCCTTGATGAAAGCGTTGGGACATAACTCATTTCGGATTTCGATTTCCTGGTCACGGCTTTTTCCGACAGGAGAGGGGGACATTAATCCGCTGGCAGTCAATTTTTACAATCGTGTCATCAATGAACTGATTGATGCTGGAATTGAACCCTTCGTCAATCTGTATCATTTCGATATGCCGTTGCAATTGCAGCAAAAAGGCGGTTGGGAAAATCGTGAAGTCGTCACGAGTTATGTGGAGTATGCCAAAACATGTTTTGAATTATTCGGTGATCGGGTTACGAAATGGTTCACCCATAATGAGCCGATCGTTCCTGTAGAAGGTGGGTATCTCTACGATTTCCATTATCCGAACGTCGTTGATTTCAAACGGGCTGTGCAGGTCGCTTACCATTCAATTTTATCAAGTGCATTAGCCATTAAAGCGTATAAAGCATCTGATTTAAAAGGAAAAATCGGCATCATCTTGAACCTGACACCTTCTTATCCAAGAAGTCAGAATCCGGCTGATCTGCAAGCCGCTCATCTGGCAGATATTCTCTTTAATCGTTCATTCTTGGACCCGTCCGTTCTCGGTACATTCCCGGATGAATTAGTCGACTTATTAAAAACGCAAAAAGCATTACCGCATGTTGAAGAAGGGGATCTGCAAACGATTGCGACTTATACGGTAGATGTACTCGGCATTAATTATTATCAACCGAGACGTGTCAAAGTGAAGGAACATCTCCCGAATCCGTCTGCACCGTTTATGCCGGAACATCTCTTCGATTATTATGAAATGCCGGGACGAAAAATGAATCGTTACCGCGGCTGGGAAATCTATGAAAAAGGAATTTATGATATTTTAACGAATTTACGAAAAAATTATGGCAATGTGGAATGCTTCATTTCTGAAAATGGGATGGGAGTTGAAGGGGAAGAGCAGTACCGGGATGCAGAAGGAAGTATCCAAGATGATTACCGGATTAACTTCATAGCAGAGCATTTGAAGTGGCTTCATTTGGCGTTAGAAGAAGGAGCAAACGTCAAAGGGTATCATCTATGGACGTTCATGGATAATTGGTCATGGAGCAACGCATATAAAAATCGTTATGGATTCGTCGGAGTGGATCTGGAAAATCAAACAAGAACAGTCAAGAAGAGTGGATATTGGTTTAAACAGTTAATTGAAGATCAAGGTTTTGAAAAATGACCCGAAAGGTAATCAAGGCATCTCTAGCCTTGATTATCTTTTTTTGTTATATTATTGATATATGTCTATACATGGGGTGATATCATGTCTACAAAAAAACAACCGAAGTATGAAAAAATTGCAGATGAACTTCGGAAAAGAATTCTTAATGGAGGATATGATGTTGAAGAGGCCATGCCTGATGAGATTCAACTGGCAAAAGAATTTGAAGTAAGCCGTATGACCATGAAACGTGCGCTTGAAATTCTTGTACTAGAAGGAATCATTTATCGACAACGCGGACAAGGAACCTTTATCCTGCCGTCTAGTTTTTCGCAAGGAAGAATCAACGTCCTAAATAAAGAATCACAAGGGTTAACAAAAGTACTCGGCGAACGGGCAGTCAAAAGCGAAGTTTTACAATTTGAAGTGCGGTTCCCCGAGCCGGAAGTCGCACGGCATCTAATGATCGAAAAAACAGATCCGGTTTATGAAATACGACGTGTCCGTTACGTGGATCATGAACCTTACGTGATTGAACATACGTTTATGCCGTCTTCTTTAATTACAGGGTTAACAAAAGATATATTGGATAATTCAATTTATCAATACATCCAAGAGGTGCTTGGTTATACGATTACAAGTTCCCATAAAATGATTCGGGCCGACAAGCCAAATCAGTGGGACCGTGAATATTTGGGAAACGAGGAAACCGATCCGGTCATTGAAGTGGAACAGGTTGTTTTTCTTGGAAATGGCAAACCGTTCGAATACTCCTTTTCCCGGCATCGTTACGATAAATTCGTATTTACTTCTGTTCATATCGGCAGATAAATCAAACAAGCAAACTAATGGTTTCAGTAGTGACACTGAGACGATAGTTTGCTTGTTTTTTTTAATGCTTATAAAAATACTTCTCGAGTTGCTTCATCAAATAATCCTTATTTTCTTCAAATTGCCGCTTCCGGTGTCCGTTCGCACCGGATGGGTGGGGGAAGCCGAACAATACGGTGTGCTTCTTGATTCGTCCTTGATGGAGCAACGTCCGGACCGTCGACTCGACGACCCGTCCGAACGGGACCAGGATGACCGGATGGGGTAACTGATTCAGCTCAGCGGCAAAATGTTCATACGCATAGTGTTGCAATAACGGGCTTCGGTCAATCTTTGGTTGATGTCCCGTATAGTTTTTATCGCGGTAAAAAACCGGATGTCTGAGGATGGAAGTCATGTGCAGCAGTTCCTGATGGGTATGGAATAAAGCAGCTGTTGAAGGAATTTCAAGCAACTGATTTAAACCCAGTTCATCCAGCATCACGGTCAGGTTGCGCCGCATCGGTCCAGCGAAACTGGCGCTGTATTTGACAATCTTTGAAGTCTCTTCGATGGTCGCGCCATGGTGAAACGCGTCGGCGGCTTCTTCATAGGCAATCCGCATCTGTTCAAATCCGGGGGTGATCCCGATGAAGACGATCTTCGCAGAACGATTGATGTATTCTCCGATCGGTGAGTAATAAACGGATAACTCGTGATCCTGTTGTAATAAGAAACTATCCACGCACAAGTCTTGGCGCGTCAAGGACCGATCAATCGGTAAATCGCGAATGACCCGTTCAAAAATAGATAATGAATTCAGCATGATAAGTCCTCTCTCTTTCTGTATTGGACTTATGATAACAAATAATGGTATTACATACAATTTACACCCATATCAATATAGTAAGGGGTGTCTGAAGGATCAAAAAACCTTGCGACCAAAGTGGAAGCAAGGCAGTTGTATAAATGGATGATCAAGAAATTCGTTCTTTGACAGAAGCGACTTCATACGTGATGATTTCACTTCCAAGCATCGGCGATTCTTCTTGTTTGCCGTCCGTCTGGGCAGGCCGTTTATGGGACGCTTTGAAATCGTCACTGTTGCGCCACGCTTCAAAATGTTTCATGTCTTCCCAGTACATGTTGACGTTCATTTCATCATGTTCTTCGAGTCCTTGCGTCAACAGCACTTCGACCCGAACAAATCCTTCCATCGAGTCGAGACCGCTTGGACGCGTGAAACGTGGGGCAAGTGCGGCCGCCATCCCTTTTTTGACCTTGATCCGGTTCGTCACAACGATCATACAAACATCCCCTTTTATCGAGTTACGTACTTCTTAAGTATAGTACGATGGACACAACAATGCTTGAAAGAAGGAATCTTAGATGAATGAAAAAGAGTACGAAGAACGATTGCGAATCGAGACGATTGATATCCAACACCTCTACAACGCCTTTAGTCACTACAACCGCTATGAACCGACTCCTTATGCGGCGCTTGAGGAGCTGTGTTCCGTTTATCCGTTTAATCAGACCGATACGGTGGTCGATTTCGGATGCGGCAAAGGACGACTGAATTTTTATCTGCACGATCGGTTTGATTGCTCCGTCATCGGTGTCGAGATGAACGGTCAATATTATCAGGACGCGCTCACGAATCAGATGGCGTATACGAAAAAAATGAAGAGGCGGCGGGGAAGCATCCGTTTTGAGCAGACCTATGCAGAAGCGTACCCGATTCCCGATGATGTCACGAAATGTTATTTCTTTAATCCGTTTTCTGTGCAAATCTTCATGAAGGTCGTGGACAATATCTTAGCCTCGATTGAACGCCGTCCGAGACCGGTGGATTTAATTCTGTATTATCCGGCAGACGAGTACCGGTATTTTTTAGAGCATCAGACGGTATTTGAGCAAGTCGACGAAGTTCGGCTGAAAGAATTGTTCGACAAAAACCATGACGAACGGTTTGTCATTTATCGGACTGATTTGTCCCAAGAAGTGCCAAAACGGGTATAAGGTACTAACGACGATCTCCAAAAGAAGTGAGGCGATTGGGATGATTCACTTGGACCACGTGACGAAGAAATTTGCCCCGAAACGAGGATTGTTTGACGTCAGTTTTACGGTGGAACCGGGGATGGTGTTTGGTTTCATCGGACCGAACGGTGCCGGAAAATCAACCGCCATCCGGCAATTGATGGGATTGATTCAAGCAGATACGGGACGTGCGACGATTGGCGGATTTGATTGTTGGGATCAATCGGAAGAGGTCAAACGTCTGGTCGGTTATTTACCGGGAGAAATCAATCTGCCTGGCGACTTCACCGGAGAACAGGTGTTGCAGTTGATGCAAAAATTGCATCACAGTTCGCCGCAGCGACAGCAGGAGTTGCTCAACCGGTTTCCGTTTGAGACGAAAACCAAGATTCGAAAGATGTCAAAAGGGATGAAACAAAAACTGGCTTTGGTCGGCTGTTTCATGAAGGATGCCCCGGTCTACCTGCTCGACGAGCCGACGAGCGGGCTCGATCCGCTGATGCAGGAACATTTTTTAGACTTGATCGACATCGAACGGCAACGCGGAAAAGCGATTTTGATGAGCTCACACCATTTTCCGGAGATGGAAAAATCGTGTGACCGTGCTGCCCTGATCAAAGAAGGACGAATCATCGTGGAAGCGGACATTCATGAGCTGGTCCGTTCGAGTCGGAAACAATATACGATCGAATTTGGACTCGAGGCAGAGGCGGAACAATTTGCATTGCAGATCGGCAGTCAACGACTTCAGAATCAGGTCTCGTTTGTCACGGGTCACGAACTGACGTTAAATCAGATCATTCACCTGTTAACAGCGTACGATGTCCGGACGATTCAATCGTCAGCGGATGACTTGGAACATGTCTTCTTACATTATTACGGTGAGGAGGGATCATCATGATGACCATCATTTGGTCGTTGTTGAAACACAACGGAAAACCGATCACGGCGTATGCGATCGGCACCAGTCTGTATTTGTTGATGCTTGCGGCACTCTACCCCTCGATGATGAAGACCGGATTGCTCGAAGCGAAACTTCAAGCGTTGCCGCCGGAAGTCTTAAAAGCTTTTCAATACGACAAGGTGACCGGTTTTGATAATGTGCTTGATTTACTTGGCGGGAATTATTACGGGCTGATCTTTCAAATCATCGCTTCCCTGTTCTTGTTATCGCTTGCCGCCCGTCTGCTGGCACGACCAATCGATAATGGCGAACTGATTTTATACTTGGCAGCGCCGATTACCCGGCATCAATATACGGCGGCCGCCATGATCGTGATGATGCTCGCCAGTACATGCCTGGTAGTATGCAATACGCTCGTCTTGCTGCTCGCGGACTGGTTTGTTTCCGGAGTGTCGATTGATGGACTGACCTTGATTCGTTTTCAAGTGAACGCACTGTTGTTACTGTATGCCATTGGTGGATTCACGTTGTTTATTGCCACCTTGTTTGATGATGAACGGCGTGCT
This sequence comes from Exiguobacterium sp. RIT452, assembly GCF_003598705.1. Classification (NCBI taxonomy): domain Bacteria; kingdom Bacillati; phylum Bacillota; class Bacilli; order Caryophanales; genus Exiguobacterium; species Exiguobacterium sp. RIT452. Next base: position 98,509 of record NZ_QXJB01000003.1, read on the forward strand.
TTTTCGATTGCCGGCAGTGTCCTTGTCCTGTCGATTGTCTTGACGATCGGATCCGGTCTCAGTGAAAAAGTGGAATGGATGCGTTACGGCTCGATTTTCAGTCTGTTCAACACCCAACAATTATTAGAAGGAACTGATCAGTTTTTGATCCACCTTCTGATCCTTGCGAGTATCAGCCTGATTTTCCATGTCGGGGCATTTTTGAGTTTTCGGAAACGAAGTTTGTCGATTTGACACAACTGGACCGGAAAATAAGCCAAAGAAGACGCGGAAATTTACAGAAAGTGAACATTTAGGATTTGAACGTTGCGTAAGCGGCTGATTTTTACTAAGATAAAGGAATGTTATAGTTCTGGAAAAAGAAATGAGGTCTCACTAATGAATAAACCATCCATTTATGGATTAACACTTGAGCAGATGACGGAATGGTTATCGCATCAAGGTCACAAACCGTTCCGAGCAAAACAAGTTTGGGATTGGCTCTATCGTAAACGTGTCACTACTTTCGCAGAAATGACGAATGTCAACAAGGATTGCCTTGAGTTGTTAGATCAGAGTTTTGCGATTAATTCGATGACAGAAGCCGTGAAACAAGAATCAGCAGACGGAACAATCAAGTTCCTCTTCAAATTGTATGACGGCAGTTTGATTGAAACTGTTTTGATGCGTCACAAGTACGGACTTTCAGTTTGTGTCACGACGCAAGTCGGTTGTAACATCGGCTGTAGTTTCTGCGCGAGTGGTTTGATTAAGAAGAGCCGCGATCTCTCTGCTGGAGAAATCGTCGAGCAAATCATGAACGTTCAGCATCACCTCGATGCAGTCGGAAAAGAAGAGCGTGTCAGCCACGTCGTCGTCATGGGTATCGGTGAGCCGTTTGATAACTTCGATAACATGGTCGATTTCTTGAACGTCATCAAGGATCACAACGGTCTTGCGATCGGTGCGCGTCACATTACAGTTTCGACAAGTGGACTCGCAGATAAGATCTACAAATTCGCAGATCTAAAACTTCAAGTCAACTTGGCGATTTCATTACACGCGCCAAACAACGAACTCCGCACACAAATCATGAAAATCAACCGTGCGATTCCGCTCGAGAAATTGATGCCTGCCATCGATTACTACGTCAAGACGACGAACCGGAAAATCACGATTGAGTACATTCTCTTACGTGGTGTCAACGACCAAAAAGCTCAAGCGATCGAGCTTGCGAAATTGTTCGAAGACAAACGCCACTTGACGTACGTCAACTTGATTCCATACAACCCGGTTGATGAGCACGGTCAATACCAACGGAGTACGTCGGAAGACATTTCTACGTTCTATGACACGTTGAAAAAGAACGGTCTCAACTGTGGTGTGCGTCTTGAGCACGGTACGGATATCGACGCGGCATGTGGTCAGTTACGCAGTAAACAAATCAAAAAAGATACAGTTTCAGCAAAATAAGCAAGTCGAGCTTCCCGCCAACAGGTGGGAAGCTCTTTTGACGTCCTGTCGAAAGTAGCGCATAATGAGAGGTCACGTCTGATTCACTAATCACACTTTACAATAAACTATAAAATAAATGAGGTATTCTTATGTCTAAAAAACCATTTACGGATTTTCAACTCAGTGCACCGATTCTAGAAGCGATTGAACAACTTGGTTACCATACGCCGACGGATGTCCAACAAGCGGTCATACCGGTCGCTTTGTCAGAAAAAGATATCATCGTCAAATCCCGCACCGGCAGCGGAAAGACGGCATCTTTCGGGATTCCGCTCTGTGAGCTCGTCGAGTGGGAAGAAAACAAACCGCAAGCCCTGATCTTGACGCCGACACGCGAACTTGCACTGCAAGTCACGGAAGATGTCATGAACATCGGACGCTACAAGCGGATTAAAGCGACAGCCGTCTTCGGAAAACAGCCATTCCGCGGACAAGTGGCGGAACTGAAACAAAAGACGCATATCGTTGTCGGGACACCGGGTCGTGTGCTCGATCACTTGGAGCGGGGCACGTTATCGCTTGAAAAGGTCAAGTACCTTGTCCTTGACGAAGCGGACGAGATGCTCAACATGGGCTTCCTTGATCAAGTCGATACGATTCTCAAACAGTTGCCCAAACAACGGACGACGATGTTGTTCTCAGCAACATTCCCGCAAGACATCCATCAGTTAAGTGACCGGTACATGCAGTCACCGAAAGAAGTTGAAATTACGACGAAGGCAACGGAAATCGCCGAAATCGAACACAGTTATATCACAGTAACCGACAAAACGAAGTTTGCGATTCTGAAAGACGTCACGGTCGTCGAAAATCCGGATCGCTGCATGATTTTCTGCCGGACAAAAGAACACGTCGATTTCGTTGCCAAAGGGTTGGCCTCGATGGATTATCCGGTCGAAAAAATTCACGGCGGGATGGAGCAGGATGAACGCCTCGCCGTCATGAAAGCATTCCGGGCCGGTGAGTTCCGCTATCTCGTCGCGACGGATGTTGCAGCACGGGGAATCGATATCGAGAACATCACGCACGTCATCCAGTACGACATGCCGGTCGAAAAAGAGAGTTATGTCCACCGGACGGGCCGGACTGGGCGCGCCGGAGCACTCGGAAAAGCGATCAGCTTAGTAACGGAGTCGGACATGCGTCGTCTGCGTGAAGTCGAACAGTACCGCGGTGAGGCGATTGAAAAACGTCAGGCACCGACTGAGCGGGAATTGATTCGGACGGCGGATGCGTTTGAAGAGAAAATTACGACGGCAGACGTCCGGGCCTCGAAAACGGAGCAACTTAACGCGGATATCATGAAGCTGTATTTTAACGGCGGGAAGAAAAAGAAACTGCGTGCCGTTGATTTTGTCGGAACGATTGCGAAAATTGAAGGCATGACCGCTCAAGACATCGGGATCATCACGATTCAGGATACCGTCACGTATGTGGAAATCCTGAACGGAAAAGGTCCACTCGTCTTGCGGGCAATGAAGACGACAAAAGTCAAAGGCAAACAGCTGAAGGTGTATGAAGCGTTTAAAAAATAAAGTGCACTGCACGTTCAACCAGCCGTCTTAAGGGAACTTATCTCTTAGGACGGCTGTTTTTGTGTCAGGTGTTGTCCAAGATACAGTCCGCTCGCAGCGGCTTGCGACAACGAATGCGTCACACCGGAACAATCGCCGATGGCATACAGTCCCGGGATGTCCGTTTCAAAGGTGACAGACGTCGACAGCATCGGAGCATAAAATTTTCCGTCCATGCCGTACAGCAGTGTGTCGTTTGAGAGCGGCGTATCGAGTAACTGCTCAAGTCGTTCCAGAAATTCCAACAAGACCGTGATGTCCGTGCCCGGGACTTCCTCGATCAGATTCCCCGTTGTCGCTTCAAGTGTCGGGCGCACTTTGTTTTCGGCGAGAGCACCTGACTGCGTCGAACGACCGGTCCGCAAATCCCCGAGTCGTTGCACGACAATCCGGTCTGTCCCTTGATTGATCTGTCCGATGACGGAAGCGGCATAATGATTCGCTTCTTCGAGTGTCGCAAAGTAGCGGGGTAAAAACAGCGTGAAGTTCAAGTTGGTCGTGCCGGAATGCTGTTCGCGGAAGTTTTGCCCGTCCGGCATGACGAGACCTTCCTGATGTTTGCGGATGATCCGTCCTTTCGGATTCATGCAATATGTAACGGCGGTCCCTGCTGCTGACGCATAGGCCAGTTTTGTTTCGAACGTGTCCTGTAACAACGTCCGGAATGCCGTTTCTTCCATCTCGATCCGGATGCCGAGGTCGAGACGGGTTTTGCTTTGAGCCAGACCTAACAACTGAAGTTGCTCCTGCATCCAGGCAGTACCGGAGCGTCCGGTCGCGAAGACGACGCGTTGACTCGAAAATGTTTCGTGTTCAGTTGTGAGCAGAAATCCGTCTGTTTGCCGTTCGATTGTCGCAACAGCCGTCTCAAAACGAAAGATGACGTGTTCGTGAAGTGCGGCTTCGAGCCGTCTTAAAATCCGTTCCGATAGTGCGGTCCCTAAATGCCGGACCGTCGTTTCGATTGTCTCAAGACCGGCCACTTTGGCCCGATCAGCTAAAACGGGATTGGACGTGGAGTACGACTCGACTTGATCTGCTCCGTAGCGGCAAAGGAGCGCATCGACTTGGTGCATCAAGCGGAGCGTCGTCTCTGCTCCAAGTTTCTCGGCGAGTTCACCTCCGAATCCGGCAGAATAGTTGTATTTTCCTTCTGATTTACCGAGTCCACCAAAACCGAGGTAGGCTTCCTGTTTCGTCCGTTGCGCAAGTGGTTTTCCGGCATCGATCAACAGAACCGTCTGTCCCTGTTCCATCAGTTCATGGGCTAAAAAGATTCCGGCGATCCCGGCACCGATAATCGTGACATCATACATCATTTGACCAGCTCCTTTTGGTCAGTATACAAAAAAACCGGATTCCTGTTGAGGAATCCGGTTGGTTGTTTGTGATTATTTCCAGTCTGTGATGTCGTTGATCGGCAGACGAACCGATGGGTAACCAGCGTCAACTGCTTTTCCGATCGAAAGGAGCATGACAGGAAGGTAACGGTCTTTCTCCATACCGAAGGCTTCAGCGATTTGATCTTTTTCGTAGCCGCCGATTGGGTTTGTATCATAACCGTGCGCACGTGCCACAAGCATCAATTGCATTGAAACGAGACCTGAATCGATCAAGATGCTGTCGCGAAGTGTCTCTGTATCTTCCGGGCTGTAGAAGCCTTTGATGGCAGGAACTTGGCGGTCACGGACTTCTTGCGGCATCAAGCCTTTTTCGACAGCCATATCATAGATTGTATCGATGCTGTCGACTGCATTCATATCACCGAAGACAGCGATGACAGCAGATGATGTCTCGACTTGCACTTGGTTGAATTTAGCGAGTGGTGCAAGTGTCGCTTTCCCTTCAGCACTGTCGATGACGAGGAAACGCCACGGCTGCATGTTGACTGAAGAGGGAGCAAGTGTTGCTTCTTCAAGAATTTGTGTCATTTCTTCTTTAGAAATTTTGACGTTCGTGTCGTAGTTCCGGATTGAACGGCGTCCTTTAACGATTTCCATAAAGTCTGTAGTTGTTTGAGTTGTCATAGTAATAATCTCCCTTTTTGTTTGTTCTCTATTTTTGGTTAGTACGGGTACTGCTTATTTCCAGTCTGTGATGTCGTTGATCGGCAGACGAACGGATGGGTATCCAGCGTCGACGGCTTTTCCGATGGACAGAAGCATGACCGGAACGTAACGGTCTTTCTCCATACCGAAGGCTTCGGCGATTTGATCTTTTTCATAGCCGCCGATCGGGTTAGTGTCATAGCCGTGCGCACGGGCAACGAGCATCAATTGCATCGAGACGAGACCTGAATCAATCAAGATGCTGTCTTTGAGAGCACTCGCCGGAACGCTTTCGTACATGCCTTGAATCGCAGGTACTTGACGATCGCGGACTTCTTGCGGCATGAGCCCTTGTGCGACTGCTGTATCATAAATGTTTTCGAGTTGATCGATCGCGTTCATGTCACCGAAGACAGCGATGACAGCGGATGATGTCTCGACTTGGACTTGGTTGAATTTAGCGAGTGGTGCGAGTGTCGCTTTCCCTTCAGCACTGTCGATGACGAGGAAACGCCACGGTTGCATGTTCACAGAAGAGGGAGCAAGTGTTGCTTCTTCGAGAATTTGTGTCATTTCTTCTTTAGAAATCTTGACGTTTGTGTCGTAGTTACGAATCGAGCGGCGTCCTTTAACGATTTCCATGAAATCAGTTGTAGTTTGTGTAGTCATCTGACATTCTCCTTTTTAATTAACCGTTGTTTTAGGTAAAGTGAGGGCATTCGTTTCAATTCGTTGCATCATTTGAGCCAGCTGATGTTGTTCGTCTGCCGTGAATCCTTCAAGCAATTGCTCGAGGAATTCATCTTTTTGCTCACGTAGTCGTGTAATGCGGGTGGCACCTTCTTGCGTCAATGAAACGAGAATGACGCGGTTATCCGTTGCTGAACGGACACGTTCAATCATCCCGTTCGTTTCGAGATGCTTCAAGTGGCGTGTCACGGCAGCATTATCGACGTTGACGCGTTGTTGCAGTTCTTTTTGGCTGATCGTCGTATCCACCTCGAGTTGAGCGAGCAGATCCATCCGGGTTTGGCTGAAACCGTCCGTACAAAGATCAAATTTTTGAGCGATTGTCTTATTGACGGAGACGAGCGCATAAATCAATCGTCCTTTTTCAGTACAAGAAATACTCAAGTCATCACATCCTTCCCTTCGTTCGAAAAATCCTTGACGTATCAAAGATTGATATGTAAACGAATATAACGTGTCTGTTTTCATGCTGCAACTAATATGCTTCATCCACAAAAAAAGATACCATTTCGGATGAAAAGGTATCGAGTCAAACGACTTAACTAATTTTCTGTTGTTTCCGGGGAATCGTTCCGGCATCGATGGCAGCAATCATCCGGCGGAAATGACCCAACCAAAACTGCAGGAACGGACCAATCAAGAAAATCGATAAAATCGTTCCGAAGAACACCGGTCCGCCGAGCAGCCAACCGATTCCGCAGGCGGTGATTTCCATGAATGTCCGCATCATCCGGATCGACGTTCCGAATCGTTCCGCCAGTGTCAGTGTTAGTCCATCACGCGGTCCGGCACCGTAACCGACGGCGACATAAAGGCCGGCGCCCATTCCGATGATAAAAATTCCCGCAATCAGCCACAGCGTGTTTTGCCATACGGAAGAAAACGACGGCAAAAGACCTGAACTGAGGACGAGGTTCATGAACACCCCGACAAAAATCGCATTGACGAGCGTACCGATTTGGGGTGTGACCCGGTCGAGCAAATACTTGACGAACACAAGCAACAGTCCGACGAGGAGAATGATCGTCCCGACGGAAAAGGGCGTTTTGTTTTGAAGACCCAAATGAAGGACGTCCCATGTCGAGACGCCAAGTTGTGCCGTAATCATCATCGATGAACCGACGGCGAGTAAAAACAGACCAAATAAGAACAATGTCCATTTCAGGACGGAGCGTAACAGCCAGGACGTTTGAATTGTCTGTCTCATTTATGGAGGACACCTCGTTTCGGAGTAAAATTGATTCATTAACTGTACCATGTTTGATGGAGAAAATTGAAGTGAATCCGATATTTTCCATCTTGAGGTGGAGGGAATCACTTCTCCGGATGCGTATACTAATGAAAAGGAGGTCACCTCATGCAAAAAATCCGCCATTTCATCCGTTTTACATATCTCGAGGCCATCTGTTGTGTCTTTCCGGTTGCGATTTTCTTGGCGCTTGCGGTATCCCGGTACCTTCCGTCGGAACCGATCGCGCGCTATGACTTGCTTTTAGTATGGTGTCTTTTTGTTCAAATCATGTTGCTTGTAACACGTTACGAAACAAAAGAAGAGTTCAAATTGATTTTAATCTTTCATGCGATTGGCTTGGGACTGGAGTTGTTTAAAGTCCAGGTCGGTTCCTGGAGTTATCCGGAAGACGCCTGGAGCAAGGTGTTTGGTGTGCCGCTTTATGCCGGTTTCATGTATGCGAGTGTCGCGAGCTACATCTGCCAGGCCTTTCGCCGGTTTGATCTCCGGATCACAGAATTTCCCCGTCCGCTTCTCGCCTCCTTGTTAGGGCTGTTAGTCTACTTAAACTTTTTTACCCATCACTGGTTATTTGATTTCCGTTGGCTGTTAATGGGACTTGTTGCCGTTGTTTTCTTAAGATCCTGGGTCTATTACCGGTTGGATGAGACCGTCTACCGGATGCCGCTGGTTTTATCATTTGGTCTGATCGCCTGGTTCATCTGGCTCGCTGAAAATATCGTGACGTTTTTTAAAGGATGGGTCTACCCGAATCAAGAGGAGGGCTGGGAACTGGTCGACTTCGGAAAACTGTCGTCTTGGTTTTTGCTTGTGATCATCACGATTTTAATTGTGGCCGTCGAAAAATACCGGTTGGGTGATCCGTCAATCGAAATTAAAACCTAACCATTAACAAAAAAATACCTGGTTATTTTTAGACCAACCTACACGAAACCCCCTTGCTATAGTTGAAAAAAAGCAAAGGGGTTGTTTGAGATGATGCAACAAATCATGGAACGGGCGAAAGCGTTGGTCGCCGGTAAATTACAGATCGTTGAAACGGCGGAAGATTGGGAGTTGTTGCTTGAGGAAATCCGGGGAATCGATGAATGGGTTCAATTGTCGCGTTACTATACACCACGTGTGCATCCGAAAGAGGTGCTTCAACCGACGAAAGAAGAGCAGCCGACGTCACCCGGTCCGCTGACAGAACTGCCAAAATCGGACGAACCGATCGTCGAACAACGGTATGCGTATACATTTGTCCGGGAATTAAAAGGCGGATCGTTGCAGGAATGGCCGAACAGCCATATCTCGGAAAAGGAAATCCGCCAATGGAATCTCGAGCACGGCATGGAAGTCCGCGTCCAGATTATCCATCAAGACCACCGGCGGACGTCACTGGAAGTACTCGCCGTCGTCGCAACCGATCAAATGAAGACGCTGGAGCAACGAATCGTCTTTGAAAAATGTATCGTCAAAAATCACGGTATCATCGAGTCGACGGTCAACGGTCCGTTGAAGGATGAGACGGGAAAACCGTTTTACTACGCTACTCCGGTCGAAGATATGCGATTCTTTCAATTGAAGGAAGGACAACTTGTCGACTTGGTCATGTGGAAAGGTCATCCGGAAACACTGACGATTGCCTGGAAGTATGCTTTCCAATATGAAGAACCGATTGTTCAACCGTTCGATCCGTCAACAGAATCTAAACCGACAGACGCGACGGCAGAAATAGCCGTGACAATCGTTTCAAAAAAATCGACCGGGCGATATGCCAAGCAGATAAAGCGAAAACCGACCGTGAAAAAGGTCCGGCAACCACGCCGGATTCGCCAAAAGAAACAACAACCGATTACACCGCTCGTCACGACGTCGCTGCCGGGACAACCCATCGATTACGTCGACAAGGAGCCGCTTGAGTTTGCAGCATTTAAAGGAATGCGGCTCGTCATCGTCGGAAACGAACAGCAGGCACCGGTCTACCGGACATTTTTTGCTGAGACCGGAATCGAGCTGATTCATTTAGCAGGGGATGCCCAGTCGGCGAAGAAAATTGCCTGTCTCGCGCAAAAGACGGATGCCATCGTCGTTATCACAAGTCGTGTTTCGCATGCGGCGTCAGCCCATGTCATCGCACAAGCCAAAAAACATGCTATCCCATTTGCGATGGAACGTCTCGATGGTCGGCGTTCGCTGTATACGGCTTGCCAACGTCAACTCGAAAAAGCACGCCTGCACAAGCTAAAAACAGGAAAATCCTGAAAATAACTGAAACTCCTTACTGCTTAAGCCGTAAATAGGAGTAGAACTTATTTTAAGGAGGATCTTTATGATTAAAGAATTAAAACTATCGGCACGTGAGTCACTTAACGGTCGCTGGGTCTTCATGGCACTCATGTTTTTACTGTTTCTCATCATTCAAGGGATTCCAGCAACGTTTTCTTCTGATCCGAACGAAGACTTTCAGTTCATCGATTTGATTGGATTTGTGTTGAATATCCTGTTCCTGCCGCTTGCGATCGGTTGGGCATGGCTTGCGCTGTCTGTCGCCCGTAAAGAAGAGGCAAAAATTGTCGATTTATTCGAGCCGTATAAGCTGTTCTTGAAAGCAGTTGGTCTGTCGCTTGTTCAAGGTATTCTTCTTGGATTGTGGTTCTTGCTGTTGATCGTTCCGGGAATCATCAAGTCATTTTCGTATATGCTGACTTATTACATTTTACGTGACGAGCCGTCAATCGGTATTTTGGATGCCATTACGCGTTCACGCCAAATGATGGATGGTCACAAGATGGAAGCCTTTATGCTTGTCCTCTCCTTTATTGGTTGGTTCCTGCTCGGTTTGATTACGATTGGAATTGCCTTCCTCTGGGTCGGACCTTACTTCAGCGTCACCCTCGCCAAGTTTTATGACCGCATCCGCGGTGAAGAAGCACCTGTCGAAGAGTCGACATTTGTTGCCCCATATTAAGACAAGGAGGATGAGAGCCCAGCTCTCGTCCTTTTTTGATACTGTTTTTAATTCCGATTGGAAAACAAGGTTTAGTGGTTGCTTTACTCTGCTAAAAAGTGTACGATAATTCCAATAATTCTTATCAAGAGAAGTCGAGGGAATGGCCCGAAGACACTTCAGCAACCCCGCATCATAAGCGGAAGGTGCTACTTCCTAAAGGGATCAACCCCTTTACAGATAAGAGCAGACACGATTAATCCGTCGCTCTTTTCGATTTTCGAGAAGAGCGATTTTTTTAATAAGGGGGACATAACGGATGGAGTATGGATTTTGGTTACCGATTTTTGGAGGGTGGTTACGAAACGTCGAGGACGAACAGATGCCGGCGACGTTCGATTATGCCAAGCAGGTGGCGCAAACAGCAGAACAAATCGGATTTTCGACGACGCTGATTGCGGAATTGAACTTAAATGATATCAAAGGGCTGGAAGCACCAAGTCTTGAAGCCTGGACGACAGCAGCGGCGATTGCTGCGACGACGGAACGGCTGGAAATCATGACAGCTGTCCGTCCGGGGTTCCATAACCCGGCGACGACCGCGAAGATGGCAGCAAACATCGATCAACTCAGCAACGGACGCTTTACACTGAACGTCGTCTCTGCCTGGTGGGAAGAAGAAGCGCGGCAATACAACGGGATCTTCACGGCGCATGACGAACGGTATGCGCGGACGGAAGAGTTTGTCACAATCATGAAAGGATTATGGGCAGACGCTTCACCGTACAGCTTCGACGGGAACTACTATACGCTCGAGAAGACACAACTGCATCCGAAGCCGGTTCAACGACCGGGCATCAAGTTGTACGCAGGCGGGGAAAGTGAAGCCGGCAAACAAACCATCGTCAATCATTGTGATGCCTATGTCATGCACGGCGGAACGGTGGAAGAAGTATCCGTCAAGATTGAGGATATGAAGGCGCGTCGACAAGCGACCGGGCAACCGCCGCTTGAAAGTTTTGGACTGGCTGCGTATATCATCTGCCGCGATACGGAAGAAGAGGCTGTTCAAGAGTGGCAGCGGATCACGGACGTCAAGGAAGACGGTGCCGGGTACGTCGGGTACGACGATTTCGTCAGCAAATCGCAACTCGAACAACAGGTGAAACGGAACGATTATTCGGTCTCCAACCGTGGACTCCGTCCTGATTTGATTGGAACACCAGAACAGATTGCCGAACGGATTCTTGCGTTTGAGCAGGTGGGTGTCTCCTTATTATTACTTCAATTCTCACCACAACTTGAAGAGATGGAACGCTTCGCGCGCGACGTCATGCCGCTTGTCGAAGAAAAACGAAAGGTAGGTCAAACCAAATGACAAAAATTCATATCTTACACGAAAACCAGGAATGGACGGACCATTTAATTAAACGACTCGAAGAACTGGAGTTGCCGTATGAACAGTGGCATCTCGATGAAGGACAGGTCCCGCTTGATGAAATCCCGCCAGAAGGCGTCTTCTACAGCCGGATGAGTGCGTCTTCGCATACGCGCGGGCACCGCTACGCGCCGGAACTGACGGAAGGGGTGCTCGCATGGCTCGAGGAACACGACCGGACCGTCTTCAACGGAACACGTGCGTTGCGACTGGAAGTCAGTAAAATCAATCAATATACGGCTCTTCGAAAAGCCGGTATCCGTGTTCCGAAAACGACGGCTGCCGTCGGACGTGATCAGATTGCTGAAGCGGCGAAAAACATCGGGGTGTCGTCGTTCATCACGAAACACAATCGTGCCGGAAAAGGACTCGGTGTCCAGTTGTTCCATTCGATTGAAGCACTTGAAACGTATCTCGATGGCCCGACCTTTGATGAGCCGGTCGACGGCATCACCCTGATCCAAGAGTATATCCAAGCGCCTGAACCGTATATCACGCGTTGTGAATTCGTCGGCGGAAAATTCGTTTACGCCGTACAAGTTGATACATCAGAAGGCTTTGAACTGTGCCCGGCGGATGCGTGTGTGATTGATGACTTGTTCTGCCCGGTCGGGGAAGAAGCACCACAAACTCCGATGAAGTTTAAAGTCGTTGATGGATTCGATGATCCGATCATCCAGCAATACGAAGCCTTCCTGCAAGCGAATCAGATTGCTGTCGCCGGGATTGAATTCATCAAGGATGCGGACGGAACGATCTATACGTATGATGTCAACACGAATACGAACTACAACTCGGATGCGGAAGCGGCCGCCGGTAAGTTCGGGATGCTGGAGCTCGCGAAGTTCCTTGGGAATGCGTTGGAACGTCAAACGGTAAAGTAAATCGTGATTGCCGATTAAAATAAGCCAAATACCCTGTCTGTGTGTAGTCTGAAGTTAGAACTGCACACATCAGGGTATTTTTTAGTAAGGGAGGTGTTCGGATGGTGACATGGCACGAAGAAAAAGTCCTCGACGTTCCAATCGAGCAGGCTTGGCATTTATTTGATCACGATCGGTTGCAACGGTTAATTCCGGGTGTCGTCCAGCACGAAGTGATTGAACGCAAACCGGGTGTCGTCGGTTCGACGTATCGGCAAACGTACATGCAGGGGAACCGGTTAGAGACGTACATCGTGACGGATCTTGCGTATACAAGCGAACCGGACTTTAAGCAAAACACGATTGGCTTTACTCTTGCTAAAATCTTTCAACTCGAGATGACGTTTACACTGAAACGGCTCGACGAAACGAGCTGTCAGCTGATTTATACCGGCAAAAACGAAGGCGCCAACTTTGTCGGCCGGAGCCTGTTGTCACTCGGAGGTGAACGGGAGACGGAAAAAATCGTGCAAGGATTACTCCGTCGTGTGGAAGAAGAGGCCAGTCAACTGCGTGCGTGATTCAAAAGCGGTTTGCAAGCAATCATCTTCCTAAAGGAGTCTCGTGCAACATAGGAGTCTAAAAAAACAGAAAGAGAGAGGCGGACTTTGAAGTCCACCTCTCTCTTTCGTCTGAAGCTGATTTTTTGAATCAGCCCCTTGTGTTGTCTCAACGGTGAGAATATGATTTTTGACCTGTCGGCAGACCGGATAGGTAACCGACACCGCCTGTTTTTTGGATACCGATGCCATCTTGCATCGCTTGCTCCAGTTTTTTTGAATCGACGGCTGTGATTTGTTTACCATCCAATCCTTCACCCGGATGCTGATAGTTACTGAGCAAGTAACTGTAACCACCGACGTGATCGAGCGATCGGAGTCCTGTCGCTTCAGCACCGACCGGGACGGAAAGAATCCGTGAGAGCTTCTTCGTCTTCAGGTTATAGGCCCAGACGAAATTGTTGGTGTGGAGCGAGCTGTCTTCACCGATGAAGAGCGTTTTTGATGCGGCCGAATATGCCAGATTATCCGGATTAGCGACGAGGTTCGGATTCGCCGTATTGCCGTACGCGTCCGGTTTTGCTAAATCTTCTCCGATGACAAGTGCCTGCATGTTAGTCGGGACATAACGACTGTCGATGCCTTTGGCACGACCGAGATCGATTTCAAAAGTGGCACCGGATTCCCGTTTTTCAAGCTGGATGTCGTCTTGGACGGCACCTTCTTGTTTTTCTGTACTGCCGGAGACATAAGACAGGGCGATGTACGCTTTCTTATCTTCTTCATTGACCGTGATGCCTTCCATCTTGTTGAACTCAGACGTGGCACCGAGCATCGCACCATAACGGCGGGATTCAAGGAAGGCCGCTTCCTTCTCTTTGCCTGATTTAAGCTTCAGATACTCGACCTTTTTGCTGGCAGCTGTCTTAACCGCTTTAAATCCAGGTGTGGGTGCATCAGCTGTCTCAAAGATGTCACTAAACTTCGTTCCTTTGTCGATTAAACGTTTGACTTCTTTATCGGATGCATGCCCGAGCTTGATCCATTCAAGATCCCCGGCTCCACCGTCCGTTGCTTGGGTCTGTTTGAATTTTGCGGCATAGAGCGTTCCTTTTGAGAAGTCTTTCTTTTTATCCGCGACATACATGAACATCATCGTATTGTTCCCGTCATCACCGAAGATGGCTGTCTTCTGATCCGGGAGGATTTGCATCATTTCGTGTGAGAAGCGTCCGGTACTGTAATGTTTGACGACCGATGATTTCCCTTTACGGTCCACCGAGATTTCCGGTGTGAAGCCGTAGAAATAAGGATTGGCTTTCGCTTTCGTTCCGAAGTAACGTTCGGCGAAAGCGTTGACTTCTTTGAAAGCAGAGGAAGCCGGATCCGACTCAAAGGCACGGGCGTCCGGTTCGTATTCTTCCGAACCGAGGTGTGTGCCCCATGGTGTCGTTGAGCCGTTGCATGGTGTCCACAGACCGTTGACGTTTTTGAAGTCGATTTTACTTGCCTTCTTGACGGCCAATTTTCCTGTTTTTTTATCTTGAACCACTTCTGTCAAAGTCATCGAGGCAGGAAGTCCCTTGACCTCATTTCCGGCGTTATCAATCGAGTCGTATTCGAAGTGTGAGACCATGTATTTTTTGCCGTGGACTTCAAGCAGACTATTGGAGTCGGGTGCGTCAGAGACGAATGCTTCCGGTTTATCCGGTACACTCCGATCGATGATTGGATCGCCGTTGACGTCAATCGGTGTTCCGGCAGCGATCCTATCGCCTTTATTCTCAACAATCTTATCTTGTGATAAGAACAATTGGTTGTAGTCGAGCGGTTTGATTTCCGTCTTGCCGTTTTGATAAGTCACTTTAACCTTAGCTTCCGTATATGTTTTGACCATTTGATTAATGGTGCTTGGTGCATCCATCGATAGAAATTCAACCTTTTTGATGTCACGCGTTGCATACGCATCAGCAGATGTTGGAATCAGACCAGACGACAGAACAGCTGCAGATAAACCGACGATCAGTGTACGTTTCATGATGATTTCCCCCAAGTTGTTTGTTATCTTGCTACTTCCTCATTTAATCAATTGATTGTGAAGGATGTGTAAACATAACAGAACAGTTCTATTTCACTTGGTTAATCTTTTATTAACAAAAGGGGTGGGATATTTTCTTCAGAGCCCTTAAAATTTTTGAGATCTGTACATCTTCCTCCAGTTCAACGAGAGAACACCACTTCACTTCCGACAAGATTTGTTTTTCTGTTGACCGTTCCGGATCACGTCCGAGAACCGGTTTGGATGCATCAAGCCGCTCGACCAAAAAGCAAACCTCCTGTCCGGATGGCGTGTGATTCGTATAGAGGCGGTGACGGATAGAGACTCGGAGATTTACCTCCTCTTGGACTTCCCGGATGACCGCTTGTTCGAAGGATTCATGTTCCTCGAGACCCCCTCCGGGTAATGTCCAGAAACTTCGATCGTTTGTCTCAAGACGAACCATTAAAATCCGACCGTTCTCGATTAAGGCTGCACAGGCACGATGGCGCAACATTTTTCCTCCTCTGATGGATATGATGTCTTCAGTCTACAAAAAAGAGACCTCATCCGCTAGGACAGGTCTCTTGTTTCATTACTTAGTTCGTCGCATACAACGTTGATAATTGTTGTTGGACAGAGTCATTGTTGAGGTATTCATCATACGTCGTTTCTTTGTCGACGATACCGTTTGGCGTCAATTCGATGATCCGGTTTGCGATTGTTTCAACAAACTGATGGTCATGCGAGCTGAAGAGCATTGCGCCTTTATAAGCGATCAAGCCATCGTTGAGGGCTGTGATCGATTCAAGATCCAAGTGATTCGTCGGATCGTCGAGAACAAGCACGTTTGAGCCGCTGAGCATCGCTTTTGATAACATACAACGGACTTTCTCTCCCCCGGATAAAACAGACGCTTTTTTCATGACTTCTTCGCCTGAGAAGAGCATCCGACCGAGGAAACCACGGAGGAACGTGTCGCTCTCATCGGCTGGCGAATACTGACGTAACCAGTCGAGGATTGTTTTGTCCGATCCTTCGAAGAAGGCCGAGTTATCTTTTGGCAAGTACGATTGTGACGTCGTAACGCCCCATTTGAAAGTCCCGCTGTCTGCTTCGATTTCACCCATGAGGATTTTAAAGAGTGTCGTGATGGCAATGTCATTTTGGCTGATAAAGACGACTTTATCCGTTTTGTTTAATGAGAAACGAACATTATCCAGTACTTTGACGCCATCGATTGTCTTCGAAATGCCATCGACAATCAACAGATCGTTTCCGATTTCACGTTCCGGTGTGAAGCCGACGAACGGATAACGGCGTGAAGACGGACGGATGTCGTCGAGTGTGATCTTATCAAGCAATTTCTTCCGTGATGTCGCTTGTTTCGCTTTTGAGGCGTTCGAGCTGAAACGGGCGATAAAGGCTTGAAGTTCTTTAATTTTCTCTTCTTTTTTCTTGTTTTGGTCGCCGGCCATACGTGAAGCGAGCTGACTTGACTCATACCAGAAATCATAGTTTCCGATGTAGAGTTGGATTTTTCCGTAGTCGAGATCGGCCATGTGCGTACAGACGTTGTTGAGGAAGTGACGGTCGTGGGAAATGACGATGACCGTGTTCTCAAATCCGATCAAGAATTCTTCGAGCCATTTAACGGCTTTCAAGTCAAGACCATTGGTCGGCTCATCGAGTAACAGGATATCCGGCTTACCGAACAAAGCTTGTGCAAGCAAGACTTTGACCTTTTCGCCACCCGTCAATTCAGCCATTGTTTTCGTATGCAGGTTTTCTTTGATTCCGAGACCTTGTAAAAGCATCGCCGCTTCCGACTCTGCTTCCCACCCGTTCATTTCCGCGAACTCACCTTCGAGTTCAGCGGCACGCATGCCGTCTTCATCCGAGAAGTTTTCTTTCATATAAATGGCATCTTTTTCTTTCATGACTTCATAAAGACGTTTATGTCCCATCATGACCGTTTCGATGACTTGGAACTCTTCGTATTCGTAATGGTTCTGACGCAAGACACCAAGACGTTCGCCCGGAGTGATGATGACGTCTCCTTGCTGCGCTTCGATATCGCCGGCAAGAATTTTAAGGAACGTTGATTTACCGGCACCGTTTGCACCGATGAGACCGTAGCAGTTACCTGGTGTGAACTTGATGTTGACGTCTTCGAATAATTTGCGGTCCGCAAAGCGGAGACCGACGTTTTGTACTGTAATCATATAGAGATGAACCCTCGTTTCTAGTGTGTGATGTGCTGTTACGAGTGTACCACAAAATGATACGCTTCGTTTCAAGGACAAAGTTCTTTACATCTTAGACCGGATTACGAAAATTAGCAACCATGCTTTTAATCAAAATGAAACATTTTCCAGTCTGAAGCGTAAGATGAAGTAAGGAGTTCACAAAGGAGGAGGACGGCATGGCAGCACTTTTCACATTATTATTTTTTGCACTCATCGTCTTGCTAGCCATTGAACTGTACAAGTACATCCAAGACAAAATTGATAAAGGGGATTCTAAATGAGAGAAATTAAACCAAAAAAACGCATCCGCCCATCGATGATCATTGCGGGGGTGATCGTCGTTGCCCTTCTTGCGATGACACCATTTATCGTCGAACAAATCGAACCGGGTCAAGTCGGTGTCGTCTATAAGCCATCGAGTGGTGTGCAAGATGAGACGTTGTCACAAGGCTGGCATATCGTTTCACCGATTACGCGCGTAACCGAGTATCCGATCCGGACACAGACAAAATCACTCGACAACATGACACTGGCGACAAAAGACGGGAAAAATATCGTCGTCGACTTTACGTACAGCTTTTCGGTATCACCTGATCAAGTGACGGAAGTCTTTAATAAATTTGGTCCGATTGAAATCGATGAGATTGCTGCGGGTTATTTAAAGCAACGTCTCTATGATGCCTCGCGTGAGCAAATTTCAAAAGTCACGGTCCTTGAGCTATTCGGAGAACAGTCCGGAAATGTCTCGACAAGCATTCAGACACAGTTCGCCCAGGATGTGAAAAAGATTGGGTTCATCATCGAAGACGTCGCACTCGGAGCACCGAAACCAGATGCGAAGACGCAGGAAGCCATCGATGCACGGGTCAAGGCCTCACAAGAATTAGATAAAAAGAAAACAGACCTGGCAATCGCAAAAGCGGAAGCAGAACGGTTGCGGGTAGAAGCAAAAGGTGCGGCAGATGCCCGGTTGATTGAAGCACAAGGACTCGCCAAAGCCCAAAAAGAATTACAGAAGACGTTGACGGAAGAGATGATCCAGTACGAAGCCGTCAAAAAATGGGACGGAAAATCACCACTTGTCAGCGGATCAGGCAGCATGGTGCAATTACCAATTCCAGACCAACAAACAACAACAGAAGAAAAGTAAGGGAAATATACGTCTTTCGATGGAAAGGCGTATTTTTCTTGCTGAAATTTTAATTCAAACTGTAATTCTGGAAAAGTAAAATAAAGTAAAAAAATGAGCGGTTGATACTTAAAATCATATTTCAAGAAAAAAATCTCTAAAGTACATTTTTGAAATACCCATTAATTGGTTTATTTACCTGTTTTAAAGGAAATTACCGATAATATGAGTAGGTCTAATGAAATAGGTCAATGGGAGGGAAAGAGATGCATGTATAAAAATCGTTCTCCGAATCTCATCATAATCATGATTTTGCTCTATTCGCTCGTGATGCCGGTTGACACTAGTCGGGCAATCACAAACCAGACTGAATCAGAAGAACCGTTAACGGTTGAAATTTGTAAAAAATTATTAGAAGAAATGGAAATCGAGACGAACTCGCTCGATGATCCGATTCTTTTAGAAAAAAAGAAAGCGTGCGAAACCTTAATCGAACCAACGGAACCGGAGGTAACAAACGAAGAAGAGGAAACGTCAACGCCCGACACGGAATCTCCGGAAGAACCAAATGAAACCGAAGTAACCTTACCACCTGATTCAAAAAAAGATGAGCCAGCAGTTCCTTCCACACCTGAGAGCGACATCCCGATGACCCCAGAACCATCCACATCTGATAATGAAGAATCTCCGATTGCTGAACCTTCGTCGTCAGAAGATCAATTGAACGAAGAGCAGAATCAACTTCCCTCAGAAGACACGGAATCGTCGCTGGAAGAACTACCAGTCCCGGAAGCACCTAAAAAAGAGACGCCATCCCAGCGACCAGTTGTTTCGCCTCGTCTTGCAGGTGTCGCGTTATTAGGAACCTCGAGTTTAAGTGCTACGTACAATGCGACAACAAAAACAATTGAACTCGTTAACACGGTGTCGAGTCTTTTAAATGTCAATCTATCCAGTGGCTATATTATTTTTCGATTACCCCCGGAAGTGATGCAAAGTATTGAGACGGACTCGGTTCAACTTCAGTATCGATACAGCGGATTATTAGGAATCGGCATAATTGGAGTCGGAACACGTACGGTCGATGTTGTACCGGTGATTGATCGGACAAACAATCAAATTTATGCTGATGTGAGCTCCTTCCTAAAGCTGTCTGTATTGAGCAGCGATCGCTTCACGTTATCGTTTAAAGTCGGCAAACTACCGGTTGGTCTGGATAAAACCTATACCTTCAACAGTGCATTGACCGATGGTGTGATTGATTTAAATGTATTAAGTGGTAACACAGCAACGGCAACACTCGGAATCGGACCAACGTTTCGCCTGACCGTACCGCCGACGCTTGACTTTGGCAGTCACGAGTTGACGGGGCAGGAAACCATCATCGCCCGCCTCGCACCAATGACCATTTCAATTGCACATGAAAATGCAACGGGGTACAACTGGCGATTGCAAGCGAGTCTGACGCGTCCGATGACCAGTACGGAAGGCAATGTATTGGAGGATGTTTTGTATTTCAAGACATCGACTCAAAAACAGCTGTTGCAAGCAACAGAGATTGAAGTCGCAACCGGACAGATGACAGCGAACCAAAATCAATCACCACTCGTCTATGCCAAAGAGGAAGGAATCATTCTCGATCTGACAGGAAAACAGGCTACACCTTCAACGTACAGTGCAGATATTCAATGGAATTTGATCAATGCGCCTTAAAAAGAGGGGGAAACTGAGATGAGAAAAAAATTTGCTGTGACATCGGTATTGATGAGTGCTGCTTTACTGCTTGGGACGACTTCCGCATTTGCGGCTACGACGTCGACCGGAAACTCACAAGCGACGATTACCTTCACGACCGATAAAGCTCCTGTCATCGTTGATCCGGAAACACCGGATCCGGCAAATCCTTATGATCCGATTGGTGATGGAGGAAACGATCCAACAGGCGAAACAGGACCTCTTACTCTTGACTATGCACCGGATTTTAATTTTGGTTCGCATGAAGCGCTTGCGACCAATTCAGCAGTGTATCAAGCACTGGATGAAAAACCATTTTTGCAAGTGACCGATCGACGCGCGATTCGTTCACAGTGGGATGTGAACGTAAAGCTTGGGGCATTTCAAAATTCCGAAACCTCTGAGGAATCATTGGCGGGGACGAAGCTGTCCATCAAAAACGGGATTGTTAAATCAGTCATTGGATTGACGGGTGTTCCGGCTCCGACAACCCAAGACATTGAATTAACCGCAGGTGCAACAGATGGAACCACGATTTTATCCTCAGCTGCCGGTACGTTCTCGACCTGGCTGGTGTACTGGCCAAAAGCATTGGCACAACAAGAACCTCGCATCTCATTAAACGTTCCGATTAATACACAAGTTAAAGGAACACACACGGCCACCCTCGAGTGGGTACTCTCTGACGTCGTGAATTGATGTGAGATAAAGGGGGGATAGAGATGAAGCAATGGGGAATCAGCAGTCTTGCCGTCATATTGTATCTGTTGTTCAGTGCAGGCAGTTCGTCTTTTGTCAAAGCAGATGCACCTGTTAACTTTTCGATCGAAGCGATACCAAACGACTTTCAAGTCGACTCGGGTGTCACGTACTTTGATTTACGAATGGCGGGCAATCAAAAAACGGATGTCCGAGTTCGGATCTACAATCACGGTTCGGACGATCAAACATTTTTGACGTCCATTCGTAACGCAACGACGAATGGGAACGGATTAATCGTCTATGAGCAGAAAAAACCGCTTCCGCTTGCTTCTGTTTCCTTAACGGAAATGATTCGACCATCTACGAAATCGACCTTCATCAAAGGCGGCGAATCGAAGATTGTTTCCTTACCCCTGCAAATTCCAAATGAACTGACTGGAACCGTTCTAGCAGGGATCCGGGTCGAAAAAAAATTCGACGAAAACGAAACAAAAGAAGATACGATTGGGATTCAAAACCGACATGCCTATATTATCGGATTGAAGGTCCGTTCCGAGATTAAAGACGTCTCTCCTGAATTGACGTATGAAGGGATTCAAACCAAATCCTACCTGACACGCCCGAACGTTTTGGTGAAGCTTGTGAACCAAGCCGCGACGATTACGAAACCGATGAAATTTGAAGCGGTCATTTCGAAAAATAAAAAGGTCGTCGTTCGAAAAGAAATGGACGTTCGCTTTGCACCGTCGACCTATATGACAGTGCCGATTGAGACGATGGGGATTTTA
The DNA here is from genome assembly GCF_003598705.1 of Exiguobacterium sp. RIT452. Taxonomy (NCBI): domain Bacteria; kingdom Bacillati; phylum Bacillota; class Bacilli; order Caryophanales; genus Exiguobacterium; species Exiguobacterium sp. RIT452. The sequence goes on from NZ_QXJB01000003.1 coordinate 120,060, forward strand.
AAAGCCGGCACGTACCAAGTAGCGATTCGCGTCGAGGGGAAAGAACGGACGTGGACATGGAACGATGAATTTAAGGTGACGGAAAAACAAGTTAAGCAAATGGAGGAGAAGATTCCAAAAATCGAAAAGAATCCGAATTCCTTCATCGGAGAATGGTCAAAGGAATTAATGATTGCCTCGACCTTGATTATTTTTCTGCTACTCGGATACATTTATCGTTTAAAGAAGCAACAGCATTCTTCATGAAAAAAAGCAGGTTCTCGTATTGAGAATCTGCTTTTCTTGAGTGATCTTATTTCGAAGACTGAGCGAATCGTTCCGCAATCGCAACCACAACTTCTGTTGCTTTGACCATATTGTCGACGGAAATGAATTCAAACTTTCCGTGGTAGTTTTCGCCGCCCGTGAAGATGTTCGGTGTCGGAAGTCCCATGTAAGAGAGCTGAGAGCCGTCTGTCCCGCCACGAATCGGTTTGATGATTGGTGTGACACCACGTGATTCCATCGCCGCATGGGCGATATCAACGATTTCCATGTGTGGTTCGATTTTTTCACGCATGTTGTAGTATTGATCATTTAGTGTGATTTCGACACTGCCTGCCCCGTATTTCTTGTTCCATTCTTCGACCAAAGCCGTCAGGAAGTGTTTCCGGGCTTCGAATTTAGAACGGTCAAAATCACGGATGATGTACTGGACCGTCGTTTTTTCGACCGATCCTTCAAACGAAATCAAATGGTAGAATCCTTCGAAACCATCCGTAAATTCAGGAGCTTCGTCACCCGGTAACCGGTTTTGGAACGCCATCGCGTGTTTTTGCGAATTGACCATCTTGTCTTTCGCCGTCCCTGGGTGGACGTTCGTGCCATGGAAAACGATTTCTGCCGCAGCGGCGTTAAAGCTTTCATATTCGAGTTCGCCAAGTGGACCACCGTCGACTGTATAAGCAAACTTTGCATCAAAGGCCGCGACATCAAAATGGTGCGGACCACGACCGATTTCTTCATCCGGTGTAAAAGCAACACGAATCCGACCGTGTTTGATTTCCGGATGGGTAATGAGGTAGTGCATCGCGGTCATGATTTCGGCGATGCCGGCTTTATTATCTGCGCCAAGCAAAGTTGTCCCGTCTGTCGTCATCAGTGTATGTCCGACATAGTTTTTCAGGGCCGGGAAATCCTTTGGTGACAGAATGACAGGGAGCGTCGCGTTGAGGACCAAGTCTTCGCCATCATAATCTTCGACGATTTGCGGATTAACGTTTGTTCCTGTAAAGTCAGTCGCCGTATCAAGATGGGCTAAAAATCCAATCGTTGGGACATCGGCATCTGTGTTTGAAGGAAGTGTCGCCATGACATATCCATTGGCATCAACAGTCACATCACTCATCCCAATTTCCTTCAGCTCATCAACGAGAAGTCGAGCAAGCGTCCATTGTCCTTCGGTTGTCGGGACGGTTGTGCTGGCGTAGTTCGACTGGGTATCGATTTTTGCATATGTAGTCAAACGACGAATCAAATCATGTTTCAAGAAAAAAACGTCCTTTCTGAGTTAAGGTAACTTCATCATATCATGAAGCGAGAATGTTAGAGTATTCTGAATCGTGTTAAACTGATGATGAAAAAAGGGGGAACTAAAATGAAAGCATTTGTCGTCGAACAATACGGGAAGGACGCTGCGCTAACAGAAAAAGACGTCACACTCGATCAAACGGGGAACTACGATTTAAAGATCAAAGTTGAGGGGACGAGCCTAAATCCACTGGACACAAAGATGTTTTTTGGTCATGTGGCGGCAGCACCGTCAACTGGAATTCTCCAGGGCGATGTTACGGGGACAGTCATTGAAACTGGAAAGAGTGTGACGTCTTTTTCCGTCGGCGATCACGTCATTGCCTTTGGTGGTGGACTCGGAAACCGGTCCGGGGCATTGGCGGAGGAGATGCTGGTTCCGGAACAGATGGCGGTCCACAGACCGGAACATCTTGACGTTGCGACTGCAGGATGTTTGCCGGTCATCAGTCTGACAGCGATGGAAGTATTGAAGGAGCGGGCAGCCGTTTATCCGGGGATGCGATTGTATGTAGCTGGTGGAACAGGTGGTGTCGGACATCTTGTCGGACAACTCGCCAAACACTATGGGTGTGACGTGACGGCAAGTGCGGCAAATGATGAAAAAGCAACGTGGCTGGACGAGCATGGGATTCGTCCACACCGTTACCGGGAAGAATCAGCCGAACAACTTTTAAAACGTCTTGGTCATGACGGATTTGATGTCATCATCGATACGGTCGGAGGAGATCATTTGCAAGAGTCCTTCATCCTCGCAAAAGAACGTGGCAAAATCATCTCTATCGCGACGCGGACGACACAAGATTTGACCCCGATGCACAGTAAGGCACTAACGCTCGAAGCCGTCTTTGTTGCTCTTCCATTGCTGAAAGGGAAAGAGGAAGAGATGTTACAGCAAAAAAAGCACTTGGCAGAAGTCGCGCAACTCGTAGCGGATGGAGTCATTGATCTTGTGATCGAAGAGCACGTGCCTCGTCAGATCGATGCATTGAACGCTGCCTATCAAGCTTTTGATCAGCAGTCGCATTTTGGAAAAGTGAGTATCACTACGTGAGTGTTTATTTTTCCTAAGAATAATGATTCGCTATTCAGCATACTTTTCCTTTTAATCCCAAAAAAATTCTGCTGATGAAAAAACCATCAGCAGAATCGTTGGATTATTGATTATTTACGGCGGACTAAAACCGATTTTAACGCGACTTCTTTTAAAGAAGGGTGTTCCGGAAAATCAGGTAATGGCGTACTTTCCCAAATGATATCGTACGTTTGGCGAAGCTTTTTGAAGGCTTGATCGACCATCTTCATAAACCGAACTTGATCAAACAGCGGACAATCCGTCGTCACGAGCAACACCCCGCCACGATGCGTCATATGAATCGTCTGTTGAATCAATGCCGTCAAATCAACTTCGGCCCGGAAGTGACGTGCCTGTGTTTTGACGAGCGCCGGTGGATGAACGATGACAAAGTCAAACCGTGTTTTTTTGTCCGCTTGATCGATGTAATCAAACGCATCTTGCACAAGAATCGTTTGTGTCGCCGGATCCAGTTGATGCAGCTCGAGTTGTTCGATTGTCTTATTGCGGCTCCGGGTCGAGAAATCGACACTCGTTGTTTCAGTTGCGCCACCAAGCAACGCCGATGCTGTCAACGTACCGGTATCCGAAAAGAGATTCAGGACACGTCGGTCTGCGGCATGTTCTTTGACGATCGAACGGAGCTCGCGTTGCTGGATATCGAGTCCGGTGCGCATACCGGCATCCAAATGGTACAACAACGGTCGACCGTTTTCTTGCAGGACTTCGGGGAAGTCACCACGTTCACCGGCTAAGAAGTCATCCCCTTTGACAGGTTGACCGTCGATCTGGAAAGCCCGTTTTTCGTAGGTACTTTTAAAATGAATGAGTGACTCAAGAGCCGAGACAATATCCTGCTTAAAGGAATAGATGCCTTCGTTTTCAAACGTGATTAAGTAATGATGATCAAAACAATCGATCGTCAGTCCACCGATGCCGTCACCGGAACCGTTGAAAACCCGGAACGTATCAATTAAATCATTTTCAAAAAAATCATTTCGACGATCGAGGGCAACCTCGATTTTTTCTTTGAAGAAAGTTTCATCGATGTCTTGCAGTTCATCGGTCGAAAGTAACCAGCCAAGACCTTTTTCCTGCTTGCCAAAGTAACCGGTCGCAAGGTATTCTTTATCTTCTGTTGTCAGCCGGAGCAAGGCACCGGCTTCTTTTAAATGATTGCTCTTCTGAAACAGTTCTTTGTACAGAAGCGGTTGTCCGTTTGTAATTTGTTCGATGGCCGTCGCTTTAACGACGACCGGATAAATTTCACGTGGCACATAAGTTCCTCATTTCTGATTGTGGATAAGTAGTAAAAGTATAGCATATGGAAAGTTATCCACATGTGGATAATTTGAATAAAAAAAGATTGACCCAAATAGCTGCTAGTGTGTGGATAACTTTTGTAAAAAAAGAATCGCTTCTTTTCCATGCGCTTTCCTCAGGCGAGACATAAGCCAGAATTCTCGATTCCATGGAATCGAGAATCGGGTCTTATTTGTCTCTGACAGCGCAGATTCCTGCGCTTTTTCCTGTAGGAGTCGCATGAAAGAAGTGATTCTTTTTCACGAGTCGTAGTTTAGGATAGACATAAATGATTGATTAAAGAGAGGATGAACAGCATGTCAAAAAAGACGATTTCCGTTGTAGGTGCAGTAGTGACTAATTCAAAAAACGAAATTCTGTGTGCTCTTCGAAGCCCTGTCATGTCATTACCGAACCTTTGGGAGTTTCCGGGTGGAAAAATTGAACCGGGTGAACGTCCTGAAGAGTCTCTTTACCGCGAAATTCAGGAAGAATTGAATTGTACGATTCAAGTAGGCAATCACATTGAAACGACACGGTACGAATATGAAAAAGTGATTGTTGAGTTATCGACTTTTCAATCAACGATTGTATCGGGTACACCGGAAGCACTGGAACATGCCGAACTACGCTGGGTACCGGTTAAACAGTTGAATTCTTTAAGTTGGGCGCCGGCTGATGTACCAGCTGTTGAAAAAATTATGAAAGCTTTTTCCACGAAATAAATTCTTCGCTAGTTAAAGGTTCTTTTAAAATCCATTCAACATTAATCGGTTTAGATCCGTGACTATGTTTATGAATCAGTTCACCGAAGTACGTAAACGGTAAGGACCGGCCCTGTTCTTTTTCAGCCTTGCGGATAAACAGATGAATCTTGATTCCGCGTTCTTCGTGGTGGCGGTACAGCTCCCCTGCTTTTCCGTGAGCTGTAGCAATACTTTGGGATTGCCAATGGAAATGATCTTTATCAATAAAGTAGTCTTGGTAATTCAACTGATCTTCAATCGATTCATTTTTGTGTAAATTAACGAATAATACATAATCATTTCCGGCCTGAGCGACACCTTCACGCCATGAACCTTCCTGGCTCGGAGATTGTAATAATCGCTGGATGACAGACCGACTGTATGTCATTCTCGAAATCAGCGATTGACGGCTAGTCAACCAGTTTTCACCTCCGGAAAGTTGCTCAAATGAGTGGAGACCAGCTTGAATCAGCTCCTGCAAATAGTCGACTAACTCTGGTGACAAGGCTAAAATCCGGGTCATCTCTTCCGAGAATGTATATTCACCAGCGGCAGATTCCACGAGCAAAATAATCCGATCATGTTTTAAAGAAGTAGACCAGCGATTGAATAAATGCTGAATCAAAGGCAAACGATGTGTTAAGGCTTCCGGTGAAACGGCAAAGCGGTTTGCTGTCGCTCGAATGACATCATCAGCGGTAATGGTTTTCTGGTTGAACAGCAATTGAACCATCAACAAGCTAAACGGTTCACGGATCGGGAACCAACTTTCGAGATGTTGAAGCACACGTCGTGTATCCAGATTAAGCAACAAAGCCACTTCTTCATCGGTTGCTACTTTTTCCAGTTGTTTTAATCGCAAGACACTTTTCCACTGTTGAATAATAGTTTCAATGGCGGGAGCATCCGGATGCGTGACCAAATCATTTAATGATGGTGTGTCGCCGATCATGGTCATAAGACGCTGGTAACTTTCACGCAACTGCTTACTGGCCGAGAACTCAATTTTTTTCATTTGTTCAATGATAAATGTTTCTGTCACACGATCTAAAATCGCTAAAGATCCTTCAGGCAAAATCGGAAAATGATTTTGAACAGCATTCGCTACGTGATACCGGTCGATTGAATGGAAAGATTGCTGACCGGATAACACAAGTGGTGCTACAAAAGCTCGTTGACTATTGCCGATGAAATCTAAAATCGTAACGTATTCTTTGGATTCATGTTTCCGCAAGCCGCGACCGAGTTGCTGAATAAAGATGGTTGGAGATTCTGTTGGACGTAAAAACAGCATGACATTAATTTTGGGAATATCGACACCTTCATTAAAAAGATCGACTGTAAAGATAAACGATAGTGGATCCCGATCATCTTCCAGCCGTTGAATGGCTTGTTCCCGTTCTGATTCTGTTTGTTTACTTGTGATGGCCAATGACTCGATTTGGTGTCGATTAAACTCGGCAGCCATGTATTCCGCATGATCAATATTGACACAAAAGCCGAGACCGACCTGATTTGTACCGCTGTGACCAAATTTAGTCATCATCTCGAGAATATATTCCGTCCGGGAAGAACGTTCGAGTGCTTCCACTAAATCTTTTTCAATGTATAATCCATTTTTTTGCGGAATGGCTTCGTAATCAATGGCTTCATCATCTTGAATACCAAAGTAATGGAACGGCGTTAATAAGTCTTGGGCCAGAGCATCATATAATCGAATTTCGTACGCAACGTTGTGGTCGACCAACTTAAAGATATTTAATCCATCCATTCGTTCCGGCGTTGCCGTAATCCCGAGTAAAAATTGTGGTGTGAAGTAGTTGAGAATTTTTTGATAAGACTCGGACGCTGCATGGTGGAACTCATCAATAATGATGTAATCAAAGGTATTGGGATCAAATTGTTCCAAATGGACTTCTTTTGAAAAGGTTTGAATGGTCGCAAACGTAAATTGTTTATCGAGATCTTTTTGATTCGCCTGATAGCGACCAAAAGTGGCATGAGCATCCGTAAAGATCTTTTTAAATGTTTCTTCAGCTTGAGACAAAAGTTTTCCGCGATGGGCGACAAACAGAACACGTTTAGCTGCAAACTGTTTGACGTCGAAAGCAGCCAAATACGTTTTTCCTGTTCCGGTCGCTGCAATGACCATGGCTTTTGTTTGGTGCTTTAATCGTAAGCGGTGTAATTGTTCCAAAGCTGGAAGTTGCATTTCATTTGGTTGAATCACTTCGTATTCAACAGGTGGTTCTGCAACACGATCATTCACAACAAACTGTTTGATCTTCGGAGAATCTAGATGGTGTTGTTCATATTGATCTAAAATAGCTGAGGTACAGGAAATTGCTTCATCACTGTTCCAGAGATTATTAAACAAGGTTTGTGCTTGAGAAACTAAAGAGGTGAGAGGAGAATGGGGAATTCGAACATTCCATTCTAATCCATTTGTTAAAGCTGACTTTGATAGATTGGATGAACCGATAATCGCACTATGTAAATTGGCTTCCCGTGTAAATAAATACGCTTTTGGATGGAACGCTTGATTTTTTTTGATTGGCTCATAAATTTTAATCTCGATATTTTTAAACTGCATCAAGGTGCGTAATGCCTTGGCTTCTGTAATGTTCATATAAAATGAAGTCAAAATACGAATCGGCTTATGTATACGTTCTGCTTCTTGAAGAGAAGGGACCAGAGCTTGAATTCCGGAATGGCGGGTAAAACTGACCATCCAGTCCGCGGATTGAGCTGTCGATAGTTCATCAATCAAGTGATGCAACAGTTTTTCTTGATTTTCTTGACCCGGTGCAATCAAGTCCCAAGCTCTCAGTGATCGTTCATATTGTACAGGCAGAGCCGCAGACGAAGTTAATTCTCGGTGCAGGGGAGTGGCTAAAAGCGGTTCGTTTAATGCAGAGAGCCAATGATTTGTTGTTTCAATCATTTCTCCTGTCAGTTGATTTTGTTGAAGCTCTACAATGGATTTATAGAAGAGTTCATTTAAATGTGTGAGTAATTCGGCTGTATAATCGGCTGGTTGAACCGGTGAACTTTTTCCGGATAGTGAAGCTGCGGTATTTTGACTGCGTAACTTTTCTTGAAACGATGACATCTGATGACCTCCAATAAATTCCAAACTAAGTTCAGTATACGAAGGAACGGAAAATCGTGCAGCAAGAATCGAATCAAACTACAAAAAACTTCATTTCCAATCAGGAAATGAAGTCAAAGGTATCATACTGCGTAAACACGGAAGATTAACCTGCCAACTCCACAACCGCTTCTAACGAAACGTTCACATTACCGGCCAGTGCCCGGGTAATCATACATGAGCCTTCCGCTTTTTCGGCAAGACGGCGTGCTTTTGTCAGGTTCGCTTCTGTTGTGTCCGCCGGAAGAATCAGTGTCGGTCGATGAATGATGGCGTCATAGGTGAAGACTCCGTTCGTAACGTCGACGATTCCTTCCGATTCCATCGTCAGGGACACTTTCGGAATGTTGTTGCGTTCGAGCATCGCGGCCAGCGTAATGATGTAACATGTCGCTGCCGCCCCCAGCAACATTTCGTCCGGATTGGTTCCGACACCTGGACCGTCCATTGCGTCCGGAATCGAAATTTTCGTTTTCAGTTCACCTGTCTCGATCTGTCCGACATCATTCCGATTGCCGGGCCAGTCGGCTGTGAGATGAAAATGGTGTTTCATGAATAATCGCCCCCTTCTGTATTCATCATACGAGTCATCTGTCCGATTTTCGCTTAATTTGCTCAAATAAAACCACGCCAAGTCAAAATGGCGTGGTTTTGTTGGGTCAGCTAAAGATGTGATCGATTTGGCGGATTTCCTCTTCCGTCAATTCCACATCAAGTGTTCGGATTGTATCCGTGACTTGCTCAGCCCGTTTAGCACCAGGGATGATAGCATCAATACCGTCTTGTGCCAAATACCACGCGAGGACGATATGGGCTACTTCGGCATCTTTCGCTTCCGCGATCGGACGTAATAAATCGACTTTGGCTAAATTGTCTTTAAATACATCCTCTTGGAACAATGGATCATTTTTCCGAAGATCATCAAATTTCGTTTCGGCATCGTATTTTCCGGCAAGCAGACCGGCTGCGAGCGGGAAGTACGGTACAAACGAAATGCCGTGTTCCCGGATGTACGGAAGAATCTCTTTTTCGGCATCGCGCTTAAAGAGGTTGTACTCTCCTTGATAGACATCGATATGACCGTCTTTGTTCGCTTCTTTTAATTGTTCGAGTGAGAAGTTCGAAACCCCGATTGCCCGGATTTTTCCTTCGGCCTTCAACTCGGCAAGTGCGGCGACCGCTTCGTCTTTTGGCGTCTGATCATCCGGGAAATGAATATAATAGAGATCGATATAGTCTGTTCGCAGACGTTTTAAGCTGTCCTCGACCGATTGTTTTAAAAATTCAGGTGAGTTGTTCATGACAACATCTCCGTCGACCAGTTGGTGCGCCCCTTTTGTCGCAAGAATGACCTCTTCACGCTCCACCGTTTCACTCCATACTTCTCCGACCAGTTCTTCTGAACGTTCCGGTCCGTAAATGTAGGCGGTATCCAAAAAGTTGATTCCGTTCATCAAGGCGACGCGGACAAGATCCCGACCTGCCTGTTCGTCGAGGTTCGGGTAGAGGTTATGTCCTCCAACCGCATTGGTCCCAAGACCGATTGGGTTGACCATTAAATTAGATTTTCCGAGTTTGACTGATTTGTTCATCATTGACTCCTCCTTAAACGATATCGAGTGGTTCTTTTTTTGTAGGTGCCGGGAACGCTTCGTCGAGTGTAGCCAATTCTTCTTCGGTTAAATCGACCAAAGCGGCTTTCCCGTTTTCTTCCACATGCTGCGCTTGTCCGGCTTTTGGAATCGCGATGACGTCACCGCTTCGGATGGCCCAGGCAAGCAGGATTTGTGCCGGTTTGACGCCGTGTTCTTCGGCGAGGCGTTCGACAGTCGGATGGTCCAGCAACTGATCCCGTAAACTGCCGCCTTCAGCGAGCGGGCAATACGCCATCACCGGTATCCCGTGTTGTTTGAGAAGCGGCATCAACTCGTACTCGATCCCGCGTGAACCGAGATGGTACAGCACTTGATTGACGGCGCATTGATCGCCTTTATCGAGTGCAAGAAGTTCCTGCATGTCTTTGACATCAAAGTTTGAGACGCCCCAACGGCGAATTTTCCCTTCGGCTTTTAACTGTTCCAGTCCATCAATTGTTTCCTGTAGCGGAATACTACCGCGCCAGTGCAACAAATAAAGATCGAGATAGTCAGTGCCGAGGTTTTCGAGTGTCCGCTCGCAGGCGGTGCGCAACTTTTCCCCACCGGCATTATGCGGATAGACTTTCGAGACGAGAAACACTTCGTCGCGTCGCTCTTTGAGCACTTCACGAATCAGCTGTTCGGATGCACCTTCCCCGTACATTTCCGCGGTATCAATCAGTTCCATTCCGCTGTCGAGCCCGACATGCAACGCTTCGATTTCAGCCTGACGTTTCTCTTGATCTTCACCCATGCGCCATGTTCCTTGACCGAGTGCGCGTACGTGAGTCTGATCCGGAAGCGTGACGGTTTGTTGCTTCAGTGCTGCAAGTATGACGGTCCGTTCTGTCTCATTCATCTTTCTTCCTCCTTTAAAAAACACAATAGTAGGGTTTACCACTGATGCGACAGAAAAAAACGTCTGCTTTCCAGTGGACGGAAAGCAGACGCGGCTACCAGTGTTCAAATAATGGTCCTTGTTTTCCGTAAACGGGATCCGTTTGCGGCCGTTCGACCTGAGCAATCCGTTCCAGGTTCGCCGGCCGTTCGCACGGATCACCTGTCAAGGTATCGTAATCCTGACCGTTTGGGTACGCCCCGATGACTTTAAATTGTCGGCTGGTGTGCAGTGCCTTATGTCCCGTGCCGGCAGGAAGAACGACAACATCACCGGCTGTCAGAGTAAAGGTTTTTCCGAGTGGTCCACCGAGTTGGATGCTGGCATGTCCTTCAAGGATACCGATGACTTCATGAGCGACGCTGTGATAATGATGGAAATCAAAAATGCCGTCGACCCAGCTGTTTTGCCAATTGTGCGAATGAAAGGTATCTTCGATGGAAGACGGATCGTCAAAGACATGACGATAAATCAGAACGGGTAAATCCGGGTTGTTTGGAATCTCGCCATCATCATCGAAATAAAAAATCTCGACCGTCATTTGAATGGACTCCTCTCTGATGTCAAAATGATACATTTTTTTACCCGAAATATAACTTCCTTAATCGTACAAGCATCTTAATGGAGAATCGAAAGGGAAGGTGCTACGATACTTGAGTTAATGAAATTTTAGAGGAGGCTTTCCAATGATCGCCATTGAAGCAAAATTAGAAGTACAACCTGCAAAACGTCAAGAATTTTTAGAGGCTACTAAAACACTGATCGAAGGATCACGCATGGAAGCGGGCAACATTAGTTATGATCTCTTTCAAAGCATCGAAGACGAAAATGTCTTCATGATGATCGAGAAATGGGAAGATCAAGCAGCGATCGAATCACACAACACAAGTGCGCATTTCGGTCAGTTCGTAGCATTTGCTCAAACAGCGCTTGCGAAACCGTTGGATGTTCAATCTTTCAACGCCTAAGCAGAGAACGTCGTAAAACCTGACAATTGTCAGGTTTTTTTGTGGTTTCTGATAAAGAAAAACCAGTGAATAATATATTACAAAAAAATTAAATGACGAAATACTCTGTTATTTTTTCCATAAATAGGGCATTATCTCTTAAGAGAGTAAAATTTTAAAAGTAGGTCAGGGGGGCAAACGAATGAACGAACAGAAACCACAGACAGACGCTTCTGCCCGGTCTTTCTTCAAGATGCCTCACACATATGCTATCATCATGGGAATTTTATTGATTGCAGTCATCTTGACGTATACATTACCGGCAGGACAGTTCGATCGGGAAAAACAGGACGGACAAACTGTTGTCATTGACGGTACGTATCGTGCGGTCGAGTCGGCTCCAGTCAACTTGTTTGGTTTGTTTGAAGCGATCCCGAAAGGAATGGAAGCAGGCGCTGCCATCATTTTCTACATCTTCTTGGTCGGTGGTGTCTTCGGGATCATCCGACAGACAGGAGCAATCGAGTCCGGCATCAATCAATTAATCAACCGGTTTGGTCAAAAGGGACACATCATGATTCCTATGACGATGTTCGTCTTTTCGGTGGCCGGCGCAACGATCGGAATGGCGGAAGAAACCATCATCTTCGTTCCGATCGGCATTATGTTAGCACGTGCACTTGGATACGATGCGATGACCGGTGCCGCCATCGTCAGTCTCGGAGCAGCAGTCGGCTTTGCCGGCGGGATGTTGAATCCATTTACGGTCGGTGTCGCGCAATCCATTGCCGAAGTGCCTCTGTTTAGTGGACTCGGTTATCGGACAGCAGTCTATCTTGTTTTTTTGGTCGTCACGATTCTGTATGTGATGAATTATGCGCAAAAAGTTAAAAAAGATCCGACAAAAAGTCTGGTTCATGATCTGGAACAACATCGGAAAGAAGAGACGACGACAACCTTTTCACGGTTCTCGAAAAAACATCTGTTTGTACTGGTCGTATTGATTGGCGGTATCACACTGAACGTCATCGGAATCTTCGAATGGGGCTGGTATTTGACGGAACTGACGGCATCATTCCTGATCATCGGTCTCCTTGCCGGGATTGTGACGATGGGAGTCAACCGGACGTTTGAGAGTTTGATTGACGGAGCGAAAGCAGTCACATTCGGTGCTTTGATTGTCGGGTTCGCCCGGGCGATTGTCGTCATCTTAGAGGACGGTCGTGTCATCGATACCGTGATCTACGGCTTATCGAACGCCGTCGGACAGTTACCGACATCACTTGCTGTCATCGGTATGTACATCGTTCAACTGATTACGAACTTCTTTATTCCCTCCGGAAGTGGACAAGCGGCAACGACGATGCCGATCATGGCACCACTCGCCGACCTGCTCGGGATTGAGCGTCAAGTTGCCGTACTAGCCTTTCAGTACGGAGATGGATTGACGAATATGATTTTTCCGACAAGTGCCCACTTGATGGCATTTCTAGCGATTGCCGGTATTCCTTATGAAAAGTGGTTACGGTTTGTCTGGAAATTGTTTGCGATTTGGATTGTACTGGCTTGCGGTGCTCTTCTGCTCGCTGTTGTATTAGGGATTCAATGAAGCTTCACCTTCCGTTCGAAAGGGACGGAAGGTTTTTCGTGTGCAGGAAACGGGAATCCCTACGACGAACGGATAGTTATGACAATCAAGGGGGATTTTAGAACATGACATATTCAATCGTTGGGTATTGTGAAAAGGAACAAGCTTGGGGTGTAGCGGTTCAATCTAAATTTTTAGCGGTCGGCAGTGCGGTTCCATTTGCGAAGGCCGGTGTAGGTGCCATTGCGACCCAATCTTTTGCGAATACAGCCTACGGACCAGACGGGCTGCGGATGATTACAGAAGGTAAGTCGGCGGATGAAGTCTTGAAACGTCTGACGGAAGCAGACGAAGGTCGGGCGGATCGTCAGGTCGGAATCGTAGATGCCTCCGGTAAAAGTGCGACGTTTACAGGTGAAGGGTGCAACGACTGGGCAGGCGGAATCGCCGGGAAACACTTCGCGGCGCAAGGCAACATTTTAGTTGACGGCAACACAGTCAAGGAGATGGCTCGTGTGTTCGAGACGACGGAAGGACCGCTTGCGGAACGACTATTACGCGCACTGGCAGCCGGTCAAGCAGCGGGAGGGGATTCGCGGGGGATGCAGTCAGCGGCCTTGTTAGTCGTCAAAGAAGGTGGCGGATATGGTGGATTCAACGACCGGTACATCGATCTGCGGGTCGACGATCACACGAGTCCGATTCAGGAACTGGAACGGATTTATCAATTGCATACGCTCTATCTACAGCCAAGTAAACCGGAAGAAATCAAACCGATTGACGATGCGCTCGAGTCAGAAGTGATGGATAAGTTGCTCGAACTCGGCTACCGCGGCTCGTTCGACGAAGCATTCCGGACGTATCTGCATACCGAAAACTTCGAGATGCGGGAACAAACAGACCGGTCGATTGATACGCGGGTCTTAGCATACCTTCGGGCCCAATAATATAAATAAGGCTGACTCGACACGCGTCGAATCAGCCTTATTTTGTGTTCGGAATCATCCGGAAACCAGTTATGTCGAATGCGTGCGGACCGGTACTTTATAGCCGGTCGCGATAAACCGTTCGAGTTCAGGTTCGGACTTGGCATTCAGACCGACCGTCCCATCGCCTTTGATGGCGACATTTGCCAACCGGATGTGCTCGATGCTTGGACCAATCGTAATGCCGTGTTTGGCAGAGTCCTCGATTCGGACGTCGATCAATCGGACATCTTCTGCCCGGTTGTCGCCCCCGAATATTTGAATATCCGTTTTGGCGCGTCGGAAACCACTCATCTTGACTTGGCTCAATGTCACGTTACGGGCTTTGTATTGAATCCCGATCACCGGTTGTTCCTGGTAATCATAATAGGGATCACCGAGCACTGTGAAGTCATGAATGACGACGTTCCGATAGGCGGAGACGATCAAGGCACGCGGCTTCGAATTTTGGTACAGCGGCGTATACTGCGGTGTCTGGGCAATCAGACGTGTCGCGACGATATTGTAGGCGGTCTGCGACGTCGGATCCGTTGCTTGATGATGTCCGATATGTCGGAAGTTAAACGAACGGTGGTCATCAACGGATAAGTGACCGACGATTTTAACGGTCGATGCGGCGGAAGACGTTGCGTGCGCTTTGATTTCAAGTCCGCCGAAACAACGTGTCGTCGCATTGTTGAACAACCAGACATCACGGGAACCGTCATCGATTTCAATCCCGTTTGAATTCGAAAAACCTGAAACATGCGCCCGTCCGCTCGGATCACGCATAAAACAGTGTGAGATGAACAGATGATCGCTGTGATGGGTCGTGATGCCGTCGTCCCCAAAACCGGATCCCGTCAGTCCGTCGAACCAGATGAACGAACTGCTGAGGTTGGCGCGTGCACCGTCCCCGTTGTAATTGTAATAGGGGGTTGAGATATCAAAGCAGTGCAGACCCGGATTGACGGCATCGACGTCAAACACCCAACCGTACGTCACATGGGCATAGGTCAAACAACTAGAATGATTGCCCCACGTACTGCTCTTTTTCGCATCCCCGATCCGTTCGATGTTCCAATCCAGTGTCATCCGTTCGACGAGCAGATGATGGTTACCGAGTAAGTAGTTTTGATTCGTGATCAACCGGCGTCCTTTGGGAGCCGCATCGTGGAGCTTAATGATCGTCTGTCCTTTGCCGTCTCCAGTCAAAATCGTATAATTCGGCAGACGGATGCCGCGGACGAGATACGTGCCGGCCGGGACATGGACTTGGCGGTGTCCGTCAGCGAGTGCTTCCTTAAAGGCGAGTGTATCGTCCGTCACACCGTCCCCGACCGCTCCGTAAGCCCGGACATCAACCTTTTCAACCTGGCTGATCAATTGTTCAAATTCATACGTCAGCCGACCGAACCAACTTGGTCGGATTTCGTCCTGTTCACTGACAAAAGCCTTCGTCAACGGCAGAATATGTTTATCCCGATCCGTCAAAAAGAGCGGCGAAATCAAAGACCGGAGATAACGGCTCGGATGAGGTGTTCGACGCGGTGCAACGAACGGACTGTCTTTCATCAGTTGCTCCGCCCGAAGAACGGCCTCCCCGTTCGACTTCGTTTCGGTATATTCCGCAATCAATTGACCATTTTGATACGGATCATGTGTTTCATCTAATCTCAGCATCTGGAAACCCCTCTCTAAAAATCACTCTTTTCCTTTTCCCGTCCCCTTTCGGATTCAAGCCCCTTTCTGAAAAAAACAAAAAATTCCGATAATTAGGATGGAACTCGTATATAATGGATAAAAATGACATTAAAGAGGTGGGGACATGCGCTTTCGAAGTCGGTTGTTCATTTTGATTGGTGTGGTCATTCTAGGGCTGGGTATCATGAAACCATTAGTTCAGGCAGGATACAAGACATTACAAACCGTTGAAGTATTTCCGGGGGGCGGTGCACAACAACAGTGTGTAAGAGAGTGTGAATCCAAACCTTTGACGTTTTGGTGGTCGTACCTGTTCAAGAAAAAAGAATTACCGCCTGGACAAGTTAAATATGGATATGAGACGAATGAACCGGTAGAAGGCGGAGGAAAACCACAAAAAGAAAAATTTATTTCCCTTGGATTTCATCCGTTTTCAAAAGGAGAAGGCGAAGAGGGCGAGAACGGCTTTCCGTATCTGCTGGTCGCAACCGGTCTCGCCGGTTTAGTATTACTGTTTCTGATCGGACGCCGTTTCCGAAAACGAAAGAAATGGGACAGTACTGAAGACGAGTTAGTACCACGTTCGGTTCGAATAAAAAAACGCCTGGGAGAAACGAATCCAGAAGACGAACTGCCGCCTTTACCGGTCGAGCAGGTCCGGCAACAAGTCGTCTTGTTTAACCGTCAGCTCCCCCCAAAATTGAAACGCCGGGAGACCGAGTCGTTCCGGGAATGGTTCGAACGGATCGGTTTTCAACCGTCCCTTGAGTTACAACGGTTATATGAAATGGTGCGCTATGATCCGAACCAATCAACCGATGTGACGGTAACGGTATTGGTGGACATTGAAAATGATTTTTCCAGTTATCTCGGGCAACTCAAATGAAACCTTTCATAATCTCAGGACGTAATAAACACTAGAGCAGGATCAGGAAACGGGGGGACTGAACAATGTACTTAGCAGATGCTGTGAAATTAAAAAGTATCTTACGGAAACAACTCGAACAATTAGTCGAAGAAGTGGACCGGATTGCGTTCATTGATCTTGAAAAAGGGGAGGCTTTGCCGACCGGTCAAGAGCGGACGCTACTGGATGTCGAATCGGCGATGGATGAAGTTCGCCGGGATATGCGGACACTGGACCGGTTAGTTTATGCGGCGAACTTGTCGACGACGATCGAGACGACAGAAGGTGAAGTACCTCTCGTCGAAGCGATTGAACTGGCGACCCAACTCCGGGCAAAAGCCACACAGTTCCAAGAACTCGCCGCCCGTCCGAAACGCGAATTCCAATATGGATTTGAAGGGACGACCGTCATCCGGCATGCGTTGTATGATCCGGACGCCTACCGGGTTAAAGCGCAGGAGATGGAACGGGCAGCACATCGGATTTCAAATGCGATCAATGCCGCCAATTACCGGACGGAAATTGATTTTGACGGTACACGTTACATGTAAGACTCTGGTCAGGTGAGACTCCTGATCAGGGACGGCGATTCTGACACAAACCTCTTCCGATCGGGAATTTCAACGGCCACGGCACACCCATGACCACTGACCGATGACGTTCTGACCTGTCACCAGTGACTACCTGCGGAAAAACGTTTCTTTTCGTCAGACGCCAAAAACCGTGAGTGCTTCGGCATTCACGGTTTTTTTGTATGAACAAAATATACATAAAAGGTATGCCGATGACCGTGTTCGGGTATAGCTTACTGGAGTCATTCATGGAAGGGGACCTGAAGATGAACGATACATTCAAAGCATTTATTGTCCGGGAACAGGAGGGGGAGTTGACAGGAGCACTCGAACAGAAGCAGATCGCCGACTTGCCGGCAGGAGACGTGTTAATTCGTGTCGACTACTCGTGCGTCAACTACAAGGATGCGTTGTCCGTCACGGGGAACCGGGGGGTGACGAAACAGTATCCGCATACACCGGGTGTCGATGCAGCAGGTCATGTCGTCAGCTCGACCGATGCACGGTTTCAAGAGGGAACGGCAGTCGTCGTCAATGGATTTGATTTTGGGATGAACACATCAGGCGGCTTTCAGGAATACATACGTGTCCCCGGAGACTGGATCACACCGTTACCGGACGGACTCACGGCGTTTGAAGCGATGGCGTACGGTACGGCCGGTTTGACCGCCGCGCAGTCAGTGGAGGAACTATTGCAACGGGTGAAACCGGATGATGGTCCGGTGCTCGTCACAGGCGCGACGGGTGGTGTCGGCAGTGTTGCTGTCGCACTTCTTCTGAAGCTCGGATTCACCGTTCATGCCGTCACGGGAAAAGAAGCGGAAGCAGATCGTTTGAAACAAGCAGGCGTGACGGAAGTATTATCCCGACAATCGTTTTTGGACGAAACAACGCGTCCCTTGAAGAAGGGAAGTT
Organism: Exiguobacterium sp. RIT452; assembly: GCF_003598705.1. Classification (NCBI taxonomy): domain Bacteria; kingdom Bacillati; phylum Bacillota; class Bacilli; order Caryophanales; genus Exiguobacterium; species Exiguobacterium sp. RIT452. Next base: position 138,036 of record NZ_QXJB01000003.1, read on the forward strand.
ATGCCGGCATCATCGATACGGTTGGTGGACCGTTGCTTGCGTCCGTTATTCGATATGTCCAATATGGAGGATTAGTCACGACATGCGGCAACGTCGGCGGGGCTGAGATGACGCTCACTGTCTACCCGTTTATCCTGCGCGGCGTTCGCTTGATTGGAATCGATGCCGTCCAAGTACCGGTTTCGGAGCGCACCCGTCTCTGGGAGCACCTCGCGGATGACTGGCGATTACCGGTCCAGGAATGGGTCGAAACAAAAAGTTTACACGATCTTCCGGACGTCGTAGCGTCTCTGCTCGACGGAACCCATCAAGGCAGAACTGTCATCGAAATTTAACCACTGTGGACAGGTTGTTCGATGGTATAGTGGTTAAAAAGTGTCTCGATCAATTCAGGAGGAACAATAGATGAGTCAAAATGAACAACAAACGGAACAAGAACGCTTATCACGAAAAGAACGCCGGAAGCAGAAACGGAATCGGCGGAGTGTCGCGCTGGGCGGGATATTAGCAACCGTCCTGATTGTTGGTGGATGGGGTTACATGGTGTCGACAAATGATGCGAGTCAAGCGACATCGACTGTGGAATCACCTAAGTCCGTCGACGGCGAAAAAGAAAAAGAGACAAACACGGAAAAGTCAGCCTCGACCGATCAAAAGAAAACTGATCAAAAGAAAAAAGAGTCAAAAGCAAAGAAGAAGGCGGATAAACCGGAAATCAGCCAAGCCGCATGGGTCACACGTCCCTTTGCTGATGTCTATCAGGATGCAAACCGGAGCAGCGTCATCTATAAAGCGGATTTAGGTGACGTCTACGAAATTCTGGATGCAGAAAATGGAATGGTGCACTTGAAACTAAGTGACGCCGTCGAAGGATACATTCCGGAAACGGACGTCCGGATGGATGTCCCGTCCGATGTCAAAGACAAGACACTGCTTGCGACATTGCAACAGGTTGTCGCCAATCAACCGATCGAGAAACCGGAACAATATCTTGGTCAGCCGCTTGAGAAATTCGAAGCGAAGTACGGTGCACTTGGAAACACGCAAAAGGATGCCGTCAACACGTATCATTTCTCAAATGCAGGTTATCTGCTTGTCGTATCGGATGGTATCATCGAAGCCATCGACTGGACGAATGCTTCAGCTTCCGGGCTGTCTGCTTTAGGAGAGCCGGTCGTTGAAACGAGTTATGGCACGTGGTATCAGGGCGAAAAACTGCAACTGAAAGCCTTCCCGGACAATGGGTCGACACGATTGCGTCTCGCACGTGATCCCGGAAAATAAGTAAAAGCGGTCTGTCTTTGACAGGTCGCTTTTTTCGCGTAAAAAACCTCCCGAGTCATGGACTCAGGAGGTCGAAAATCCTTGGGAGGAAGTTTTCTTAGTAGACGCCGACAGCATCAAATGATTTGGCAGCGGCTGTTGCTTCTGCACTTGTTGCACCGTAAAGATCTTTTGCCGACTGAATGACTGCTGCACGAAGTGAGCTGAAGTTCGAGTTCGGAGTCAAGTAGACGTTAAGCGCACGGTAGTAGATCGCACCAAGTTTCGGTACACCGATTCCTGTAACGGATACATTGTAGAATGTGCCGCCGTTTGCAAGGAGGTACGCTGATTTGTTGATGATACCAGAGTTGATGTGGACACCACCGTTATCTTGTGTTCCTGTGTAGCGTTTTGAGTAGTGGTCCGGATCACCGTAAGCTGCCGGGTTCGACATTGAACGGAGTGCGTCACCGCTTACACCTGGCGTGTAGATGTCTTCACCGACGAGCCAGTCGAAGTTCGATCCGACAGAGTACTCAGCAACCGTACCCATGATATCGGAAACCGCTTCGTTGATGGCACCAGACTCATTTTGATAGACGAGACCAGCTGTGTATTCTGTAACAGCGTGCGTCAATTCGTGCGCAACGACGTCAAGTGCACCAGAGAGAGCGACGAAAGTTGTTCCGTCTCCATCACCGTAAACCATCTTCGTTCCGTCCCAGAATGCGTTGTTGTAGTTCGTCGAGTAATGGACCGTCGAGTTCAAGCGTGCGCCCGCATTGTCATAACTGTTGCGGCCGTACGTGTTTTTGTAGAAGTCATACGTTTTTGCTGCGTTGACGTGTGCACTGACGGCAGCGCGGTCGTAAGTAGCGTTGAAGACGTTATCCGCATCTGCCCAGAGTGTTCCCGGAAGTGATGTACGGTTTTTCGCGTCGTATGTGTAAACACCTTTTCCGCGCGTCGTATCTTGAAGATAGTATTTGCCGGCACTCAACGTCGTGTTGAACGTTGCGCTTGTTCCGAGTACTGTCGTACCTGTTGCGTGAGCCAGTTGGTCGAATTTGTTGATGACCTTACCTGAGTTTGCATCGATGAAGTATGTCCAGCGTGACGGCTCGCCGCCTGCTAAGACAGTCGATGTGATTTTGTAAGCATAGACCGCATCATTTTTAACTGGATAGATGACGAGTTCAGCTTTTGGAGCCACTTCGAATTCAGTTGCTTTGATTGCTTTTTTGTATAGTTTGAGTGCTTTCTTCTCAGAGATTGCTGCTTTTTTAGCGAGACCTGGTTTTCCTTTGACGTCAACGGCGTCGTTGACGACTGCTTTTAATGTACCGTCTTTCGCAACGTTACCGACGACGACACTACCGAAGACCGGGACGCCATCCACTTCTTGTTGGAGACGTACGATGTTAGAAGATCCATCTTTTTGGACATCTTGTACAGAGAAGTCACCTTTTTTATTGACGTACTCTTTGACGATCGATGCAGCAGGTTCTGATGAAGCTTTCGTCAGCTTACCAGATTGAAGACCTTCTGCTCCGACGACTGTAGGAACGACAAGTACACTTGCGACAAGCGATGTAGCGAGAAACTTTTTCAAAATAAATCGCCTCCTTGTTTGGGTTGAGTCTAACTATGCCAAAGAAAGGAGAAACCGAGAATAAGCCGTTCGCATTAATTAGAATTTTCAGATTATAGTACTTAATACCCGTACTGAATAGTTAAGTGACCGAAAAAAAGAGAAGAAGAAAGTAAAAAAACCGCTTCAGAAAGCGGTTTTAGAGAATGCGTTGATAGAGATGATGTGTCTTGTCACGTGTCTCATCAATTTTAAAATCAAGCGGGTCAAGGGTGATTCCCTGCTTCTGAGCGAACCGCTGAATCTTTTCAAACGATTTCCAAATCTCGATATCGGGACCTTCATGTTTCCAGAACACATAACGGGCAGATGGAATATGATGTCCTTTCATGCCTTTTGGGACATGATCGAGCGAAGCAACGGGAAGGCCGATACATTGTGTATGTTTCGTTCCGCGTTGTCCGAGTGATAAATCGAGCGGATAACTGCCCGGTTCTGCGGGAATCTCATGTGAGCGACGTGAGAACTCACGCCATAATTCCGGCATCAAGGTATGCAGTTCATTTTCTTCGCAAGTCAGACCAAGTCCGATGACATACAGTTCGTGACGATCCACAATTTTAGGATGCATGAGAAACTCCTTTCATGGTAATCAAGAGGCAGTAATGACAGAACGTCTCTTCAAATCCAGGAACAGTTGCGTAAAGGAAGCATCCCACTGTGTCCCGCTACCGTCTTCCAAGATAGCGAGTGCTTTTTCGACGGGCATTCCTTTCCGGTAGGGACGATCGGATGTCATGGCGTCATAGGCATCGGCAATCGCCATGATGCGTCCGAAGACGGGAATCGCTTCACCGGCTAATCCTTCTGGGTATCCTTTTCCATCATAGCGTTCATGGTGGTACTTTACCCCGGGAAGAATCGGTTGTAACTTCATTGGAAGATGAACTTGCGATAGAATGTGCACCCCGATGACGGGATGTTGTTTGATTTTATCGAATTCCTCTTCCGTCAATCGTCCTTCTTTTAAGAGCACATCATCCCGGATGCCGATTTTTCCGATGTCATGCAAGAGGGCCGATTTACGCAGCAACTCGACTTGATCGTCGGCTAATCCGGCGGCACGGGCAATCTCAACCGAGTATTCTGCGACACGTAACGAATGTCCGGCTGTATAAGGATCACGGGCATCAAGCGTCGCGGCAAACAAGGTAAATAAGCTGTCGAGCAACTTTTCATTTTCCTGATCCCGGCCTTGGATGCCTTCGACCATCAAGTTGAATCCGCCGATCAATTGAGAGAATTCATCGGAAAACGGATTGGCAATCGTATTCAATTGTCCGGATTTAATCTGGGCAACGCCGTCCTGCAGAGCCAAAATCGGTTTTTGGATATTTTCATATAGAAGCAAACTGCAGAATGTGGCAAGACACAGGATGACGATCAAAATCAACGTCGACCAACTCCAGTAGGAACGCAAACTTTCGTTTTCCGTCAATTGGACGGCAGAGGCGAGAACGAATAACAGGATCGGAAAAACACCGATGATCAAGGTGCTGATCAACATTTTTTGGCGGAGGCTGATGAAATCTTTTTTGGTCAGCATCAACTCACCGTAACCACGCATGCGAGCCTGTGCCGTCAGTTCTGCCAACATCGCTTCCGTCACACGGTACGTCAGGAAGAATTCAATCAAGGCGTGTAAAATCGCGACAAGTACAGCCCCGAAACAAGCGAGACCAATCAGATAATAGGGCATATCGAGCCATCCAAAACGAATCGCCAGAGCCGTCAATCCGGATGAAGGAATCGAGAGACCGAGGAAGTGTGGACCAAGAATCCGTCTGATCGTCAACAAAGGGAAGCGGTGGGTCGTCCGAAAAGCAGCAGTCAATTGCTCCTGGCTTGGAAAGGAGTTTTGGAAAACTTGATAAAGCGGACGCATATGTTTTTTGTAAACCGTATATTCAAAACTGAACATCGTGATGACGGAAATCGTCATGATCGTCAATAAAACCACCCGTTCACGTACATCAAAGGTCAGTGTTTCAAAGATAAAGAGACAACCGACACCAAACACGGCGACGAATGAGCCGATCAAATAGTTTTTTAAAAGCTGCCGTTCGAATTTCTGTAGAGGTGACATGAAAGTCCTCCTTCAATAAAATATGAAATCAAGATTGGTTCTGTATGTATGAAGCTTGATGGCTGGGACAAAGAAAAAGACAGGCTGTTTATTACATCTATCGGCAGATTTTAAAAAACATGAACTAAATCCCAAAAATAGGTATGGTTACAAAGCACTAATTGTTAAAAAACTGATTGATTAACGGAATAAAACAATTTATGATTTGAATATTCAGAAAAGTTCACTTAGTTTACTTTTCACTACTACATAGGGGGTCAGTTCACGTGGGAAAAAAGAAACAGCTTAGTCTAGCCGTCTTGTCCGGCATCACCGCGGCTGCATTTGCCGTCGGTCCAGTTTTACCTGGTGGGAAGGTAAAATCGGTTGAGGCTGCTGAAAAAGTCGCAGCAGGAGCACCGATGGACTTGAACACGGTCGATCAGGAACGCTTATTGAAAGTGCTTGAAAAACGTGGGGTCGTCTCAAAAGCAGCATCAGCAGAAGCAAAACAAAAGGCTGTTCAAAAGTACTTGGACAAAAAAGCCAACGGAAAACCGACTGTTGATCATGAAGAGCATGATCACGAATCAGGTAAAGAAGAAGCATTTGATCAAAAAACAAAAGACTTTTTGACGAAACAAAAAGAACAGTTGGCAAAACAACTCAAGAAAAATCATAACAACTACAAAAAGGGTAAAAAGGATGGTTTTGTCAAAGTCGATAAAGCTAAACAAGCACCTTATAACGGCGCTGTCCGCTCAGACAAAGTCCTTGTTTTATTAACAGAGTACAGCGATTTCAAGCATAACAACGTCGTCCAAGAGGAAGGCTATATGTATGCGGACAACTTCAATAAAGAACATTACGAAAAATTGATGTTCGGTGACGAAGAGTTCAAATTGTTTAATGGAGAGAAAGTCAAAACGTTTAAACAATATTATGAAGAACAATCAGGTGGAAGCTATACGGTCGACGGGAAAGTATCCGATTGGTTGACAGTTCCGGGAACAGCAAAAGATTACGGTGCAGACAGTCCAAAAGGTGGAAACGATAACCTCGGACCAAAAGGACCACGTGATCTCGTCAAGGATACGTTGAATGCGGCTGTCAAAGCAGGCATCAACCTGGCCGATTACGATACGTTTGATCAATATGACATCGACGGCGACGGTAACTTCAATGAGCCGGATGGTCTGGTCGATCACTTGATGATCATTCATGCCGGAACCGGTCAAGAAGCAGGTGGCGGTAAGCTCGGTGATGATGCGATTTGGTCACACCGTTGGACACTTGGGAATGTCTATCCGGTCGAAAACACGACTTCGAACTCAACAAACTGGGGCGGAAAGATGGCGGCTTATGACTACACAGTGCAACCAGAAGACGGCGCAGTCGGCGTTTTTGCGCATGAATTTGGTCACGATTTAGGTCTTCCGGATGAGTACGATACACAGTACACAGGTCAAGGTGAGCCGGTAGCTTCATGGTCGATCATGAGCGGCGGTAGCTGGAACGGAAACGTAGCCGGGACAGAACCAACAAGTTTCTCACCACAAAACAAAGAGTACTTCCAAACATTGATGGGCGGAAACTGGGCGAACATTCAAACAGTCGACTTTGATTCGCTCTCAAAAGCGGGAACAGCTTCTTACCTGGATCAAAGTGTCACGAAATCAAAAAATCCAGGCATCATCAAAGTCAACTTACCGAAAAAACCGGTCAAAGGCATTGCGCCGGCATTCGGTAAAAAATACTACTACAGCACGAAAGGTAACGATCTCCACACGTCAATGACATCACCGGAATTCGATTTGACGGCAGCGACATCAGCGAAATTTGATTACAAAGCGTACTTCGACGTCGAATTCGACTATGACTTCTTGGAAGTCACGGCAACAGCTGACGGCGTATCAAAAGTCATCGATGTCATCGGAGATGAAGATACGGATGGCGATCAGCGTGCCGAATCTTCAAAAGGTGCATGGGTCGACAAATCGTATGACCTCAGTGAATTTGCCGGCAAAAAAGTCACGTTGACGTTTGACTATACAGGGGATGCGGGTCTTGCCCTGGACGGTTTCGCACTTGATAACGCGAAATTGACAGTCGACGGAAAAGTCGTCTTTGAAGATGATGCAGAAGGTACACCGAAATTTAAATTAGACGGCTTCATTGCTTCTGATGGTTTCAGTTATGCCGATAACGCATACTACCTCGAATGGCGGAACTATGCAGGCTCAGACAAAGCACTTGAGCATGCACGCGGTGTCAAGTACAACACCGGTCTTGTCGTATGGTATGCCGACAGCAGCTTTACAGATAACTGGGTTGGTGTTCACCCGGGTGAAGGTTTCCTCGGTGTCGTCGATTCGCATCCTGAAGCAATCGTCGGAACGCTTAAAGGCCAACCGGTCGTTGCAGGAAGCACACGTTACCAAATCGCGGATGCTGCGTTCAGCTATGATAAAGCACCGGCTTGGGTCATCGATTCGCCGACACGTGGTCTGTACGACTACAAAGGACTTGCAGGTGTCACGAAGTTTGATGATTCAAAATCGTACATCAATCAGTTGATCCCGGATGCAGGAAAACTGCTTCCGAACAACGGTCTTAAAATTCAAGTCATCGGTGAAGCGAAAGATAACTCAGCAGGAGCTGTCTGGATCCACCGTTAAGAAACAGAAGCAGGTTCGGATCATTCCGAATCTGCTTTTTTGCTTGAAAAGTGGAATCAATTGGAAAAAATACTGGTCAGACAACTTGACTTTTAAAGCGCAATCATTCTATAATAACGGTAGCTTAATATTGTTATTGTCACTACTGATTCACATTGCGTCACGAACAATCTTTTCGTCGCTCCATGTATTTCGGGACAATAATGAATTTCTTTCATATGCCGTGCATATGTATTAAGTAATTTATTTTTGGAGGTTGTTCCCATGAACACAGGTAAAGTAAAATGGTTTAACGCAGAAAAAGGTTTCGGTTTCATCGAAGTTGAAGGCGGAGAAGACGTATTCGTACATTTCTCAGCAATCACTGGTGAAGGCTTCAAATCACTTGACGAAGGTCAAGAAGTTGAATTTGAAATCACTGAAGGCGCACGTGGAGCACAAGCTGCTAACGTCGTAAAACTTTAATTTTAACTATTCAATCGTCCTTTTTCGAAAGGGCGATTTTTTTAATGGGTTAATATCTTGAATTCAAGATAAATGTACGATATACTGACGGTACGAATTAAAAACAACCAAAAGGACGTGACAAACATGGAGTTACTCGGTATTCATCATGTGTCAATCTTAACCGGAATGGCAGAGCGGAATTATCAGTTTTATACACAAGTTCTTGGGATGCGTCTCATCAAAAAAACCGTCAATCAGGACGACACGACATCGTATCACCTTTTTTACGGAGATGCTGAAGGCAATCCGGGGACGGATCTGACGTTTTTTGATATCCCGCATCTCGGGACGGGTGTACCGGGTGCTTCGAGTATTTCTTCGACATCACTCCGTGTCAAAGCGACGGACTCACTCAAGTTTTGGACAGAGCGTTTTACAGCGCAAGGAATCGATCATGATGCGATCGTGGAACGGGCAGGGCGGCAGACGCTCGCTTTTCGTGATCAAGAAGGTACTCGGTTGATTCTCGTTGCAGAAGATGGGGAACAAGGTGTCGCAGGTGGTGTACCTTGGAAACACGAGGAGATTCCGGCGGAGCATGCCATCGTCGGATTAGGTGCCGTAACATTGACCGTCAATGATCCGGCACCAACAGCACTCGTCTTGACAGAAGTGTTGGGCTTTAAACAAGTCGGAAGTTATCCGTCGCTTGCCGGTGATTTTGCAGAGATTGAAGTCTACTCGACAGGACAAGGCGGGATCGGCGCTGAGGTACATCTCGAAGCCCGTCCGGATCTCGACCGGGAACGCTTGGGTCGTGGTGGTGTCCATCATGTCGCCTTCCGTGTTCCGAACAGCGCAGAGTATGATTTATGGGTGGAACGGCTCAACCAGTATCGTCTGCCGAATTCGGGTAAGGTCGACCGCCACTATTTCCAAGCACTTTATTTCCGGGAACCGAACCACATCTTATTCGAGTTATCCACGGATACACCTGGATTTGCGACAGATGAATCGGTCGAAACGCTTGGCGAGACATTGGCACTTCCACCGTTCCTCGAGCCAAAGCGCCAAGAGATTGAAGCACGACTCCGTCCGCTCGAAATCTGACAATCCTGTGACACAGGTCACAGACCGGCTGACGTCCCGTATACTAAAAGAAGTAAACAGGAAAAAGGAGTGACGGGATGTTAGGAACTACGTTAGGTCAATTTCGATTGATTGCCGTGTTAGAGGGGATTTCATTTTTGGTCTTGTTGTTGATTGCGATGCCGTTAAAATATATGGCGGGCATACCGGAAGCCGTTTCAGTCGTCGGTGCCCTGCACGGTGTCTTGTTTGTCATGTACGCATTATGGTTAGCCGTCGTTAAATTTAAATACCGTTGGTCGTTTGTAAAAGCAGGGATCGCCTTTATCGCTTCGTTTATTCCATTTGGTACATTTGTACTTGATCGAAAGTTAAAACAGGAAGCAATGAACGCGTAAATTGTGTATACTAGTAAAAGCACGGCTGTGGATAACTGTTTTTGTCGATTCGAAGCAGGTTATCCACAGCTTTTTTCTGTGGATAATTTTTAGGAGGATACTATGTCAACATTTGAAGCATTACACATTCAAGAACAATGGGTGAAAAAATTACAAAAACAAGGCATTAAACAACCGACACCGATTCAGGAACAGGCGATTCCGCATTTACTGGCGGGTCGTGACTTAATAGGAAAAGCACAAACCGGGACAGGGAAGACGCTTGCGTTTTTACTACCGATCCTCGAACAAATCGATTTAGAGAGCAAAACCGTCCAAGCGTTAATCGTCGCACCGACACGAGAACTCGCGCGTCAGATTGCGGACGAAACACACAAGTTGATCCGGAACATGGAAGACATCCGTGCACTTGCTGTGTACGGTGGACAAGATGTATTCAAACAAATCCAACGTCTCGGCCGGATGCCGCAAATCATCATCGGGACACCAGGTCGGATTTTAGATCACGTCGGACGGGGAACACTTGATTTGAGTGAACTCAAGACACTGGTCTTGGATGAAGCCGATCAAATGCTGCAAATCGGATTTTTACCGGAAATCGAAGACATCATCGCGGCAGCACCTGTCGATCGTCAATTCGTCATGTTATCAGCGACGATGCCACCGAAAGTCGAACAACTCGCGAAAACGTATCTTCGTGATCCAATCGAAGTCCAAGTCGAAGCTGAAAAAGTAACGGTCGATGCGATTGAACAGTTTGTCGTCGAGACGACAGACCGCCGCAAACAGGCAACACTTCGGACGATGCTTGATGAGATGCGTCCGTATGCCGCCATCATCTTCTGCCGGACACAACGCCGTGTCAGCAAGCTGAATGAAGAATTACAGATGCAAGGATATCCGACGGATGAATTGCACGGCGGTTTGACACAAGGAAAACGTGAAAAGGCAATGGCGAAGTTCTACCAAGGCAAAACACCGTTTTTGATCGCGACGGATGTCGCGTCACGTGGTCTTGATGTCACGGGTGTCACACACGTCTTCAACTATGATTTACCGGATGATGCCGAAAGTTACGTCCACCGGATTGGTCGGACGGGACGTGCCGGAAACGACGGCGTGGCGATTTCAATCGTCACACCAAGAGACGGTCGGAGTTTCCGCGACATGGAACGCGAGCTTGGGGTCGAAGTCACACCAATCGTCGTCGAATTATCGGACGAGATGATTCGTGCGCAACATGACCAAAGTAAAGGAACAAAGGCTCCAGCAGAAGGCCGTGGCAATACACGCCGCTCGAGCAACCGCCGTCCAGGACGTGCGCACCGTAAATAAGTGAATTTAAAAAGCCCTCTTATCCACGGATAGGAGGGCTTTTTTTGTCATATCTGATTATTTGGCATACACCATCTGTCCGCCGAGATGACCGGTATACGCAAGCAGACCACTGCCGACGACGGCAACCAGTAAACTCAACATCAACATCGTTTTTTTGCTTGAACGGTAGCCCAGCAACAAGAAGACAAACGCAATCCCAAAGGCGACAAGACTGAATAACGCAAAGTGTTCATGATTCTCGACAGCAGCATGCGTTACACTGCTGAGATTGGCTTCTGCATATTCTTCTGCACCGTCACCGGACAAATAAGCGGCAGCCCCGGTCAAGAGACCTGCGAATAAGGTGATCAAAACAAATAATTTTAACTGGACCCATTTCAAGCTGAATACCAACAGAACGGTCGCAAACAGTAACAGTGCGATTGGAGCGTGGACGAGTAAGGGATGGAGCGGTACACCAGCTAACATATAAAAACCCTCCTTGATAGTAATGAGAACATACTCTTACTGTAACGAGGTTATCTGACAGTTAGCTGACGGTCCATCAAGGAATTGGAAAAACAATCGTGAAGCGTGTTCCTTCATCTGGTGTCGAATCCAGTAAGATGACGGCTTCATGTGCATCCGCAATGGAACGGGCAATTGCCAGACCAAGTCCGGTGCCGGTCCCATGCCGCGCGTGATCGCCCCGGAAAAAGCGTTCAAACACCTTGTCCTGATTTTCTTTCGGGATTCCGATGCCGTGATCGGTGATGCTCAACCGGATATCAGAGGAAGTGTGTTGCAATTGGACTTCGATGTCTGCATCGCTGTAAGCAGCGGCATTTTCTAAAAAAATCGTCACCAGTCGAATCAACTGATTCCGGTCACCTTTGATGGAAAGGTCAGCAGTCACGTCAAGATGAAGTGTACGACCGGCTAAGGTGTGGCGGAAGCGGTCGGCGGTTTGCGTGACGAGTGTACTCATGTCGAGCAACGACATCGGACCGGGATGACCTTCACGGGCGAGTAACAGTAAATCGGAGACCAGGTATTGCATCGAGGCAGTCTCTGACTTCAAATCATGTAAAATCGTTTTTCCTTCCGCGCTGAGTGGTTCGGTCTCCAATAGTTCAATACCACTGTATAAAATCGTTAAGGGGGTACGCAGTTCATGGGACGCATCAGACGTAAAACGCCGTTGCCGATCAAAGGCTTGTTGGACCGGTAAGACGGATCGACCGGCCAAGACATAGCTGACACCCATTAAGACGAGTGTAGACAGGACCGTGATTCCCGCCAACATCGCGATCAACCGTTCCAACGTATCTTCTGTCGCCGAAATGTCCTTTAAAAGAAGGGTGGATCCTTCCGGACTGGTCCGTTGATAAAGCAAAAAATGCTGACCGTCGGAAAAAATCTTTTCGGTCATTTTGTTTGAATTCAGGAATTTTCGGACAGTTTCTTTTGGCAGATCGTCGGGCAGTCGTGTATAGCGTTCCGTCCCATCCGGATTAAAGAGTTGAAAATAAATCGGATCCCGGATCACACGATCTTCCCCGTGTTCGATGCGTTCGAACAGATCACGATTCGAGACCGACTTCAATTGGTTCAACTCCGTTTGATCCAGCAACCGGGCGGTCGTGAAATAGACCCCGATTAAAATCAAAATCAACAATAATAAAAACGTGCCGCTAAACAATAACGTCAAGCGTTTCCGGATTGTCTCAAGCATGTGGATCACCGAGCCGGTAGCCGAAACCACGGACGGTTTTGATCAGGGAAGGTGCACCTGCTGCATCCAGTTTTTTGCGGACAAGCCGAACAAGTGCATCGAGCGCATTGTCGGTAATATCGGCCCCGATGCCCCAGACGATTTCAATGATCAATTCCCGCCCCATCACCTGTTCCGGACGGCGCAGTAACAACGATAAAAACTCGAACTCACGGCGTGTCAAATCAAGGGGGTGGTGGGCATAGGAAATCGTCTGCGTCGTAATATCGAGTTCCAGTTCCTGATAAGAAACGATCGAGATGAATGCTTTTTTCTGACGGCGGCTCAGGGCACGGAGTCTGGCTAACAGCTCGTTTGCCTGAAACGGTTTGACGAGATAATCGTCGGCCCCGCTGTCGAGTCCATGGACCAAATCAATTTCCGTATCGCGTGCGGTCAACATCAGGATACCGCCCTCGAAGCGTTCCCCCCGCAACTCGGTTGCAACCTCAATGCCACTTTTATGCGGCATCATCCAATCGAGGACAAGCAAATCATAACGAAACGTCTGACACTGTTCGATGGCGGATACCCCGTCATGTGCGACATCCACCTGGTAACCGGCGCGTTCAAGATGAAGGCGTAACATTTTAGCCAGACGTTCATCATCTTCTGCAATCAAGACCCGCATCCTCATTCCCCCTGTCCCGTCGTTTTTCTTATTATCCCACAGTTGTCATCAGCTAGTTGTCAGTTTTTATCGATACAGTAAAGATAACAGGAAACGAGAGGAGCAGGGACAATGAAACCAAAACCATTTGCAAAGTGGATTGTTGGTCTGAGCAGCAGTGTCTTTTTAGGTCTTGCAATCGGTCAATTGAGTGTCGCTTCGAATGATCAGCCGACGAACCCCGTTAATACAGGCGATTCCTATTCCGATGAAACGACGATTCCAAGTCAGCCGTCGCAAGGTGATGACGATGAGTGGGGTGAGTCAGATGAGGACAGTTATGAGGACGACGATGAAGGGTGGCAGAGCAACGAAACATCCGGCTTTGAACAGCCGAGCGGTGGAAGTGACGGACAGTCCAGTCATTCGAAATAGGAGGTGAATCGGAATGAATCGTCAGTTGTATGCGATGCATAACACCATTCGATTCGTCACCGATCAACCGATCACAGAGGACGAATGGCAAACCATCGAACAATTTTTTCAATATGTCGACCGTCAATGGTCACGATTTGATCCGGCGAGTGAGGTCAGCCGACTAAATGGTCTGATGGTCGGAGAATCGCTCAGTGTCTCGTTACCGCTTGCACGCTTATTGCAACGTGCGATTCGTTACTTTGAACAGACGGAGCAGTATTTTTCACCCTTTTTACTTGAGCAACAACAGGCAAATGGATACGACCGCTCGTTTCCATTCCAACGCGCCGTCGAATCGATCAGGATCGAAGCCCCACCCGAGAGCAGCCCGTTTGTAGTGGAAGGATGCGACGTGACGCGAGTGAGTCACGGTGCAATTGATTTAGGCGGCATTGGAAAAGGCGCGGCGGCGATGCTCGCGGCACAACGGTTACGAAAAAAACAACCGCGTGGTTTGATTGAGGCGGGAGGCGATGTCATCGTCTGGTCGGATACACAGCCGTGGAAGGTTGCGATCACCGATCCGCAGACGGAACAGGCGATTGCCGAAGTTCAGTTACGCCAAGGGGCGATTGCGACATCGAATCGGGTATACCGTTCGTGGAAGGTCGGACAACGCACGAACCATCATTTGTTGAGCGGCAAAACAGGTCGGCCGATTGAAACGGACGTTGTTCAAGTCACGGCTTCGGCGCCACAACTGTATGAAGCCGAAGTGATGACGAAGCTGGCGTTTCAGATGACGGAGGCGGAGCGACAGGACAAACTGTTTAAATGGTTTCCGAAGGGACGACTTTTATTGATGGATGAGTCGGGAAAAATGGTGGCGGAAGAGAAAGGGGGACAATCGATATGGACTGGGTGAAATGGTTGTTTTCGACATGGACGATGATTCGTTTAAGCGGACTGACAGGTCACTTCTTTTTGACACTGTCTGTCTTGGCGGGATTACTCGGATCTTTTCCAGCCTTGAAAAAACAAAAAGCCCGTTTGCACAACATTCATCTGTACAGCGGGTGGGCGGGATTGCTTGCGATTATCCTGCACGCGACACTGATTGTCGTCGATACGTATGCGCCGTTAACGATTCTTGAAATCATCATCCCGGGAAATGCTTCGTATGAGCCTCTTTGGAACGCTTTCGGAACAATCAGTCTCTACCTGTTTGGTTTCGTGTTGGTCACATCCGACTTCCTCAAGGAAACGCTCGGGAAAACATTATGGAAATTGACCCACTGGCTCGTCTTACCGGCATGGCTCCTGATGACCCTTCACGGTATCTTCATCGGAACCGATACGGGAACACTCTTTACGACGATCTGGTATGCCTGTTCGACACTGACCTTATTCACGCTCGTGTTGTACCGGATGCAGTTACGACCAAACGTCAAAACACAAACAAAACAGGAATCCTCCGTATCAGGGTGAGGATTCCTGTTTTTTAGCGTTGTTGCAACCACGTTGTCCAAGACTGAAAGGCTTCTTCCCGGTTGTCGATGTAGTTGTGATCGCTGTCGACGATGATTTCTTCAAACGTACCGGCATCCTGTAAGAGATCATGGTGCAGGGATTTAATGGATGTCTCGTCGCGCTCGGATGTGACAAGCAGCGCGGAACGGGTGCGCAGTTGCTCTTTTAGCGTCAGTAGATTCCACTCGGCATGATGCTTGGTCAACTCTTTTAGCAACGTGTCCCCGTCGGTATGCGACAGGAAGGTCGCGCCGCGGCTGAGAACACCGCGCAAGGCTTCCTCATGTTCCGGATACTCGAGTACCAGCTGTCCGATTAAACCAAAATTAAAAGGCGAGATGCCGATATAATGGGCAATCGTCGGGACATTTGCAAAGGCATGAAGTCCGGCAAAACCGCCCATGCTGTGACCGACGATTGTAATCTGATCGGCTGCAACATCATGTTGTGCTGTAAAGGCGGGAGAAGCAACGTGTTTCATGATCGCCGTTGCATCTTCGAGCGTATGACGAAAACGGAAGGCACCGGGGCTGCCGATCGTGCCGCGATACGAAGTGACAAGGACATGAAAACCAAGTTCCTGCAGTCGAACGGCCCAGTCCATGTTCAATTGTTTCCCGGGGAATCCGTGAAATAAGACGATCAAAGGAGCGGGACGCGTTAAGGTGGGGGAATACAGACGACAAAACAAGGACTCGTCTCCGCCGCTTTGAAGTTCAATCAGTGATAAACTCGCTTTCTTGGTGATGGTTTCCATGACATCCACTCCTTCTGAAAAGTTTCTTCTGTCATTTAGTGTGATACAAATCTACGAACAAGGCAATCGTTAAGTCTATGAATTAAAAAAAGAATGAAAAAACGACGGTTGTCTGATTCAGTGGGACACTGAAATCAAACCCCGTCGTATGTTTCCTGCGAAACTTAGAAGACCTTCGTCGTCCACGATTCACAATTCCATAAGTCCGTCGCGACGGCTTCATAAAATTCCGGTTCGTGTGAAATCAACAGAACCGTTCCTTTATAGGCTTGCAACGCACGTTTTAATTCTTCTTTTGCTTCGACATCCAAGTGGTTTGTCGGCTCATCGAGAACCAGAATGTTCGATTCCGTGTTCATCAATTTACAAAGGCGGACCTTCGCTTTCTCGCCACCACTGAGGACTTCGATTTTCGATTCGATGTGTTTTGTCATCAGTCCACATTTCGCGAGCATGGCCCGGACCTGTTGCTGCGTCAAGGACGGGAATGTGCCCCAAATTTCCTCAATACACGTATTCGAATTCTTTTCCTTGATCTCCTGTTCGAAATAGCCGATATGGAGATTTTCGCCGCGTTCGACCGTACCGGAAACGGATGGAATCTCACCAAGCAAACTCTTCAAAAGAGTGGACTTCCCAATTCCGTTTGCTCCGTGTAAGGCGATTTTTTGACCACGTTCGATCATCAAATCAAGCGGGCGTGAGAGGGGTTCGTCATATCCGATGACAAGTCCCTTCGCCTCAAACATCAACTTGCTTGGAGTCCGAGCCGTCTGGAAATGAAACTCCGGTTTTGGACGTTCTTGCGCGAGTTCGATGACATCCATCTTATCGAGTTTTTTCTGACGGGACATCGCCATGTTTCGTGTCGAGACACGTGCTTTGTTCCGGGCAACGAAGTCCTTCAGCTCAGAAATTTCCTGCTGTTGGCGTTTGAACGCCGACTCATGTTGCTTTTTCTTTGCTTCATGGACCGTCAAGAAGTTGTCGTAATCGCCGACATAACGGTTGAGCCCTTGATTCTCCATATGATAAATCAAGTTGATGACACTATTTAAGAATGGAATGTCGTGTGAAATCAGAATGAAAGCATTCTCGTAGTCATTGAGGTATCGTTTCAACCACTCGATGTGCTGGACATCAAGGTAGTTGGTCGGCTCATCCAGCAACAGGATATCTGGTTTTTCAAGCAACAGTTTTGCGAGCAGGATCTTTGTCCGTTGTCCGCCACTGAGCTCTTGCACGTCACGATCGAGTCCAATTTCATCGAGACCTAACCCACGCGCGATTTCTTCGACTTTCGCATCAATCGTATAAAAGTCATTGTTCGTTAAGATGTCTTGTAAGACACCTACTTCTTCTAACATTTTTTCGAGTTCGTCTGGTTCGACTTCGCCCATTTTCGTATAGAGATCATTGATTTCCTGCTCGATGTCGAACAAGTATTGGAATGCTCCTTTTAAGGCATCACGGATCGTGAGCCCTTTCGAAAGAACGGCGTGCTGATCCAGATAGCCGACGCGGACATGTTTCGCCCATTCGACTTTTCCTTCATCCGGTTCAAGCTGTGAAGTGATGATATTCATGAACGTCGATTTTCCCTCGCCGTTGGCTCCGACGAGACCGATGTGTTCCCCTTTTAACAAGCGAAACGAGACATCTTCGAAAATCGCACGATCGCCAAAACCGTGGCTTAAGTTTGATACCGTTAAAATACTCATAACTACTCCCTTATTTCACGAATTCAATTAGACGCCTGTCCGTTTTTTCTGGTTGTTCGTTTTTTTCGTTTTTTGGCTTGTCATTTGTTTTGTTTCTGTTCCGCGCAAACCGGTCGGACGTTTTGTTTGTGATTGTTTTTTTGCTTTTAACTGCTCGATCATTGCTTCTTGAAGCGATAATTTTTTTGGTTGTTCGCTCATGTGTGTTCACCTCGATTAATTCGTTCTTATCATCTAGTATGCCAAAAAAAACGTCTCTTGAAAACGAACTATGCTTATTTCTTTCATTAAATGATTTCTTCACCAAGGTAAATGACGTAACAATTCCGGTCGAGATCGACCTCACAGCTGTCTCGTTCGAACACCCCGTGATCGGGAACGCTCAGTTTGTCCTTGATCAGAAAGCGCATCGCTTGAATATGATTCGGGACGGTCACCGTCTTGAGAACCGGGTGGGGACCGTGATCTTGGAACCGTCTGAACTCCAAGTGAATCTGGTGCGGAGGATAGACACGATCGCTCGGATCGCGGGGCGAGGCTTCGACATGATCAACGATCAACTGATCGTATTCGCCGTCCATTTCATTGGACCGTAATTCGTACAAGTGACCTTCGATGATATGGAATTCACACAATTGATGGGCGATGATCTCATCCGGCTCGATGGCAAACCGGCTGTATTGATAAATCGATTTGAATTCATTTTGATCTTCGACATAATAGGCAAGTGACATTTGATTTCCTCCTCGAATCTTCTTAGTTGTTCTACTGCGTGGAACAAAAAAAGTTCCGGTGCGACAGAGAAACTTTTTTGCTGGAAAAAGCGTATACTTAGAATAACAAATGGTCATGAAAGGGGTATGAGATGTGAGTTGGATGAAACAAGCGACACTTGCAGCCACGTTATTGATCGGGACGACACTCAGTGGGTGCGGAGCGGATGATGCGAGGGCGGAGCGTCCGGATGATCCGGATTGTGACGACTATGAATATGACAATGATGAAGGCGTCTGGTATTGCGATGATGCAAGCTCGACCCATTCCGGTTTCTTTTATTGGGGAGGAAGTTATTTTGCCTCACGTGCCCTGATGCATAGTGCCATGCGAACGAAAGGCTACACGCCGAAATCGAAAGAAGTTAAAAGTTATAACGCCAAGACGAAAGGGTTCGGAACGGGATCTTCGTCCGGTTTCTTCGGCGGATGAACGAGCGTCAGAAACTGTATGGGGACATGGAATCGTTTTGGGATGTACTCGACGGAGAGGTCTATGCGTTGACTGAAGCGATGCCGGTCCCGAAGGAAACGATTGACAACTTACGGACGGCGGCACGGGATGCCTACTCGATTTTTGAGAAGGTCATCCCGATTCTTTGGACGATGGATGATGAAGGGTTGATTGAACTGGGGTTTCCGAAAGTCGCATTGCCCTTTCTCCGCTTACAGACGATGCGCCCCCTGTCGATCATCAGCCGGTTTGATTTCATCGTCAGCAGGGAAAAAATTTCTGTGATGGAATGGAATGCGGATACACCGACGTTCATCAAAGAATCGTTTGAAGTCAACGATCGAATTGCCGAAAAAGTGGGATTGAATTCAATCAACGACGGACAGTCAAAACAGTTGGCCGAGAGTGTACGTCGCGCCGTCGAGGCAGCAGAACACCGGATGAATCAGGTACCGCATGTCGTTTTCACATCGCACGGCGACAACATCGAGGACCGGTGGACGACTGAGTATTTACAACGATTTGTAGCCGGTGCTACATACTGTCCGCTCAATGAACTGGAAATACGGGCAGAAGATGGCTTGTATGACCAACAGGGACGACGCATCGATATTCTGTACCGCCAAACGTTTCCGATTGAAATGGCGTTGCTCGACCGTGATGAAAACGGAAGAGAACTGGGGGTTTTGTTGCTTCAACTCGTCGAGATGGGATTACTCGAAATCATTAATCCGCCGTCCGCTTTCCTGATGCAGGCAAAGTCGGTTTTGGCCTTGATTTGGCTGTTACATGAAACGAGCCACGAGTATCTGACAACAGCGGAACATGACATCATTGAGCGGTATTTTTTGCCGACCTATTTAGAACCGACCGCCTTTTTAGAACGACATCAAGCGTTCGTTGAAAAACCGATTTTTGGGCGAGAAGGGGACACGGTGACGATTCATCAAGGGAATGGAGCAGTCATGTACAGCAATGAACAACGATCCTTTGCCGATCAATCGGCTGTTTACCAACAATACCAACCGTTGCCGACTTGGCAGTTGCAAGACGGAGCGGAAGTCGCTTACATGTTTGGCGTGTTTGTGCTGGGTGGACGCCCAAGTGCCGTCGGTGTCCGGGCAGGTGAACGAATTACCGGCAATCGGTCTTACTTTTTACCAATCGGGCAACACAAAAATCAAGAGGAGGATGGATGATGAAAGCAGCTATTTTAGGGGCGAGCGGATTAGTAGGTCAAGAGCTCGTCGATCAACTACTGGCGCATGAAGACTATCAGGAAGTACACGTGCTTGTCCGTCGTCCGATGAACCGGTTTCATCCGAAACTGGAAGAATGGGTGATTGATTTTGACCGGGTGACGGAAATTGAACTGCCGGAAGTGGATCATGTCTACTGTGCACTCGGAACGACGATTAAACAAGCCGGATCACAAGAAGCTTTCCGGCAGGTGGACTATACGTATCCGATCGAAGTTGGTCGTGAACTCATGGATTTAGGAGCGACGCGATTTGCCTTGATTTCTGCCCTCGGTGCCCATCCGAATGCCAAGACGTTTTACAACCGTGTCAAAGGCGATACGGAAAACGGTTTGCGTGTACTCGGTTACGATGCCTTACTTATTTTCCGACCATCACTGTTGCTCGGGGAACGGGATGAGTTCCGGTTCGGAGAACAGGCAGCGGCGCGTGTCTCGACTGTACTCCGTCCGTTACTAAAACGCAGTACGTTTGCTCCGATTGAAGCGGAGAAGGTCGCCCAGGCGATGATCCATCATACATTACACGCACCACCCGGGGTGACGGTAATCGAATCAAAAGAAATGCAGACTTGAGCGAGCGACTTTTCGTATCGCTCTTTTTTTGTAACAAAATTAATATTTGACTCATCAAATGATTTACGGTTGAATGATATAGTGCTGTCTCATAAACAAAAAAAGAAGTGAGACAATTCAGGCAAAACAGTGTATTTACGTTCAATCGGTTGGTTCACGCTTATCGTTTGGGGAAAGCGGGAAAAAGATTGAACAATGTGCACATATTGAAGGTAGACGAAAGGAGCCGATCATATGGCAGAGTTTGATCGCGATCAGGTCTATAAGACTGTTCCGCAAAAAGGATTCTTCGGGAATCCGAAAGGGTTGTTCACCCTGTTCTTCACCGAGTTTTGGGAACGTTTTTCCTACTATGGAATGCGTGCCATCCTCATCTTCTATATGTACGATTCAGTCGCAAATGGTGGTCTTGGCATCGATAAAACGACGGCAGCGTCCATCATGGCAGTTTACGGATCACTTGTTTATATGTCAGGGATCATCGGAGGATGGGTCGCTGACCGTCTGTTAGGCACCTCACGAACCGTCTTTTATGGTGGGATTCTCATCATGCTGGGGCATATCGTGTTGGCATTGCCGGCAGGGATTACAGCGTTGTTCATCTCGATGGGACTCATCGTCATCGGAACAGGGTTCTTGAAACCAAACGTTTCGAACATCGTCGGTGACCTGTACAGTAAGACCGATAACCGCCGTGATGCGGGTTTCAGTATCTTCTATATGGGAATCAACGCCGGAGCGTTCCTTGCACCGCTCGTCGTTGGTAAAGTATCGGATACTTCCGGCTACCATGCTGGTTTTGCACTGGCGGCAATCGGTATGTTCGTGGGTCTTGTCGTCTTCGTCTTGACGAAGAAAAAGAATCTGGGACAAGCGGGAACGTACGTCTTGAATCCACTGGTCGGAAGTGAACGGAAACGTTTCTTCACAATTGCGACCGTCGTCGTCGTCTTGATTGCGATTTTAGGAACGATTGCAGCAACAACTGGTCTGCTGACAATCAGTCGATTTACATTGATGGTTACGATTTTAGGGATTTTGATCCCAATCGCTTACTTCACCGTCATGTTACGGAGTCCGAAAATCACGGGGGATGAACGTTCACGTTTGATCGCGTATATCCCGTTGTTCATCGCAGCGGCAATCTTTTGGGCCATTCAGGAACAAGGTTCATACGTACTCTCGATTTTTGCAGACGAACGGACCAACCTGTCGTTCCTTGGATTTAAACTGGAACCGGCCTTTTTCCAATCGCTGAACCCACTCTTCATCATCGTGTTGGCACCTGTCTTTGCCAGCTTCTGGGTGAAGCTTGGTGATCGTCAACCGACAACGATGCAAAAGTTCTCGTTTGGTCTGACATTTGCCGGATTATCGTTTATCGTCATGACGTTACCGGGCCTCTTGTTCGGAACAGAGACGACGGTAAGTCCGCTTTGGCTCGCCTTGAGCTTCTTCCTCGTCGTGATCGGGGAGCTGTTCTTGTCACCGGTCGGATTATCGGCAACAACTAAACTGGCGCCTGCTGCCTTCTCGGCACAGACGATGAGTTTATGGTTCTTGACGAATGCGACAGGTCAAGCAGTCAACGCACAAATCGTTAAATACTATACAGCCGATACTGAGATTTTGTACTTCGGAATCACAGGATTCGTCGCCATCGTCTTTGGTGTCATTTTATTCATCTTTGCACCACGACTTCAAAAATACATGCGCGGTGTCCGCTAAGTACCGGAGCGCATAACAAACGCCCTGAGGAAATTTTCCTCAGGGCGTTTGTTTAATCATTTGTCCGAATATGACGCAGCGATTCAGCGAGTAGTGCGACAAGTGTTCCGAGCACAAGACCGTTTGAGATCAGCGTCGTGACGAGTGGCGGCAAGTCAGCCGTCGCACCTTTCGGCAAGAGCAACGAGCCGATCCCGACGAGTAACGGAAGTCCGACCGTAATCATCGCCGTCTGTCGATTCAGTTCCCTAGACGCTTCGGTGACACCGATGATCGCCATACCGGCCACAATCGGGGCGACCATCGCATACCCGACAGCAACGGGAATTTTTGCAATCAGTCCGACGAACGGCGTGACGATGCTGAGGAACAAACAAATGATATTAGCGACCGCAAAGGCTCGACGGTCCGTATTATCCGTTGAAGCGATAAAACCGGCTGTTCCGGAAATCGCGACCGGACCGACCGTTCCGAACATTCCGGCGAAAATTTGCCCGATTCCGGCCGTAACGCCGGCAGTCGCGACTTGTCCTTTGACCTTCTCTCCGCGTTTCGCACTGATGATGCGTTCAATGACTTTGATGTTCGCCAGAACGTTTGTCATCAGTAACAATGAGATGATCAATGCGGTCGGAAGGAGACTCCAGTCGAGATGAATGCCGCCAAACGGCATCAAATCAGGGAAGGTAAAGAACGGACCATCAAACGTCGGCATTTCGGCGCGTCCGATTAAGGCAAACATACTCCAGCCGACGAGTAAGGTAATCAATAACGCATATTGCCGCAATCGGTCACTGCGTTCGAGATAAAGCGAGACGATGACGGTCAAGATGGAGATGATGGCAGGGAGGACTTGAATCTTGCCGTCTTCGATGTTGAGCAACCCTTTCATGACAGACCCTGATAATTGAGCAGACAACAGTAGCATGTACACACCGATGACCTGTGGTGTGAACAGCGGAACGAGTCGACGCAGGACACCGGTCAGGGTAAGAATGATACAGATGATGCCGCTGAGGATCAGGAGGAACCCAAGTGACTGCAGTGTCGTGGAATAACTGCCGTATAATGTGATGCCGATCGACGAGTAGAGGGCGAATACACCCCACCAGATTCCGGCAGGACCTTCCATGATCGGCAGACGGTGACCAAATAAAACTTGAATCAGACTTAAAATCGCAAAAACGAATAAACAACGTGAGAGGAAAGCGAGGGTATCCGCACTTGATAATTCAAATGAGGCAGCAATCGCGAGCGGCGGGGCAATGTTCGTACAAATGATAAATAAAAACCACTGAATCGTAGATACAACAGTACGTGGCAAAACAAATGATTCCCCTTTCGAATAACCGATACTTTTTTTATCTTAAACCAAATATTGAAAAAGAGATAGATACGCTTACATTAACTGAAAATTCAAAACTTAATTTTCATATGTGATGTATCACATTGTAAGGGGTAGAAGAAAGAGAGGGGAGAGATGAAGATGAAGAAATGGATCAAACGAATCGGAATTGGTCTCGCAAGTCTTCTAGCCATCATCATCGTCGTGTTTATGGTGTGGGCACAGTTCGATTATGGACCGACCGCGGAAGCTAAAACGTATCTCGGAGAAAAGGTCGGACAAGGGTATCAGTTTGGGGATCCGAAGAGCGAAACCGGCTTTATTTTTTATCAAGGTGCCAAAGTAGACCCTGCGGCGTACAGTTATATCGGGCAACAACTCGCGGAGAAGGGACATTTCGTCATGATTCCGAAATTGCCGTTTAACATCGCTTTACTCAACGCCAATGAAGGATTATCAATCATAGACGATCATCCGGATGTCAAACGGTGGTACCTGATCGGTCACTCACTGGGAGGGAGCGCAGCATCGACGATTTTAGACGATAGTCCAAAAATCAAAGGCATCATTTTCCTCGCCTCCTATCCGATCGACGCCATTGATACGACTTCATTGACGGTGTACGGTGGTCGTGACGGCGTCCTGCCGGTAAAGGATATTGAAGCAAGTAAAGAGGACGTTCGGTCTGATGCGACATTCCATTTGATTAAGGACGGAAATCATGCTAACTTCGGGATGTATGGAAAACAGAAGGGCGACAATTCAAGTCCGTTGAGCGCAAAAGAACAGCAGGATGAAACGTTGACGGTCATTGAGGCGTTTCTAAAGGGTCAGTAAAAAGTGAAGCAATACAAACAAGGGTGGCAGATTATAATTCTGCCACCCTTGTTGTGTGATGTGGGAAAGTTGCCTGTGTCACGGCAGGGTTAATTTAATCGTCGTGACACTTCGTCAAGCGTTGGCAAGGCAGCCATGGCGCCTTTGACGGATGCCGCCAGTCCACCGGAAATCGCGGCGAACCGACCGATGTCCCGTAATTCCTCTTCACCCCAGTCAAACGAAAACGAGCGGATGGCACACTGATGCAGAAGTCCTGACATGAATGCGTCTCCGGCTCCTGTCGTATCGACGGCATCGACGGAAATCGCCTTGATTTCTGCCATGGAGCGGTCCGAGTAAAGAAGAGAACCTTCAGCCCCGCGTGTCACAGCGAGTAGGCGAATCGGATATTCGGCCAACAGTTCGGCCGCGCCTTCGTCGAGATTCGTCTGTCCCGTCAAAAAGGTCAGCTCTTCTTCGGCCAGCTTAACGATCTGCGCATCCGGTAAAACGGAACGAATCGTTGAACGGGCCGCCTCTAAATCAGACCACAAAGATTCGCGTAAGTTCGGATCGTAGGAAATCGGTACAGCATGTTCTTTCGCAATCTCGATGGCGCGACGTGTCGCCTCGACCGAGTCTCCGGAAATCAATGAAATCGATCCGATATGCAAAAGATCGGCATCTGCGAGTGAGGTGGGAATGTCTTTTTCATGAAAACTCATATCGGCGCGGTAACTGTTGATGAATTCAAATGAGCGTTCACCATCGGCCGAGTTCGTGACGAGAACAAGACCTGTTTTATGCTCCGGATCAAAGACAAGATGGTCCGTTTTGACACCGTAATGATGCAGCGTATCTTTGAGGAAATGGCCCATCGAATCGTCACCGACAGAACCTAAAAAGTAACTGTCTGCACCGAGTCGTGCTAAACCGACCGCAACGTTTGCCGGGGCACCACCCGGATTTTTTTGAAAGGTCAGGTTGTCTGTATCCAGTGGAATCAAATCAATTAATGCTTCTCCAAGACTATAAATTCTCATACGATTTGCTCCTTTCAAAATCAGGACGAATCCGTTCGACGTGAAGGGCCATATAGCCGACTTCCGAAATCGGGACCGTCGTCTGTAATTCCTGTTCGAGCCAAGCCGCCATGTTTTCGGCACAACGGAAGGCGTCGGTATAACGCGTTTGGACGGCAGACAAGATCACATCGTCCATATCGTGTAACGTTTGCCCCTGTTCAATCCGGGCCAAAACCAGTTTCATATGAGTGAAGAATCGATAATAGGTCATCGATGTTGTTTCAATCGTCTGCCCAAAAAAGGCTTCAATTTGCTCACGTAATTCATTTAATAAAGTAGCCGTTTGCAGGGCTGTGGCCATATTCGGATGCTGCTGACGGGCATTGTACAAGTGGAGTGCAATGTTCGCAGCCTCTTCTTTCGGTAAAGAAACAGCCAATTTCTTTTCGATGTGGGCTACGGACCATTCTCCGATCTGATACTCTGCGGTATAGAGCAATCGGATTTCTTCCGCCAATCGATTGTGAACGACTAATTCTTCCCGGGCGAGCCGGACGGCGTGGGCGAGGTGATCAGTCAGACTGACGTGAATGTAGTCATGAAAAGGTGTTTTCAGTTCTCCCTCTGCGTAGGAAATGATCTGCTCCGACAAGTCGATGATATCAAGTGGTGTCGTCGTCAAGATTTCCTTGAACTGTTCTGCATTTTCAAAAGACGGAATAAACATTTTTTCGATTTTGGACGGATCGACGGGATCCTTCTTTTTTTTACCGAAAGCAATGCCTGGTCCCATGATGATTCGTTCTTGACCGTTTTCTTTTGTAACAATCGCATTGTTGTTGAGTACCTTATAGATGATCAGTCTGACTACCTCCTTTCTATTTATATTATACGGCTAATCCTTCAACTAAGAAAACTGACAAATGCGACCCGAAGAGGATTCTCAAGGGGTCGCATCGTTTAGTTAAGCAGCCAAATCTGTCTGTTTTTGTTTCCGTGCGTCAAGACGCATCAGGATGACAGTGGCGACGAAAGCAGTCGCTACGGCAATCGCAAAACCAACCAGATAGTTGATTAAGTTCGAGGCACCGAGTGGAGCGACGATTGCGATCATCGGAATGCCGGTCAATCCATAGGCGTTTGCCGCGACTTGTGTCAAGACGACGTAACCACCGCCAATGGCACCACCGATGGCGCCGCCGATAAATGGTTTACCGAGTCGCAGGTTTACACCGTAGATGACGGGTTCTGTGATACCGAGGAAAGCAGAAAACGCAGAAGGGAGCGCCAGTGCTTTCAGTTTGACGTTTTTCGTCATGAAGTAAACGGCAAGTCCGGCTCCACCTTGCGCGACGTTGGCCATCGACCAGATCGGGAGGAGGAAGTTTTTACCGATGCTCTTATCTGCCAGCAAGCCGGCTTCAATCGCGTGGAAACTGTGGTGCATCCCCGTAATGACGATCGTTGAGTACAGACCACCAAACAATAGTCCGGCAACGACGGAGAACTGTTCGTAGAAGAAGACAAGAATGAATGAAATCCCTTTTCCGAGCAACGTTCCGATTGGACCGATGACGATGAGGGCAAGAAAACCTGTCACAAGAATCGTGACGAATGGTGTGACGAGCAGATCCAGTGTTTCCGGTGTCCGTTTGCGCACTTGTTGTTCAATTTTGGCCATGACCCAAACTGTCAGGAGAACAGGGAAAACCGTTCCTTGATATCCAATCAATTCAATGTTCATCCCAAGGAAGTTCATCACTTCCGGTTCACTGTTTCCGAGTGTCCACGGGTTCAGCAACGACGGGTGCGTCATGATTCCACCGATGACGGCACCGAGGTACGGATTGGCGCCGAACTCGCGTGCTGCTGAGAAACCGATCAAGATCGGTAAGATGATGAAGGCAGAAGACGAGAACATATCCAACAATTGAACGATTGCCGAGTCACCGCTGACCCAACCGAACGCTTTGATCATACCGAGCAGCCCCATCAACAAACCGGCTGCAACGATTGCCGGGATCAGCGGAACGAAGACGTTGGACAGGGAACGTGCGAGACGGGCAAAGGGATTCAGTTTTTGAGAAGCTGCTTTTTTTACATCAAGCGGTTCTTCTCCATCGAGCTTCACACCCGCGAGTGGTGCAAATTCAGCAAAAACTTTGTTAACCGTTCCCGTTCCGAAGATAATTTGGTACTGACCAGAACTTGAGAATGCCCCGCTGACACCATCCAAATCTTCGAGTGCCGCTTGATCGACTTTGGATTCATCGTGTAAAACGAGACGCAGGCGCGTCGCACAATGGGCGGCTGTGATGATGTTTTCTCGACCACCAACCAGTTCAAGGACACGTGCTGCAGTTTGCTTGTAATCCATGTTGAGTTCCTCCTTTAGGAAAGGCGTGCGATGGCAACAGGCCACAAAAAAAGGCAAGACCGAACAACACCTTCACGAACGAGGTGTTGAATCGGTCTTGCCAGCCGTACTGTCACAATCCGCACTATTTACTTGTTGCCCTCATCATAATGAGAAAAGAAAGCGTTGTCAACAGTTAAATCGGTTCTTTTTGAATGGAAATATCCACCTCGACGCCAAAGTGATCGGAGACGACCGGTGCCAGGACACCGTCAAACACGACACCAACACGATCGACATCAATTTTTCGGTTCGATAAGACAAGGTCGAGCCGCAAGCCGTGTTGATTTTCTTCCCAACCGTCAATTTTTCCTTCAACCGTCTCGACACCAACGGTTTGCTGTGCCAACAAAAAGACATCGTGCAGTCCGCGTTGGACCATGTAGTCATAACCCGTCCCGCGTTCTAAGGCATCATTGTTGAAGTCGCCGAGGAACAGTGTCCATTCGAGGGGATCCATCCGTGCAATCAAGTGATTAAACTGTTCACTGAACGGTTCCTCCGCATCTTCCCACCATCCGAGATGACAGGAGTTGAACGTGATGTGTGTTCCATTGACATCAATCGTCGCCCGGACGATTTTCCGGGATTTCCAGTCCATCGTATCCTGACTCCGGCTGATGTAATAGGAATCAGATTTGATGATCGGGTGTTTGGTCAAGAGGGCAAGACCTTCTTCGTAAGCATCATATCCGATATGCGAAAAATCCCAGACGAACGAATAGTCGAGACCTTGTTTACGCAATGCCTGTTGAATCAAGTAGACAAAATTATCTTCACGGATATTGTCATAGAGGATCGGTGTATCCATCAGCTGACTCACTTCCTGTAAAGCGATCACATCATAATCCTGCTGGATGATGTGCGTGACGATTTGATTTAATTTATCAAGTTGTTGTTCTTCCTGCCAAGAGTGGCAATTTAACGTAAGTAGTCGCATCTGCTGTTCCTCCTGATTTTCAATAAAGAAAGGTGAAACTCATGATGAGCTTCACCTTTTCTTATTTACCCTAATTCATTTGGTTTATGCGCCGATTCGATCCTGGATATCCGATTTCAGGACATCCGCTTTTGGACCGTAAATGGCTTGCACGCCATTATTTTTTAGGATAAGACCAAGTGCACCGTTTGACTTCCAATCAGACTCAGGTGCGACCAGGTTTGGATCTTTGACCGTGACGCGTAAACGTGTCATGCAGGCATCGACTTCCTCAATGTTCGCCGGACCACCAAGTAAACCGATGATTTGCGAAGCTTGTGACTGATCGGAAGTTGCAGCCGCTTCTGAAGTCGCTGCGGCACCGTCAGCTACCACTACGTCATCGAGGTAGTTTCCGTTCCGGCCTGGTGTAGCATAGTTGAACTTTTTAATAACGAAACGGAACGTAAAGAAGTTCAAGAAGAAGAAGAAGATACAGACACCGATGAAGCGAATCAAGTCACCGAGAAGTCCTGCTTTGGCGATCAGTGGAATACGCGTCAGCAACTCGATGGCCCCGAACGCATGAATCCGTAAATCCATCACGTCTGCAAGCGCAAACGCGACACCCGTCAAGACGGCATAAACGACGTAAAGAACAGGTGCGATGAACATGAACATGAACTCGATCGGCTCTGTAACACCTGTCAAGAAGACCGCAAGACCAGCAGATAAGAAAACAGGTTTGTAAGCTTTCTTTTTGTCTTCATCAACCGACATATACATCGCAACGGCGACACCGATTAAAGAAGCAAGTGATGTGACGACTTGTCCTTCTTTGAAACGTGCTGGAACAACGCTGTTGATCAAATCATTGTAGCCCTGTGTATTGCCGGCTTGTTTTAAGTTGACGAGATCGGTGATCCAAGCCAACCAGAGTGGATCTTGACCGGCAACGACTGAACCTTGTGCTGCACCGGTGAGAATTTTATACGTTCCGCCGAGTTCCGTATAGTTCATTGGAACCGTCAACATATGGTGAAGACCAAACGGCAGGAGAAGGCGCTCGAGTGTTCCGTAGACGAATGGTGCAAGAATCGGTGCTGTATCACGCGATGTTGCAATCCAGCGTCCGAAGTCATTCAATAATCCTTGAACGAACGGCCAAACGAGTGACAAGACGAATGCGGCGACAACCGATCCACCGATGACGACGAACGGGACAAACCGTTTTCCGTTAAAGAAAGCTAATGCATCTGGTAATTTGCTGAAGTTATAAAATTTATTAAACAGTACGGCTCCAAGGAAACCGGAAATGATACCAACGAAAACACCCATGTTCAGGGCAGGAGCACCGAGAACGGAAGTGAAATAATCTTTCACGACTAAGTCCGAACCTAACAACGAAGTGACGGTTGCTTTTGGGTCCGCGAGCATAGTTGAGTTAACACCGAAGATGGCGCCTGTGACACGGTTGACTAAAATAAAGGCAAGCAAGGCAGCGAATGCTCCGCCGGCCCGTTCTTTCGCCCACGATCCACCGATCGCGACCGCGAATAAGACGTGCAGGTTAGTAATGATGGCCCACCCTAAATCTTCAACGATTCTTGCAATCGTTTGCATTAGGGCGAGATCGCCGCCGTACATTCCGATCAGCTTGCCGATCGAGATCATGATTCCGGCTGCTGGCATGACTGCGATGACTACCATTAACGCTTTACCTAGCTTTTGCCAGAAATCAAATGAAATCTTGTTTTTCATGTGGTCTCACTCCTCTATGTCTCTTTTATCTGTCTGTTTAGTGCAATAATGTAAGCGATTAATGCAACCGTTTGCATTTAAAATTGTAAGCGATAACTTTTTAAAAAGCTAGTCTTTTTTTATGATTTTTTTAAAATTATATTTCATATCCTGAATATCATGAAGGGAAGGGGTGTTGAAAAAGAAAATTCGGGAATAAGTTAACAGGAACAAAAGCGGAGTGTGGTTTGCTTAGAAAAGGAGATTACATTATGAGTGAAACGATAAGTCCTCTCGAAAATTACGGGCAGCGGATTCGTACATTACGTGAGCGGCAAGAGATTAACTTGGAGCAATTGGCTGAACTGACAGAGACGACACCGGAAATGATGGAACGAATTGAGCAGAGTATCGCACACCCGTCATTTTCGATGATTGAACGTTTGGCAAAAACACTTAACGTCCCGTATGACCATTTATTGCGGCATATCTGGCCGGCTCAAATAATCCGGCTTCACGAAGAAGGAGCAAAAATCATTGATTTACCGTCCAGTTGACCGGTTTAAAAAAGCCTCCACTGCCTAAGGCAATGGAGGCTTTTTCGAGTCTTAACGATTGTCGATCGTTTCAGGGTAGAGATCGTGATTGAAGAGACGGTGTTCGGCCATCTGTTCATATTTCGTTCCCGGTTTACCATAGTTGTAGTATGGATCGATCGAAATTCCGCCGCGTGGCGTGAACTTGCCCCAGACTTCGAGGTAACGGGGTTCCATCAATTTGACGAGATCTTTCCCGATGACGTTGATGCAGTTTTCGTGGAAATCACCGTGGTTACGGAAGCTGAACAAGTAGAGTTTTAATGATTTCGACTCCACCAATTTCTCGTCCGGAATATACGAGATATAGATGGTCGCGAAATCCGGCTGATTCGTAATCGGGCAAAGGCTTGTGAATTCCGGTGCGTTGAATTTAACGAAGTAATCGTTTTCCGGATGACGGTTCGGGAAGGCTTCAAGCACTTCCGGTTGGTATTCAAAAATGTAAGGGACGGACTTTTGACCAAGTAAAGACAAGTCGTTTAAATCTTCTGGACGCATAATTAATCTCCTTAGACGCCGCGATCGTTCGCAAAAACGAGGGCATGTAGTTGTGGGAGAACCCGTGCATGATTAAATCGTGCATCACCTGCAACGCGTTCCCATAAAGTTTTTAAATCGGACAACATCCGCGGGGCAATCGTACCTTCTTCCGCGGGATCGGGATTACCGAGCGATAAATAAAGGGTCTTCAAGGCATAGCGATCGGAAACGGCAGCGGCAAAATCAAGGTCTGCCTCATCAAAAATAACGATTTTGACGGCCCGTTGCTGCTCGGGTAACCGTTTGAAAAATACATCGAGACGGTCATAATCAACGGTCATACCGCTCGACGGTGGTTTGGGGCTGATCGTGACGTCTTCAATATCGAGGATCCAGTTTTGCCAGTAGGAACCTTGTGTTTCGACCGACATCGTAATGCCGCGGCTCTTCAAGGCATCAACAAGTGTCCCGATGGACGCGTGCAGTAACGGATTACCACCGGAAATCGTGACATGACCGTAGGAACCAAGAGCATCCAGCTGCGTGAGGATGTCTTCTGCTGTCATCAAATCCGGTTTCTCTGATCCGTCCCATGTAAAGGCTGAGTCGCACCAGGCACAAGAGTAATCACACCCGCCGGTCCGGACGAACATCGTTTTTTGACCGATTGATCGTCCTTCTCCCTGAAAGGTTGGACCAAAGATTTCGAGTACAGGAATCTTTGGTGTTTTTTTCAGTTGACTCATGACTCAAGCATCCATTCCCGACGGACTTCCGCAAAAGCAGTTGGTGTTTCGTACAGTTTGACGAACTCGACACGCAAACCGCGTTCGTCCGGCAAATGTTTTCCGAGCGTCTCAAAAATCCAGGCCGACATATTTTCAGCCGTTGTGTTCATGTAAGGAAGCGATTCGTTCAAATAACGGTGATCGAGCAACGGTTCAAGGTGTTCTTTAAAAATCTTTTTCAAATCACCAAAGTCGAGTGTCATCCCGCGATGATCGAGAAATCCGCTGATTCCAAGATCGACATGGTACGTATGACCGTGTAAAGCACGGCATTTGCCGTCGTAGTCATACAGATGGTGCGCCGCATCAAACGTCAATTTTTTGACGATCATGACACGTGATTTTGTATAAATAAGCGAGTCGCCCGTCGGACGCTCGACTGTTTCGGGTGCT
This sequence comes from Exiguobacterium sp. RIT452, assembly GCF_003598705.1. Lineage (NCBI taxonomy): Bacteria > Bacillati > Bacillota > Bacilli > Caryophanales > Exiguobacterium > Exiguobacterium sp. RIT452. The sequence continues at coordinate 171,069 of NZ_QXJB01000003.1, forward strand.
TCATAATTGAATTTCATGTATGTTGGACCTCCTCGATGTAGGCATCTAAGCCTTTTTTCCGTAATTCACATGCCGGGCAATCGCCGCAGCCGTCTCCGATGATTCCGTTGTAACACGTCAATGTCCGCTCGCGGACAAAATCAAATGCGCCAAGTGAATCAGCTAATGCCCATGTCTCTTTTTTGTCGAGCCACATGAGCGGAGTATGAATCACGAATGGATAATCCATCGCGAGGTTAAGGGTCACGTTCAGTGACTTGATGAAGGAATCACGACAGTCGGGATAACCGGAAAAGTCCGTTTCGCAAACACCGGTGATGATATGGCGAATTCCGCGTCCTTTGGCAAGGACGGCTGCGAAAGACAGGAACAAATGATTCCGGCCGTCTACAAACGTAGAGGGCAATCCGTCTTCATTCGTCGTGATCGATTGTGAGTGGTCAGTCAACGAATTACTTGTTAATTGACTGAGGAGCGAGAGGTCGAGCTCATGGTGTTTCACACCGAGTTCGGATGCAATCGTGCGGGCAACGTCAAGTTCTGCGGCATGACGCTGTCCATAGTTGAAGGTAACGACTTCAACCTGCGAATAATCGGCGAGTGCCTGAAACAGGCAGGTCGTCGAATCTTGACCGCCACTGAAGACGACAAGAGCACGTTCATTTTTCATAATGTACACTTCCATTCCTAGTTTTTGTGACGGAGGAGGTTACGAACTCCGGAGACACAGTCTCAACTATTGACACTAGCAGAAGGTGTTCCAAAAGTCGACTGCTAATCCAAGAATTTGTCAGACAAAAAACACCCTCGAACTAAAAGCGTTCGAGGGTGGAGGAATTAAAGCGGATAATGGTAATACCGTTCTTTTACCAGTAGGTCGCGGATGTTCGAGTCTTCTGAGATGACTTTCATCAATCCGCCGGTTTGTGAGGCGTGTGCCTGCAGGGCTTCGATTTTTTGCTCTGTGTAGGCACTGACGTCATGGATAAATGTCCCTTCACCGAGTTCATCGCGCGTATTGTTGGCGAAGGCGACCGCTAAAAATTCTGGACGCTCGGTTTTTTCGATTGCGCGAAGAGCCCGGACGACGGCACGTGCCGTTGCTTCATGATCCGGGTGGACGGCGTAACCCGGATAAAATGAAATCACCCGTGTTGGTCGGGTCTGTTCAATCAATTGGCCGATCCGTTCCGCAAGCATTGCTTCATCTTCAAATTCGACCGTCTTGTCGCGGAGTCCCCACATTTGTAAATCAGAAATCTTCATTTTTTCCGATGCCGCAATCAGTTCGCGTTTTCGGATCGTCGCGAGCTGTTCGCGGTTCGTAAAGACAGGACGTCCCATGTTGCGTCCCATTTCTCCGAGTGTTAAACAGGCATACGTAACAGGTCCCCGATTTTCAGCATGCTCAATGATCGTTCCGGCTGAGCTGAACGCTTCATCATCCGGGTGAGGGAAGATGACAAGTAGATGATCTTGTTCGTTGTAAGCCATCATTCTACCTCCTCTGCGCCCTGCGCGAATGGGGTCGGACTGAGTTCGAAGGCAATCGCAAGACGCCCTTCGATGTCATGACCGGCAATCAAAAGCTGATCTCCGGCAAACTCGTAATCCGTTAATCCTTCTCCGTACAACCAGCCGTGTGCCAGTTTCAAGCCGATCCGGTAGGGACCGTTTCCTGTAATCAGTCCACGTTCATACGTAATCTCGGCGTTGCGGAAAAACATACCGGCACTGTGGAACGTCGGATCCTGGTGGGTCGCATACGCACCGTTCGTCGTCTCGACGTGAACGTACAGTGGTGTATTGGCATGCTTGTCGATATAGTCTTGTACAGCGGTTAAATCAAGTGCTTGCATGGTGTATCCCCTTCCTATACAGAAAGAAGTCCGCGATCGTTGCGCGGACTTCTTGAGCGATTAAGACGTTACTGTTCGGTGAGCAGCGTGGTCAGTCGGACCGACATATTCATTCAAACGGAATGAATTACGAATCGCAGAGGTGATAAACGATTTCGCAGTCCGGACCGCTTGTTCCACGGAAGCTCCTTTTGCGAGTTCAGCCGTGATGGCGGCGGAGTAGGTGCATCCTGCTCCATGCGTGTACGGTGTCTCAATACGCTCGTCCTCAATTAGGATAAACTCTTTTCCGTCATAAAGCACGTCAACTGCTCGTGGGTGGTCAATCTTGCTGCCGCCCTTGACGAGTACGTATTGTGCGCCTTTTTCATGAATCCGGGCAGCCGCCAGTTTCATTTCATCGATTGTCGAAGGTGTTTTTCCGAGACCGGACAATTGACCCGCTTCAAAGACGTTTGGTGTCACGACCGTAGCGAGCGGTGTCAGGACATCACGTAAAGCGTTAGCTGTATCTGGATTGAGGACTTCGTCTTCACCCTTACACACCATGACCGGATCGATGACGACGTTTTTGACGCCGGATGACTTGATTTTTTCAGCAACGACTTCAATGATTTCGACAGTCGGGAGCATACCCGTCTTCATCGCGTCAACGCCAATTCCTCCAAGGACCGTGTGGATTTGTGTCCGGACGAGTTCGGCATCGATTGGATAAACCGCATGGTGCCAAGATTGATCGGGGTCTTGTGCGACGATGACCGTCAACGCGTTCATCCCGTAGACTTCAAGCTCCTGGAACGTCTTCAAGTCAGCTTGAATACCGGCACCACCACTTGTATCAGAACCAGCGATTGTTAAGGCTTTACGTTTTGTCATTTGGAATTCCTCCTAAATAAAATAAGCGATTCTTCTTGCCATCAATCATAGCGAATTATAGGCGAAGCGACAACTCCCTGAGCTTAACGGGGACAAAAATTCCCCATCTATTCAAACTAGACGGGGAATCGGGATTATCGGATGAAAAGGAAATCAAGAATGTAGTAAATGAGAGCAGCCACTGCCATTGAAATCGGGAGTGTGATGACCCATGTAATCAACATCCGTTGTGCCGTACCCCATTTGACTCCTTTTTTCCGGTGTGATGTACCGACACCAAGAATCGCAGAAGAAATGACGTGTGTCGTCGAGACCGGCAAGTGAATCGCGGTTGCACCAAAGATGATGGCAGCAGACGTTAAGTCAGCCGCAACTCCGTTGACGGGACGGATTTTCATGATCTGTCCACCGACAGTCTTAATGATCCGCCATCCACCGACCGATGTACCGAGACCCATCGCGATCGCACATGATAACTTAACCCATGTCGCGACTTCGTGATCCGTTTGGTAACCGGAAGAAATCAGAGCAAGCGTGATGATCCCCATTGCTTTTTGGGCATCATTCGTTCCGTGCGTATACGATTGAAGGGCAGCTGTCGCAATCTGCATATGACGGAAACGACGATTCGTCTTCGCCAGATTACCCTTCTTGAAGACTACTTTAAAGATGGCATAGACAATGAAACCGAGTGTAAACGCAAGAATTGGTGAAATCAATAAGGCTTGGACGATTTTCAAAAGTCCTTTTGCTTCGATTCCGCCAAATCCGACTGAGGCGATCGCAGCACCGGCGATTGAACCGATCAGCGTGTGCGAAGAACTGGACGGAATACCGAAGTACCACGTCAAAAGGTTCCAGGCGATGGCAGAAAGTAAAGCGGCAATGACGACATAACTTCCGTGTTCAAGTGTCGAAGGATCGACGATATCGCCGGAAATTGTTTTAGCTACACCAGTAAACGTAATGGCACCTAAAAAGTTCATCGTCGCCGCAAGAATGATTGCGTGACGTGGTTTCAAAGCACGAGTCGACACCGAAGTCGCAATCGAGTTCGCTGTATCGTGGAAACCATTAATGAAATCAAAGCTAAGTGCGAGAATGACGATTATGGCGGTGATGATAAAAAGACTATCCATCTCGTTCGCTCCTCACTTATGCGTTTTTCATGATGATCGTTTCAATGACGTTTGCTGCATCTTGGCAGTAATCGGCGATTGATTCGAGCGATTCATAAATTTCTTTGTATTGGATGATTTTAATTGGATCGGTTTCTGTAGCGAACAAGGCTTTGATTGACTTACGACGTAAGTTATCACAAATCGTTTCTTGTTCTTTTACTTTAATGACGTGTTCACGCATCGGTTGAAGTTTACGGGCAACCAACAGGTCCATCGCCAAAGCGAGTTCGTTGACAGCAATGTGGATCTCATCGACGAAGCGGATCATGTGCTCGTCTGCTTGTACGATATTATAAATTTCAAAAATAGCTGAACATTCTTCAAAACCGTCGAGAACATCGTCAAGCGAATTAGCGAGTGCCAATAAATCTTCACGGTCGATCGGTGTAATGAAAGCATTGTTTAAATCAATGATGAGTTGGTGCATCAGATCATCACCAGCTGTTTCAAAATCTTTTACTTTATGGGCGAATTCTTTAACATCGGCAATACCATTAATTTTAAAATCGACGAAAAATTGTGACGTTTGTTTCAGGTGTCCTGCAATCTCAGATAATTTCACTGCGAATGGATCTTGTTTTTTACTAAACATTCTTTCTGCCTCCATATTAAGAACAAGAATAGTGAAGTAACTTCACGAGTTCGATTGTATCAGACGCTATTGTAAAAGAATACAACTATGGCTCTTCTTTACGAAATCTTAATAAATCTTAATGTAAAGCAGATTGCCGATTTAATAATGATTTAAAAACCTACTGAATCGTAGGTTTTTCCTCCTGATTCTAAAGGAAAGTTGTGTTTTCGGTTGGTGTTGAGAAGGGAATAGAAGGAAAGCAGGAAAACGAGAACCAAAAGCGAATGATAAGCTAGGTAGGATCGATCGGCAGTTCAGCCAGAACCATGAAGAGGAAAGAGGAGGACGTTTTGTATGCTCGTTCAAAGTTTATGCATCCCGAAACACCAGTGTGTCAAAGTATCAGAAACAGCCACGCTCCGTGAAGCGTTACAGACGTTGGAAGAAACGGGATATCGTTGTGTACCCGTTCTGGATCAATCCGGTCAACAGTTCAAAGGGAACATCTATAAAATGCACATCTATCGCCATGGCATGAATGGCGGCAGTTTAGACGACAATGTCATGACATTGATTAAGAATACGACGAAGTTCATCTATACGGGAAGCAACTTCTTTGAAGTCTTCTTTTCCATTAAAGAACTTCCGTATATCGCGGTACTGAACGATGACGGACAATTTTTCGGTATCTTACCACACGGAAAGATGCTCGGTATGCTGGAAGAAGCATGGAACCGTGATTCGGGAAGTTATGTCTTAACAGTGGCACTCAGTGAACAAAAAGGTGCGCTTGAAAAAATCGCCAAAATCGTCAATAAATATTCGACGGTCGCAAGTCTCATGACACTTGATGCGAAAAGTAGTGTCATGCGTCGTGTCTTGATCACGTTACCAACAGATTGTGATGACAAGACGAAAAAGAAAATCGTCAAGAAGTTGAATGAAAAAGGGTTGCGTGTCGTTGCTGTCGAAGATTTAGCCGTTCGTGTATAATGACTAGGAAATCCAAAAGGGCCAGCAGCGACTGGTCCTTTTTTTGTTGGGAGGAATGAACATGAACATTTTAATGGTAGGTGCAGGTTCGATGAGTGAAGCACTCGTCAAGGGATGGATTGATTCCGGAATCTCACCGCAGACGATTACGATGACGAACCGAGCGGATCGTGCCCGACTTTTTGCCTTGGCAGAGCAGTATGGGGTGCGGACGACGACGGACGAACAAATCGATCGGTTTGATGTCATCGTCTTAGCGATGCAACCGGACGGTGTCCTGGAATACATCAAACAACACCGTTGGACGGATCAACTTCTGATTTCCGTCGCAGCCCACATCACACCCGCCGAGATCGAAGCGCATGTGACGTGTGGAGCGGTTTGTGCGATGCCGAATACGCCTGTCGCCTTTCGAACAGGCATGACTGGTCTTTGGTTCGGTGATCATGTTTCTGACATCAAGAAACGGCAAGCAACGACGTTGTTTGAACGAGTCGGTGAAACGGTTGAAACGGATGCTTCGACCATGCCGTATTTGATGGCAGCAGCAGGATGCAGTCCCGCTTTCTTCTATGAAATCGTCGGTGCCATGACACCGGTGTTAACGAAAGCTGGTTTTAATGAATCCGCTGCACGGCGAATCATCGCACAAGCGATGAAGGGTTCGGCGGAACTACTGTTGCATGAAGAACGGCCGACGGCAGAACTGATTCAAGATGTGGCAGCTCCCGGAGGACCGACGGATCGCGGGGTGCATGTCTTGCGTGAACATCAGTTAGCAGAAGCGATGCATGCAGCCTTAATGGAAAGTGCCCGCGAAGACGTCTAACCATCATCTGAAAAAGTCCGCATGTTCCCGATCTGAAAAGAGCGGGAATCGTGTGGATTTTTTTGTTGTTTCGGATGTAGATTGTGTAACCCGAAAACGTTTCACGTGAAACATCGATTTAATCTTGCAAATTCGAAAAGAAATTCGTATATTTATAAAAGAAACCGTCCGGACGGTACAGTAAAAAGAAAGGAGAGAGACCATGGTCAGTGCAAAAGCATTAGAAACAAGACGTCGGATCACGGATGCGACGGTTCAAATTATGCTGACTCGGGGTTTTCCACAATTGACGCTTGAAGAAGTGGCGAAACAGGCCAACGTATCAAAGGGTGGGCTGTTGTATCATTTTGCTTCAAAAGAAGAATTGCTGATGGGGGTCATCGAAGAACAAGAAGCCCGTCAGTTTCAGCAATATCAAACCTATCGTGAACAAGGGCTTGGTCAAATGGAAGCATTCGTCATGCTCCAAGCCCAGCGGGACGAAGAGATTTGTCTGGATATCGATACGGTCGTGTTTTTATTGTCATTTTTGAAGGAAAATGCTGATTTCGTTGAAGAACGAAAGAAACAGGTCCATCAATTTTTTGACCGATTGATGGAACAGACGGATCCTGTTGATGCAATGATGATTCGTTTTACGTTAGACGGCTTAAAGATGTCGGAACACTTTCAATTTGGCGAGCCAACACCCGAGCTTCGCCAGTCCTTGATTAACCGTTTACTTACACAAGCACGTGCGATGGATCAAGCATCCGGACATGAGAAATAAATTGAAAAAGAAGAGAGAAGGCGAATCCTTACCATGAAGCGTATCATTCAATTTTCAGTCAATAACAAGTTTGCTCTTTGGTTACTGACGATCATCGTCACGGTTGCCGGTATTTATGCCGGAACGACGATGAAACTCGAAACGTTACCAGACATCACGACACCAACGGTCTCGGTAACGACGATTTATCCAGGTGCGACCCCGGAACAAGTGTTGGACGAAGTGAGTCGTGAACTTGAAAGTAAAGTAGAGAACTTAGGCGGCGTCGAAACGGTCCGTTCTTCGTCTTTCCAAAATGCGTCGAATCTGCAAATCGACTACAGCTTCAGTACCGATATGGACGAAGCGGAGCAGAAAGTGAAAGAGGCGTTAGCGAACGTCGAGTTGCCGGAAGGGGCACAGGAACCTCAAGTTTCCCGGATCTCATTTGATGCCTTCCCTGTCATCGGATTTGCCGTATCGGACGAAAAACGTTCGTTGTCCGATTTAACCAAACTGGTTGAAAGTGAACTCCAACCGAAACTCGAAGGAATTGAAGGGGCGCAGACAGTACAAATTGCGGGTCAAGAAATTCGCCGGATCGAGATTCAGTTTGATGAAAAGAAATTACAACAGTATGGATTGACGGAAGAGAACGTCAAACAACTGATTCAAGCAAATGATTCCCGCTTGGCACTCGGTTTATATGAGTTGGGAGATCAAGAGCAGGCGGTTGTATTGGATGGAAAAGCGACAACCGTCAATGAACTAAAGAATCTGCGTTTACCGTACACGCCACAGCCGTCAGCGGAAACAGGCCAGGCGTCACCTGGAGCAGGAGCACAAGCACCAACTGGAGCGCCAACACAAGCAACGGAGGCACCCGCTTCAAGTCCAACTGCACCCGCAACGGCTGCTCCGACCCAAGTACCGACCGTCAAATTGTCGCAACTGGCGACAATCGAGGATAAAGGGATCGAAGAATCGATTTCCCGGTCGAACGGAGAACGATCGATTGGTGTTCAAGTGACGAAATCACAGGATGCGAATACCGTCGAAGTCGTGAATGCCGTCAAAGAGACGATTCAAGCCTTTGAGAAAGATAACAGCACCGTAAAAGCATCCGTCACCCTGGATCAAGGGAAACCGATCGAAGAGTCGGTCTCGACGATGGTCAGCAAGGCCTTGATCGGCGCCTTGTTCGCGGTCATCATCATTCTCTTGTTCCTGCGTAACATTAAATCAACGATCATTGCCGTCATTTCGATTCCACTCTCTCTGTTGATGGCGATTCTCGTCTTGAAACAGTTGGACATCTCACTCAACATCATGACGCTTGGTGCGATGACCGTTGCGATTGGTCGGGTCGTCGATGATTCCATCGTCGTCATTGAGAACATCTACCGGCGATTGACGGATCCGGCTGAACCGTTAAAAGGAAAAGCCTTGATCATCGATGCGACACGTGAAGTGTTCATTCCGGTTGCTTCGTCAACCATCGTCACGATTGCGGTCTTCTTGCCGCTTGGATTCGTCACCGGATTCGTCGGCGAGTTGTTCCTGCCATTCGCCTTGACGGTCGTCTTTGCCCTGTTTGCTTCGTTGATCGTTGCGGTCACGGTTGTACCGATGTTTGCCGATTCATTGTTCAAACGCGGGAAGGCACCAAAACCGGAAAAAGAAGATGGCGGTAAACTCGCGAACTGGTACCGTGGTGTGCTCAACTGGTCCTTGAATCATAAACTTGTGGTCTTTGGTCTGGCTGTTCTGATGCTGGTCGGCAGCTTTGCACTCGTTCCGGCAATCGGCGTCAACTTCTTGAATCAAGAGAGTGAAAAAACGTTTTATGTCACCTACAATCCAAAACCGGGTCAAACACTGGAAGATTCATTGAAGGCCGCTGACCAGGCAGAAGCTTACTTTGACAAACAAAGCAGTGTCGACAACTTACAGTTTACGGTCGGTGGAGAAAATCCATTGAATCCGGGAAACACGAAACAAGCCGTCTTCATTGCCCAGTATGATCCGGACACAGAAGACTTTGCAGACATTAAACAACAAGCGATTAAACAGTTGAACCAAGATATCCCGACTGGAGAATGGAAAGAACAAGACTTCAGCGGCGGAGCGGCCTCTTCGGGTGTCTCGTATTCGATCTATGCCAACTCGATTGAAGATTTACAAACGATGACACCTAAGTTCGTCGAAGCGATCGAGGGTGAATCGAAATACGTTCGAAAAGTGACGACAGACTTAAAAGAGTCGTACACACAATACACGTTTGAAGTCGATCAACAAAAAGCAGCGGAATTTGGTGTGTCGACGGCACAACTGGCCCAAGGCATCGCAAATGTCCAAGGGGAAGAAAAACCACTTTCTACTATAAAAGTAGACGGAAAAGAATTAGACGTCATCGTATCAAACGAACAGACGACGTATGATTCGATTAATGACTTGGAAGAAACGGATGTCACGACGCCGCTCGGCGTACGGAAATTATCAGAGTTCGTGTCGGTCAAAAAAGGAACGACACCGGATTCACTCAGTGAACGTGATGGAAAACTTGTCGCGACCGTCACGGCAGAACTGAAAACGGATAAAGCAACAGAAGCCTCACAGGCGATCGACAAAACCGTCAAGAAGATTGCCCTTCCGACAGGCGTATCCTATGACGCAGGCGGAGTGACGGAGCAGATTCAAGAATCGTTCACGCAACTTGGACTTGCGATGGCAGCAGCAGTTGCGATCGTCTATCTTGTCCTTGTCGTCACGTTTGGTGGAGCATTGACGCCACTCGTCATCTTGTTCTCGCTTCCATTTGCGATCATCGGTGGTTTACTTGCCCTGTTGATTACAGGGGAAACGATTTCTGTCTCCTCGTTGATTGGTGCCTTGATGTTGATTGGAATCGTCGTCACAAATGCGATTGTTCTGATTGATCGGGTCATTCATAAGGAAAATGAAGGGCTGGATACGCGGGAGGCATTACTTGATGCAGCCGGAACGCGACTACGTCCGATTTTGATGACAGCTCTCGCAACAATCGGTGCGTTATCACCACTCGCGTTAGGTCTTGAGGGCGGCGCACTGATTTCGAAAGGACTGGGTGTAACGGTCATCGGTGGATTAACGAGTTCGACCTTGTTGACACTGTTGATCGTACCGATCGTTTATGAATTCTTTGCTCGTTTTCGGAAAAAGAAATCAACACAGTAACATGATCTGAAACGGTCACAACTATAAAATAAAGGTCATCAAACGGCAGAAACGAGCCGTTTGATGACCTTTTTTAACGTGTATTCACAGCGAGATTCGCGGTTATTCCACTCAAGAGCGTGGTCGGAATTTCGATTTGCGGATGATCGCGCCACGTATCACTGATCGCGATGGAGAAAGCTTCCCGCCCGATTGTCTCATAAGGGACAGCAACGGTCGTCAAGTTCAAGACGACGGCCAAATCACTGCCGTCAAAACCGATCACGGCTAAATCCTCCGGAACGCGGTAGCCCCGTTTTCGCAGTTCCAGGATGATACCGGCCGCAACGTGGTCGCTTGCCGTCAAAAGAGCGGTCGGACGTCGGGGCTGACTTAACCAGTGGCGTGCGATACTTGCACCATCCTCGATTGTCAGCGAATGTTCGTAAATCCATTCTGACGGCGTACATGCCACCGTATCCTGATAGGCTCGTTTTCGGGCAAGACTATTGGTGCTGTCCGGTCGGCCGAGACAAATGCCGATTTCGGTATGTCCGAGGGACTGGAAGGCAGCCAACCCTTTTTGGAACGCTGTATAGTGATCGATATAGACAGCAGAGACATCTGGATGGTGTTCACAAAAAACAATCGGTCCGTATTGTTCATAGTTTAGAATGTCCTCGACGGCAAGACTGTGGGAGACGATGATCAGTCCATCGACTTCACGTTGGGCGAGCGCTTGCAGAACGGTTTGTTCGTGTGACTTGACATAGTTCGTCTGCCAGGTCAAAAACCGGTAGTCCTCTTCGAAAGCACATCGGGCGATTCCTTGGAGGATGGCGGCGTGATACGGATGGTCGACATAAGGGAGCATGACACCAATCGTCTTGGTCTGTCCGGTGGATAACTGGACGGCTGTCTGGTTCCGGATGTAACCCAGTTTGCGGATGGCATCTTGGACGGCTTTTCGTTTATCGTCCGCCACATACGGATGATGGTTAAGGACACGCGAGACCGTCGTCACTGAAACATCTGCTTCACGTGCCAAGTCACGAATGTTGGTCATCAAAGGTTCCTCCTATCGGTTGTTGGATAGTTGCTGGTGGAGATGGATCCAGTCTTGTTTCGTAATCGATCCTTCGAGCCAAGTCGAGCGCTCAATCTGTTCGGAAATTTTTTGCAACAGTTCGACCTGATGAGCCGGCGTCAACTCTTTGTACTGGGCGACCAGCGTATGTTTACACAGGTAGTAGCCGGTTGGTGTATACAGTTGTTCAATCGCTAATTCAAATGCCACATTTTTTTGGAAAAGCCGTTGTAAGATTGTTTGCAATGACATGATGAAAGCCTCCCTTGTAGTGTATATCAAGACCATAATCTGTGGAACGCGTTTCACGGCAAGGGAAATGTGGGGCGTCTGTCGAAAGGGTAGAAATCCGAGCTGGAATTGACCAATGGAAAAAAGAGGTCTATGATTGTTTCGAATGAAGATAAAGAGGGGCGAACGTAAAATGGAATCGACAGACTCGAAGCTGGCATTAAAAATGCTCGTTGTTCTATCTCGTACAATGCATGCGGTAACGGAACAAGTAAAGGTGGACATCAAGACACATCAATTGAATTTATCGGAATTTGGTGTACTTGAGTTGTTGTACCACAAAGGAGACACACCGCTTCAACAAATCGGTGATAAGATTTTACTGACAAGCGGCAGTGTGACGTATGTCGTCGATAAATTGGAAAACCGTGGACTTCTTGCCCGACGATCGTGCCCGACAGATCGCCGTGTGACATTCGGGACATTAACCGAAGCCGGTCGGACGTTGATGGAAGAAACTTTCCCGAAACACGAAGCATTTTTAACGGACTTATTCAGCGATCTTTCAATTGAAGAAAAAGAACAGTTGATTGACCAATTGAAACGGATTGGTCATAAAGCAGATCATTATACGCATTCAAAAAAAGCTTAATCGTCATGATTAAGCTTTTTTTGCTGAATTCTTCGAAATCAAACTAATTGACAAAAGAAAACGGTGTTGGTATATTTACTTACAGAAATTACTTTAGATAAAAGGGAGAAATAAAAATGACTAAATTACTTTATGTAACTGTAAACCCGAAATCAACGGAACACTCATTCAGCCTTCAAGCTGGTGCAGCTTTCCTCGAAAGCTACAAAGCAGCTAACCCGAACGCTGAAGTGGAAGTTCTTGACCTATACAACGAAGATGTTCAAGAAATCGATACAGACGTATTAAGCGCATGGGGAAAATTCGCAACAGGCGAAGCGCTCACAGAAGTTGAAATCACAAAAGTCGGTACGATGACGAAGCACCTTGAGCAGTTCATGGAAGCGGACGAATATGTATTCGTGACGCCAATGTGGAACTTCTCATTCCCAGCACGTCTCAAAATGTACATCGACAGCGTTCTTCTTGCAGGTAAAACGTTTGCTTACACTGCAGAAGGTCCTAAAGGATTGATGGAAGGCAAAAAAGCACTCCACATCCAAGCAACAGGCGGTGTCTACACTGGTTCAGGACTCAACTTCGGAGATGACTACCTCCGTCAAGCACTTGCTTTCACAGGTGTAACAGACTACAACGCATTGTTCATCGAAGGTATGGCAATGAACCCTGAAAAAGCAGAAGAAATCAAAGAAGAAGCGATCGTTAAAGCAACAGAACTCGGTCGTTCATTCTCAACAGTCAACGCATAAGAAACAAAAATACCCGCTGTCCCTTCAAACGGACAGCGGGTATTTTGTGTTTACAGACGTGATTTTTTACGTAAGACGAGTAACACGAACAGCAACAGATCCTTTAATTTCTCGAATCCACGCGGATGGCTGGAAATCCGGTACAGCCACTCGAGCTTGAGTTTACGAAACAGTTTGGGTGCCCGTTTGCTGTGACCGGACCAGACATCAAAAGCACCGCCGACACCGATGAAGATGCCGTGATCCAGTTGATCATAGACGGAAGCAATCCACTGCTCCTGTTTGGGTGCCCCCAGCGCGACGAGGATCAAGTCGGCATCAGCCGAGCGGATGGCGGCGGCGGCTTCCTCTTCTTTCCCAAATCCATGAAACGTACCGACGAACTGGATATCGGGAAAACGGATGGACAGCTGTTTAAGTAAAGCTTTCATGACCTCCGGTCGACCACCGAGTAAAAAAACACGTTTTTTCAAGGCATCTGCCGTCCGAAGAAGTTCACGTGCCGTCTCGATGCCGGGCAAGGTCGCCGTTAAGGGTTCGCCCATCCGTTTACTGGCGGCCGTCACGCCGATTCCGTCGGGTGTAATGTATGTCGCTTGTTGTAAGATATGATTGTAAGCGGGATCGCGCAACGAACGGAGGACCAGTTCGGGATTAGCCGTGACGAGAAAGGCTTTTTCGTTATTGTGTAAAATCGTTTTAATATGGGTATACCATGTCGATGGTGTTGCGTTGACAAAAGGCAAACCAAATAACTGTGTTGTTTGAATCATGTTTATTCCACCTCATTACTCATCATAGCAGAATCAAGCCGAACGAACAGGGGCTTGAGACTGAAAAAGGAGCGAGCCGTATGCATTCAGCCTGGCAGGAAATCTTAAAAGAAGAGAAAGAAAAAGAATATTTTATCCGTTTATGGGATTTCGTTAAAACGGCTTACCGGGAAACAACCGTGTATCCGCCAAAAGATCAAATCTTTCATGCCTTTGATGCTGTGGCACCAGCTGATGTCCGGTGTGTCATTTTAGGTCAGGATCCGTATCACGGACCGAATCAAGCCAACGGATTAAGTTTTTCTGTCAATGACGGTGTCGCGATTCCGCCTTCTTTGCGGAATATGTACAAGGAACTCGTCACCGATCTCGATTGTCCGACGCCGACGACGGGCAATCTCGAGGCATGGTCCAAGCAAGGGGTCTTTTTGCTGAACACGTCTTTGACGGTCGAAGCCGGAAAAGCCGGCTCGCATGCGAAAAAAGGCTGGGAATCGTTTACGGATCGTGTGATTGAAGTATTGGGACAACAGGAGCAACCGATTGTCTTCATTCTGTGGGGGAACCATGCGAAAAGTAAAAAAAGTTTGATTGATACGACGCGTCATCTGGTCTTGGAATCGGTTCATCCCAGTCCGCTTTCGGCCAGTCGCGGCTTTTTTGGCAGCCGTCCGTACTCGCAAGCCAATGAGTGGTTGAATCAACAAGGTCGCCCGACGATTGACTGGTGTATGTCTTAACACAACAAAAAGCATTCGACTCCGAGGACACCGGAATCGAATGCTTTTTTGTCGAAATTGTTAGTCCATCATGAATTTTTCAACGACGAGGGCAATGCCGTCTTCGTCATTCGAGGCGGTCATGTACTGGGCTTTTTCTTTAACGGTATCGGCGGCATTCGCCATGGCGACACCGAGTCCGGCCCATTCGATCATCGATAAATCGTTGTTGCCGTCGCCACACGCGATGACGTCGGCGCGCTTAATGCCGAGGCGGTTGGCAAGCCATTCGAGACTGGTTCCTTTTGTGACACCGGCCTCTGTGAATTCCAAGAAAAATGGTTTGGAACGGGCGACGGCGAGTTCACCGGCCAATTCGAGTTGCAGTTTTTGTTCGACTTCCGCCAACCGGTTTTCTTCTGCGAGCATCAAACATTTCACGACAGGTGCTGTGATGGCTGCTTTAAAATCGGGTACAGTGACGACGTCCATTCCTGTCAATTCCCCTTCGATCGTCGTGTATGGATTAGGGTGTTGGGTATAGATTTCGTGTCCGACGTACGTATGGATGTCAATGTTTTCCCGTTGACTTAAATCATAGAGACGATGGACAGTCTCCGGAAGAAGGGTACTGGAGAAGAGTGCTTCATCGGTCTTGCAGTCGATGATGGAAGCTCCGTTAAAACTTAAGATGTAACTGCCGTAGCGGGCGAGTTCGAGTTCTTTCGCAAGATCGATCATGGCGTAAGTCGGACGTCCGCTTGCCAAGACAACCTTTTTTCCACGACGCTGTGCATCGAGTAATGCTTGTTTCGTTTTTGGAGAAATCGTGTGATCACTCGTCAATAATGTATCATCCAGATCAAGTACGATCATTTCATAAGCCATAAGTGTAAACTCCTTTCGAATATCTGTTACATCTTAACAAGTTGACTCCTCTTCCACAATTACTCTCTCTCGAAAGAGTGTGATAAAGTTTGAAGAGAGTATGTACGGAAAGGATATTCGTCTGATGAAATATGTTGTTATTTTCTTATCGACCCTATATTTAGCAGGATGTGGTCTCACATTCCCGCACCCTGCCTCGTTATTGGAACATCCGGCTTTACCGGAATGGGAAAAGTCGTTAAAAACAAGAATTGATGCCGATTTACCGGCACAGGCCGAAATCGTGGCGCCCCGCAATCAATCATTTTCCAAACTGTATGAACTGATTGATTTGGATCGGGACGGTCAGGAAGAAGCGGTTACGTTTTACCGGATCAATCAGGACGGAACGTTCCAAATCCACCTGTTGGTCCACGAGCGGATGAAAAAGAAGTGGGTGTTGCGTGTCAGTCAGCCGATTGCGGCAGGTCGTTCGATTGATCAACTCCACGTCCTTGCCAATCCATCAAAAACCCTGAATCAGTTGGTCATCGGCATCACGAGTCTTGAGAAAAATACCGTCTATGTCTTGCAGGATCTGCTGAAGTCTTCGATGCGTGTCACGGAAGTCGATACATACGATCGATTGACGATCGCCGACTTGAATCAAGACAAACGCCAAGACATGCTGTTGCTGAAAACCGGTCAACCGACAGAGCTGGTTTATTACGAGGAAGCGTTGACTCCTTCCGTCCGTCAAGCCATATCCCTGCCGATGCGAGAAGGTGATCTGTTTGCCGATCACGATTTATTTGAGGTCGACATCATCAATGCAGCAAAGGAAAAAGGACTGCTCGTGTCCTTTACGCGTGACGCGGCGATGCATTTAATGCTCGTTCAGCTTGATCAAGCCAAGCTCAATCAAGTGAATTTTGATCAAATCACAGAAATCATTGAGCCGATGTATACCTTCCCGAAAGATGTGGATCAAGATGGAGTCGTTGAATTCGCCCATCAGTACACACCGGAAGGAAGTGTCGGACGCACTGCGGAAGACAAACCGCGTATCACGGCGTACTATGCCTGGAACGGCGCCAATGTGCAACCGTTTCTCGAAAGCGGATTTGAATTGCGGGAAGAACAATACATCGATCTTGAGTATAACTTCGTCATGCGTTTCCCGGCGAACTGGGCCACACGCGAAACAATCGAGAAAAAAGATAACCGGGTCCGTTTCATTAACCGAGAAACCGGCATGATTGATTTTGAACTCGAAATCATTCCGAAAAATCAGTATATCGCCAGCCAACAAAAGAAAAAAATCAAAGAAGGCATTGATTATGTCTACGTCATCGATGCCAATCAATCGTATGACGAATATGCAGCAAACGTAGCCCTTGTGGAATAAAGCGAAAGCAGGAGGAAATCAAGATGACGAAAATATTAGTGGCTGAGGATGAACATGCGATTCGCAGTTTCATCGTCATTAATTTAAAGCGAGCGGGATATGAAGTAATTGAAGCAGAAAACGGACGGGAGGCATTGGACCAGTTTGAGCAACAGACGTTTGATATTTTGTTGCTCGATATCATGATGCCGGAAGTGGATGGATTTGCCGTTTGCGAACAAGCCCGCTCTAAAGATGAAGTCGTCGGCATCATCATGTTGACGGCACGGACGCGTGAAGAAGATAAAGTCATGGGCTTAAGTGTCGGAGCCGATGATTACATCGCGAAGCCGTTCAGCCCCGCGGAGCTGCTCGCACGGATTCAATCGTTACTTCGTCGCGTCGAGACGTTACGCCGCCGTAAACAACCGCGTGAATTGCTGTCCGGACCGTTTCGAATCGATCTTGGGGCGAAACGTGTCCAAAAAGCAGGTGTGGATGTGGAAGTGACACCGACCGAATACGATTTATTGTGTCACTTCATCAAAAACGAAGATCAAGTCATGTCGCGTGATGAACTGTTGGATGCCGTATGGGGCGAAAATTACTTTGGCGATCGCAAGACGGTCGATGTCAACATCCGTCGCCTGCGTCAAAAGATTGAAGAAAATCCAGCCGAACCCGAATTCATTGAAACGTTATGGGGTCATGGATACAAATGGCGTAACGAAAAATGAAACGACAGATTCTGATGCGTTTCATGACGATCATTACCGTGACGGTGTTACTTGTCATCGGCATCTTATCGTTCGTGACGTACAACTATTATTATGTGACGGCAACGGATGTCCTGAAACGGCACGCCAATGCCAGCGCCGTTTTATTCGCCAACAGCGGACTGGCGTATGATTTTCAGGATTCTGAGGCGACGATTCATGAAGTCCTCGATTCGTATGCGTATACGGACGCTGAAATCGAAGTGTTGGATGTCAAGGGAGTCCCCCGTTACTCGTCGACCGGCTTCGTATCCAAGCGGAACCTGACAAAAGAGGAAGCAACCCGTCTGTTGGCAGGCGACACCATTACGAAACGGTATGACGACCCGAGTACGGACGAACATTTGTTGGAAGTGACGGAACCGGTCGTATCGTTTGGTCAAACGACAGGAGCTCTTCGGTATACGACCTCACTCGCCAAAATTGATCAGCGGGTTGTCGAGATCTGTTTGGCGATTCTTGTCTTAGGGATCATGATTTGGGGACTGGCTTACATTTATTCGTCACGCCTCGTCTCATCCATCGTCCGTCCGATCCAGGAAGTCATCGGTGCGTCCGATCAGATTGCGAAACAACATTATGATGTCAAAGTGAATGAGGAATATACATTTGAATTAGGCGAGTTGGCCCGGACGATCAACTATATGGGACAACAGATCAAACAACAGGAAACACTGAAAGACGAGTTCATCTCGGGGATTTCGCATGAACTGCGAACGCCGCTGACCTCAATCAAAGGCTGGAGCGAAACCTTACTGGCAGAACCGGAACGCTTGCCGGAAGAAGCCTCGCTTGGTATGGGAATCATCCATTCGGAAACGGAACGGTTGATTTCACTGGTCGAACAACTATTGGACTTTTCCAAGCTTGAAACGAGCCGCCTCGTTTTGTACCGTCAAGAAGTCAATCTCACGGAAATCATTGAGGCGGTGACGGCACAGCTGCGTCAAAAACTGGAGGAGAAAGACATCCGGATCGTCCGGAAACTGCCGGCACAGGTGATCGGTCTATACGACGAGAATCGATTGAAACAAGTTTTCCTGAACCTGCTCGATAATGCGATTCGATTTTCACCGACAGGCGGCGAAATCACGATCCGTCTGGTCCGTTCGGAACGGGTCTTGTTCCTGTCCTTCAGCGATGAAGGACCCGGGATTCCGAAAAACCACCTCCGTCACGTAACGGAGAAGTTTTATCAGGTCCAAAAAGGGAAAGGTGGAACGGGGCTCGGACTGGCCATCTGCCGCGAACTCGTCGAAGCGCATGAAGGAAAACTGTTCATCGATAACCAGCCGGAAGGGGGCGCCATCGCGACGATTCTCCTGCCGGTCACAAAAGCATAACGAAAAAGTCAAATGAGAAGCGCTTTCGAAACCGAACTGGTAAAGTAAAATGGGAATAGAGATTTACTGTAAGACGAAACGAATGGAGGAATCAGTCATGGCACTTGGCGTATCGAACGGAACATTAAGTCCGCTGACCGGGAAACCGAATGCGGTATCGACACAAACGGACAAAGAAGCGTTGAAAATGGCACCTTTACCGTTTAAAGGCAATCTGACAGAATCAAAGTTTCAAATCATGCGGATTCTCCAAAGTTTGGATCGGGTGGACGTCGTGAAAGAAGACGCCCAGTACATTCATGCGGTGTTCTCAAGCAAACTTCTACGTTTCAAAGATGATGTCGAATTTTATTTTGATCCATCGGCTCAGCTCGTCCATTTCCGCTCGGCTTCACGCGTCGGATATTCGGACTGGGGTGTCAACCGGAAACGGATGGAAGAGATTGCAACACGATATAAGGAGGTTTCCCGATGAAAAGTTATCAGTTGGTTGTAATCGGCGGGGGAGCAGCCGGAATGACGATTGCTGCGGGTGCAGCAAGTCTCGGTGCCCACGTTGCATTGATTGAACGGCATACGCATTTAGGGGGAGACTGCCTGCATTACGGATGTGTGCCTTCGAAAGCGTTGATCGAAGCCGCCCATGATGTCCATGTCATGAAGCAGACGGCAGCTAAATATAACATCACACTGAACGGGGACGCCGTTTATGCGAAGACGAAAGCAAGTGTCGATCGGGCACGTAACATCATCCAATCGCATGACGGGACAAAACGTTTTGAAGATCTGGGTGTAGATGTTTATATCGGGGAAGCGAGTTTCTTAAGTGCCAATGAAGTTGAAGTGGCGGGACAACTGGTTGTTGGTGAAAAATTCGTCATTTCGACCGGCTCACAGCCGATCGTCCCACCAATCGACGGACTGGATACGATTTCTTATTTAACCAATGAGACGATTTTTGAACAGACCGAACGTCCTGAACGATTACTCGTCATTGGCGGCGGAGCAATCGGACTCGAACTTTCACAAGCTTATGCGCATCTCGGAACCGAGGTGACGGTCATCGAAGGTGCAGATTCCTTGATGCCGAAGGAAGACAGAAGCATGGTCACCGTGTTGCAACGCCAAATCGAACAAGAGTTGACGCTGCATCTCGCCACGACAGTCACGAGTGTCCGGAAAGCGGCGAACGGGATTGAAGTGACGGTCAAAACGGGAGACGAATCACGTGTCATCGAGACGGATGCGGTACTCGTCGCAGTTGGACGGAAACCACGGATCGAAGCATTGCGTCTTGACCGGGCCGGTGTTCAAGTCGAAAAAGGATATGTTCAAGTTGATGCGTCGCTTCGGACGAACCAACGTCACATCTTTGCCGTCGGTGACACGATTCAATCGTTACCGTTCACGCACGTTGCGGGTCTTGAAGGAAAAACGGTCGTCACGAATGCCCTGTTCGGTTTACGGACAAAACCGGATTACCGTGCGGTGCCATGGGTGACATTCACGACGCCCGAGCTCTTCCATCTCGGATTGACGGAAGCAGAGGCGCGTCAAAAGTATGACGACATCAAAGTCTACGAAACAGGACTCGATGAAGTCGATCGTTTTGTCATTAACGGTCGGACGGAAGGACGTGTCAAACTGATTGCGGATAAGCGGGGGAAATTGATTGGTGCCCACGCGATTGGCGAACAGGCGGGCGAATGGATGCAGGAAGTCGTCTATGCGATGGCCCGTAAAGATAAGGTTGGTCAACTGTCGCGTGTCGTCCATCCGTATCCAATCCGAGGAGCAGCCGTCCAGCGTGCAGCCGATCTGTACTGGCGTGAACGGTTGTTTGATGGTCCATTACCAAAATGGTTAAAACGATACTTTGATTGGAAACAAGGAGAATAATTCATGCAACAATCCGCAAAAAAACGTAATTTTGTTCCACTCGTCATTATCCTGACGCTCGTTATCAATTTGTTGGTCGCACTGTTATTTTTTGCGCCGCCGTTACAAGTCGGTGACGGATTTGACTGGACGATCCTTCCGTTCTTGAATGCGATTTTTAACAGCTTCACATTCATGTTATTACTCGGAGCCTGGATTTCGATCCGCCGTGGAAATCGTATCAACCACCGTCGTTTTATCGGTGGTGCGATGACGACGACGACGCTGTTCCTGATTTCGTACGTCACTTATCACGCGGTCAGTGAGTCAACGAAGTTCGGAGGAGAAGGGTTTGTCCGTCCGTTGTACTTCTTTATTTTGATTTCACACATCATCTTAGCGGCAGTCATCGTCCCATTGGTTCTGATGTCGCTTGCCCATGCGTTAAATCAAAATTTCGAAAAACATAAGAAGTGGACACGGTTTACGATGCCGCTTTGGTTGTACGTCAGTCTTACGGGTGTCATCGTCTACTTGATGATTCGTCCGTATTATTAAAACAGCAAACAGGTCCATCCCGGAATAGTCGAGGATGGACCTGTTTGCGTTTCTTTTATGATGGTGTGACTTTCGTCTCGTCGAGAACATTTTGTGCTTTAATATCAATCAACGGACGAATCAATACTTCGACACGGCGGTTTTGACTCCGACCGCTTTCCGTCTGGTTGGAAGCGATCGGTTGATATTCACCGTATCCACTGACGGTAAACCGTTTAGGAGCAAGCTGCGGATTACGTTGGAGCGCCCGCATGAAGCTGATTGCCCGCTCGGTGCTCAGCTCCCAGTTGGACGGATATTGTGCCGTGTTGATCGGAATATTGTCCGTATGACCGGACACCTGAATCTGACGCTGACCGGCTTTGACGAGTAAATTACTCATACCCTGGGCAATCTGAACGGCATTGCCACGCACTTCGGCCTGGGCAGGGGAGAAGAGCGCACGGTCACGGATTGTAAAGACCAGTCCTTCATTCGTCACTTCGACTTTGATGTCTTTTTCGAGCTTCTGTTGTTTGATGTAGTCATTTGCTTCTTCCTTGATTTTTTCAAGTTCGGCGATTTCATAACTTTGAGCCTTTGTCCGGGCATCCGTCTTTTTGGAGTCCTCTTCTTCCTGTGAGGTCGACAACGAACTGTTCGTGATCATTCCGGAACCGCCGTTAAAGACGGAACTGAACGATTGGGACATCGCTTTAAGCTTGACGGCATCGACATTACTCGAAGCGAACAGAACGATGAACAAGGCAAGCAACAACGTCAGAAGATCGGCATAAGGAATCAGCCAACCTTCGGAGATATGTTCGTCATGCGGCTTCTTTTTCCGTTTCATACGTCGCACGCTCCTTCGGTGTCAGATACACAAGTAGCTTATCCTCCAGATTTTTAGGGGACTCTCCATTCTGAATCGATAAAATCCCTTCGATCATCATTTCATACAGTTGGATTTCATTGGCTGATTTTTGCTTGAGTTTGGTAGCGAACGGGAACCAGAGGACATATCCCGTGAAAATCCCGAACAGGGTTGCGATGAACGCACCGGAAATCGCATGGCCCAATTTTTCGATATCCGACAGATCGGACAAGGCAGCGACGAGTCCGATGACGGCTCCGAGTACACCAAGAGTCGGTGCATATGTACCAGCTTGCGTAAAGATGTTGGCGTTGGCATGATGCCGTTCCGTCATGTTTTCGAGATCGCGGGTCATGACATCTTCGACATATTCAGACGGTTGTCCGTCGATGACCATCATGACACCACGGCGCATGAAGGCATTATCCACTTCTTCGAGTGCTGTTTCGAGTGATAACAATCCTTCTTTTCGAGCTTGTGTCGAAAGTGTTAAAAACTGTTGCAACAGCGTTTGTTTCGTCATCAGTTTTTGCTCAAAGAAGATGACCTTAAATAAAGCGGGAACGATTTTGAGTCGCTCTTTCGGAAATGAGATCATGATGGCCGCAATCGTTCCGGCAAAGATGATGACAAGTGCCGCCGGGTTCAAGAGGGCGACCGGCGAAGCCCCTTTTAAAATCATTCCTCCGACTAGGGTGATGAGGCC
Organism: Exiguobacterium sp. RIT452; assembly: GCF_003598705.1. Taxonomy (NCBI): domain Bacteria; kingdom Bacillati; phylum Bacillota; class Bacilli; order Caryophanales; genus Exiguobacterium; species Exiguobacterium sp. RIT452. Next base: position 193,903 of record NZ_QXJB01000003.1, read on the forward strand.
TAGTATAATACCAATAATCGACACGATATCCATTTGTTTGTGCCACCTTTCCCCATGTTGTCTGATCGTGAACGAAAAATAAAAAGAGCAGAAGAGGCGTCTTCTGCTCGGAAATCCAAAAACCGAGTATCAAGCGCCGTTTTCGTCGATAAGCAATTGAATGCTTTCGTTTCGTTCGTCACGCTCTATATCGGTTAATACATCGTATTTTTTTAATGCAATATACAATTCATTCAGAATTGATTGATCCACATGTAGTGATAATAACTCCTCGAACTGATAATACAACTGTGCGGGCATCCATTGTGATTGGCGTTCCAGCCTTCGCGAGACATCTTCAATCGAATGTTCAGCCGTCCTAGGGTCCACTGTTTCCCTCAACCTCCTTTTATGATTAAACGTCGACTTTTATCTATTTTACCAAAAAAAAACGAAAAGGTTTAGCAGATTGTACATTTAGATAGAACTAATGTTTTTGAGAGAGTATGATAGATGCAATTGGGTCATTTCATATAGGAGGAGTACGAACATGTTTTCACATAAAAGACGTTCGCGATTAGCCAAGTTTGGACGGCTCGGGGAACTGATTTATCATCAATTTGATAAGCCGGCCCGGTTCATTGCGATGGGGTTTACCCTCACCATTCTGTTAGGGGGATTTTTACTCTGGTTGCCGGTCTCACAGCAAGCAGGACAAGAGGTTTCCTTTATTGATTGTTTATTTGTTGCGACGTCTGCCGGTACCGTAACCGGATTATCGCCGATCAACATCGCGGAAGCGTACAATCTGTTCGGGCAAATCATTTTAATGCTGTTGATTCAGGTCGGCGGACTTGGCTTCATGACGATTGCGCTTGTCTTATTGAGTGTAACCGGTCGGAAAATCGGGATTCGCCAACGCATCATCATTCAAGAGATGTTTAATCTCGACAGTCCGGGCGGAACGATTCGTCTGGTGCGGAATATCATCGTCACGACCGTCGTCGTCGAATTGATCGGTATGGTCCTGATTGCGCTCGACTTGTTTATTCAGTATAAGTACACATTCGGGAAATCGTTGTACTATGGGTTGTTCCACGCCATTTCGGCCTTCAACAATGCCGGCTTTGCGTTATGGGGCGACAACCTGATCGGTTTCCAGCAGGATACGACCTTTATCCTGACGATTGCCGCGTTATTGATGATTGGTGGACTTGGGTTCACAGTCATCGCCGACTTATCAGCGAAGCGCAGCTGGAAAAAGATTTCGCTCCATTCGAAATTAATGGTCATGTCGCTGCTTGTCATCAATGGTCTTGGTGTCATCGCAATGATGGTCTATGAATGGGTATCGAATCTCGGTTCACTCAAAGAGTATTCGTTTTTTGAGGCGCTCCATATCGTATTCTTCCAAGTCGTCACGACACGGACGGCAGGTTTTCAGACGATTGATCTGACGACGATGGTGCCGCTCTCGATCGGGCTCATGATGGTCTTGATGTACATCGGGGCAGGTTCGGCCTCAACGGGGTCGGGGATTAAGGTGACGACGGCTGCCGTCATTCTAAAGAATGTCTGGACCTATTTACGGGGGCAACGGGAAACGGTGTTGATGCGCCGGACCGTTCGACCACAAGCGATTCAAAAAGCCTATGCGATTGCCGTGTTCAGTCTGTTGTTCATCGCCTTGATCACGACGTTGCTTGCTTTATCGCAACCAAACGTGCCGTTTATCGGATTGTTTTTCGAAACGGTTTCAGCGTTCGGAACAGTTGGACTTTCTCTGAATGTCACAGCGGAATTAAATGACTTCGGAAAGTCCTTAATCATGTTCATGATGTTGCTTGGTCGGGTCGGATCCTTGACGATTCTCTTCACCTTTGCGACGCAGCACGACCGGACGATCCGTTATCCAAAAGAAAACATGTTGATTGGTTGAGTTTCTATCACAGTCAAAAAAGTGTCCTTCGTCCCGATCAATACGGGACGAAAGACACTTTTTTTAATGGACGAAGGACAGGCGTTCTGAAATCGGTCGGATGGCGACGCGTGCATCCGTCATCCGGTCATCGCGTGTCATGCGGTTGTCTTCGGTGATTTGCCACTTTGAACCGTGCAGAGTGTTCAAGGCGGTCACGATCTCAAAAAACGAATGGTTGGAATTCCCGTTCGCCAGATAAAGACCGGGCGTATACGTCGTAACAATCGTGTACAGCGTCTGTGCCGTATCTTCTAAAAAGGCGCAGGAAGGATACCACTGTGTGCTGGCGGGAATCGGACCGGTCACCGCGTGGCGTTCCAGATAATCAATCATATTATTGGATCCGGCTGCTTGTCCGATCTGCCAACCGATCCGGACGATGTACGCATCGGGGTTGACCGCTTGGATCAGACGTTCGCACGTTCGTTTGTATGCGCCGTATTCATCCGTTGCTGCCGGTGCGACCGTAGGATCATGCGGTCCTATTTGGTCGTCGGCATAGACGGAAGCGGTACTTGTAAACAGAAACGGAATGTTCCGTTCAAACGACAGTCGTGCAAGCGTTTCGGCGAATTCAGCCGGACCCATCCCGATATGGAGCAACAGGTCGGGTTGGACCCGGTCGATGAACGCCTCCATGATAGCAGGATCAGTCGTTGAGACGACGGACCGGTCCCAGGCGGTGATGTCGTAATGGTGGGAACGGAAGACGTCTGCAAGGACAGGAGCGACCGTTCCGTTCATCCCGGTGATTAAAACGTTCATAAGGTTTCTCCAATCTGTGAATGGTTTGTTTTGTAATAGGTGACGAGGCGGGGAATCAGTTCTGCCAAATCAGGGCAGATGATGCCTGTCCCGTCGAGGTCACGTAATGTGTTACTCGTATCATAGCGGACGGGATGGACAAAGTAATCGAGCGTCTGACGCTGCATCTGTAATCGTTTGGCGACGCGTGGCGTCAGCAACGATGTGACAAGACGAAACGGGACGACCCCGCGGGGATAGGACCCGTAATAGACGACATGCAGCATTTCGTAAATCGCCCGGGCGCCGTGCGGGAAGGGGTCCGTCAAATGATAGGTCATCCGGATTCCGGCTGGCGCATGACTCAAGTAAGTAGTCGCCGCAACGACATAATCATACGGAACGAGATTGACGAGTGCGTTCGCCCGACCGGCGTACGGCAAGGGGGCAAACGCGTCCAGCAGGCGAAGGGCGTTTAAGATAAAGTACACACCGTCCCATTTCGGTGTTTCGCCGGTTTGTGAATGTCCGACGACGATGCCGGGACGGATGATGGTATACGGAAGCGCACCGATTTCGTCGCGGAACCGGACTTCCGCTAAATATTTCGTTTCCTCATACGCATTTTTAAAATCAGCGTGATGAAGCAATTCCTGTTCGGATACCGTCCCTGTTCGTAAGCCGGAGACGTAAGCCGTGCTGAAGTAAACATATCGTTCCAGATGGACACATGTATGCGCCAGTCGTGTCACGTTGGATGTTCCGATGACGTTAATCCGGAACGCCAGGTCATACGAAGTCGCTAAATCATAACGGGCGGCGAGATGAAAGAGGTGGGTGACGCGGGACGCAAGCTCTTGCCGCGTTGTTTCCGGTAAGCCAAGTCCTTCTTTTGTAATATCACCTTCTATTAAAATCAACTGTTCTTCTTGTAAGGCAGTTGTCTTCAAAAAATGATTTTTCTGAGCCTCGGCGCCGGCCTGCTCCTGCTTAAGATAAAGCAGATAAAAGCAGTCAATCTGTTCCGGTACAAGCGCGAGTCGTTCGACAAGCTTCGTTGCCAAAAAACCCGGGAAACCGGTCATCAGGTAAGTTCGTTTCATAGTTTCTCAAATTCCTTTCGTGGATCGAGATCCAGTACGATCGTGAACGTCGATCCCTGATTCAGTTCCGATTCGACGGAAATGGCACCACCGTGCGATTCAATGATTTCCTTGCAGATGGCAAGTCCCAGCCCCGTGCCGCCTATCTTGCGGATGGCCGAATTATCGACCCGGTAAAATTTCGTGAAAAGCTTATCAAACGCATTTTGTGGAATGCCGAGTCCATAATCGATGACGGTCAAACTGGCTTGATCCGCCGTTTTCTTCAAGTGAACATCGATGTGGTCACAGGAAGGAGAATATTTGATGGCATTTGATAACAGATTGATGATGACTTGTTTGATCTTGTTTTCGTCGGCAAAGATCATGATCGGGTCATCCTCCAGATGGACCTGAATCGTGTGGGTTTCGGCATGTTCGCCAAACGTCTCGATCGTTTCGAGCAGGAGTTGGCGTAAGGAGAAGGCCTTGAAGACGTAATCTTGTTTACCGCCTTCCATCCGTTGAATATCCAAAAAGTCATCTAACAGTGTCGTCAGCCGCTTGGCTTCTTCATGGACGATTTGAATGTAGCGCGTCGTTTTCTCCTGTGTCGGTTGCCGGTAGCGCAGCAGTTCCATGAAGCCGAGAATCGAGGCGAGTGGTGTGCGTAATTCGTGTGATACGGTGCTGACGAGTTCATCTTTGACTTGATCCATTTTTTGTTCCTCTGTCCGGTCACGGAAGACAAACAAAAAACCATGCCGGGAAAAGCGGCTGCGTTCTTTTTTGATCGACGTCGCATAAAATTCAAAGTAATGATTACTGGATTCATCCGGCTGCTGTAACATGAACCGGAAAGAAATTTCGGAATGTTTTCCGGCCAGTAACTCTTCAACTTGCTGCAACATGGCATAACGGGTTGCTAAATCCAGATTTGGGATCATGCTGATCCGTTCCTGAATCTTACTGGGGGCGATGCCCGGGACATCCAGTAATTTTCGCGCCTTGACGTTCATGTAGATAAAGCTGCCGTCTTCCTCCGTCAGTAAAAAGCCTTCATTGGAAGCTTGAAGAATGGACTGGGTGATGTCCCGCTGACGCATGATGGCATTTTTTTCGCGTTCCAACATTTTTTCGATTTTTTTCCGTTCACTGATATCCCGAACGACAGCGACACGCATCCGTGTTTTATCGTAGGTGATTTCACGCGGGAAAACCTCAATTTCGACAGACGTTCCATCCGCCCGCCGCCCGATGACTTCATACGGTTCCTCATAGTGGGCGGCGATGCGTCGCATAACAGACTCTTGAAATTCAGGTTGAATGAAATCGAGAATCTGATGTCCTTTCATCAGTTCGAGTTTCGTCCGAAAGATAATTTCAGCGGCACGATTGGCATCGAGGATCACACCTTGATCATGGAAGATGACCGCTTCTAAAACGGACTCGGCAATCAGCCGGAAACGGCGTTCACTTTTGGCAAGATGCGTTTCGACTTGTTTTTGTGAACTGATGTCCGTGATGAACAAGAAAAATCCGCCGTTTTCAAGTCGTGTCATATAGAGGCGTCCTTGAAAACGTGAGCCGTCTTTTCGATGATAGGTCCATTCGTTTTCCGTATCCCGACCGTGAAGTAAAAGAATATCTTCATCCGCCAGATTCTTTAGATTCAACTGTTCCAGATGCTGTTTTCGAAGTTGAAATTCGTCTGCATCATGCAAGGAGATAGGTGTGACGTGGTCGAGCGGGTGCGTCAAATCAAATCCGAACAGTGTACTCGCTGTTTCATTCATCGAGGTGATGAAGAAATTCGAGTCGGTCACAAGCAAGGCGGCATCGATCGTTGAGTTCAACAGCTGTCTTAAGTCGAGTGATTTGATGGTCACCAGATAAAAATCAGTCTGCTCCACCGGCGAAAATGTTAACGCATAGGGAGGGGAGACAATCCGGACCTGATGAGAGAGTGGAAAAAGTGTTTCTTCTATTGAAAAAAACGAAGTGAGCGAAACATCAGCTGACATTGTCAGGAATTGTTTATGAAATGCAGGATTCGCAAAGTCGATCATACCTAGTCGATCAACCAACACGACAGGTTCTTCGAGAGCGCGTAACGTTGCATGGATGACTCTGCTTGAAGAAGGAGATGAATGTTCTGCCATGAGCTGCCTCCTTAAAAGAAATAAAAACGACCCGATTGCCGTTAACGATGCGTAGTGCTGTTCACTACGTACTCTTTCTCTTTATTCTCCACTCGGATATGACGTTCCTCTTTCAGAAACAAGGGAACGGTAAATTTTAGTATGATGAAAAAGAAACGAAAATCGAACGATACGAAAAAGGAGTAAAAATGACGATGCAGAAACGGACGAAACGAAGGCTGATTGCCTTGCTATTCGCATTTATCGGAATAATTGGATCTTATTTTATTTCGAGTTCATGGGAACCTTTAATCTTGATTATCAGTATAGTAGGGTGTATACTCTTTTTAATCCTTTCTTTCCTGACACCATCGCTTGAAAATCGACTGGATCGGATGGAAGGCAGAGAGTTTGAAGAATGGTTGGTCGAGCTTTTTGAAACAGCCGGGTATCGTGTCGAGTTGACACCGGCCTCACGTGATTTCGGAGCAGATTTGTTGATTGAAGACGCACAAGGGTATAGGATTGCGATTCAAGCGAAACGATACAGTTCAGCAGTTGGTTTGGAAGCCGTGCAGCAAGTGGCTGCGGCTGTCCCGTTTTACGACATGGATGAAGGATGGGTCGTTACGAATTCGACTTATACGGAAGCCGCTTATCAGTTGGCGGAACCGAACCGGATTCGATTGATTGACCGAAAAGAATTACTGGAATTTGCCCATGAGATTGGCTTTCGCTAAGGTTGTCGAATGATTGTCGACAAAAGGGGGTTGTCAATTTGTTCAAACGGTGCAATAATCATTTTCGTTAACGAAATATCAGTCAGATAAAGAAAATCAAATTATTAGGAATGTCTAAATATACTGGGGACGAAATACCAGCACTTTTTAGCAGTGAGAGGAGAATTTCTGTTGCGCAAAGTTGTCTATGTGCAGGGTTGCGTTTTTTCGCAAGGTCATGCCGCGATTTATGATGAATCGCACCAAATGATTGGTGCAGTTCAACACGACGAAACGGGTCGTGTCCAAGTAATGAATGGTGAAGGTAGAGGGGTAGCGTTTGGTAAGTTCATCCCGACATGTAAAAAATGGGTCGTGATGAACCACGATGGTCAAGAAGTAGGTCAAATGCGTGAGAAATTTTCACTCTTCTCGAAGAAATGTGAGTATAACGTGTATGAACGTGGCACGTATACGATTTCCTTCGACCTGACAAAAGGAAAATTCTCAGTTCGGAGTTCAGCAGGCGAAGTCGTCGCAGAATTATTGCAGGACGGTGATGAGTACCGCCTTGTCAAAGATGCGGATAAACTGTCGATGTATGAACTGCTCTCTGTCTTAAAAAGTCTGACGAATAACGTCAACTACAAATCGCTTACAGCGGTCTAACCCAAAAGATGTCCCCCGATTCATCGGGAGACATCTTTTTTTATTAAGTGTGTAAGACATGTTGCAGGCGTTGCTTCGCTTCGTGCGTCAGATGCGATATACGGCGTGCATAGAGACAAAGCTGAAGGACATGGACCGTTTCAGGGCGGTAGGCGTTGATGCGTTCTAATGAGCGTCTCAGACGTTTTTCCGTCAATTCAATCGGGCCACTGGTTTCGGCATGTTGTGTATAAACAAGATAAAAATCGAGGGGACTGATCAAATCATCTTCATCGATATTCGGGTTTTTAAAGACAATCGTCAACAACTCCCGTGTTTCTTCTAATGAAAAGAGATGCTTCAAATCATCGAGCAAATAAATGATGGCAGCTTGGTTGATTGAATATTTTTTACCACGGTGCGGGACACCAATGATGTCTCGGACTTCTCGTTTCGTCCAGTTTTGAATCGTCGTTGCCGACATATGTTCCCCGATCAATGCATTGGCAAGATGGACGATTTCATTAATGGACAAACCATTTTTTGTTGGGTCGAACTGTTTGAGACGTGTCATTACTTTTGGAAGCTCAGCTTCCTCTTCAGAAACGAGTGTACCGATTCCTTTGCCTTCTTTTAAACGAAGCAGGCAGCCAGATAACGTTTGAACTGCTTGAGCATCATACATTCAGAATACTTCCTCTCTAGAACGTCATTTGACCTTATGTTAACAAATGGAGGTTCGAAAGAGCAAACGCCAATCGAACGAAGTACAATGGAACTATCAGAAAAAGGGGGATTCGTATGGAGTGGATTGCTGCAATTGGAACAATCGTCATCGTCGGAATCGTCTTAGCCGGATTGGAGTGGACAGGACGAAAAATACAGGCACAACCCGAAACGGTTCGAAAATGGATTCATATCGCGGTCGGACATTGGGTCTTTCTGGCGCTTGCCTGGATCGATCAGTGGTACATTGCAATCGTCCCGTTGCTGTTCTTTACGGTTGTAAATCTCATCACCTTAAAACGAGGTAACGGACAGATGAATCAAGTCGAGCGGATTTCCTACGGGACGGTGTATTATCCAGTCGCCTTGGCTTTATTGGTCATGTTATTTTTCGAACAGGAACCGATGGCTCTCGTCGCAGGAAGCATGGTTCTGGCCTGGGGAGACGGATTGGCCGCTCTCGTCGGGAAACGTTTTGGAAAAACATTTTATACCCGCGGAAACATAAAGCGGTCGTTTGAGGGGAGCATCGCGATGTTCCTCGCCTCGTTCCTTGTCCTGACGGTAACATTTTTGTTTTATGAATTACCGTCTTGGCTCGCCGTCAGCTACGGATTTTTACTGGCCAATATCGCCACGTTGATTGAAGCCGTTTCGTACCGGGACACCGACAACCTGTTGATTCCATTGACGATTGGTGCCCTCGTCGCCTTTGCGCTTTAAGTCATCCGCGGTGCTGCAGGCGATTCATCCAGTACCGCGACCGGATGGACAGATACAACGGAACGGATCGCAGTCCGGCATGACGAAACGTCAAGTCGCGGCACATATCGGTGAACATCTTGCGGTACATCCGTTCGTCGGATTGATCATGGATGGCTGCCCACATACTATGTTCGACCATCAAAGACAGAAGCGAATCGAGCCGCGCAGTGGTTGCTTCGTCCGGTTCACCGTCAAGTGTCTTACAAAAAGCGTCATACCGCATTTCAGCGTTATTAGCGGCAATGGCATGAAACACCATATCGTGCCGATGTTCAGGAATTTCGAGCAGTATTGCGTAGAGCGATTCCAAGACATAGTCGTCATGATCCGGCATCGACTGCATCATATCGACCATCATCAGTGTCCCTTCTCTGTCAGGACCGATCTTTTTCAAATACTGGAGAGCGTGATGCGCAGCCTCCCCATGAAAGGTACGGTCATAATAATGAACGGCAAGGTAACGATGGACGATCGGTTCGCCCGGGAAAAGCTTGAGGGCAGTCAAGAAATGTTGTTCTGCCTCATGTTGAAATTGCTCCATTTCGCTCATCAAACCGAGAAGCAGATGAGCCCGGACATGATCTCCCGTCTTGTCTCGCGCCAACTCGATTTGTTGACGTGCCGCTGAAAATTCTTTCGCATGAAACAAAGTATAGGCCTGTGCGATGCCGAGAAGGGGATGGGTCGGTGCTAACTTCTGAAGGTATTGGATTTTTTCATGCAGTCCATCCATCTCGTTTTCAGAAGTCAGGTGATTTAAGAGATCAAGTTCCGCAAAGGGAATCGTGATGTCGTTTGAATGTGCGTGTAACGTATGTGTCATATCTAGTCCACCTTATGTCATGTTATCTTTTCATCATAATCATATAGGATATCTGACATAAGAAACAGTCCGTTGCGCGAAGCAACGGACTGTTTCTTATTTGCATATGATGCGATTAAGCGTGCAAGTGCAGAACATCCTCAACGGATTTATACGTGTAACCTAAGTCGCGTGCAACAGCTTCGTACGTGACGAACCCTTGCGCGACATTCAGACCTTTTTCAAGAGCCGGATTCTCAGCGAGTGCGCGGTGTGTGCCTTTGTTTGCGAGTTCCAGAACATAAGGAAGTGTCGCATTCGTCAAAGCGAGTGTCGATGTGCGGGGAACAGCACCCGGCATGTTGGCAACAGCATAATGGACGACACCGAATTTCTCATATGTCGGATCATCATGTGTTGAAATCCGATCGACGGTTTCAAAGATACCACCTTGATCGATGGCAACGTCCACGATGACAGAGCCCGGTTTCATCCGCTCGACCATCTCAGCCGTGACGAGTTTTGGCGCTTTTGCTCCCGGAATCAAGACGGCACCGACGACGAGGTCACTTTCAGCGACTGCTTCCGCAATCGTGTACGGATTTGAGATCAGTGTATTGATTGAATTCCCGAAAATGTCATCCAATTGACGGAGACGTTCCGGACTGACATCGATGATGGTGACATCTGCACCAAGACCAACTGCAAGTTTCGCTGCGTTTGTTCCAACGACTCCACCGCCGATGACCGTGACTTTACCGCGACGGACACCAGGAACACCTGCTAACAGGATGCCCATACCGCCGTGTGGTTTTTCAAGGAACTGAGCTCCGATTTGTGACGCCATCCGACCAGCCACTTCGCTCATCGGTGTTAAGAGTGGTAACGTCCGGTTTTTTTCAACCGTTTCGTAAGCAATGGCTGTGATGTTTGAATCAACGAGTGCGCGTGTCAATTCAGGTTCTGCCGCGAGGTGCAAGTACGTGAACAGTGTCAGTTCTGGACGGAAATATTGGTATTCCGAAGCAACCGGTTCTTTTACTTTGAGTGCAAGCTCAGCAGTGGCCCACACTTCAGCAGCTGTTTCGATGATTTGTGCACCGGCCTGCGTATATTCTTCGTTCGTAAAGCCACTCCCCATACCGGCTGTTGTTTCGACGATGACCGTATGTCCTTGACCCGTTAAGGCTGCTACCCCAGCAGGCGTTAACGCAACACGGTTTTCGTTATTTTTAATTTCCTTTAATACTCCGATGATCATAAATGCGATCCCCTTTCGCGAATAAACAAACAGTGTTTCACTTCCCCTTCAGTATACGAGAAATGAAAGCGTTCTACTTTATCGGCGATTTCAAAAATACAGACAATCCTTTGTGAAAAATCACAAAGGATAACGGTCTGCTTTTAAATACAAGTAAAGGAGCGCACGTTCCGGGAGCGACTCCATCCGAATGCCGGCTTCTTCTTCGATCCGGCGCATCCGGTACAGGATTGTATTCGGGTGGACGTGCAGATGGGAAGCCACCTGCTTGACGTTCCCGTCATAGTGAAGGAACCATTCCAACGTTTCACATAAGGAGGCAGCATGTTTGCCGTCATACGCACGCAACCGCTCAATCTCTTCAAGCCGGACGGTCCGTCGGCGCAAGCGTTCGGAAAAGATCGGCAACAGTTGGAATAACCCGAGTCGCTCATACCGGGTCACCGCGTCCAACTCAAAGGGAAAGGCATCCTTTAGCCGTAAGACGATTCCCGTCTCTTCGTAACGGTCCGGAATGGATTGGACACCGGTGAACACTTCGCTGCTGGCAGAAATGAAGTTCGTATAATTGAACCGTTCCGCGAGCATTTGTCGAAACGATTGGATGAAGGCGTCAAATTGAAGCCGTTCGTGTTGGGCATCTTGATCGTTTGTGCTGATCCACAAAATAAAATCCGTTTCATCATACGCATACAGGAGCGGACGAACGGTTTGCTGAATCGTCAGCAAGTAACGCAACCGATCCGCAAGACGGGGTGTGATGGCCTCCGAGAAGCGGATCACCATCAACCGACTGATGCCGGGTGGAGCCAAGTGCAGTTTCGAAAAGGTCTTCAGGATTTCCGATTCAGGCATGTCTTCATGAAGCAATTCAAAAAAGAACTGTTCTGATTTTTCTTCCTGCCGTTTCTTTTGCATGTCAATCGCGAGCAGCTGACGTTGGGCAAGCAGGGCACCTTTTTTTAAATCTGCCAATTCCGTTGTTGAAAAAGGTGTGGTCCGGGCGATCGACCAAATGTAGCCGAGAATTTCCGTATCCTGTTTAATGGCGATTGCCACCCGGTCATTCAGACCGACACCGGTCCGAGCCGAAATGATGAGAGGTTCATCTTGGGCAGCCAGATTTTGAATGACTTCATCTTTCCAAAGTTGATCGATGACGGATTCCGGAACCCGTCGACCGATGATGGTTGCAATCCGGGCCGGGTCCGTATCGGCAGTATGGGTACTGTAAGCCAGTAATCGATGATTTCGATCCTCAATCGTGATGGGGGCGTTTAAGGCGATTCCGATGGCTTCCGCCAAATCATCGAGTGAATGGTAGGTCGCTTCTAACATAAAGGCATTCCTTCTTTCTCTCTGAACATGCTGATGTTCTCAGTATATCTTGGTTTGTGTAAAATCACAAAAAGTTTCGTAATGGATTGTAAGATTAAACAAACTTGTGCTAAGGTGGGCGACAGAGTATAGGTTAAAGAGAGAGAGGATCAACGAATATGGATGTGTTACAACTAATTTCTTCATGGATCTGGGGAATTCCCAGCATGGTCTTGTTGGTCGGGACAGGACTGTACTTTACGATTCGTTTACGCGGCTTACAATTTCGGCGCTTAAAACAAGCGTTTCGTCTGGCGTTGACGAAATCTGAGCATGGTAAAGGGGAAATCAGCAGTTTTCAAATGCTGATGACATCACTTGCTGCGACGATCGGAAACGGGAACATTGCGGGTATTGCCGTCGCTTTGACGATGGGTGGACCGGGTGCTGTCTTTTGGATGTGGATCATCGGATTGATTGGAATGGCGACCAAATATGCCGAAAGTTTACTTGCGATTCTTTACCGCGAACGAAATGATCGCGGGGAAGTAGTCAGTGGACCAATGTATTATATTGAAAAAGGGCTTGGAAAAGGATTTAAACCGCTCGCGGTTGCCTTTGCGATTTTCGGTTTAATCGCGTCGTTTGGTGTCGGGAATACGGTTCAAGCCAACGCGATGTCGACAGTATTGAATCAGACGTTCCACGTTCCGTTGCTTGCATTCGGGATCCTCTTGGCGATTGCGGTCTACTTTTCAATCCGAGGCGGATTGGAACGGATCAGCTCGATCTCGACGATTTTTGTACCCTTGATGAGTCTGCTCTACATTTGTGCTGCACTTTTGATTTTAGTCATTCAGGCGGATCAAGTGTTACCGGCACTTGGATTGATTGTGCAATATGCATTTGAACCGCTTGCGCCGGCGGGAGCGTTCACGGGTATTTCCATCATGGTTGCGATGCAAGTTGGGGTCGCGCGCGGAATCTTCACGAACGAAGCAGGGCTTGGAACGGCTGCCTTGATTGCAGGTTCGGCTAAAAGTGAACGTCCGGCGGAACAAGGGTTGATTTCGATGACCAGTACGTTCATCGTGACCATCATCGTTTGTACGATGACGGCGCTCGTGTTGATGACGACTGGTTTTTGGGATCCGACGGGCGGGGAGTTATCGGGTGTTGCCCACGATGCGTCGCTGTCTGGCGCAGCATTGACTTCAGCCGCATTTACAAGTGTCCTTGGATCAAGCGGAGCCTGGATTGTTGCTTTTTCGGTGTTCTTCTTCGGCTATTCGACGATTATCGGATGGTACGTCTACGGAGAAAAATGTTTGGAGTATTTGAGTGGTGCGACACGTTTTAATGAAGCGTACCGGATCGTTTTTGCGGTTGCTGCATGTTACGGTGCGGTGGCGAATCTGGAGCCGCTTTGGCTGGTTGCGGATATCGCGAATGGGCTGATGATGATACCGAACTTGATCGGTATGTTGTTGCTGTCGAAAATCGTCATCGATCATACGAAACAATATGAGGCGGGAACGATTCGACGGGTAGCATGATGAAATCAGATGAAACGAGAAACGAGGATGGCAGATTTACAATCTGCCATCCTCGTTTTTTTTGCAATTGATGTTGTGTGCAGACTGCTGCACGTAAGAAAAATAAGTTACCGTTTCGCAGAACGTCTTCGACCATAGACGACCAGGGTCAATAAAAAGACGAGGCTGAGGGCAATCAGCACAATCAAGGAAGCAACGTTGAAATGAAGCACTTCTAGAAGCACACTCAATGCAACCGTTAAATAGAAGATGCCCAAATATTTTTTGACAAAGGCACTCTCGAAATGTGCCAACTGTTTGGCACCGATCGGCGCACCGAGCAAAGCTCCGACGATCAGCATGATACCGACGATGAGGTCAACATCGGTACTCGCGACCGTGTAGTTGACGAGACCGGATAACACAATCAATAACGCAGAAGCGATACTTGTTCCGACGGCACGTTTGAGTTCATAACCGGCAATCCCGACCAGTAACGGTGTAATGATGAATCCACCGCTGACCCCGAGTAAAGACGAGATGAAACCGGCGAACAAGCCGATGAAAGCAAGGGCAAGATAGCGGTTTTTCCAACCTGTCTGAGGATCGGTCGTTGATTTGGGGCGCAAGAATTTATTGGCGAAGTATAATAACAGACCGATGTAGACGATCGAGATGACCATATGCGCCCCGTTCACTTCTTCCAATCGAAGAACGATGGGAGTAGCGATGGTAGAGCCGATGATACCGACTAAACCGACTACCAGACTGTCACGCCAAACGACGTTTTTTAAACGGAGATGGGACAGCGTACCGGAGACCGTTGAGCCCAATGTCAGCATTAAACTCGTCGCGATGGCGACACTTGGTGCAAAACCGAGAATCAACAATAACGGAGTCAGAATGATTCCGCCGCCGATTCCGAAAAAACCAGAGATGATGCCAATGAAAAATCCGAGAGGTAAAAAATAATAAAAGTCCATCTATGCCATTCCTTTCACGATCTATAATACGGTAAGTATGGCAATCTACCTGCAAAATGTAAAAGGGAACGGCTCCTTCAAGGGGGTTGAAGGAGCCGTCGAGGGGATTATTCTTTGGATGCAGCCACTTCCGTCGCTGTATCGATGCCGGTATTGGCTTTGACGAGAATCCGTTCGAAGTTACCGGCAACCTCGTCGGATTTTGTAACAAGCGTCCCGATGATCGCACCTAGAAAACCAAGTGGAATCGAGACGATTCCTGGATTCGCCAGCGGGAATAGAGCTTCCCCGACGAACAAGGCTGAACCGTCGACTGCCCAGATATTCGGACTGAGCGCAACGAGAATCAGAGAAGAAAAAAGTCCAACCATCATTCCGGTGACGGCTCCGCCAGTACTGAAACGGCGCCAGAAAATCGTAAGCAGAATGACGGGTAAATTGGCACTTGCCGCAACAGCAAAGGCAAGCGACACCAAGAAGGCGACGTTCATGGATTGGGCAAACAGGGCCAAGACCATTGAAACGAGCGCGACGGCAATCGATGCCAGCCGAGCAGCCGTCATTTGTTCTTTTTCCGTCGCTTGTCCTTTACGTAAGATGTGACTGTAGAAGTCATGGGCAAAGGCGGAAGCGGCAGACAGGACCAGTCCGGCAACTACGGCGAGGATCGTCGCAAAGGCGACGGCAGCTACGAAGGCAAAGAGTAAGTCGCCGCCGAGTGCTTGAGCAAGCAGAGGGGCTGCCATGTTTCCGGCAGCGTTTGCGGCAATGATATCTTCCGAACCGACAAACGCGGCAGCTCCAAAACCAAGGAAAATCGTTAAGATATAAAACGCACCGATGATCCATGTTGCATACACAACGGATTTACGGGCAGTTGGTGCATCCTTGACGGTGAAAAAACGAATTAAGATATGCGGCAGTCCGGCTGTTCCGAGGACAAGCGCCAAGTTCAAGGAAATCGTATCAAGCGGCAGCTTAAACTTATTCCCTGGATTCAAGAACGAATCGCCGAGTGGTGTCGCTTGTTTGACTTCAGAAAACATCTTCATGATTGAAAAATCAAACTTCGCAAATACCATAAAGGAGATCACTGCTGTTCCGGCCATCAAAAGCACGGCCTTGATAATTTGCACCCACGACGTCGCGGTCATGCCGCCAAAGACGACGTAGACCGTCATCAGGATACCGACGATGATGACACTCGTTGTGTACGGGATACCTAGCAACAGTTCAATCAAGGCACCGGCTCCGACGAGCTGGGCGATCATATAGAAAATCGAGATGACGATTGAGTTCATCGCGGCGACACCCCGGACTTTGGAAGCGTTGAAACGGGCCGCGATCATATCCGCCATTGTATATTTTCCTAAATTTCGCAACGGTTCAGCGACGAGATAGAGCACTACGAGATAAGCGACGAGGAAACCAATCGAATAAAAAAATCCGTCAAAACCGGCTAAGGCGATCATACCGGCAATTCCTAAAAAGGAAGCAGCCGACATGTAATCTCCAGCGATGGCCATTCCGTTTTGGGCTCCGGTCAGCCCGCCGTCCGCTGTATAAAAGTCATTGGCTGTTTTGGTTTTGCGTGCGGCAAAATATGTAATGACGAGTGTCAAACCGACAATCGCCGCAAACAGGGCGACAGCTGTATAATTCATCGGGACTCCTCCTTGATCTGTTCGACCAATCGGTCAAACGAACGGGCTTTTTTGTTATAGAGGGTACAGAACGTCCACGTCATGATGAATTGAAGGAAAGCAAATAGCCAAGCACCTGTGATATCTCCGATCAGCGGTTGATTTAAAAATGTAAAATAGCTCGTCATGACAGGGAGGGTAAAATAAAAGACAAGACAAAACAGAATCGCAGGGATGATAAAGCTGTTCTTTTCATGCATCAGTTGTCGAAATGAAGCACTTTCGACAATCGTCTGTGCGGAGCGTGTCGTCTCCGTCTTCGTCGATTCCGATACTTGGTGCATAGGGACGCCTCCTTTAAAAATGAATTTAAATTCATTATAGAGACAGTCCGGTTGGAAAATCTATCCTAATTTAATGAAGGAAAAACATGAAATTATACTAATATTGGTCTTACCAATTTAATGTAAGCGTTTCCAATGTTGAACAAAATGTGAACGGTATTTAAGTATAATAACGATGTGAGAAAATGATTCAAAAGTCCTGTGTCTAAATGGACGCAAAACCTGACCGTTCAATCACTTAAAAGCGACAGATCTCTTTGAGGATAAAAGAGATCTGTCGCTTTGTGCGGATAAGTTATTTGTTATTGTGTTCGATGTCTTGCTCAATTTCGCGGAGCACTTTCGAACGACGGGCGAGGGCACGCCGTTTGATGATTTCTTCCACTCCGCGGCTGACTCCCCAGATGGCGAGTAAAATCAGGAACAGGAAAACAAGTCGAATCGGTCGTTCTAAAAAAGTCGACCATTCTTTACCGATTAAGGAAAAGATGATGACGACAATCAATCGACCGGCTCCGGCTGCAATCAAGTATGTCCGAAGCGACAGCTGAATCATCGCCGAAATGGATGTAATGATGAATGCCGGCATGAACGGGAGTGAGAAGAAAAACCCGAGTGAAATCGGACTCATATGCCGGACACGTTCAATCCATTGTTGTGCGCCTTTATGTTGTTCAAGCCACCGTGTGACGGGGCGGCGAAATAAATAACGAATACAAGCGAAAACGACAAGTGAACCAAGCATACTTCCGACCCACGAGACTAACACACCCATCCAAAAACCATATGTTGCTGCGTTAGCAGAAATGATCAAGACTAACGGAAGGAATGGAAACAAGGATTCAAGAAACGGGGCAATTAATCCAGTCGAAGCTCCGCCTGGAAGATCCTGAAGAAACGTAATCATCTGTTCAATCCACTGACGGACGGTTTGGAGCATTCGAAATCCTCCTTACAAAATAAACTGCTATGTTCTATTTTAACTCTTTCGTCGTCAGAAAGGGAGAGACATTATGTAATCGTGATCCGTAACATAGCAATTGTACAATTCAAACGAAGTTGGTATCATACTTAAATGGGTGCGTTTTGCAGGCGTTCCCAGCTAGCTAATAGCTATGACGCTTCGTTCGCCAACGTTCGTTTTACTGCAAAAAACTGACATGGGGGCCAATGAGGATTATGAAACCTTATCGCGTACTATTATTTTATAAGTATGTTCCAATCGACAATGCGGAACAAGTAACAAAGGAGCATCTTGCCTATTGCAAAGAGCTCGGCATCAAAGGAAGAATCTTGATCGCACCGGAAGGAATCAACGGAACGTTGTCCGGAACGGTCGAACAGACAGAACAGTACATGCAAGACTTGCTTGCGGACCCACGGTTTAGTGACATCGAGTTCAAAATCGATGAGGTCGACGAGCATGCCTTCAAAAAAATCTTTGTCCGTTACAAGAGTGAGCTCGTGACATGGCGTTTTGAAGATGAATTCAACGTGCCGGAAGAACATGCAGCCTATCTCGAACCGGCTGAGTGGAAAAACATGATGCAAAATGAAGATGTCGTCATCTTAGATGTCCGGAACAACTATGAATACGATCTCGGGCATTTTAAAAATGCCGTCAAAGTCGACGTGGACGCATCACGGGAATTCCCACAATGGCTCGATGAAAATGAGCACCTGTTTGAAGGGAAAAAAGTCCTGACGTATTGCACGGGCGGTGTCCGCTGTGAAAAATTCACGGCCTACTTCCGGAAACGTCAAAACAGTGATGACATCTTCCACCTTAAGGGCGGCGTCGTCATGTATGGAAAAGATGAAGCGACACGTGGAGAAGACTGGGAAGGCGAATTGTATGTGTTTGATGAACGTGTACAAGTACCTGTCAATGAAGTCAACCCGACCGTCGTCTCGACCTGTTACTACTGCGGGAAAGACGAGACACGTTATGTGAATTGTGCGAACCCGGAATGTAATCGTCAACACTTCTGTTGCGAGGACTGCGAACCGAAAGTGATGCGGTCTTGTTCAGATGAATGCCGTGAGCATCCGCGGAATCGTTATATCAAAGAACAGGCGGAAGCACTCGTCAAGTAAACACAACCAATCAGAACAGGCTGACGGCATCCTCACGGGGAATGCCGTCAGCCTGTTTTTTTACGATGAAAACAAGAAGCGGAGAATATCCGGCATCCGTTTGGCCCATTCCGTTTCGTGGTGAACGGCATTTGGAATGACAGTATAGGTCGCACTGTCGACTTTTTTCTGTACCGCTTTGGCGAGCACATCATTCGTGTGCAAATAATCATTTTCGGTCATCGGTCCACTGACTTCTTTTGTGCCGACATCCATGTAGCAACGATGCTGTTCCGATAGACGGGGGCTGCGCTCGATGAACTCCAGTAAGGAGGAGAAGTTGGCCCAGCCGGCGGTCGACAAGGCGGCGACACGTGTGATGATTTCAGGATAGGCGAACAATCCATAAAGTGAAATCACGCCGCCCATCGAACTCCCGATCATGGTCGTGTCGGTCGGGATCGTCGCGTAATGTGTGTCGATATGCGGTTTTAATTCGTGGACGATCCAGTCCATATACTGCTTGCCGTTTCCGCCAATCGTTGTCCGGTGGGAAGGATAGGCGGTGCGCATGAGCAGAGCTTCATCCGTCCAAGGGGCATATTCGTCATATCGATCCATCCCGTCGTCCGGGCTGTCGATGGCGACAATCATCGCATGCAACTTGACCGCATGCAACGCATGATGGACTTCCCAGCCTTTTCCGAAGGACGCGGTTTCGCCGCTGAACACATTTTGCCCGTCGTGCATGTAGATGACAGGGAGTGCTTCTTCGGCTGACAGTTCCGTCGGACGGTAAATCCGGATGGTCCGAGGTGATTTCAGCATCGGGATGGTGTGTTCGATTTCAATAATGGACAAAGTAGTCACGACCTTTCAAAGATTAGCGTAATGGGCGGTACAGTTTCGACCGTTATGTTTGCCGCCGACATAAAGGGCATGATCGGCTTGACGAAGCGACTCTTCAAAGGTCCGTTCACCCGGATGCTCGACCGTATCGACGCCGAGACTGATTGTGATCGATAAGCGGTGTCCGTCGACCAAAAAAGGGCGGTCAAGAACAGCATGACGAATGATCTCTGCGAAATCAATCGCCTGCTTCTGCGGACACTGGTGGAGCAAGAGGACAAACTCTTCTCCACCGTAACGGGCGGCAAAGACATCCTGCCGTGTTTGCTGCAAGGACCGGATACGGCGTCCGAGTTCACGAAGAACGAGATCGCCGACTTTATGACCATACGTGTCATTGACATACTTAAAGTGATCGATGTCGAACAGAATAATCGACAACGGATAACGGTCGGAGTTGAATTGATAGGCGCCCTCTTCATAAAAAGCACGGCTGTTGGACAGTTCCGTCAACGCATCGGTTCGACTTTCAGCATAGAGCTGATGCGTTTCCTGAGAGCGATGCAGCGAACGACAGAAAATCCGGAGTAAACGCGACAACTCATCCGCCTTTGCCTCATCGTAGGCATCGGCTATTTGATGAAACAATACAATCGAGACATCGACGTCTTCGTTCGTAATCGAAGGAATGGCGAGCATCGAATGCCGGTCGACCGGCAAATCGATTTGGATGTCTTGCCCCCAATCAAACCGGAGACCGTGGATGATGGGCGTCTGAAGTTGCTCGGCCGACAACGAATGAAACAAGGGAAGGACATCGATGACCGTCTTTGTCCGGATGTTGTAGATGATTTGTTTCCGTTGCTGTTGAATCGAAATCCAGCCTTCCGAAAAGTCAATCAGTTGGGGCAAATCAATCAATAACGAGTCGATCGTCTCGCGTTCGAAACGGGAAATCAAGAGGTGCTCTTTCGCATCGTCAAACCGCTTGGCATTTTCGTTGGCTTCGATTGTCACGCCCCGTTGCTGAAGCAACCGTTTGAACAAAAGCAAGATGAGGGCCGAGACGGAAGCAGCGATGAGCGGATTTTCATCATAAAACCAGATGCCGAGAAACGCACACAGCATGCTCGTCCCGTAAACCAGCGTCTGCAAACGGACAAGGCGGATCCAATCATATTTCAGATAGAGGACACGATTGACGAAACGGCACTGCACGTAAGAGACGAGCATGACCGCCGTCAAGTATCCTAAAAAAGGAATAATCGCTTCCGAGTACGTGAATCCAGTGCCGATCGGGCCGCCGAGCGCCAAGTAAACGAGTGATGGACAAGCGAGATAAAACAAATCAAACAAGACGTTGATCGGATACAAGTATAAAAATCGTTTGAGACGGATTTCTTTTTTATGAGAGAAAACTTGAAAGATGATGATGCCGATTTGGCTGAGCAGGATCGACGGCAACAAACCATAGTTGAGGAAGATGAACAAGATGATACCCTCTTGAAAGGTATAATAAATTCCGCCACGACGGACGTTATCGAATTGGAATAAAATGATGAGTGCCAGAAGATAGACGGCATTACCAAAAGAAAGTGGAAAGTCCATCAGCGTCGGACGTGCGAGTAAAGCAAAGGTGAGCAGACCGGCAACGAGACACAACACAAGCCAACTCGTCCGTGCCACTTTTTGATAGTAGACCACAATGCGTCCCCTCCTTTAACAGTCCTTCCCTACTTATACCCGTTTTGTGGAAATTATGATGAGGGATTTACAAAAAAATAAGGTTGAGAGAATGAAGGGGATTGCGTATAATGTGGAAGATATCAAACAATCAATGACGAAGAAAGTAACGGGATCATTTGATCGACCAGCGAATCAGGGAATGGTGGAAGCCTGAATGGATTGAAAAACCGTGAAACGCACTTCCGAGATGCTATCCGAATCAACCTGATCAGGCGTAGCCGGGGGACCCCCGTTATCCCCAGTTAAAGTGGGTGTCGCACTGTCGACACCAAGAAGAGTGGTACCGCGGTCATTCCGTCTCTTTGCGTGTTGCGCAAAGGGCGTTTTTTATTGGAAAAAATAAACTGTTGGAGGGAATAACATGAGTTATAAGCAACAATATGCGGAAGTATTACACAGCGTGATCGGTGATGCGTTGTCGCAACAAGAGATTGAACAACTGATTGAACAACCGAAACATGAGGACCACGGAGATTTGGCTTTCCCTTGTTTCCAACTCGCGAAAGCATTCCGGAAAGCACCGATGATGATTGCGACGGAACTGGCTGAAAAAATCGATAATCCACTTTTTTCAAATGTTCAGGCTGCCGGACCATACGTCAACGTCTTCTTGAACCGGGAAATCGTTTCGCGTGAAATCGTCAAACGTGTGTTAGACGAGCAACAGGCATACGGTTCAAGTGAGCCGACCGGGAAAACAATCGTCACCGACTTCTCGTCTCCGAACATCGCGAAGCCGTTTTCAATGGGGCACCTCCGTTCAACGGTCATCGGAAACGCATTGAACCAGATTTCACGGAAAAAAGGATACGAAGTCGTCGGCATCAATCACCTCGGAGACTGGGGAACACAGTTCGGCAAGCTGATGGTTGCTTACAACATGTGGGGCAAGGAAGAAGATGTCCGCGCTGAGCCAATTAAAGAATTGCTCAAACTGTACGTTCGTTTCCACGAAGAGGCGGAAGAAAACCCGGGCTTAGAAGATGAAGGTCGTGCCTGGTTCAAAAAACTCGAACAGGGTGACGAGCAGGCGACGGCACTTTGGACATGGTTCCGCGAAGTGTCACTTGTTGAATTCAACCGTGTGTATGAAATGCTGGGTGTCAGCTTCGACAGCTTGAACGGGGAAGCATTCTACAATGACAAGATGCAACATGTCATCGATTTGCTCGAAGAAAAAGAGTTGCTGGTCGAGTCGGAAGGTGCGATGGTCGTCGACCTCGAAGCAGAAGGAATGCCTCCTGCCTTGATCAAGAAAAAAGACGGAGCGACGTTGTATGCGACACGTGATTTGGCGGCTGCCGTGTATCGTCTTGAGACATACGGTTTTGAGCAAGCCTTTTATGTTGTCGGCGGTGAACAAGCGTTGCACTTCAAGCAATTGTTCGCAGTCTTGAAAAAACTTGGCTTTGAAAATGTCGACGGCATGCACCATGTACCGTTTGGTCTGATCATGAAAGACGGCAAAAAGATGTCGACACGTAAGGGTCGGATCGTTCTCTTAGAAGAAGTCCTTCAAGATGCGATTAATGTCGCAAAACAGAACATCGCCGAGAAAAATCCTAACCTGGCGAATGCGGAGCAGACGGCACGTGAAGTGGGTGTCGGCGCTGTTATTTTCCATGATCTTAAAAATGAGCGGATGAACAACATTGAATTTGATCTCGAACAAATGCTGAAGTTTGAAGGAGAAACGGGTCCGTACGTCCAATATACGAATGCACGGGCAAATTCATTATTGCGTAAAGGTGAATACGACGGTTCAGCGTTTGCCGGAAGTGCGGACGATTACTCATGGGGCGTCGTGTCGATGCTGAACCAGTTCTCGACCGTGATTGACCGTGCGTTTACACGTCGCGAGCCTTCAATCATCAGCCGGTACGTGCTTGACTTAGCACAAAGTTTCAACAAATATTACGGACAAGTCCGTGTTTTAGAAGACGACGCAGAAAAACAATCTCGCCTTGCACTCGTAAAATCGGTTACGATTGTATTGACGGAAGGATTACGCCTGCTTGGTGTAGGTGCTCCAGAAGAAATGTAAGTAAATCAGATTAAAGATGGGGTTATTATATGAACAAAGAGACAATGGAACGGTTGCAGCACGCTTCTACACAAATGAACCAGGAAGATTTGGCAGCATCAGTTGCTTTCATTGCAGACTTCCATGGAAAAGTCGCAGCATGGCTTCCGGGAGAATCGGTCGATTTCGTATTTGATTTCGTGACAGCACCCGGAGCGGATCAAATTGCGCCGATCAGCGGTGATGCACTCGAAACAAAAGGAAATTTCGAATTCTTCATGGTGAAAAAACAGACACGTAAAAAACTAGGTGAGCTGTTGGCACTTTGGAAAGCACCACGCACAAAAGAAACATTAAACCAAATCGATGCGATTGGTCTGAAGAAATGGTTGGCACGTAATGAATTCCGCTCGGAAGACAAGCCGTGGGATTACTTGAACCGCCTGCATGTCTTGTTATTCCTCGATCAAATGACGACGGTCATCGATGATCATCAATTGACGACGTTGTATGAGCAAATCGTCCGGAAAACACCGGTGCCGACTAGCTTCGTCCGTCGCCAAGGTGAAGTCCGTCGTGTCGTGAACCAGTTTGCGGATAAAACGGAGTTCACACAAGTCGATTTAGTCCGTGCGTCACTCGTCCGTTACTTGTAAAACATATGAAAACGCAGAACCCCCCGTCTCCTCACGGTACAGTGAATGGAGGCGGGGGGTTGTTTGGTTAGCGGACCCGATGGAATGTGATCGTCTCGGCAGTCGTATCATAGAGCAACCATTCACGTTCGACGAGAACGGGTCCGACGTTGATCGCGTAACGTCCACGCTTGATCGAAAGCGGAATGCCGGGATGGATGACCAATCGTTTTCCGTCTTTGAACAATCCCCGGACATGACTGTGTCCAAAAAACAACAGCCGGTCCGGATATTCGGATGTGTCGGGCGTTAAGTCGTAACTCCATTTCAGCTGGTCGCCGTGGATGAAGCGGGCGGACGCCAGTTGTTTTGTGCGATCGGATAAGCGGAGTTGGTCGAGAACACGCGACACTCCGACCGGAATCAAGGAAAACAACCGCTCTTCCTGATTTCCGAGTAAGGTTTCAAAAAAAACCAGCTTCAAAAAATCCGGATCAAGTGTCACGACATGTTCGATTTCTTCAAACACATACCGTTTCGCACGTTTTTTTCCGATATGACATTCATGGACATCGCCGAGTGAAAAAACGACCGCTTTTGGCGCGGTCGTCTGAATGTCTTTTAGGACAGCCCGGGTGTCGGGCAATGAACTGTGCAAATCCGTGATGAGTGCATACTGCATGTGGCATCGCTCCCTTGTACTAAGAGTATACCCTGCGTCGCATGCGGATCATCCTCTTTTAATTAAGCCGGATCAACGGTAACGCCACGTTCGGCAAAGACGACTTTGGCGACTTCGAGTGCATTCAGGACACGTGGGAATCCCGTGTAGGGAACGAGGTGCATGATGGCTTCAACGATCTCGTTGCCTGTTAATCCAGCTGTCAGCCCGGTATTGATATGAAGGGCAAGCTGTGGTTCCGTCCCTTGGGTGACAAGGGAAGCAATCGTGACGATTGCCCGGTCGCGGTTAACAAGTCCGTTCCGGCTGTAAACTTCACCGTAAGCAAAATCCGTGATCCATTCACCGACAGCGGGTGCGATATCTTTTAATGATTCAGCGATTTTTTCATGTGTCGACTGCGCCGAATTGACATCCGTGAACTCGTTTAATTTTTTAAGACCTACTTCATGTCGTGTATCTAAGTTTGTTGCCATGAGTAATAACTTCCTTTCTGTTGTGAACGATACAACTTATCTTAAAGGAAGAATATTCATGCTACAAATACATGGTTTTTATACATATCATTCATTTTTAGAATGAATTTCTTGGACGAAGCGAATCCATTCGCGCGTCACGTACGATTGGTAACGTCCCGTCGGAACCGCAACACCGAGTTGCCAAGGGACACGTATATCCAGTGGAATGGTTTTGACTCCATTGATTGTCATCTGTTTCGCAAGAGAGCGCGGAAGCAGCGTGACGGCATTTCCTTCCGCGACAAGGAGACAAAGGAAGTCCCACTGGGAACTGACGTGATTGACGGTCGGATGAAAACCGGCTGCGTCACATGCCTGCAAAACGACATCATGAAGCGAAAACGTTTCGTTGAATAGAACAAACGGCATTTCGGCGACCTCTTCGAGCGCAATCGATGTCCGCGTAGCGAGCGGATGGTGTTCCGGTAAAAACAGATGAAGTTCTTCCTCGATGAACGGAAAGACGGTCAAGTGTTCGTCGGCCGGAAAGACTGTCGCAATCAAATCAACTTCGCCCGCAACAACAGCTTTTTCAAGCGCATGTCCGCCGGCTTCCGTGATTTCAATCGTGATCATCGGATAGCGTTCGCGGAACAGTCGGAGCAGGCGGGGGAAAAATAAGGAACCGATCAGAGGCGGAACACCGATCCGGATGGTTCCTTTCGTCAGATGCATGACGTCATAAAGATGCGACGGCAGGTCCGCCAATTGATTTAAAATCTTTTCGCCTTCTTCGAGTAACGTCACGCCGGCATCGGTCAAGACGATTTGCCGCTTGCTCCGGTCAAACAATTCGATATCGAGTTCTTCTTCTAAATGGCGCACCATCTTACTGAGAGTCGGTTGTGTGACATGCAGGTGATCGGCTGCCCGGGTAAAGCTTTTAAAGCGTGCTACTTCTGTAAAGTACTCCAATTGGCGGAAATCCATCGGCTCCACTCCTATTCTTTTAGGTTATATATATCATAACAAGTATTCATTTTTATTATTCGTTTTCTAAGCGTACAGTAAAAGAAACGAATCAGTAAAGAAGGAGCAGATCATCATGAAACAACTCGAAGGAAAAGTAGCATTAATCACTGGAGCAGCAAGCGGAATCGGTCTTGAAATCGCGGAAGAATTTGCACAGGAAGGTGCAAAAGTCGTCATCGTCGATTTACAGGAAGTGGCGGCAAAACAAGCGGCGGAAACACTTCAAGGCAAAGGGTTCGAAGCTTTTGCAGTAGCAGGAGACGTCACGAGTGAGGCGGCCATCAAGTCGAGCATCGAACAGACGATGTCGCATTACGGACGGATTGATATCGTCATCAACAATGCCGGTATGCAGCACGTCTCACCGATTGAAGAATTCTCGACTGAAAAATTCGATTTATTGCAAAGCATCATGTTACGGGCACCGTTCCTGTATACAAAATATGTTTTCCCGATCATGAAAGAACAAGGATTCGGCCGTATTTTGAACATGTCATCGATCAACGGACTCATCGGCTTTGCCGGT
Source organism: Exiguobacterium sp. RIT452 (assembly GCF_003598705.1). NCBI lineage: Bacteria > Bacillati > Bacillota > Bacilli > Caryophanales > Exiguobacterium > Exiguobacterium sp. RIT452. The sequence continues at coordinate 220,600 of NZ_QXJB01000003.1, forward strand.
AAAGCTGCGTACAACAGTGCGAAACACGGCGTCATCGGTTTGACGAAAGTTGCAGCCCTTGAAGGGGCGACATCCGGTATTACCGTCAATGCGATTTGCCCGGGGTATGTCGATACACCACTCGTTCAAAAACAATTGTCTTCGCTTGCTGAAACACGGAATGTCCCGCTGGACCGTGTGCTGGAAGAAGTCATTTATCCGCTCGTCCCGCAACACCGTTTACTTCAAGTAAAAGAAATTGCCGACTACGCGATTTTCTTGGCGAGTGATAAAGCGGCGGGCGTCACAGGTCAAGCCGTTGTGCTCGATGGCGGCTATACAGCGCAATGACGATAAAAAATCCCTTTCTCCGGGCGGAGAAAGGGATTTTTTTGTGCTTAACGGAAATTGATGAATTGAACGTCGACGGATAGTGGTAACTCACGTACGATTTGCATGACTTGTTGCAGGTCGTCACGTGATTTTGCCGTGACACGGATTTGATCATCTTGAATCTGTGTTTTTACTTTGAGTTTCGATTCCTTGACGGCCGTGTTGATTTTTTTCGCATCATCACGGTCGATTCCGCTTTTCAGGATGACGCGTTGACGCACTGTGTTACCAGCCGCCTGCTCGACCTTTTCATATTGCAGGTTTTTTGTCGGGACTTCACGTTTGATCAGTTTTGCCGTCAATACGTCTTTGACTTGGTCCAGTTTGAAGTCGTCATCAGAAATGAGGATCAAGTCCTCTTTCTCCAATTTCATATCACTTTTTGAACCTTTGAAGTCAAATCGGTTCGTGATTTCCTTTAACGCAACCTGCATTGCGTTTTTAACTTCCTCGATGTTGATCTGTGACACGATGTCGAATGAATTATCTTTTGCTGCCATTTAAAATCTCTCCTTTCGTTCCTTCATCATTTTAGCATATTTGTCCGAAAATGCCCTGACTTCTCAACGAAGTGGGAAGAAAAGAACGAGAAAGGTGAACAGTCGAAACGTTCACGGTTCTGAAATTTTGCTATAATGAAAACCATGAAATGAAAGGGGTGCATGGCTTTGAAACAAACAGCAGATATGTTGACGCTCACACCAGAAGAGCTGGATGAGCGGTATGCCTATAAAGGATCGGATTTAGGAGCGACGTTTGATGAGACGACGATACAAGTTCGGTTATGGGCACCGACAGCCGAACGTGTCGCCATTCGATTGTACCGAACATTACGAGCGAGGAAAGTCGAAGAACTCGAAATGACAGCAGATCAGCAGGGGACATTTGTCGTCACACTGGATCGTGCTGTGTATGAAGGGTACTTTTATACGTTTCAAGCCAGCATCGCTGGACAGAAAATCGAAGCGGTGGATCCATACGCCAAAGCCGTCGGGACGAATGGCAAGCGGGGGGCATTGATTGATCCATCGACGATTCAACCGGAGCGTTGGATTGAAGAGCGTCCGATGTTCCACTCGTCACAAGAAGCGGTCATCTATGAATTACACGTGCGAGATGCGACAAGCCATCCGGCGAGTGGGGTCATCGAGCGTGGAACTTTCCGTGGTCTGACGGAAGCCGGAACACGGACACCGTCCGGCGGATTGACAGGTCTTGATTATCTGTCTGATTTAGGTGTGACGCACGTCCAGCTTCTGCCGATCTATGATTTTGGTTCGGTGAATGAAACGGCGCCTCAAGATCCGGATAACTACAACTGGGGATATGACCCGGTTAATTACTTTGCGCCGGAAGGATCATACGCGTCGAATGCCGATGATCCGGCTGTACGGATTTTAGAGCTCAAAGCGTTGATTCAGGCGCTGCACGACCGGGGAATCCGTGTCGTAATGGATGTCGTCTTTAATCATGTCTATGACGCGGAAACGGCACCGCTCGGACAATTCGTGCCCGGTTATTTTTACCGCCACGAAGCAGACGGTACGCTGTCGAACGGCAGTTTTTGCGGAAATGATACGGCGTCAGAACGACTGATGATGCGTAAGTTCATTCTCGATTGCGTGACGTACTGGGCAAAAGAATACCACCTCGACGGATTCCGGTTTGATTTGATGGGGTTACACGACGTGGAGACGATGAACCAAGTCCGTCATGCACTCGACCGGATTGATCCATCGATTTTAATCATCGGAGAAGGATGGGATCTCGATACACCATTGCCACTCGAGGATAAAGCCAATTACTTTAATGCACCGCAGATGCCCGGTATCGCGCACTTCAACAATGGGTTGCGGGACGGCGTCAAGGGAGATGTCCAAACGCCGACCGATCGTGGTTTCATCAGTGGAGCGTTTGAAAGGACGAATGAGGTCAAACGGGGAATCGCCGGGAACGTTTCATCGCAAGGATTTGCGGATGAACCAAATCAGGTCGTGTCTTATGTCGAAGCACATGACGATTTAACGATCTGGGATAAGTTATCTGTGTCGCGTCCGGAAGATACGGATGAAATCCGCCGGAAACGACAAATGCTTGCGAATGCCATCATTTTGACAGGGCAGGGCATTCCCTTTCTACATGCGGGACAAGAATTCTTCCGGACGAAAGATGGGATTCGTGACAGTTTTAATGCAGGTGAAGTCGTGAATCAACTGGATTACGAACGGGCTGATGAGTTCCGTTACAGCGTCGAGTATGTCAAAGGATTGATTGCGTTACGCCGTCAATATCCGATGTTCCGCCTCGAAAACACGGCGATGATCCGGAAACACCTTCGTTTCCTGGAAGAAGGAGAAGGCATCATTGCGTATGAATTGAAGCGGACGTATGAAGGATATATCGAACGGCAACGTGTGTATCACAACGCGACAGAGCACGATGTGACAATCGAGTTACCGAGCGGTGAGTTTGAAGTTCTCGTTGAAGAAGGAGCAGTAAAAATCCACGCACCCCGTCTTCACGAAGAAAAAGTAATCGTCGTCAAGGCCTTATCGACGACCGTGATTGCAGAGCGTAAGGCAGACTATAAAAAGTACGCGGTAGCAGGCGGAGCCGCATTGACGATTCTTGGTTTGTTATATGCAGCGAGCAAACGACGCAATAAAAACAAATAATGATGGTTTGGTGTTTCTTTTAAAAGAGGCGTATTTGGAGAAATCGGAGTTCACGGACGTGGACTTCGATTTTTTGGCGTGGACATACATCGAATCCATCCGGATGACAGTCCTGTTGCGGTGTCATCAGAATGACTTAATGATTTTGAGCCTTTTCTGTTTTAATTCAAACCTTTCGGGAACATACTATAAGTAGTATTTAGAGTGCTGGTTTTTGAGAGGATGTAATCTATGTTTGGCTTCAACGATATTTGGAAATTTTTCTTTTCGTTCTTTTTGCTGTTACCGATTGTTACGTTAATTCACGAAATGGGTCATTACTTTTTTGCCCGTCTGTTTGGCGGGAATATGGAGATCAATATCGGATCCGGGAAATCCTTGTTACGGGTGGGACCGATTCGGTTAAACCGTGTCTATTTCTGGGACGGCTGGTGCCAATATGAGGCACTGCGTCATGAAAATAAATTTACGAACATCATGGTCTATGCTGGAGGGGCATTGTTCAATCTGGCGAGTATTTTAATTGTGAACGGTCTGATTTACGCCGGTGTGTTCGAGACATCGATTTTTACGTACCAATTTGCGTACTTCTCGTTTTATTTCATCTTTTTCTCATTGTTCCCGATTGACCATCCGAATGGTTATCCGAGCGACGGGAAAGCGATCGTCAATGTATTCCGTTATGGAAAGTCCAAATACAATCCGCAGGCCTGATCCATCGGGTCGGATGGATGAAACGAATGCCCTTCTTTTAGCGAATAGCGCATAAAAGAAGGGCATTTTGAAAAGAATTAATCTGTTGACGGCGGCGTGTCATCTTTTGATGCAGCATCCGACTGTTCACTTTCAAGCTCAACCAGTTTTTGAATCAAAATGTGTCGCGGCATGTGCATCAATTGTTCGAGCGGCACATTGAGACGTTTCGAAAGTTCAACAGCTGTTTCTGCTGACAGTTGTAGGGGTTTCATCGTAAATATTCCTCCTTTTCGTATAACTTCAGTATACAGGAGGTGCTCGCAGAGCGCATCGACAGTAGCTAGAAACAGAGAAGGTTGATACCGTAGGAAGTAGGAAGTGATGCGTATGTATAAACCAGCTGCTGAGCTGTTGCTCCATGAGTCTGTATCTCTTTTTGACCGGTTCGGTGATGATCTGATTTTATATCGGGATCAGTACGGATTTACAAAGTGTGACGCAGACTTAAGAATACGATGGGAAACAGCGTGTGCATATGTTCCGTTCACCTGGTATTTTGAACCAGAAGGACATCGGGTATTCATCGTTTTTAACGAAACATCGACCTTTGGTTTGTTGGATTTAGAAGACGGACGTCTTCAATATATGAAACGGCCGGCACTCTTTTCGGATGCTTGGTTCAGTAATCTGTATTATTGGCAGGGTGAAGAAATTTTTATGTATTCAGCCGAAACGGATGTTGTCCGTTATTGTTTTGAAACCGAGCAAGGAACATTTTCAGACTATGCCGAAGCCCCTTTATTTGGACGTCTCATTGAACGCGGGTACGATCCGGAGTTTGCATTTGAACGTTTGATTGCTCCGGCAACAATCATTTCGTATGATATGACCCAAACGCGTTATGTGATTTGGGACGCTATGACCGAGGAGGAACACGTCATTCCTTTCTCGGAGTATGAAGAATATCTGCTTGTAGATCGCCATCAGAATCTATTTTCGATTACCGATGCGACACGCTTTTATTTATATGAAGAAGATAAATTGAAGTTTAAGTTTGATGGTTGTCAGTCCTCCGTTTTACTTAAGACGGTATTGTTGGACGGAGCGGCACAACGTCTTGCCATCGTTTCAACCTCTTCCAATTTCGGCACGACGTGGCTGCAGATTTTTCAAAAGACGTAAGCACATCCTTTGTCCTATCAGGCGAAGGATGTGTTTCTTGTATACGAAAAGAGGGGGATGACAGATGGAACGATTTGGTCAGTACGTAGTCCGGTTTCGAAAAACCATCAGTTTGCTGTGGTTGATTCTTTTGATTGTCCTTGGTTATTTTGCGGTGCAGCTTCCGGATCAATTAAAAGGGAACGGCTTCACCCGGGACGGCGAGTTTCAGCAGGTCGAACGGATCTTGGAACAAGAATTTACGCAGGATCCGCATCAAATCATCGTCTTGTTTGAAGGGAACGACGAGGTCATCGAACAAGAGATGATCCGTCATGTCACCGCGTTTCGGACGATTGAAGGAGTCGGACAAGTCGTCGGAAGCGAGGAAAATCCGGAAGCTTTGAAGGACGGTAAGGGATACGTGTCGGTCGGGATACCCGACATCGAACCGTCTTGGGTGAAGGCGGTTCAAGACAAACTCGATCCGCAGGAAGGCAGTACGATTCGATTGACGGGTGAGCCGTTGATTGTCGACGACTTGAATACAGCATCGAAAAACGATTTGGTACGGGCCGAGTTGATTGGTGTGCCGGCCGCCATGCTCGTGTTACTCCTCGTCTTTGGCACACCTCTTGCTGCCGTCCTGCCGCTCATCATGGGACTCGTGACCTTCATTTTCGGGGCAGGGACCTTGTATTTCATTGCGGGTCAACAAGAGTTATCGATTTTTGTCTTGAATGCCGTGGCGATGATTTCACTGGCACTCGGCATCGATTTTTCCTTGCTGTACGTCAATCGTTTTCGGGAAGAACGAACAGCCGGACGGTCGATTACAGCAGCGGCTGAAGTGTCAGTCGCAACAGCCGGACGATCGATTTTATTCTCCGGGATTTGTGTGTTCGTCGGTTTAGCCGGACTGCTCGTAATTGACGTCGACGTCTTTCAAGCAGTCGCCATCGGCACGTTGGTATCAGTGCTCGGAGCAGTCATCAGCGCCGTCACGTTACTGCCGGCTTTGCTTGCACTGCTGGGTTCCGGGCTGGAAAAAGGCCGGATTTTTAAAGCCGACTCAGAGCAAGGCGAAGTCCGATGGCGCAAGCTGGCGCGTTTCGTCATGAAGCGTCCCGTTGCGATCACGTTATTTTCTTTACTATTGCTGTTGCCGTGCTTAATTCCGCTGCGCGATCTGGAACTGAACATTCCGCAAGCGAGCGCCTTACCGGAAGACTATGAATCACGTCTGGCATTTGAAGCATGGGAAAAAACCTTCGGGGATGATGGCACGGATGCCGTCGTTTTACTGAAAGCTGATTTTCAGACGGAACAGGGGCTGGAGCAACTCGAGGCACTGACGACACGCCTCGAAGCGGACGAAGGCGTCCGGGGAGTGGTTTCCGCAAGCTCGCTCGCTGAAGCGAACGGACTCGAGGTCACGCAGGTCGCAGCAACGGAGCAGGGGAAACAACAACTGGCCTCCTTGATTGCGTTTGAGAACGGGATTGCCCGGGTGAATGTGAATTTGACGGGAGATCCGGGTGACAAGGCGTCACAAGAATGGGTCCGTGAAATTCGGGAGCAAGGGTACCAAGTCGGAGGACCGGCTGCGTTTAACCAGGAAATCTACGATGAAATTTATTCGAAGATGCCGCTTGCTTTGGGACTCGTCCTGCTTGCGACATTCATCATTTTATTGTTTGCCTTCCGATCCATTCTGATTCCGATCAAAGCCATCTTGATGAACCTGCTCAGCCTTGGCGCAACGTTTGGTTTGCTCGTCATCTTGTTTGAATCGGGCTGGGTCTTCCCGGCAGAGACAATCGGCATTTTGACGCCGGTCTTCATCTTTTCACTTGTGTTTGGGCTGTCGATGGACTACGAAGTATTCCTTGTTTCACGGATGGAAGAATACTATGAGGAAACAGGCGACAATGATATTGCGACAGAGATGGGTCTCGCGAAGACCAGTAAAATCATTACATCGGCCGCTTTGATCATGATCGTCGTCACGGGTGCCTTCGCCTTCACCGGGGTGAGCCCGATCAAGCAGCTGGGCGTCGGGATTGCCTTGGCGATTTTCATTGATGCGACTATCATTCGGATGTTTTTAGTCCCGGCACTGATGAAGCTGTTTGGACACTGGAACTGGTGGTGGCCGGGCGGACGGACAAAACGAAAAATCAAAGTCCATTAAGCGGACCGAACATCGGCTAGGCACATCATTGGTCATTTGACGGAACACGGGCGTATACTGACGATATTCAAGTTAAGATTTCAGAGGAGGATATGCTTCAATGGCTAATGAAAAGATGTTTGATACGTTTACACTTCCAAACGGAGTAACATTAAAAAACCGGATTATGATGGCGCCGATGACAAACTACGCGGCAGAAGAAAACGGTGAAGTGTCGGAAGCAGAACTTGCTTATTATGCAGAACGATCGGGTGGGGTTGGTGCAGTCATTACAGCCTGTGCCAACGTCACAGCTGACGGGCAAGGATTCCCGAATGAGTTCGGAGCAGAGCGCGACGAATTGGTACCAAGCTTAAAACGTCTTGCAACAACGATTCAAGATCAAGGCGCAAAAGCAATTCTGCAGATTTTCCACGCGGGTCGTATGGCGCCGCCGGAACTCGTCGGCGGACAAACTGTCAGTGCGAGCGCAGTGGCTCCGGAACGTGAAGGTGCAATGACACCACGTGCCCTCGAGGCAGAAGAAGTCGACGCAATCATCGAGGCATTTGGTCAAGCAACACGCCGGGCGATGGAAGCCGGATTTGATGGAGTAGAGATTCACGGTGCGAACACGTACTTAATTCAACAGTTCGTCTCGCCGCATTCAAACCGTCGCGATGATAAATGGGGCGGCAGTCTAGAAAAACGTCTTGCGTTCCCGCTTGCGGTCGTTGATGCGGTCGAAGCAGTCGCAAAACAAGATCCGTCGTTTATCGTCGGTTACCGCTTCTCACCGGAAGAAGTCGAAAACCCGGGAATCACACTCGATGATACGATGCAACTCGTCGACGCTCTTGCGAAAAAAGACCTCGACTACCTGCACGTCTCCGTCATGGACTTCTTTGCAGGATCGATTCGTGATCAAAACGAAACACGTTCGCCGATCAGTTTGGTGCAAGAACGTGTTGGACAACACGTTCCGGTCATCGGTGTCGGATCACTCCACACACCAGAAGAAGTCGAGCGTTCGCTTGAAGTGGTTCCACTCGTCGCACTTGGTCGTGAACTGATCATGGAACCGAAATGGGTCGAAAAAGTTGAAGCAGGCGACACGGTTTCGATTCGGACTGAACTTGATCCGTCGGCACAAGCAGAACTTGTTGTACCGGATGCTTTATGGCAAGGAATCACAAGCCGTCCGGGCTGGTTCCCAATCAAACAAACAACGAAATAAGCAACAGACAGATAGAAAAGGAGCGGCTCACATTCTGAGCCGCTCCTTTTTCAGATGAAGAGAATTAATAAGCAACTTCACCCATCCGGACACCACAAAAACGGTGCAGTTCGACCGGATGTTCGATGTTCGTCCGGTCCAACATATCCTGCAGCAACAAGGCACAGATATAGGCATCTTCTTTCGCATCGTGGTGTTTAAAGGAAACCCCCAAAAATTCTGCCATCGTATTTAACTTATGGTTCGGCAACCAGGGGTAGAGTTTCCGTGACAACTTGACCGTACAGCCATACTGAAAAGACGGCATTTGATACAAATCATATTTTTGAATCGCTTTTTGAAGTGCGCCCATATCGAAAGAAGCATTGTGGGCAACAATGAGTTCCGCGTTTTCAATCAGCTCGAATAAGCCGTGTGTTGCCATCGCTTCGGGTAACGCCGGCGCATCCCAGACGTCGCTCGGACGAATGCCGTGAACACGAATGTTGCCGGCATCAAAGTCTTCCTCCGGATTGATCAAAACTTGTTGGCTTGTGATGACTTTCCCCTCGGATAAAATCGACCATCCGAAGGCACAAATGCTGCGACTGTTCCGGTTGGCCGTTTCAAAATCAATCGCCAGTGTGTAAGGTGACATATCAGCACTCCTTTTTTTAACAGCATACCGTATTTTGATTTAGAATGCATGTTCGTCTTTTCTTTTCATGAAAAAAGCCCGTCTGCCGAGCGGCAGGACGGACTATCGATTATTTGGCCTGTGCAGCTTTTGTTTCCGGTTCGGCGTACTCATTTGGTTTAAAGAGCATGATCCGGTCCCGGTAGGCAAAGACGATGGCTGTCAAGACGGCCATCAAATCGGCGATCGGAAAGGCGAACCAGACCCCCTGGACTCCGAAGAAGACCGGCAAAATCAGGACGAGCGGAATCGTATACAACGTTTGTCGGGACAAAGACAGGAACAAGGCGATCCGTGCCTTTGCCAGTGATTGATACATCCCGTTGATGATCATCTGAATGCCGTAGACAAATGAGATCGCAAACAGAATCCGCATCGCCGTGGAACCATCATCCAGTAAGGTGGCGTCTTCGGTAAACATCCCGACCCAGAAACGAGGGAACAGTTGAATCAACAGCCAGAGCGTGATGGATAACGTCAAACCATAACGAATCGCCAGTTTGATGGCTTGCGACATCCGGTCAAACTGTTTTGAACCGAAATTATAGCCGACAATCGGTTGCATCCCTTGGACGATTCCCATGATTGGCATCCCGACGAGCGCCATGAATTTGTTGATGACAGCAAATGTCGCCAGTTCCGTCGTCCCGCCGTACCGAACGAGCATGTGGTTGACGGTAATGAACAAAACGGATTGCGAGACTTGCATAATGAAGGAGGAAGATCCGATTTGTCCCATCCGGACAACGAGTTTCGGATCAAAACGGAACGCTTCCCGATTAAGTACTAAACTCGTTTTTTTGGCTTTCGTGAAAAAGAACCGGAAAATCAGGATTGAACCGACGATTTGAGCGACGACCGTTCCGAGTGCCGCTCCTTGAATTCCCCAGTCGAGTCCGAAAATGAACAACGGGGTTAAGACAATGTTGATTGCGACCGTCGTCAGCATGACACGCATCTGGTAGCTTGCACGGCCTTCCGCCCGCAACATGGCGCTCGAGGCCATCGTCAGCATGAAGAACGGGGAACCGAGCAGCAGGACACGTAAGAAATCAATACTGTACGGCATGATTTCCGGTGTCGCCCCGAACACCCGCAACAACGGTTCAACAAAGATGAACGCTGCCACGATGGCAAGCATACTGACGACGAAGACGACCATTAAAACATTTGCATACGCCCGGCTGGCCCCGTCAAGGTTTTTCTGACCGAGCCGTTGGGAAGCAATCGCTGCCCCGCCGATCCCAACGGAGTTGGAGAGTGCCATCAAGACGAGCTGGACGGGAAACGCAATTCCGACGGCAGCAACAGCCGCCGTCCCGATGCCTTGCGCAACAAAAATCGTGTCGACGATATTGTAAAGCGCAGTCACGAGCATACCGATCATTGCCGGAAGCGACAGACCGATCAGGAGTTTATTGATGGGTGCTTCTCCCAATCGAGCCGTATTTTTATTCATCATCAGGAGAGCCTCCTTTTTTTAAAAACAGGTGGATTGATTTTCATTCAGATTAGTCGCTTCTCCGGACGGATGCAAGCAATCCATCCAGGCAATGTGCAAAACGAGATATTCTCATCACAAAAGGCATCCCGCAGGTGAACAGCGGAATGCCTTTTTTCTGTTTATGGGTTAAGACGGGGTCGGAAGATATCCTTTGGAATATTCAAAGGCGATAAAGAGAATCGCACCAAGTGCCAAGTAGGCAAACAGCGTAATCGTCTGCTGTTTTTTCGGCATCTGATGGTACTCGACCGACTTTTCTGCTTCGATCAACGGTTCGATCCGCTGGTCCAACCGGCGTAATAACGCATCATAGTCATTGGCGGAGTCATATTGATAACGCAACATGTCGTCCGCATCTTTTTTGGCATCTTCCGGGCTGGCACTGCGTAAATCTTGGAGATCTTGACGGAGTGACCAAGCAATCGGATCATACGTCGCAACCGGTGTGTCATCGGCATCGACGGCTTCGTCGCTTGTCGATGGAACGGTTTCTGTCGCCGCCAGCTGCTCCTGCTCGAGTTTCGCCTGAAGCACACGGCTTCGGGCTGCCCGGTAAAACATCAGGACGGATTTATTGTCCTCATATTGTTTCGCGAACCGGTATCGTTTCCAAACGGCACTGCCGCCGAGGAACGCGATCAATAACAAAATGATGCTGAAATGCGTGATGCCGTATGCAATCAAGGCAGCAAGGCCGGCGACCCAGACGACAATCGGCAGACCGGCTAAAATCCGTCCGCCGTCCAGCGGACTGACCGGCAGCAAGTTGAACAGGTTCAACAAAGCACCCAAGTGGAAAATGACGAGCCAAAAATCATTTCCGGTCACGGCGTATCCGATCAAAAGCGGGATGAGGGAGAACAGTCCGGCGAGCGGACCCCCGTAAGCTAAAATCGCTTCTTGTTTCGGCGTCCGGAATGTATCCTTAATCCCGATGACAGCCCCCATGAACGGCACAAAAATCGCCGGTCCCGTTTTAAAGCCAAGTCGTTTGGCAGCCGCTAAATGACCCATCTCATGAATGAATAAGAGGTAAAGCAAACCGACGCCAAACCAGACACCGAAAATTTGTGCGTAAAACAATAACGAAATGCCGAATGAGATTAACGTCCCGCCGAATTTAGAGAACTTTAAGAGAGCAAGCAGGACTTTACCTTTTGAGAGTAAAAATGCTCCGGCGACGGCTAAGCCTCCCCAACGTTTTTTATCCATCGTTCATAACCTTCCTTCATCATCTGACTACTGTCTCTAGTGTACGCTAAAAGACGATGGAAGGTTTCGTTTCAGGTGTCAGCCGAACGTGATGAAAAAGCAACTTCCGCCACCGGGACGGGCTTCACTGCCGACGGACAGATGATGATGTTCCGCCAACGCGGCAGCGATGGAAAGACCCAGCCCGCTGCCGGACCGATCGCGGGCCTCGTCGAGCCGGTAAAACCGATCGAACAGACGGGCGCGCTGCTCCGCCGATAAGCTTGTTCCGTGATCGAGAACTTCGAGCCGGTCCGGTCGAAGTCGGATTTCCGGATCTTTGGCGTATTTGATCGCATTATCGATGAAAATCGTCAAAATCCGGACAAGTGCTTCATGATTGGCTGTGACGGTACCGGTGGCGTCCACCGGAATAAGGACGTCGTAAGCATGGTGCATCCGGTCCGCGACTTCTGTGCCGAGTTGCTTCAAATCGATCGTCTCTGTCGTCGTCTCGCCATATCCGAGACGGGATAATTCAAGCATCGGTTCAATCAGTCCACTCCGCATCGTATGCGTTTCATTCAGGATATTACTGATGGATTCTTCGAGGACATCAGGGTTCGTCTTACCCCAACGCTTCAGCAGTTTTGCATACCCTTCGATGACGGTCAGCGGCGTCTTCATCTCATGCGAGACATCGGCGACGAACTGCCGTTGCTGTTCCATTGTTTGGTCGACACGTCCGATCATCCGGTTAAAGACTTTTCCTAGCTGTCCGATTTCATCATTTTGCTGTTCCGGAACGGTCTCGAGTGTGCCGGAGTCGGAAATCCGTTCCATCGTCTGACTGAGTTGACGAAGCGGACGTAACGTTTGATAGGCGATGAAGAAACTGCTGAGGAAAGCGATGATGACTGCGATGATCAAGACGATCGAGAAGGCGAAGATCAAGGTCGAAATCGTATCATCGACGGTGTCGTCTTCAAACAGATAAGCTTGATCCTCATGAACGATGCCAAACCAATTGCCGGATTTAAACGGTTCGTCCCTGGTCGTCGGAATGCCGGGGAGATCGCGTGCCCGCACATCGCCGTTGACGGTGGCGGAATCATCATCCTCTTCATCGTTCGCGATGACCCAGCGTCCGTCGTCACGGGACAGGACGACGGAATCTTCATGCAACGTCAACAAGGCTCGGGTCGAGGAATCATCTTCCATCAGCTCCTCGGCTTGCTCGAGTTGGGTGAAACGGGATTCAATCAAATGATCGCGTACGACATAGGTGACGACTAAAAAAGATAAGAGCAACAAGAGTGTCGTGAACAACGTCACCGATAACGCCAGTTTGGTTCGTAACTTCATCCTTTCTCCTCCCTTAAGACATAGCCGATGCCGCGAACCGTCTGAATGAGGGGAGACTGGCTGCGGTCCATTTTTTTGCGTAAATACCGAATGTAGACATCGACGATATTCGTTTCGCCGAAGTAGTCATACCCCCAAACCCGATTGAGGATTTGCTCACGGGTCAAGACGTGTTCCTTGTTTTCCATCAGATAGGACAACAAATCGAATTCGCGTGGCGTCAGATCAAGCGGGACGTCGTTGCGAAACGCTTCATGCCGGTCCAAATCCAGCAAGACATCGGCATAATGAAGCTGATTGGTTTCGACGGCGGCACGTGTCGTCAAGCGGAGTAAGGCCCGGATCCGGGCCAACAATTCTTCGATTTCAAACGGTTTCGTCACATAATCATTGGCACCGAGATCAAGACCGGCAACCTTGTCATACACTTCGCCTCGTGCCGTCAATAAGATGACGGGAACCGGATTACCTTTTCCGCGAAGCCGTCGAAGCACCTCGAAGCCGCTGAGCTCCGGCATCATCACGTCAAGTAAGACGAGATCGATGTCGTTCTCAGCAGCTACTAAGCCATCTTTACCGTTGAAGGCGACCTGCGTCGCGTATCCAGCGTGGTTTAATTCCAATTCAAGTAGGCGGGCGATTTTCGAATCGTCCTCGACGATTAAGATGGTCGGTGCCATAGACTTCCTCCTTACGACTGTTCGTCGATTTCTGTCACTTGCTTCGATCCGTTCAACTCAAGTTCGACTTGTGAACCAACCTGTACATCATTATCCTGTTCCATGTTTTGTGCCCGTTCAAACGTCACGTTTTTACCGTTTTGTTCAATGACGACTTGTGTGTCCGTCACACGAACCAATGCACCACGGATGTCTTGGTCTTCCGTTGCATCGTCTTCTTGGCGGTCATCGTTCCGGTCGTCCCGATCACTTGCATCTTCACGGTCGAGCTCCCGGACGAGACCGGCTGCTGTCAGTTCAAGTTTGACGGTATCACCGGCTTGCGCTTGGTCGATCTCTGCCCGATCGCTGAAGCGGTATGCTTGATCCGAACCATTTTGAGTCAAGACGATTTGTTCATTGGACAGCTCTTTGACGACACCGGTGACTTCATTGCGGTCATCGTCGGATGAATCGTCCTCTCGACCATCCCGGTCATCGTTCCGATCATCTTCCCGTTCGAGTTCCCGGACAAGACCGTCCTGATTGAGTTCAAGTTTAATCCAATCGCCGGCCGCAGCTTGTTCGATTTCAGCAGATGAGGCAACCGAATACGATTGATCCGAACCATTTTGCGTCAGTGTCACCGATGTGTCGGATACTTCTTTTAACGTTCCTTCTATGTCTTGATCATCATCCCGGAATGCGCTCGGAAGCGACTGCTTGACGTTGCTTGAAACTTTTGTGGAAGCTGCTTCAACTTTTTGTTCAACTTGTTCTGAAGTCGTGACCGTTGAATTGACGAGAGAATGTCCCGGACCGGTGAAAAGTAAGAAGGCGCCCGCCCCCGTCAAAACGGTTCCTGTGATGGCGATTGAAGCGAGACCGCGTTTTACAAAATTCTTTTTTGGCTTATCCGTACGTTTTTCGTTTGTCATGATGATTTCCTCCTCAGTAGTGGTAGCTGCTTTTCTTATTCTTAGAATAGCGCCCGCAAGTGAGAGGAGACTGAGGATTAGATTAAAATTTGATGAGAAATCAAATCGATTTGATGAAACGGGCAGGATTCCCGCCGACGACAGTGTTTGGGGCGACATCTTTGACGACGACACTTCCGGCCGCGATGACGGCATTGTCCCCGATCGTCACCCCCGGAGTGATGACGGCACGTCCGCCGATCCAGACGTTGTCGCCGATGACAACCGGTTTCCCGAATTCATAACCGCTGTTGCGTTCGACAGGATCTAACGGATGCGTCGCTGTATAAATGTGGACGCCCGGAGCGAGCATACAATTGTCGCCGATCGTAATCGGACAAATATCGAGCAGCACACAATCGTAATTGGCATAAAACCGGGCACCAAGCGTAATGTTGTAGCCATAATCACATTTAAAAGACGGTTCGATGTAAAAATCCGTTTGTTCGGTCCGTAAAAGTTGTTGCAGGAGAGATTTTCGGGCAGGCAGCTCTTCGATGCTGAGTTGGTTAAATTGATGACAAAGCATCTGCGCCCGTTTCCGGTCCGCCACGAGCTCCGCATCCCCGGCTAAATACAACTGACCTTGAATCATCTTTTCTTTTTCTGTCACATGAATCATCTCCTAGTGGTATGTATATCTTCATTAGACTAAATCGGGCGGGGAGAAGCAACTGATACCAAAAAAAGCGATTTTGATGTCGCCATCAAAACCGCTTTTTACTCTAGTATTCAATTAAGCGAGTTCAATTCCGCCTGTGACACCATAAATTTGTGCCGTGACATAACTGGCATCATCTGAAGCGAGGAAGACATAGACGCTCGAAAGTTCGACCGGTTGACCACTCCGTTTAAGCGGTGTTTCTTGTCCGAATTCCGGAATGTTTTCGCTTGGTTGACCACCTGAGATTTGCAACGGCGTCCAGATTGGACCCGGTGCAACAGAATTGACGCGGATGCCTTTTGGCGCGACTTGTTTCGCAAGTCCCCGTGTAAAACCGTTGATGGCAAATTTTGTTGACGCGTAATCGAGCAGGTTCGCACTTGGGTTGTAGCCTTGAACCGAAGTCGTCGTGATAATCGAAGCCCCTTCTTTTAACAACGGGAGGGCAGCTTTAACGACCCAGAACAGAGAAAAAACATTGATTTCATATGTTTTGCGAAGTTGTTCCGTTGACAGGTCCATGATGTCCTCGACAGCTTGCTGTTTGCCGGCGACAAGTGCCAAAATATCGATTCCGCCAAGTGATTCGTGTGCTTCTTTGACGAGTTGTTGACAGAACGTTTCATCACTGAGGTCGCCCGCCAGTAAGTACGCTTTTTGACCGGCAGCTTCAACAAGTGCTTTAACTTCTTCAGCGTCTTGTTGTTCTTCCGGTAGATAGTTGAGGAAAACATCTGCACCTTCACGTGCATAAGCAATGGCAGCAGCACGACCGATTCCAGAATCGCCCCCTGTGATCAAGGCTTTTTTCCCGATCAATTTACCGGAACCTTTATAACTTTCTTCGCCACAATCAGGGATTGGCTCCATTTTTGCCTGGACAGCCGGTGCATCCTGATATTGTTTTGGGAAGTCATCATTAAAATATTGTGTAAGTGGATTGTTAGACTGGGACATGAATTGATTCCTCCTAGGTAGTAGTTTGATTTGCATAAGAAGTATGTTCCCTGTCACTTCACGTCTAAACGTCAATTGATTAATCAAGTGAAGTTTTTGTCAAGTGGAAAAGGACGCTCAGTAAGGCTGTAGCAACAAATAACCGGAGGCGGACAAAGGACAAATAAAAAAATCGAAGTCCACAGATGTGAACTCCGATTTTGATTAAAGATAGGGTGGGTGACCGATCAGACACGTTCCGATGTCAGTTCTTTCATTCCTTGTAAAGCGGCTTGATTCAGTAAGTTCCACGGTTTGTTGTAGTGCGGTTGGAAGAAGAAGTCGACGAAAGCCAGTTCTTCAAGCGTCATCTCATTTTGAATCGCCACTGACAAGGTGTTCATCGCCTGAGTGAGGTCAACTTTTGAGATGATTTGCGCACCGACGAGTCGGTGTGTCGCAGTTTCGTAGACAAGTTTCAACTGGACGTTTTCAGCTGTCGGCATGAACTCGGGACGGTAAGCATCTTGAACCGTCGTACTTGTCACTTCTAAACCGAAGAATGGGGCAGCATCTTCTGTCAGACCGGTCGAAGCAATGTTCAAGTCATATAACCGGAGACCGGACGTTCCTTGTGTGCCTTGGTAGCGGATCGTCGGAGCGAGTAAGTTTTTCCCGACGAGTGTTCCCATTCGGACAGCATTTGTCGCGAGCGGAATATACGCGTGTGTCCGGGCCGGATTGTAGTAGACGGCACAGCTGTCACCGGCAGCAAAGATGTTCGGATTACTGGTCCGCATATAGTCGTCGACGATGATCGCTCCGTTCGGTAACATGTCGATTTGTCCTTTTAACAATTCCGTACTTGGTCGGAAACCGACACAGAGAATGACGAGATCCGTCTCAAACGTTCCTTTGTCTGTGACGACTTGTGTGACATTACCGTCCACGCCGGTAAAGCTTTGAACGGTCTGGTTCAACTCGAGGTGAATCCCGCGGTCTGTCAATTCACTTTCAATGATATCCGTGAATGAACGATCCAAGTATTTATTTAAAATCCGGTCGGCACTGTCGATGAACGTGACATCTTTGCCGTATGCTTCGAATGCTTCAACCAATTCAGCACCGATATAACCGGCACCGACAACAGTAATCCGCTGGGCATCCGTTGCTTTTTTGATGATGGTTTGCGCGTGGTGATAGTTTTTGCAGAGTTCAATTTGATTCAGTTCAATCCCGGGAAGCATCGGGATGATCGGCCATGAACCAGTAGTCATAATCAATTTATCGTACGTATCTTGAACGGTTTCACCCGTTACGAGATTTTTTGCAAGAATCGTTTGGTTCGTGCTGTCGATTTCCAGGACATCATGTTTTAAGCGCATCTCGGCACCGAGTTCAGTCAGTTCATCCGGTGAAGAATAAAACAGCGACTCCGCATGCTCGACGACGCCACCGACATGAAGCGCGATGCCGCAAGAAAGGAATGAGACGTTATCGTTTCGTTCGTAAACGGTGATATCCAGTTGTTCGTGTTGTGAAGCCAACTCTTTAACTGCTGCTGTTCCTGCGTGTGTACAACCGATGACTGCTACTTTCATGAGTAAAGTCCCCTTTTCGTTTTTGTTTGTGATAAAAATCACATTCATTTGATATCCTTAGTGTATTACTTCACAATGTTGTTTTCAAGTACTTTGTTCACCATTGAGCATAATAATGTCTAAGTTGTGAATAAGTGAGCAAAAGTGGGTATCGGGATCGAGGTATCCGTTCATCTGTATCGTTTCTGTTAAAAACGTGTAAAACTGTTTTAGTTTCTGAAGTTCAGGTTATAATGAAGAAGACAACAAAACGAAAGGGTGGAAACCGATGGATACCGAGAGGATCGATCATCTATTCAGCTTACCTGATTTTTAGCAGTGCCAATCTTCATTGAACAGGAAGGTAATGGCTTGAAAAAAATCAGGGAGAGCGAAAATAGATGAATACCCAAACGGGACAACTACACCCTCTCCCATGGAAGATACGGGAGAGGACAACAACACATGAAACGAATTATAACCATCTTGGCCGGAACGCTCATTATGGCGTTTGGCTATTACACCTTGAATGAACAATTTGGATTGGCAGAAGGCGGATTTATCGGTCTGTCTTTACTCGGACGTTACTTTTTTGATATTAATCCATCGATTTCGATGATCGTACTCGACATTCCGTTTTTTATCGGAGCGTTATATTTTAAAGGAAAACGTTTTGTCAGTGAAGCACTCGTATCGGCAGGCGCATTGTCGCTGTTTTACGAAATGTGGTACCGACTGGATCTGTTTCATTTTCCGGAACAGGCATGGCCGGCAACACTGATTGCTGCTGTCGCCAGTGGAATCGTGACCGGCTATGGTCTCGGTCTCGTTCTGAAAAGTGGCGGGGCAACAGGAGGAGACGATTTGTTGTCGATGGGCCTCAGCAAACTGACCGGCTTATCAATCGGGACGATTTTATTTGGTCTTGATGCCATCGTCCTCGTCATCTCACTCGTCTATCTGCCGTTGAGTCTAACGTTGTATACGTTGCTCGCAGTCGCGATTGCGGGACGTGTCGTCTCGGTCATGACACGCGAACCGGTCGTTGCACCGATTCCGGTAGCTGAACTGAAATGAACAAATCCCTCCTGACATCAGGAGGGATTTTGTTTTACGATAAAAGAGAGTAGAAGAAAGGGGACACATAAATGATTAGACAAGCAACTGCCAATGACGCGGATCAAATCGCACCGTTGATTGAACAGGCGATTCATGAAATTGCCGAGACCCTGACCGGAACACAGGAGAAGGAATTGGTTTTGGAGCGGCTCGCGCTGTTTGTTACGCAAACGGGAAACCGGTTAAGTCACGAGAACATTCTCGTCAAGGAACTGGACGGGCATGTCGTCGGCATCGTCATCGCATACGCAGGAGTGGATGCGGCACAATTGGATGAACCAATTAAACGTCAACTGCTCGAATGGACAGGACAAGAGGTGCAGATTGATCAAGAGACGGAAGGAAACGTCTTTTATCTGGATACGTTGTCGGTGGATGCGGCATATGGTGGAAAAGGAATTGGGTCTGAGCTGTTGCAGGCAGCGGCGGACGAAGGGGAGCGGCGTGGATTACGGGCGTTTACGTTAAATGCGGATCAGACGAATGCTGGTGCGCAACGCCTGTATCGGCGTCTTGGATTCGTCCCGGTCAAGACGATTGAAATCAGTGGCGGACAATTTGATTATATGGAACGACCGTATGCAACTTGAATGATAAGGGAAGTACTTCGAATTCGTTTCAAGATTCGTTGATACGCAGACAAGACTTCGCTTTCCGCGGGCGAAACGTGAGCCTCCGCGTCGCCTGCGCGACTTACGGGGTCTCACCTGTTCCGCTTTTCCCGCAGGAGTCTTCGTCTTGTCTGCTTCTCCACGACGTTTTGTTCAGCTTAATTAGGTGGCGATGATTTATGATTCGACCGGATTAATCACTTTAAAAAACGTTGTAACAGAACGGATTCGACAGGTGTAATCTGTTCTTTCAAGCGGGAAACTGCACACAACCTCAAACAAGCCTCGAATCCGGTGACTTTTCTGATGCGCTTAAAGTAACAGACACGGTACAAATGACTGAGGATGAAGCGGGAAACGCGTTCTGCCGGATTTCGTAAAGAGCTTCTTCCCCCATAACGGAACAATAAAAAAGTACGGGCGACGTCCATCAGTGGATTGCCGATGGAGGCATCCATCCAATCGATGACATAGACGTCTTCTTTGACAAGCAACAGATTATACGGGTGAAAATCACCATGACATAAAGTATGTCCCGCTACAAGTGCAGTGTGAGCAGGATATCGTTTTTGAAGAAGGGGTAATCCGCCGACGGATAACGTATGAAGATACCTTTGTAAGGCGACCATGGTCGTCATGTAGCGGAGAATCCGAACGGGATGACATTTCATCAAATCTCCGAGCGATTCCCCTTTCAAGTACTCCATACGAATGGAATGATCAACTTGATTATAGACACGAGGTGTCATCGGAAAGTGGTTCTGGATGGACAGATGATTTTGAAATTCCTGTTGGACCGCTGCATGCGGAACATGTGCGTGAAACTGCTTTCGAACAATCGTCGCAGTTTCTTGTTGAATCGTTGCCGTGTTGCCGGTTCCGATGATATTCATCCAAATCCGCTCCTTATCGTAAGATCATCCGGTACAACCGCGCTTCCGCATCTTCCGGTTCGAACCGGGGATCACTCGTAAAGCGGAAAACTTCCGTCACTTCGATTGGTACATCTGCCGCCCGTAACCGTTCGAGCAGTCGGCCGGTCAGGTAAACCTCTTTTAATTTCGGCTCTGCCCGCCATTTGCTGACGGATCCAATCGGGACAATCGTAGCGTCAGGACGTGCCATCAAAAACTGACGTTCTTCTTCATCCGTAAAGATGGTCGCGGACGCCGGTAAACCGGTAATGGCTTCCGCCAGCTGAATCGTAGCCGGTTTACTAGTCGCTTGTTGATACAAGGCGATACTTCCAATCAGCAATTGAATACATAAAAACGGAACGAGCCAACGGACCGACAGACGGCGGACGAGTAAAATCACAAGCAGTAAGACGAGTGGTAAGACATGCCGCGGTTTATCGATGTTTTGGGCAAACCAGACCCAGAGAAAATAACCGGTTCCGGTAACACTCCACCAGAGAGGGAGGGAACGGAAACGTTGGCAAAACAAGAACAGTCCCGATCCGAGACCAATCCAAGTAGCAAATCCAAGACCATGCCAAATCATTTGTTTGATTGTCAACCCCAGTCGTTCCAGCAGGGTGGCGTCATCCGTTTGCGCCGTGCCTCCCCAGTCCGAGAAATGACCCGTCACGAAGCTGAGTGACAACTGGGCAAAGGAAGCCGGTCCACCGACAGAGAAGGCGACCGGTAACAGCCAGGCGAGTTGAGCGAGGAGCAGAACCGCCATCTCTGACACGACTTGCCACGCATCACGCCGTGCTTGCCACAGTAAAAATAAGAGGACGATTCCAAACGGTGCATAGGATAACCGGGTCGCCATCAACAGACCAAACAAGAGGTACGGTAAAAGACGAAACTGATCTTGCCGTGCGCGTTCGACACTCCAGACGAACCAACAAAGAACACCAAGGGCTAGACCATCCGACATCCCGGTTGCGGACAAGACGACAAGGGAAGCCGTCGACACGACCGTAAAAGCAGCCAGCAGACGAACCGCATCGAATCGTTTGCGTTTGAACAGCAGGTACAGCGGAACCAGTCCGCTCGTGAAGCCAAGCATCGAGACGATTCCAAGGGCACGGACAGGTTCAAGCCCGAGTCGTGCGAGACCGGTCGCGAGTAAGATGAAAAACGGATACCCGGGGAAATGTGGCTGTAAATTTGCCAAGTCATACTGTCCGACCGCTAACGTGAAGTTGGCGATATCGTAGCTTGCGACAAACGGGCTGACCAGATAAAGGCGTCCAGCGGTGCACACGAAGATTAGAACGACAACCATGAAAAAAAGCGATCGTCCACGTTGTTGTGGATGACCGCTTCGAACCGTCACGAGACCTCCTTCAGTTTCTTGACGGTTTTTGGCACGCGATTTTGACGCATCAACATGAAGCCGGCGAAAGCGAAGTATCCCCACCAAGCGAAAACTTGTTCGATGGACGGATTATGGCTGTAGCCGAACATCGCCCCCATGAACGTTCCGATTTGACCGCTGATCAATGTCGTATTGCCCGTATCACGTAAATATTGAATCTGATCGATATAGTGTTCCGGCATGAAAGCCACGATGTTATAAAGGGCGGCCGGTGTACCGTCTGCATTCGTCAACAGACTGCCGAGCAACCCAAGATCCTGGAATCGACCAATCGTTTGGACGAGCATGCCGGCAGCAATGAACAAGATCAAGACGCCGGTCACTTGGAAAAAGCGTTTGACGGGAATCTTCATCGTTCCGGAAACGAATAAGTAGCCGAAGATCAAGGCAAGCAGAAGACCGGAGACAGCACCGTAGCTGGTCAGAACCTTCTCGATTTCACCACCCGAAATCGCGGCGAAGAAGAAGACCGTTTCGATCCCTTCCCGGACGATGACGAGGAACGAATGAACGATCATCGTAATCGCACTGCCGGTCGAGACCGCGGCAGCGACTTTCGCTTGCGAGGCCTGCTGATTTTCCTTTGCCTCTTTGCCCATCCAAAGCACCATGTGGGTTAAGAGGAAAACAGAGATGATCATGATCCCGAGACGTAAATACGTGTCGCTGCCGAAGCTTGCGAAACTCGTAAAGACGACTTGGAACAAGAAGGCGACACCTAAACTCGCGAGCAAGGCAAGTCCAACACCGGCGTAGACCCATTTTTTATATTGTGGTGCATTGAGCCGATCGAGATAACCGAGAATCAAGCCGACGATCAAGACGGCTTCGAGACATTCGCGAAGGGTGATTAAAAACGCCTGAAAATCCATGTGTCTTCCTCCTTATTGAGCGCGTCGTTTCTTACGCTGACCGATGATGACGATGACGATTAAGATGATGACAAGACTGATGGCGACCGTTTTCCAAATGTCGTCTGTCCCAAACGATTGACCGAAAATCGAGTCTTCTTCATCAAAGACACCGGTCTTCTCTTCACCCGGCAAAACGAACAGCGGGGTGACGGTATCTTCAATCTGTTTAATGTTTTGATCAAATGTTTTTCGATCGCTTGCTTTTTTCCCGACTCCAAACAAACCGGGGTTTCCAAGCGCCGCAAGTGAATCATCAAAAGCAGTATACAATGAATCACTTGTCTTTGCACCCTCACTTTCTTTGACGTAAGGAGCGAGCACATCGTACGTGCCGCGTGCTTTAGCGAGCAACAACTTGGCCTGTCCGAAATCATCGAATTGTTCCTGTGCAAAGTGCAGACGACGTTCGATGTTTTGACGCAAAGCGACCCGGTAGGCTTGCTTGGCAGCATCGGCATCTTCCTTTTCTAACGACGCATCGATTTTTTCTTTTGCTTCCGGGAAGTAGAGCGTAAATTCCTTATCGTAGGCATCGATGGTTTCTTTGGCTAACGTGTAATCGTTTTGGTCAAGCTGTTCCTCAAACTGTTTGTAAGCTTCCGCAAAAGCTTCTTTTCCTGGATCCCCGTAGCTGTAGGCGAATGCCGGCAACGGTGTAGTGAGCAGGAACAAGAAGGCGATGACGGTGATGAAAAGCGGTTTTCTCATCCGAGATGCTCCTTTCGTTCAAAACGTTCTTCAGACGACAGTGGGACGATCGGGCGACGCCATTCCCGGTAAATCGCAGGGAGGACGCGCTGGATATAGTTAAAGCGAATAAAGGACTTTCCGGCTTCCCGCACACGGTAACGAATCGGGACTTCCTGCAGCCGGAACCCTTTTCGAACAAGATTCAGTGTCAGCACTTGGGCATAGTTATAGTCGTGGATGATTTCTGCATGTTTACACGCCGCACGGGAAAAGGCCCGCATGCCGCTTTGACCATCGTGAATCCGACGTTTTAATAAGACGCACTGTAACCAGGTAAAGACATGATTACCGATATACCGGTACAAGCGCATCCCGTCGACGGTTCCGAGAAAACGGGAACCAAACACATAGTCGGCCTCGTCGAGAAGAATCGGTCGGACGACGTCGGGAATCTGATCCGCCGGATATTCGTTATCGGCGTCAATCATGACGGCGACAGTCGCACCATGGGCATAGGACCGGAGCAGTCCTTCCCGAACGGCAGCTCCGAGCCCGCGATTTTTAGGAAAACGATAGACATGGGCTCCATGTTGCCGGGCAATCTCGGACGTTGCATCAGTAGATCCGTCGTCGATGACGATCGTTTCGACAGGCAGTCCATCGATTTCAGCCGGAATGCGTTTTAAGACAAGCGGCAAGGAGACTTCTTCATTGTGGGCCGGAAGAAAGACGACGATTTTTTTCATGAGGATTCCTCCTTAAAGGCTTCCGTCAGTAAGACACCGCGGCTGTCGTGCGGGATATCAGCACCAAGCAACTTCGTAATCGTTGGTCCAAGTGACAGGATATGCCGGTGTGTATCAACTTTCAGACCGGCATGGACGTGTTTGCCGTACATCCAAAACGGAACAAACCGTTCTCCTTCATCGAGATGACCATGACCGCCGATCCCGTCGGCTTGTCCGTGATCCGCCATGACAATCAGTGTTGCATCGTCGAGCTTGCCGAGCCGGTCCAGTTCTTCGCAAAATTCAGCCAGTAAGGCATCGGCCTCTTCGATTTTCTGGACGTATTCGGAATACAGGGTGCCGCGGCTGTGGCCGGTCTGATCGGTGCCGATCAATTGAATCGCCAGTAAGTCCGGATCTTCTTGCTGGACGATTTGTTTGGCGCGATCGACGATGTTGCGGTCCGCGACATCGTTATGCATGACGGCTGTCACGGTATGAACGTCTTTGGCACCAAAAGCATCGACGAGATGAGCGATTCCAAGAATCTTACCGATTTTCCCGAAGTCGCGCAACCGGTCAAAGACCGTATCGGTTTTGACCCCTGTCGTATTCCAGACCATGTTCGAATGGATACCGTGTTCTTCCGGACGGGCTCCGGTGAACATGGAACTGAAACAGACGACCGTTCGAGCCGGGTAGACGGTCTCCATGTTCGTATACTCCGTTCCTTCTTGGCGGAGACGTTCGAGAAACGGCGTGTTCGCCGCCATGTAGCGATCTTTCCGCATGCCGTCGACGATCAGGACATAGACTTTCTGTGATGTCGGAATCGGTGCATCGACGGTTGATTCGATCGGCAGCTTCGGTTTCCAGTCGAACAGGTAGTGATGGAGGATCCAGGCGAACAGGAACAGCCCAAGCGGAAACCAAAGATAGGACCAATCCAGTGTTTGTTCGATTGAAGCGGTTTGCCAATACGCGAGTAAAAGTCCGACTTTCGGCAGCTGTTCTTGGGCATTTCCGCTCGTCGAGTCACTGTTTTTAAGGACCAGTTTCCAAAAACGTGTGAAGTTGAGCCAGTTGGTCCCGATCCGGAGGTGATAATAGATCGTCCCCCAGAAAAAGACGGTGAAGAAGAAATAAAGACCGGCTCCATACGCAAACAGCGGCAGGAGACGCGTGTCCGTTCCTTCGATGAATAACCAGACGATCAACGGAAGCCAAAGATAATTCCGTAAGAACAACGGAAAATCAAACTTCCAATATAAGACGAGCAGCGGCAGGGTCATCAGGAAGCCGAAGCCGACACCGCTGAGTGAGCCTTGCGTCAAAATCAGATAGCTGAGAAACACACCGATCGTAAAAATCGGTGTGAAGGGTTTGCCTTCATTCAATAAGTTCCACATCCGTGCGGCAACTTTTTCAAAACGGGAAGCACTTTTCATGCAGGTCATCCTTTCGTATCGTGCTTCTTAAACTGGGTGAACAGTAATGTAACAATCGGGAAATGGCGGATGAGTACATAAACCGGCGCTAAAAATGCAAACGCATATTTAAAGAGATGCGTCATCAAGGCGAGCTCGTACGGGTTGGCCACACCCGCAAGTTGCAGGACCGTTCCCATCGCAAGTTCATACGTTCCGAGTCCACCAGGGGTAAACTGGGCGATTCCGGACAAGACTCCGGCACTCATCGCGACGAGGACAAGCGGAAAGGTGATGTCGGCATCCGCACCTTGCAAGAGACAAAAAACAGCCACTGCTTCACACAGCCACGCCGCCGCCCCGTATCCAATCAAGGAAGACATCTTGCTGATCCATCTCCGGACCAGCAACAAGGCGAGCAGACCACCGGCAAACGCAAGCCCGGCGACCCACATCGTCTGTCCTAATAATAACCCGGCAGCGACAAAAAGACCGAGTACGGATAGGTCGATGCCGCGTTGGGCGACAAAAATCGCCGTCGTCCGCTTCATCGGACTGCCGATCGCTCGCGCCGTCAGCAGGCGAACCGCTTCTCCTACCTTGACGGGGGAGAGGTGATTGATTGCCAGACCAAGATACAGACTCGTTAGGTAAACCGCGGTAGACGCATTTTTTTCGTCCGCCGTCCGCCAAGCGCGTGCACGTAAATAAAAAGCGAAAGCGTAGGTGACGGTAGCGGCCACTGTCCAGGGCGACGTCAACAGGGTTTGGAGATAGTCATACACAACAGGCAGTTCGAGACCAAAACGGACGAGTAAAAAAAGAGCTGCCAACGTCAGAACGACGCCCGCAGCTCCACGTATCACAGACGATCTCGATGCCATGTGATCATCCGTTCCATTCCATCAGCGAGCGTGACGGAGGGAACATAACCGAACGTCTGCCTTGCCGCATCGGTGTTACTCCATGTCATTGAGACATCTCCCGCCCGGGCGGGAGCAAATGCCACCGGCACGTCAAACCGTTCCCCGAGCATCGCCGCGGCGTCGCGCACCGATTCCGGACGGTTGGCACCAAGATTGAAAATACCGGTTGCCTGTGCTTGCAGGGCTTGCTCCATTCCCCGTGTGATGTCGTCGATATAAGTGAAATCCCGAATCGGGTCACCGAAAACGGTCAACGGTTGACCGCGTAGCGCCTGTTCAATGAATCGATACAATGCCATGTCAGGTCGTCCGGCAGGGCCGTAGACAGTGAAGAAGCGGAAGATCCCGATTTGTAAACCATACAGATTCTGATAAGCCTGACAAAAGGTTTCCGCACTGTACTTGGCTGCGGCATAGGGACTCATCACCTGTCCGGTTGCTTGATGTTCCAACAGGGCACCCGTTTGTTCCCCGTAGACGGAGGAAGAAGAAGCGAAAAACAGATGCGGAATGGCATATGTGCGCGCTGCTTCGAGGACGGTCACCGTCATCGCGATATCATCCTCGATGTACCGATGCGGTTCCTGTAACGAACCGGGGACGCCGGGCAAAGCGGCGAGATGAAATACAGCGGCAAAGGAGTGACTGCCGAACCAAGTCGGCAGATCCTCATGCACGTTTCCTTCAAACACCTCGATCCCGTTCTGTTGCAAAAGACGAGCCCGCTCCAGTTTCAGTTCGACGTCATAATAATCCGTGAAGGCATCGATGACACTTACAGTATGACCGCTGGCGTGAAGCCGAAGTGCAAGAGCGGATCCGATGAAACCCGCGCCTCCTGTAATTCCGATCTGCATGTCGCGTTCCTCCGATTCCAATCGATTATTAGTTGAGTGGCTCTAAGGCGTCAACGATTTTATCACCTGTCGTTTCGGCTTTCAGGTCGCCTTTTTCGACAAGGGCATACCAAGCGTTGGCGTCCGACAAGACCGTGCTGGCTTGTTCTTTACCGAGACGGCTCTCAAGTGTCGGTTTCATTGCGATGACGAACATGTTTGCTTCCATCGCCTCGACCCGTGCCGTATCGACATCTTTTTTCTCAAGTGCTTCTTGTGTTTCTTCATGGTAGCCGTCAATCTTTTCCGTTAATGCTTTGGCGAATAAGCTTTCCACTTCTTTGAACTTGACACCCTCTGGTTTTGTTTTTGAGAAGTCATAGAGGTCTTTTAATTTCGCAACCGCTTCTTCATCTCCACCGGCCAGTGATTCCTCGATGGCAAGTAAGAAACCGTATCCTTCCGCTTGCTCCATCTGTAATTCTTTTTCATCCGTTCCGGCTTTGACGCCATCCTCGATTTTTTGAGCGTATCCGAGAGCGGCAAGGTAGAACGAACGGTAGATTGATTTATCCGTCAACTGTTTCGCGACGTTAAAGTCCGCGACGTTTTTCGCAGCGATCGCTTCCTCTTGTGCCGTTAAGCCGGATGAGATTGCTTGAGCAATCGCTTCTTCATTTTTAAAGCCGTAACTCGCATCACGCTTTTCTGCAGTCGGGATGAAGACTGTCTCGGACATGTCCTTGATATCGTTTAATGCAGCAGTCGCTTCGTCGGTTTTACCGGCAGCAACGGCTTCTTCTGCTGTCGCTTGTGTCGATTTTTGGAGTTTATAGAAGTAAGACTGAATGCCTTTGTCCACGAGTTGACGGGCAACGTTCTCATCCAGTTCTTTTGATTCGACACCCGCTAATGCGGAACTGATGACTTCTTCAATTTCAGGAGCAGCCGTCGTGACGCCGCCTTTTAATTTCGATTCATAACTCGTCGTGACCATTTTCCAGTCGATGGCTTGGCCTTCTTTTGCTTTGTCGAGCTCTGCCTTGATGGAACTGAAGATTGTCAGTTCATCTTTTAAAGTTGTCGCTGCGATCCCCGCATCTGTTTTTGTTTCAGACGTTTGCTCCGTTTTTTCTTTTTTCGGAGCCGTTGTTGTTTCTTCCGCGTTGCCGCAAGCCGCAAGAAGTCCTGCTGTAATGAAAAGTGAAGCTACTTTTAACCGTTTTTTCATGATTGATTCCCCCAGAATATAAATAAATATCGATAAATGATGTCGTTTTCACAAATCTAACTATAGCGAGAATAATTCTCATTGTCAATTGAACTTCAAAATGAAAAAAATGGCTTCCGAGGTATCTCGGAAGCCATTTTAAGGTGATATTTTACTGAACTTGGTCATACAGTTTCGTGAGGTAGCTGAAGACTTCATCCGATGCTTGGAACATCATGACCGAGTGTCCGAAAATTGCTGCCGGATTAAAGCCGTGATCCAAATCGATCGTCGAAGCGATTGTGACGTCACGATCGCTGTCGAGGACAACGCGGAAGTATTTGAATTCTTGGTTAAAGTCGTTGATGGCATTTAAGATTGGAAGATCCTCAACACCGTCTGGTACGTGTGTAATCGTCCGCGCAAACAGTTCAACGTCGGTCGCTGTTTTACTGAAGACGATCATCATCATCGGTTCAGCGCCTGCCGGCGTTTTTTCCTGTGTCATGAAGAAGACGTGTGTTTCATTCTCACGTGCTTCCATTGGGATACCTTTTTCGACTAAGAACGCTTGGAACTCTTCCAGATATTGTTGTTGCACAGCCGTTACCCCGTTTTCATTTGTTTCCGGCTGACTGTTTTGGTTGATCGGTGTGACTTTGTTATCGTTCGTGTCTTTTGAGTTACGATCCTGGTCCATGATTAAATCCCCCTTATAAATACTGTAATCTCAGTTTCAAGCATTTTAGATGGAATTGCAACTAATGTCCGTTATCCTCAAAGGAACATTTTCATTTTAAGGTAAGACATCTTTGTGAATGAACGAACAGATAACTTGAAAAGGTATACCTGAATGGGTATATTGGTACACATAGACCATAATGGATTCTACTCAAGGAGGAAGACGGAATGAAAACGATCATTGTAGGTGGAGTAGCTGGTGGGGCGACGGCGGCAGCACGGTTGCGCCGATTGGATGAAACGGCGGAAATTATCCTGTTGGAACGGGGGAAGGAAATTTCTTTTGCGAACTGCGGTCTACCCTATTATATCGGTGACATCATTAAAGACCGAAATAAACTGTTGGTTCAGACTCCTGAAGGAATGAACGCACGGTTTAATCTGGATGTCCGAAATCTGTCTGAAGCGATTCAAATCAATCGTGAACAAAAAACCTTGATCATTCGGAAAGTCGATACCGGAGAAGAATATGAAGAAACATACGACCAGTTGATTTTGTCACCGGGAGCAAAACCAATCCGACCGGGCATTCCGGGGCTGGAGGAAGCGGAAAATGTCTTTACGCTACGGAACATTCCGGATACCGACAAGATGCGTCAGTATGTCGACGAAGCCCGTCCGTCTCATGCAACCGTCATCGGCGGAGGATTTATCGGTCTTGAGATGGCGGAAAACTTAGTCGAGCGTGGGGCACGAGTGACACTGATTGAGATGGCGGACCAAGTCATGGCACCGGTGGATCCGGAGATGGCAGCAATCGTTCATGAGCACCTCCGGGCGAAAGGGGTCGACTTGATCTTATCGGACGGCGTGGCCCGCTTCGAAGAGGCCGGTACACGTGTCGTGTTGACGAGTGGAAAAGTGATTCAGACGGATATGAATATTCTGTCGATCGGCGTTATGCCGGAAAGTAATCTAGCGGCAGATGCCGGACTTGAGCTCGGAATCAAACAAACGATCCAAGTCGATGAGACACTGCGGACATCCGATCCTTCGATCTTTGCGATCGGGGATGCCATCGAGGTCAAAGACTATATTACAGGCGAACCGGTCCACGTTCCGCTTGCTTGGCCGGCCAACCGTCAAGGGCGCCTCGTCGCCGATATCATCAATGGGCGAGACGTCCGGTATACAGGAACACTTGGCACGGCAGTCGCAAAAGTCTTTGATTTGACGGTCGCTTCAACCGGTGTCAATGAAAAACGTCTTCGTCAGTCCGGACGCCGGTATGAAGCGGTTCATCTGCATCCCGGTTCGCACGCCGGATATTATCCGGGCGCCAGTCCGATTTCGATGAAGCTGTTGTTTGATCCGGTCGACGGAACGATTTTCGGCGCACAGGCGATCGGGATGACCGGTGTCGAAAAACGAATCGATGTCTTGGCGACAGCGATCAAAGGCGGTCTGACAGTTCTCGATCTTCCGGATTTGGAACTGTCCTACGCTCCTCCATACAGTTCAGCCAAAGATCCCGTCAATATGGCCGGTTACATTGCTTCGAATATCGTACTTGGCGACAGTGAAAACGTCCATTGGCACGAGATTGATCAGATTGTCGCGAACGGTGGTTTATTGCTAGACGTCCGGGAACCGTCTGAGAATGAACTCGGTTCGATTCCGGGATCCGTTAACATTTCCTTGCCGACATTACGTCAGTCGCTGGAGGAACTGCCGAAAGATCAACCGATTTACGTGACGTGCCAAGTCGGATTACGCGGATATGTCGCGAGTCAGTTACTCAAACAACATGGTTTTGATGTCAAAAATCTAAGTGGCGGTTACAAGACATGGGCAACGGTCAACCGTGACCGTGAAGCGAGAAGCCAAGTACGGGAGGAAACAGCAGTGACGATTACGAAAAGTGAGCCGAAACGAGCAACAAAAGAGCAGATTACGTTACTGGATACATGCGGTCTCCAATGCCCGGGTCCGATTGTGGAATTAAAAACGAAGATGGATCAACTTCAGGATGGCGATCAAGTGTTCATCAAAGCATCGGATCCCGGATTCCTGCCGGATGTTCAAGCGTGGGCACATAAGCTCGGTCATACCGTCCATACGGCGGAAATGAACAAGGGAATCGTCGAAGTCTTGCTTGAAAAAGGAACGGCAACGGCCGCGCCGGTCCAGTCTGACGTCACGAAAGCGGACGATGCGACGATGGTCGTCTTCAGCGGAGACCTCGATAAAGCACTTGCATCGTTCGTCATCGCGCAAGGTGCTCAAGCGATGGGCAAACAAGTGACGATGTTCTTTACGTTCTGGGGACTGAATGTCATTCGGAAACCGGACGCACCATCCGTTGAGAAAGCACCGATGGAACGGATGATGGGCATGATGATGCCGAAACATGCCGGTGATCTACCGCTCTCGAACATGAATATGGGCGGGGCTGGTCAAAAAATGATGAAAAAAGTCATGAAGGACAAACAAGTGGATGCTCTTGAGACGATGATGGCGAAAGCACAGGCCGCAGGAGTTCGGATGATCGCCTGCACGATGTCGATGGACATCATGGGAATCAAAAAAGAAGAATTGTTGGATGACATCGATTATGGCGGTGTCGCAAGTTATCTTGGCGCGACAGATGACGCCAACCTCAATCTGTTCATCTGATATTCGATTGTTAAATAATAGAGATGTCCTCAACAAGCCTCCCCTCTACGGAGGTTTGTTTTTTACGTTAAACCTAACATTGGATGTGAGGTTTTGTGATTTTTTGTGCACTTGAACGATTTAAAAGAAGAAAATGAATTTGATTTTCTGAAATTATTTTCGTATCATAGAACACATGTGAAAAAAGGTTACATGATGGAACGTTTAATGAGGAGGAAGACACGTGGAAAAACAATTCATGGAGTTAGTCAGTAATATCAACGATGTATTATGGTCGAGCGTTCTCATCATTCTATTAGTCGGGTTAGGCATTTATTTTACGATTCGGATGGGATTCGTCCAATTTCGGATGATTCCGGAAATGCTTCGCCTGTTGTTCCAAGGAACAGATAAAGGAAAAGACGGTGTTTCGCCGTTCCAAGCGTTCGCCATCAGTACGGCAGCACGCGTCGGAACCGGAAACATTGCCGGTGTCGCGACAGCGATCGCGCTGGGTGGACCCGGTGCCGTCTTCTGGATGTGGTTGATCGCTTTAATCGGATCGGCCTCTGCCTTCGTCGAAAGTACGTTGGCGCAGATCTATAAAGTGCGCGATGATAAAGCATGGCGTGGTGGTCCGGCCTATTACATGGAAAAAGCACTCGGACAACGTTGGCTCGGAGTGGTCTTCAGCGTTTTGATCACAATCGCTTTTGGATTTGTCTTTAACTCGGTGCAGTCGAATACGATCTCACTGTCACTTCAAAGTCAGTATGGCATCGATAAGACATGGATCACGGTCGGACTTGTCGTATTGACGGCACTCGTCATCTTCGGTGGTGTCCGCAGTATCGCGACGGTCTCAGCGTTTCTCGTCCCGATCATGGCGGGTGGTTACATTTTAATCGCCCTGTACATCATGGTAACGAACCTTGAAGTCTTACCAAGCGTCTTCGGTTTGATTTTCCAAGAAGGATTGCTTGAATTCAAAACGCTTGCAGGTGGAGCGATCGGAGCAGCGGTCTTAAACGGAATCCGTCGTGGTCTCTTCTCAAACGAAGCAGGGATGGGGTCAGCCCCTAACGCCGCTGCGACGGCAGAAGTATCGCACCCGGTCAAACAGGGTTTGATCCAATCGTTTGCGGTATTCGTTGATACGTTGTTGGTCTGTTCGGCAACCGCGATGATCGTCTTGGTCAGTGGTGTTGCGACAAAAGATGCGAGTGGAGAACCGGTTGCCGGAATCGATTTGGCACAAGGAGCACTTGCTTCACAAGTGGGATCGCTTGCGACTGGATTCATGGCACTTGCGATTTTCTTGTTTGCATTCAGCTCGATTGTCGGAAACTATTATTACGGTGAGTCGAACATCAGCTTCATCAATGACAACAAAACGTTGATGACGATCTACCGGGTGATTGTTTTAGGAATGGTCGTATTTGGTTCGTTGGTTCAGACAGCCGGACTGGTCTGGGCACTGGCCGATATCTTTATGGGACTGATGGCAATCGTCAATCTGTATGCGATTTTCCGGTTATCGAAAATTGCCAAATTGGCACTGGATGATTACCTCGTTCAACGTCGAAACGGTCAAGATCCTCGTTTCCATAAGGATTCGATTCCGAATCTTCCTGGGAAAGAAACGCTTGAAGCATGGCAAGATGACGATACAAAAGAAAAAGCAATGTAATGAACTGAGGGTCAGAGCAATCTGATCCTCTTTTTTTGTCTTTGGATTTCACGAATCATCATTAAACAGGTGAGAAAATGGGAATACTAAAAAAAACGGTCGGAAGGAGGGGGAGGATGGAAAATGTTCATTATGTCCGAGTCGCAGATGCCGTTTGGGATTCTTTTGGTGATGATCCGCACATCATCATGGACTGGATTTTGTTCATCCATGAAACACAGCCCGACCATGAACAGTTGTTTGCGCTCGAAGAAACAACACCGTTGTACCAATTGATGAGTCAAATCGATATTTTCATTGATCAAGAAACCCATTACAATCTGGGGCGGGCAATCGTCGGGGAAGAGTTAATCGTCAATGAAGATCATGCGGCGATCGTCGGCATCCTTCCTTTACCGCTCTTAATCATTTCTTCCGAGGTGATGCGGAATTTTGACCGACAGGCGCTTGAAGTGATTTACCGGGAAGCGGGGCGGCAAGGAGAATTTGATACGGTATGGGAGCAGTTCGGTGACTTGCGCGCTTATTTCCGTCAGGCAGAAGAAGCAGAAGAGACGATTCTTGTCTATTATGTATAGCGCGGTAATGACCACGAAAAAAAAGGAATCACGCGTTCTTTCACGCACGTTCCTCAAACGAGACATCGTGTAGAAGCTGCGTGAAGCGAGTGATTCCTGATTAACGAGAAGAGAGGGGTGGCAGATAAATCTGCCACCCCTCTTCATAAAGCAATCGTTCTAAAGCGTCAGCCTATTTTTAAGGGCAGTGCTTAAAAGTCGATTTCATCCGGATCTGGTCCAAGACGGACATCTGTTGCCAAACGATCAATCTTCTCGAGATCGTCCGCATCGAGTTGGAAATCAAAGACATCAAAGTTTTCCGCAATCCGTTCAGGTGTGACCGATTTTGGAAGAGCGACGATGCCGTTATCCAAATGCCAACGCAAGACGACTTGTGAAGGAGATTTACCATGTTTTTCGGCAATTTCCTTAAAGTCATTGATTTCAAGGAATTTCCCTTGCATGAGCGGGCTCCACGCCTCGACTTGGATGCTGTGGTCCTGTAGATATTCATGCAGTTCGTGTTGCGGAAGTTGCGGATGAAGTTCCACCTGATTGATCATTGGTGTCATCAATCCTTCTTCAGCCAGTGTATCGAGGTGATGTTCCTTGAAGTTCGAAACACCAATCGCTTTGATTTTTCCAGCTTCGTAAAGCTCAACCATCGCTTTCCATGCTTCAATGTACCCTTCGACCGGCCAGTGAATCAAATAGAGGTCCAGATAATCGGTCTCTAATCGTTCGAGTGACTCAGCGAAAGCTTCTTTAGTGCGTCCGGCACGAATATCATCGTTCCATACTTTAGACGTTAAGAAGAGATCTTCACGGTTCACGCCGCTTTCTTTGATTCCTTTGGCGACACCACGTTCGTTTTTGTACACGGCAGCCGTATCAATATGACGGTAACCGACACGAATCGCTTCTGCGACGGCAGCCGGTGCTTCCGTCTCTTCGTCGACTTGCCAGACTCCGAATCCGATCTGTGGAATCGTGACACCATTTGAAAGTTTTGCGTATTGCATGTATATACTCCTCCTTCAATGAAACTAGAATATGGAATTGCTCGTTTAGTTTAGCATGAACTCAGAATCACGTCTGTTTAGACGCTCAAAGCAGGAGGTAAGCTGTTAGAGAGCGAACAAAGTGGGTATATCCATACATGAAGTGAGGTGTAAAATCATGGCACGATCCGTTAAAAACGTACCAAAAGGAGTGTGGGCCGGACTGGCGACGCTGTTAGGCGCTCAAGCGACTTTCCTATTCCTTGGCGCCCGTAAAACCGGGCGTAATCCGTGGGTGTGGGGTGGCGCGGGGCTCGTTCAGTTCCCGCTTCCAGCCATCGCGTATTTCATTCTTAACCGGCAAGAACAGAAGAAAAAATAATCAAAAACAAGTCCGGTCGCGTTGCAGGCGGCCGGACTTGTTTGTTTTACGAAATATTTTCTTTGCGGACGGCAGTATTTTTCCGGCGCGGGAATCCGAAAAGAATCGCAAGGGATCCGCACACGAACAATAAGAATGGATAGAACAGATACGGAATCAGCTCCGGAGAAGCCGTTTTCGTCAACTCCGCCGCAATCAGCAACTGGGCGCCGTATGGGATGATTCCTTGAACCCCACACGAGAAGATGTCGAGAATGCTGGCCGACTTCTTCCGGTCGATGTCATACGTATCCGCGATCTCCGCTGCGAGTGGTCCAGCCACAAGAATCGAAATCGTATTGTTTGCCGTCGCGAGGTTTGTCGCTCCGACAAGCGCAGCCATGCTGAACTCTGCGCCGCGGCGTTGCGTGATTTTTCGAGTCAATGTTTCTTTCAGGTAGGCGATACCGCCGTTAAAGGTGATCAGACTGACAAGACCACCCATCAGTAATGTCAAAATCGAAATTTCAGCCATGCCCATTAATCCTTCGGACATCGACAGCACGAATCCACTTAAACCGAAGCTGCCGTCGAGCATACCGATGATTCCTGTCAAGGCGGTTCCGCCGATCAAGACGAGGATGACGTTGACACCGAACAAGGCCAAGACGATGACGGACAGATACGGAATCAGTTTATAAAACTCGAAGGCCTTTGCGTCGACGACATCTCCGGCACCTGAAACGAATGCCAAAATGATGACGGTCAAAATTGCTGCCGGAAGCACAATCAGGAAGTTCGTTCGGAATTTATCACGCATATTGGTTTTTTGCGTGCGGACCGCTGCAATCGTCGTATCGGAGATAAACGACAAGTTGTCCCCGAACATCGCGCCCCCAACGACGGCGGCAGCTGCGATGGCGACATTGACACCGGTCGCTTCGTGAATACCAAGTGCGATCGGGGCAAGTGCCGCAATCGTACCGGTTGAAGTCCCCATCGCCATCGAGATGAAGGCAGCGATGATGAACAATCCGCTCATTAAGAGAGACGGCGGTAAAAATGTCAGCGAAGCGTTGACGGTCGCTTCGATGGCGCCGATCGCATCCGCTGTTCCGGAAAACGCACCGGCGAGTAAGAAAATAAAGACCATGATCATGATGTCCGGATTTCCGGCACCCGTCGCAATCCGTTCAACGGTTTGATTGATACTGCCTTTGGTCGTCACGGCAGCAAAAATCAAGGCAATCAATGCGGCAATCAGAATCGGGAACTTATAAAAGTCGTCATAAAAGATGCCGGCACCGATAAAGAGGACCAAAAAGACAAGTAATGGTAGAAGGGCCCATTTGTTTGGTGTAATCGTCTCGTTCATAAAATCACTCCATTTCTGCATGTACAAAAAAAGACTCCTTCGCAAGAAAGAAGGAGGTCTTTACTGAAAAAGACGCTCTTCTTATCTCTCAAGCCGTAGCTTGCTGGATTTGGCACAGTACGATTCAATCGTCCGCTGCCGAAACATCATTGGGCCAGTCCCTCCGTCTCTCGCGATAAAAAGAAGTCATTTAATTGTCTGAAATACGTTTTCTACCGTAACGTATCTTTTAATGCATGTCAACACTACTTCACTGCAGTGCTTTTTTGAGTGTCGTGACATTTTCATTCATCAAGTCAAAATAAGAAGCGTCTTGTTGTTCTTTTGTGACGGATTCCAAGTTATGAATCGTGATGGCTTCAGCTCCGATTTCTTGTTGGATGACCCGGGCGACTTTTGGGGAAACCGTCTCTTCAAACGCAACATATTTTAAGTCGTGCAGCTTGGCTTCTTTGACGAGGGAAGCCAGTTCTTTTTGCGAAGGCTCGTCAGACGGTGAGATGCCAGCGATCGGCAGTTGAGAAAATCCGTAGCGTTCTGCTAAATACCCATAAGCGGCATGTGTCACGAGCAGTTCTTTTTTGGAGCCGTCAGCAACTGCTTGCTGTAAGTTTTGATCGAGCTCATCTGCCTGCGTATCAAATTCAGCCAGATTTTTTTCGAACGTCGCTTTTTTGTCCGGTACTTCTTTTGCCAACGCCGTCGAAATCGATTGGGCCATCATTTTGGCATTGTTCGGATCAAGCCAGACGTGCGGATCGTACTTGCCATGATCGTGTCCTTCTTCTGCATGCTCATCTTCTGCGTGCTCGTCTTCATGAGCATGTTCTTCGTCGTGTTCGTCTGCCTCTCCATGAACGTGTACCGTGGCGCTCGCTTCAAGCAAATCGATGCCTTTACTTGTCTCGATGAACTGGACATCGTTTCCTTTGAGACTGGCTTTGATTTTTTCTGAGTACGGCTCAAGCGTCGTTCCGGTCAAGAGGAACAGATCACCTTGTGCGATTTCTGTCAGTTGTTTTGAGGTCGGTTCATACGAATGGGGATCGGCACCGGGAGGGACGATCATCTTGACATCGACATCAGCGCCGCCGATTTCTTTGGCAATCGCCGCTGTGGCGAACGTTGATGTATATACGTTGAGTTTTTGGTCGGCGGCATCTTGATTCGAACCTGAATCAGATGATCCGCAGGCAGCGAGGAAAGTGGCGCTCGCGAACGCGACCGTTAAAGCGGGAATTAACTTTTTCATATGTGTAAAACCTCCAAGAAGTATTAAAACGTAATTATTCCGATTTGAACCTTTTCACTATAACGAATCCAAAACAAAGCGTCAAGTACAAGAGCGGGAAGAAGTTCGACTTCTAAAAAAATGGGGTAAAAGACTAATAAGATTAAAAATCGTGAGTATGCCCGGAGGTGATGAGGTGAGACGGGAAACAGCATGGTTGATGGGAGGGGCTGCGCTTTTGACGACGGCTGCTGCCGGTGCGAGCATCTGGAACAATTACGGTGCTCTTTTACGGTGGACGGAACCGGCGCTTCCGCTTGCGGAAACCCAACTGGCTCCAAGGACCGTTTTGTATAAAACGATCGGCGAGAAGGAGCTTAAACTGGATCTGTACTATCCGGTCGGTGAAGGACCGTTTCCGGTGGCCATTTATGCACATGGTGGAGCGTTTGTCAGAGGAAGCCGTGATGATCTCTTTTGTTTTACACCGATCGTGGAACGTTTTTTAGAGCTTGGCATCGCTGTTTGCAGTATCGATTACCGGTTGTTTGAAGACGGCAGTTACTTCCCGGATAATTTGGAAGACGTACGCGACGCCCTTTGTTTTTTAAATCAGGAAGCAGATAATCTGCGGATTGCACGGGGACGAATGGTCCTTTGGGGGGATTCGGCCGGTGCAGCGTTGATGTTGACGACCGCCTTGGCGCCGATGGAGTTCATCGGTGATCAGAAAGCGGAGCAACTCCCGCTGATCAGCGGCGTCATCGCCTTGTATCCACCAACGAACTTCTTATTATTCAAGTTCATCCAGACCTGGATTGCCCACATCAAATTTTATGGAGGAGGACGGGAAGAATGGCGTGCACTCATGACGCGTGTCTCACCCGCAACTCATTTGACCGCCGATTCACCGCCGATCATGCTGTTGCACGGAAAAAAAGATCCGATTGTTCCCTTTACGCAGGCGCTGCATTTCATTGAAAAAGGAGCCGATGTGGGGGCGGATGTCCGGTTGTTTTCGTTTCCAAACGGAACCCATTCACTGGCCAGCTTTGCGCAGACGGAAAACCCGCTCAAAATTGAACGGTTGCTCGACCGGATTGAAGCCTTCAGTTGCCAAGTCCTTGTCCTGCCACCTCGTGAGACTCTTCACTAAGTAAAGAAACATGATACAATCAGTCATATTTCTTTTTGAAGGAGACGAATGAGATGACAGAAATTTGTTTAGTGCGCCACGGTCAGACCGATTGGAATTTAAACGAACGGATTCAGGGGCGGGAAGATATCCCGCTGAACGAAACAGGGCGGTGGCAAGCCGGCTTGAGTGCGACGTATCTCGCACAGGAGAAATGGGATGTCTTGATTTCCAGTCCGTTGTCCCGGGCGGTCGAAACGGCGGAAATCATCGGCCGTGCCGTAGGACTCGAGCTGACGGAAACGGATGACCGGTTGGTCGAACGCGAATTTGGTTTTGCATCGGGCAAGCCGATCGCCGGAATTTATGAAGCTGTCCAAGCCAATGATACTGACCGTGTCCCGGGTCTTGAGACCGAACAGGAAATTCAGTCCCGTGTCTTCGCAGCTGTCGAAGAGTTGACACAAAAATATCGAGGAAAACGTCTGTTGATCGTCTGTCACTCACACACGATCAAAGCCGCTTTATCCTCGATTGATGACACATTCAGTTATCGGACACCGCTTAAAAATGCGTGTGCCAACTATATTCGTTTTTCCGACCGGTATGAAATCGACCGGATCAATGTTGCCGATCACATCCTGGACTGGACGAAACGTCCTTAACTGATTTTCGGATTTTCTTGTAAGTACTGTTTAAACGTTTCCTTGGCGATACTCGTGATATGGGCACCACGTTTGGAACGGCGGTCTTTATACTCCTGAATCAATGCTTCCCCTGTGAAATGATCTTCGACGACTTCGCGTAAGATCGATTCGGATAAGTCATTTTTCATCATCACCATTTTTCCGGTGAATAAATAAGAGGTGCCTTCGTTTAACGGTGTACACTCGAGTGGTGTGACGATCATGGCAGCCGGATCGTTATCCGGTCGTGAGATTGTGATTTCAATCAAGGCCCGCAGATTTTTTGCGAACAGTTCATCGATGATCGGTTGATCATGTTTTAAGACGACGATTTCAGCCACCCACTGGGCCGTCTGATCGGTACTGACTGTCAATCCGTCTTTGATCGTGACCGGAATCGTTGTATCCCGGCCGGACTCGTCCATCAAGATACGCAGTGTGCACAGTTTAAAGGTTTTCACGAAAACTCCTCCTTGCATGAATGTACGCAGATTTTCTCCAGTATACCGTGACCATACAGATGATGGGAAAGTTTTAACGAGGATTTTCAGGTGAACTATGTTTAAATGAAATTAGAAATCAGAAACAGGAGGACCGTTCATTATGCCGCAAGCACTTATAGGAGTATTAGGAATCATTGGAATCATTTTACTTGCCCATCATATCATTATGTATTGGCATGCTGAGCCAACCGATCGTCCGACGCTTGCTTACCGCATAGCGCTCCTGATTGCCTGTCTGCTTCTCATCAGTGGAAGCGACCACTTGATTAGTATTTTTTATGCCGATTCCTTGGCGGAGTTTGGTCAACGGATTACGTATATCGTCTTCATCGGAGGTGCGCTTGGTTTCGCGTGGTACTTTCGTCAACAAATGGAACAAGCGACAGCCCAAATGACACCAACACCAAACGAAACAGCCCACTTCAGTTGAAGTGGGCTGTTTTTTTATTTAATACCGCTTGCTGTACGTGTGTCGCGAATCATATCGAGCTTCAGTTTCCAGAGGCGGTCGCTGAAGGTGATGGCATAGACTTCCGGCAGGCGAAGGCGTTTGTACTCTTCCCACAGACGGCCGATCTGCTGTTCGTGAAAATGACGGCTCTCTTCAATCGTCGGGACGGTATAAATCATGTCGCCTTCCGTGAAGATCGGTGTCAGGAGACGTTCGACGTTGAAGTTTTCGATCCGGTTCCGGAACGACGGGTCCCGGACATCGATCAAATCGATGGAATCAAGATCGGTCGGATCCTCGTCCATTAAAGTGATGTAGTCCCCTTTAAACTTGTTCGTCACCCGGTCGACGATCCGGTACACTTCCTTGATGTGTGGTGTCGTCGTCTTCGCTTTCGAGGAAGAGACCTTGATGACAGGAGCAAGTTCCCCGTTTACTTCACGGGCGACCAACTTATAGACCATTCCCAGTGCCGGTTGTTCGTACGCAGTGATGCCGCGTGTACCGACGAGGAATGTGTTCGCCTGTGCTCCTTGAATCCGTAAATCCTGGATGACATACTCGTCCAAGTCACCCGACAAGACGATGTCGACTTCCGGGAAACCGGCTTCGTCAAGCATTGTCCGAGCTCGTTTCGACAGATAAGACAAGTCACCGGAGTCAATCCGGATCCCGCGTAATTTATGTCCTTTTGCCGCGAGCTCTTTCGCGACGATGATTGCATTTGGTAAACCGCTTTTGAGCGTATCATACGTATCGACGAGCAGTGTCGCCTGATCCGGATAATAAGCGGCGAATGTCCGGAATGCAGTCAATTCGTCATCGTGGAACTGGATGTCGGCATGCTCCATCGTCCCGCCTGAAGGGATTCCGAAGTCACGTCCGGCAGAGGCGAGGCTTGTCACGTCAAAGCCGGCCAGGTAAGACGCGCGTGTGCCGAAGTAGGCGGCGTCAATACCTTGTGCCCGGCGTGCTCCAGCTTCTAAGAACTTCGCACCCGGTGCCGATTGACGGATCCGGGCATATTTCGTCGCGATGAGTGATTCATGGTTCGCGATGTTGAGGATGGCGGTCTGCAGCAGCTTGGCTTCGAAAATCCGTGCTTCGATGCGAAGGAGCGGTTCATTCGGAAAAACGATTTCGCCTTCCTTGACGCTTGAGATCGATCCCGTGAACTTGAAGTTCCGAAGCTCATCTTTGAACTCGTCCGGGAAACCGATCATCTTTTGAAGGTACGTGATGTCTTCTTCCGTGAAATGAAGCGTCTGGACGTACTCGATGATGTTTTCGAGTCCGGCAAAGACGACATATCCGCCTTCAAACGGATTCGTCCGGTAGTAGACATCAAAAACAGCACGTTCATTGTGACGCCCTTCCTGCCAATAAATGTACATCCATCGCGGAAGATAGAGGTCAGTATGAAGTGCAAGGTTACGTTGTAACATGAAGACAGATCCCTTCTTATTCGCCGACGACGTCTGCGCCGAGCGATTGTTTGAAATGTGTAAGAGCCCAGTCGTGTCCGACCGCATTAAAACTCGCGACCGCATCCGCATGGACCACGATTTTATATCCTAGATTGTAGGCGTCGACGGCTGTATGCAACACACAGATGTCCGTGCAGACACCGACGAGGTGAACTTCACGAACTCCACGTTCCCGCAGGCGTAAATCCAGATCCGTTCCGGCAAAGGCACTGTAACGTGTTTTGTCGATGACATGATCCGCGACCCGTGCCATTTCGGCGACTTGCCCAAACAGATCCCGGCCGTGGGTGCCACGGATGTTATGCGGCGGGAAGAGTAACGTTTCCGGATGGAAGGTATCTCCTTCTTCATGGATGTCGTTTGCGATGACGACGTAGTCTG
Source organism: Exiguobacterium sp. RIT452 (assembly GCF_003598705.1). NCBI lineage: Bacteria > Bacillati > Bacillota > Bacilli > Caryophanales > Exiguobacterium > Exiguobacterium sp. RIT452. Next base: position 263,455 of record NZ_QXJB01000003.1, read on the forward strand.
CGGACGAAAACTCGTCCATTAACGAGGCGATGCGACCTTCGATGGCTTGGCCGGGTTTCCCGCACGTCAATTTCCCTTCGTCAGCGACGAAGTCGAACGTATAATCGATGACAATAAGCGCGCGCATGAGCGTCTGCCCCTTTCTGTATGGAAGATAGTGTTCTCTTTCACATTGTACTCTATCTGCGCCGGAAGACAAAAGGAAGAAATCGGAGGGGGGAGGTATAAGAAAGCGTAAAAGTAGGGTATAAGGTATAGGACGAAAATAATTGTGGAGGAGGAATATGGCATGAAAAGGTTGAATGAGTATGAAGTGGAAGAACGTCTGGAAGGATTGTCTGAATGGCGCGTGGTCGATGACGAAATCGTCCGTGTCTATACATTGGATTCGTTTCCGGCAGCACTGGATTTTGTACAGGAGGTAGGTTCGGTTGCTGAGCACCTGAATCATCACCCCCGCATCATCATCGATTATAAAAAAGTTACGCTGGCGGTTACGACGCATGATGCAGGCGGTCTGACCGGCAAAGACTTCGAACTCGCGGAGGCCTGTGATGCCATCTAAACTTTCCATCACATTCGGTAGCGGTAGTTTTGTTGATCAAATTCGTGCGCGTGATCCACACATTCGTGCGGCAAGCGGAAGCGGAGAAGCCCTGTTGTTTATCGAGACAGATGGGAAATCACCTTTCCAAAGTGGAAACACCTATACATTGCTTGAGACGCGCGGTAATTTTCAAGAACAAGGCAGCTTGTTCTATTGGTCGGTTCCGGCCGATCGAAACAGCGGCGACTTGTTCGTCCATCAGGTCATGTCGAATCCGAAAGTCCTTGGCGCTGAATATGACAGCTTTCAGGCTGTCCGGATTGCCCGCGTCGAGCGTGGAGACGATTTGGTGTTGCTGATTCAGTTCGGCAATGACGGGGATGCGACACGATATGCGAAATCAGTTGAACGACTGACGGTCGACCAGTATGCTGAAGAAGCAGGGAAGTCGTTTGCGCCTTCTCCAGTCATGAAACGGTACCAGCTTTTACAACCGCTTTAAGTTACATTAAGACCAGTCTAGGGGGAATAACAGATGAAGAAGAATTACTTTTTAGCAGCAACAGTCGGCGGAGCGCTGATCGGAGCAACGTTATCGATGCTTCATAAAGACACGCGTCAAACACAACTCGCCGCAGTCAAACGGGCGTTTGGTGGAGCCGGGACACAACTTTCTGCCGTCAAACAAGATCCAAAAGGACGTTTTGAAGAGCTTCGTGCGCTGTACACGGACAACCAAGAAACGATCCACAATCTGATTGATGATGTAAAAGACTTGGCGGAATCGTTACGGAAATAAGAAATGAAAAAAGAACGAGCTGCCCTGAATTCCGACTAACGGAGATCAGGGCAGCTCGCTTTTTTTGTAGAGGCGTATTAAGTCTATTAAATGAAACGTGCAAGCAGACCGAAGACGGCGAAGGCGACGATGACATAAAAGATGATGCGTCCCGTCTGACCCGAACCGCTCGTATAGACGACCCGACCGCTTGCTGCCGACCGCTTGCCGACATTAAACGGACGCGTGAACGGAGCGGCACTTTTTCCAAATACGAAACCGGCAAGGAATCCGAGGACGAATCCATACAGGTGACCAAATACGGATACGTTTGATCCGAGCAACGTGAAGATGGCGGTGATGGCACTGAAGATGTAGACAAGGCGTGCGTCATCCGCTGAGATCACTGTCCGTTTAAAACGACCGAGATAGACATAAAATCCGAGCAATCCTAAAATCGCTCCGGACGCCCCGGCTTGACCATAAAAGGGTTCGTTGATTTTCGTGAAGTACGTCAAGACGTTGGCGAGCGTACCGACGAGAAGATAAAACGATGCGAATTTCGCATGACCGATCATCCGCTCCAAGGCAGGGGCGAAGATGACCAAGGCAAACGTGTTGAAGGCAATATGCCAGAAGTCATAGTGCAGGAACGTTGCCGTGACGACCCGCCACCATTCACCGTTGGCGATGAACAGATTGATGGCTGAACCATAATTGAGCGGTGAGAAGCCCAAGTTGAAAAAGGCATTCAACTGTTCGATGACAAACAGAGCGACTTGGATTAAAATGAACAACGAAACGACCGGATAAGAACGTGTGAACGTTTGTAGGTTTTCCGTTCGACTAAACATGACAACACCTCGCTTCCCCTTCATTCTATATGAAGACAGCGAAGAATAGAACTGTGGAGGCGTCAGAAATGATTTTTGGAATAGGACTGGATCTGGTTGAGCTCGAACGGATGCAACAGACACTGTTACGTCAGCCGCGGATCGTACAACGGGTTTTGACCAAACGGGAGCAGGAACGGTTTGAAACGTTGTCCGGCGTCCGGAGCCTCGAATATTTGGCGGGACGATTCGCCGCGAAAGAAGCATTCGTCAAGGCCCTCGGAACCGGGATCGGATCTGACGTATCATGGCTCGATCTCGAAGTGTTGAATGAAGCATCCGGCCGTCCGGTCATGACGGGACCGTTTGAGGGCATCATTCATCTCTCGATCACCCATTCCGATCAATATGCGGCTGCACAAGTCTTACTAGAAAAGAGGAGTTCAGATGTATCGACCAACGTGGATAGAAATTGACCGAGAAGCCATCGCGCATAACGTGCGTGAAATCAAGACGCGCCTCGGTGACCAGTCGATGATGGCTGTCGTCAAGGCGGACGGATACGGGCATGGTGCCGTGACGGTGGCGGAAATCGCTTTGGCGAACGGGGCGGACATGATTGCCGTCGCTTTACTGGAAGAAGCCATCGAATTACGGGAAGCGGGGATTCAAGCGCCGATTCTCATGCTTGAAGCCTTGCTTCCTGAACATGCGCCCGTCGCCTCAAACTATGATGTCGCAGTGCCTGTCTTTTCAGCCGACTGGCTGCGGGAAGCCAAACGACATCTGACTGAAATCGATCATTTACGCATCCATATCAAAGTCGACAGCGGAATGGGGCGGCTCGGCTTACAGACGCTTCAGGAACTGGACGAACTGCTTGCTGAACTGGATTCTGATTTACTGGAACTCGAAGGGATTTATACGCATTTCGCGACCGCAGACGAATTGACGAGCCGTTTGTTTGACCAACAGCAAACCCGCTTCCTGCAATTCGCCGAGCGTGTGCCGGGTATCCGTTACATTCATGCTGCCAATTCAGCCGGCGCGATTCGACTGGCGGGTCAAGCGCCATACAATATCGTTCGTGTCGGCATTGCGTTATATGGAGCGTTGCCGTCTGACGAAATGAGTGCTTATTATGAGTTCTTAAAACCGGCCTTTTCATTAAAAAGCCGTCTTCTGCAAGTGAAGCAAGTCGAACCGGGGCAAACCATCAGCTACGGCGCGACCTATACGGCACCGACGGATGAATGGATCGGAACAGTCCCGATCGGATACGCCGACGGATGGTCACGTAAATTTCAAGGATACTCGTTGATCGTCAACGGATATCCGTGTGAAATCGTCGGCCGTGTCTGTATGGATCGTCTGATGATCCGGTTGCCGGAAGAATACCCGGTCGGAACGGAAGTGACGTTGATTGGAGCAGGTGCACCGATTGACGAGGCTGCTCACTGGCTGGGGACGATCAATTATGAAGTCCTTTGTCAGTTTTCGAAGCGTGTTCCGCGGATTTAGTTTTTGAAATGACATCAATATGATGGCAAAAAAATGTTATTTGTTTGAATTTTGATTGTATTTTCTGAATTTGACTGATATATTGAAGTAGAAAGTGAGTCGTTCGTTAAGGTTTCAGTGAATCTGGAGGTGCCATTATCTTGGTCCAACAACGGGAAAAGCAATTTGTTGAGCGAAATGTAGCGAAGGAGACGATTGGGATGAAGTCGAACCATACGACCGAAGAACGCAAACGTCAGCTACGTGAGGAATTGAAACGTGGTTACGAAGAAATGGCAGCGATCAATTTATCAATCGTTGGCGAAATGTTCCAGATTGAAACGGAGGCGGAGTTCTCGCTCCTACGTCAAGTAAGCGGGGTGTAAGCTTTGATAGTCAAACGTGGCGACGTGTTTTATGCAAATTTGTCACCTGTGGTCGGATCGGAACAAGGAGGCGTTCGTCCTGTCCTTGTCCTACAAAATGATATTGGTAACCGATTCAGCCCAACTGTAATCGTGGCTGCGATCACGGCACAGATCGACAAAGCCAAACTACCGACCCATGTGGAAGTATATCGAGAGCGACACGGATTAGAACGTGATTCGGTCATCCTACTTGAGCAGGTCCGTACAATCGACAAACGCCGTCTAACGGATAAAGTCACGCACCTAGATCCTGACACGATGATGAAAGTAAATAGTGCCGTCGCGATCAGCCTAGGCTTGATTGATTTCTAGGCACTTACATATAACAGCGAGAAGAGTCGATACATCTGTATACGACTTTTTTTGAACATTTTTTTAAATTTTGGTTTAAAGATGTTTGAATGCGGGAATTACATCAGAGTGACCTTTTCTTTAAGAAGGGTTATCCCATATTATTCAAACTATATAGATAGAGAGAACACATAGCAGATTTTCCTTGAGGAGGAACTTGAAGATGGATTTAACAATTAAAACAGAGCAACTAGATGGTCAGACGCATCTCTATATCGCAGGAGAGATTGATACGTATACAGCACCGAAACTTCGTCAAGAACTCGTACCAGCCGTTGAAGCAAATGATGTCGTCGTTCATTTAGATGAGATTCATTATATGGATTCAACAGGTCTTGGCGTGTTTGTCGGTGCCTTAAAAGCTTCAAAGAAAAACGGAACATCGTTTACACTCGTCGGTGTGTCTGAACGCATTCGTCGTTTGTTTGAAATTACTGGTCTTTCTAGCATCATTACAATTGATAGTGGTGTACGAGGTGGAACGCAATGAAAAACGAACAACTTGAAATGACACTTCCGGCAAAACCGGAATATGTTGCCATCGCCCGTTTGACGGTTTCAGGCGTCGCGAACCGGATGGGTTACACATACGATGACATCGAAGACATTAAAATCGCTGTTTCGGAAGCCTGTGCCAACGCGGTTCAGCATGCGTATGAAGGCGAACAGGATGGATCGATGGCGTTGACATGCAATGTCTACCCGGACGATCGTCTTGAAATCATCGTCAAAGATAACGGTGTGACATTCGATAAAGACAGCGTCAAACGCCAAAGTGAACCGATCACCGATTCACACGATTTAGACTCTCTGCATGAGGGGGGACTAGGGATCTTAATGATTGAAGCACTCATGGATCAAGTCACGATCGAGAAAGCAAACGGCGTCACTGTCCATATGACAAAATATATGAATAGAGATGAGGTGGGTCAAAGTGCCAGCAAAGTCTCAACAACGCCATCACAGTGATGACGAAGTCCTTCGACTAATTGACCTATACCAACAAGATGACCAAGATGAGGAAGTTCATGCGGCATTACTTGCACGTTATTCAGACCTCGTCGAGGCACTCGCCCGTAAATTCTCGCGTGGTCGCCCGATCCATGATGACCTTGTTCAAGTCGGGATGATCGGATTGCTTGCTGCACTCCGCCGTTTTGATAAAGAGTTTGGCCGGAGTTTCGAATCGTTTGCTGTTCCGACAATCATCGGAGAAATCAAACGTTTCATCCGTGATAAGACGTGGAGCGTTCACGTGCCGCGTCGAATCAAGGAACTGGGACCGAAAATCAAAAAAGCCGTCGAAGAATTGACGACAGAACTGCAACGTTCACCACGCATTGATGAAATTGCAGCTCGTCTGGAAGTATCGGAAGAGGAAGTTCTCGAGACACTTGAGATGGGGAAAAGTTATCAAGCCCTTTCTGTCGACAGTTCGATCGAAGCCGATCAAGAAGGCAGTACAGTCACGTTGCTCGACCTCGTCGGCAATCAAGAGAACGGCTATGACTCCGTTGACCAAAAGCTGATTCTTGAAAAAGCCTTTGCTGTTTTGACGGATCGGGAACGTTCGATTTTGGAATGTGCGTATTACCGGAACATGAGTCAAAAGGAAACCGGGGAATTACTCGGTATTTCACAGATGCATGTCTCCCGTCTTCAACGCCGCGCGCTTCAAAAGCTACGCGAAGCAATCAAAGTGGAACCAAACGAAGTATTTTCAAAAGACTGATGCGCTGCATCAGTCTTTTTTTGTGTCCTGTCGATTCTTCGGTATAATGAAAACGAGGTGAGGAAGATGGAAAAGAGAATCGCAACAGAATTGAATTTACGACTAGCGCAAGTCAAAGCCGTTTTACAGCTGACAGAAGACGGGGGAACGATTCCGTTTATCGCCAGGTATCGAAAAGAACAAACGGGGGAACTCGATGAGGTCGAAATCAAAGCGATCCTCGACCGCCATAAAAGCATCACACAACTGGAATCCAAACGAGACGATGTTCTCCGGAAAATCGAAGAACAAGGTGTCATGACAGCAGAATTGAATCAAGCGTTGCGTGAAGCGACGACATTACAGCAGATTGAAGACTTGTACTTACCGTTTCGTCCAAAACGGAGAACAAAAGCAGAAATCGCACGGGAAGCTGGATTGACGCCGTTCGCTGACTTTCTGCGTTCGCCCAAAGCATACGATGAGGACCAATTCAAACAATATGTCGCGGCGCATGGGGAAGGCGAAGCGATTGCGGGGGCACAGGCCATCATCGCGGAAGAATGGGGCGAACAAGCAAGTGTCCGGGAGCATATCCGGAAGGCGGCGTATCGGTTTGCTGATATCGTCACGAAAATCAAGAAGGACGCCGTTGATGAGAAACGTGTGTTTGCCCAGTATTACGAATACAGTGAACGGATCCGTCAAATCGTGCCGCACCGGATTCTGGCCATCAATCGTGCCGAAGCTCTAAAAATCGTTTCGGTGAAGATTGTGTTGGAGGAACAGCAAATTCTTCCGTATCTGCTCCGTCCATTTAACCGGTTGGCGGAACAAAAACGCCGCTTGGTCGAGGAAGCCGTCCAAACGGGCTACAAGAAATCAGTGTTCCCGGCAATCGAACGTGAACTACGCAATGAGTTGACGGAAAAGGCAGAAAATCAAGCGATTGAAGTATTCGGGAAAAACTTACGTCAACTGTATATGCAGCCACCGATGAAAGGGAAAGTCATGCTTGGTCTCGACCCTGCATACCGAACCGGTTGCAAGTGGGCCGTCATTGATCCGACCGGTGAAATGAAAGAAGTTGGTGTCGTCTACCTGACGATGTCGGAACATAAAGCGCAGGAAGCGCGCCAAGTCTTAACAAATCTCGTGAAACGGTACGGGATCGAACTGATTGCAATCGGAAACGGGACAGCTTCCCGTGAGACGGAATCGTTTGTTGCCGACTGGATCAAAGGACATGAGCAGATTGCCTTTACGATCGTCGACGAGGCGGGTGCAAGCATTTACTCCGCGTCGGAAATCGCGCGCAGTGAATTTCCGGATTTGCAAGTCGAGCAACGCTCAGCAATTTCGATTGCACGACGTTTGCAGGATCCGTTGGCGGAATTGGTCAAAGTCGATCCACAATCCGTTGGTGTCGGGCAGTACCAACATGATGTCACGCAGACGAAGCTGAAAGAGACACTCGACTTTGTTGTCGAGACGGTCGTCAACCAAGTCGGAGTCGACGTCAACACGGCTTCCGAGTCATTACTCGGTTATGTTGCCGGCATTACGAAAGCGACGGCGAAGAAAATCGTCGAACGTCGCTCGGAACTGGGAGCTTTCGAATCACGGAAGGAACTGCTGAAGGTTCCACGCCTGGGAGCGAAAGCGTACGAACAGGCAGCCGGATTCTTACGGATTCCGGAAGGCAGTCATCCGCTGGACCGGACCCCGATTCACCCGGAGCAGTACAAGACGGTCGAAGCGTTGTTCAAGCAACTGGGCTTATCGTTACAAACGGTCGGGACAGAAGCATTACGCTCGAAGCTGGATGAGTTGTCTGTAACCGAGACGGCGCAATTGCTTGAGGTGGGGGAACCGACTTTACGTGATATCATCGAAGCCTTGCAACGTCCGGAGCGGGATCCCCGGGAAGCGCTCGATAAACCGTTGCTCCGTCAAGACGTCTTGTCACTCGATATGATCCAAGTCGGCATGGAGTTCCAAGGAACAGTGCGAAACGTACTCGACTTTGGTGCCTTCGTCGACATCGGCGTGAAGGAGAGTGGACTTGTTCACATCTCGAAGCTCAGTAAAAAACGGGTCAAACACCCGCTGGACGTCATCGCGGTGGGAGACATCGTGACCGTATGGGTGACGAGTGTCGAACCGGAACGCGGACGCATCGGTCTGACGATGGTCAGTCCGTCATGACGAATGAACAATTACAGCAATACGTCGAGCAGCTTTCGCTCGACGTGTTTGCTTTACCGTTTCGGCATAAAGCGGTTTTTAATGAGCGATTACGGACGACAGGCGGACGTTATTTTCTGACGGATCACCATCTGGATTTTAATCGGAGCTATCTTGTGGATCACAAAATCTTTCGTGGCATCGTCATTCATGAGTTGTGCCACTATCATTTGCATCTGCTCGGAAAGGGTCATCGCCATCAAGATCATGACTTTAAAGAGTGGCTACAGCGGTACGGCGGGTTACGATACAGTCCCCGTTTAAAAGAAAATGAAAAAAAGAATCACCTGTATGAATGCGAGAAATGTGGGACATTATATAGAAGGAAAAGAAAGATGAATCCGGAACGATACCGTTGCGGACAATGTCGTGGAAAGATTTTTTACAAAAGTAGTTGACGTTCATTTCGGAGCATGATAAATTATAGAAGTCGTCAAAACGACAGCAACTAAACAACTTCTCGTCACTAAAAACTTTTTTAAAAAAGCATTGACGAAGAGAAAGGAAGTTGCTAATATAGAAAAGTGTTCTGAAGCGAACGTCACGTTCCGCAATAGCTCAGTGGTAGAGCAACCGGCTGTTAACCGGTAGGTCGTAGGTTCAAATCCTACTTGCGGAGCCATTATCTTTGGAGATGTACCCAAGTGGCTATAAGGGGCGCCCCTGCTAAGGGTGTAGGCCGGGAAACTGGTGCGAGGGTTCGAATCCCTCCATCTCCGCCAGACCTCTTATGTGAATTTGTTACTTGAGAATAATTATCAGTTTTTAAATGGCCCGTTGGTCAAGCGGTTAAGACACCGCCCTTTCACGGCGGTATCACGGGTTCGATTCCCGTACGGGTCACCATTTTGGAGGATTAGCTCAGCTGGGAGAGCATCTGCCTTACAAGCAGAGGGTCGGCGGTTCGATCCCGTCATCCTCCACCATTTTTAATTTCATACTTAGTTTCACAAAAATGTGGTCCTGTGGTGTAGCGGTTAACATGCCTGCCTGTCACGCAGGAGATCGCGGGTTCGAATCCCGTCAGGACCGCCATTTTTGGGCTGTGGCCAAGTGGTAAGGCACTGGATTTTGATTCCAGCATGCGAAGGTTCGATCCCTTCCAGCCCAGTTTTTCGTGTCATTAGCTCAGTTGGTAGAGCATCTGACTTTTAATCAGAGGGTCGCAGGTTCGAATCCTGCATGACACACCATTTTAATTTTAAACTTTATATTTGCGGTCGTGGCGGAATGGTAGACGCGCTAGGTTGAGGGCCTAGTGGTGGCAACACTGTGGAGGTTCAAGTCCTCTCGACCGCACCATAGCGCACCCTTAGCTCAGCTGGATAGAGTACTTGACTACGAATCAAGGGGTCGGGAGTTCGAATCTCTCAGGGTGCACCATATTTTGTTTGCTTTTGACGGGCCTATAGCTCAGCTGGTTAGAGCGCACGCCTGATAAGCGTGAGGTCGGTGGTTCGAGTCCACTTAGGCCCACCATTTTTCAAAACAAACGATGACGAACTTTGAAAACTGAACGATGAGGCAAAAAACGTATCTTCGGATACAAACAATGAATGAAGCGCAAGCTTCGTCAACGTGACATCTA
>NZ_QXJB01000004.1:0-250349 GCF_003598705.1 Exiguobacterium sp. RIT452
GTTGTGATTGCTAAAGAAATCTCGGTTAAAATTTCACGTTCTTTATTTAAAGACACACTTCTTATAATAATTTTTATTTTAATTAATAATCAACTAAGCTTTAGCCATTCTTTTTTAGTCATGTTTCTCATTTTATTTCTCAATTTAATTTTATCAATATTTATTAAAAATAAACACGCTTGAACTAAGGGGATGTTTTTATGAAAGGTATAATTTTAGCTGGTGGAAGTGGGACAAGGTTGTATCCACTTACTAAATCGATTTCCAAACAATTACTACCGGTTTATGATAAACCGATGATTTATTATCCGATGTCGACTTTAATGTTAGCTGGAATTAAAGAAATATTAATCATTTCCACTCCAGAGGACACACCACGCTTTGAACAACTGCTTGGTAATGGAAAAGAACTTGGACTTTCATTGTCATACCAAGTTCAAGAATCTCCTGATGGTCTTGCTCAAGCATTTTTAATAGGAGAAGAGTTTATCGGAGAGGATTCTGTTGCTCTTGTGCTTGGCGATAACATCTATTACGGTCACGGGTTCACAGATTTACTTCAAAAAGCAGCTTCTTTAAAAGAAGGATCAACTGTTTTTGGTTATCATGTTCACGATCCAGAACGTTTTGGCGTTGTTGAATTTGACGATGAACAAAACGTGATTTCAATCGAAGAAAAACCTGAAGTCGCTAAGAGTAACTACGCTATTACTGGACTTTATTTTTATGATAATCGAGTCGTTGATTTTGCTAAATCGTTAAAACCTTCTTCAAGAGGAGAACTCGAAATTACAGATCTAAACAAATGCTACCTTGAAGACAATTCCTTGCGTGTCGAGTTACTCGGTCGTGGATTTGCATGGCTCGATACAGGAACACATGAATCGTTGCTTGAAGCATCGACGTTTATCGAAACGATTGAAAGACGTCAGAAACTAAAAATCGCTTGTCTTGAAGAAATCTCATATCGGATGGGGTACATTTCTAAAGGACAGTTGATTGAATTGGCACAATCATTACAAAAAAACGCTTATGGTCAGTACCTACTTCATGTTGCGAAAACAGTGAAAGATACTTCTGAAAAGAAAGCAGGTCTTACTTTATGAAAGTAATAAAAAGTAAATTAGAAGGCGTTCTTTTGCTAGAACCTAATGTTTTTGGAGATCATCGTGGTTTTTTCATGGAAAGCTACAATCGCCAAGTTTTTCATGACTTAGGCATTACACATGAGTTCATTCAAGATAATCATTCACTTTCTAAAGAAGCTGGTGTGCTACGCGGTATGCATTATCAGTTGGAACCAAAAGTACAAACAAAACTCGTTCGAGTGGGATCAGGGGCAATCTATGACGTAGTGGTTGATATGCGGGTTGGTTCACCGACCTATGGAGAATGGGAAGGATTCATTTTAAGCGAATATAATAAACGTCAGTTGCTTGTTCCAAAAGGCTTTGCGCATGGCTTTTGTACATTGACTGAGGATGTCAATGTTCTTTATAAAGTAGATGAATTGTATTCGGCTGAACATGATCGTGGCATTCAGTGGAATGACCCTGAATTAGATATTAAGTGGCCAGTGACAAACCCGATTCTATCAGAAAAAGATACAAAACATCCAATGTTGAAAGATACAGAAAATAATTTTAAATGGAGTGAATGATTATGAATTTAATCGTTACTGGTGGTGCTGGTTTTATTGGAAGTAACTTTGTCCGTCATATGCTTAATACATATCCTGAATATACAATCATCAACCTTGATTTACTAACCTATGCAGGAAACAAAGAGAGTTTGGCTGATTTAATCGATAATCCTAAACATGTTTTTGTAGAAGGAAACATCACAGATCGTGATTTGTTGGATCAACTGATTACAGATTATAAAGTAGGCGGCATCATTAACTTTGCTGCTGAGTCGCACGTGGATCGCAGTATCTTGAATCCAGAAGTCTTCGTCGAAACAAATATTCAAGGAACACTGGCATTGTTAGACGCTGCTCGTAAGCACAAGTTGAAGAAGTATGTTCAAGTCTCAACAGATGAAGTATACGGTTCGCTTGGAGCTGAAGGATACTTCACGGAAGATACACCGCTTGCACCAAACAGCCCATATTCAGCTTCTAAAGCCGGCGCAGATATGTTAGTCCGTTCATATTTTGAAACATACGGTATGGATGTGAATATTACGCGCTGTTCAAATAACTATGGACCGTATCATTTCCCGGAAAAATTAATTCCTTTAATGATTACGAATGCAATGGATCAAAAGAATCTCCCGATTTATGGAGATGGTGAAAATATTCGTGACTGGCTTCATGTAACCGATCATTGTGCGGCAATTGATTTAGTTTTCCACAAAGGTAAATCTGGTGAAGTTTACAATGTAGGCGGACATAACGAAAGAACGAACAATCAAATCGTTGATTTAATTGTTGACCGCTTAGATGTTTCGAAAGACTTGGTAACATATGTTGAAGATCGTTTAGGGCACGATCGCCGTTATGCAATTGATCCAATCAAGTTAGAGACAGAACTAGGATGGAAACCAAAATATACGTTTGATACAGGTATTGTTGAAACAATTGACTGGTACTTAGCAAACGAAGCTTGGTGGCGTCCACTTAAAGAAAAAGCAGAACTCGTGAAATGAAAAAAACTATCTTGATTACAGGTGCCAACGGACAATTAGGTACAGATTTAGTTCGTTTAGTAGACTCCTCATTGTATGAAGTCGTTGCTTTTACGAAGCAGGGTTTAGATATTACGGATTATCCAGTTGTTGAAGAAACAATTCAACGAATTAAACCGGACTGGATTCTACATGCAGCTGCTTACACCAATGTTGAAGCAGCCGAAGGTGAAGGGAAGGAAATGAATTGGCTTGTTAATGCGACAGGTACAGAAAATGTAGCGAAAGCAGCCAAGCAAGTTGGAGCAAAAATGATTTACGTCAGTACAGACTATGTATTCGATGGCACGAAATCAACAGAGTATGAAGTGACAGATCAAGTTAACCCATTGAACGAGTACGGCAAAGCTAAGTTGGCTGGAGAACAAGCTGTACAACGTATTTTAGAAAACGACGGATATATTGTAAGAACTTCATGGGTATTCGGTGTTCATGGTAATAATTTTGTTTACACAATGATGAAATTAGCTCAGACACGCTCTGAACTTAATGTAGTTGCGGATCAATTTGGCCGGCCGACGTTTTCAGAAGACTTGGTACGATTTATGTTATATCTTGTTGGAGATTCAAAAATTTCAGGTGGAGTCTATCACTTTTCTAATGACGAATCCTGTTCGTGGTATGAATTTGCAACAGAAATTCTAGTAGACACCACTACAACAGTGAATCCATGTAATTCAGATGCTTTTCCACAAAAAGCAGAACGTCCACAAAATTCAATCCTCAGCCTACTCTCTATAAGCAAGTTGAATTATACAGTGCCAACATGGAAAAATTCTTTAACAAGATTTAAAGAAAAAACTCTAGAAAATAAGGTGTGAAAATAGTGAATGTCACTGCGAAAATTTTAGTTACAGGTGCCGCTGGTTTTATTGGTGTGCATTTATCAAATCAGTTAACGAATCATGGTTATAGTGTAATAGGTTTGGATAATATGAATACTTACTACGACTTAAATTTAAAAAAAGACCGTCTAGCTCAGCTCAACGATAATAGAAATTTTACGTTTGTTGAATGTGATTTAACGGATCGAGAGCATATTAATAAAATTTTTGAAGAACATCGACCGGCAGTTGTCATTAATTTAGCAGCTCAAGCAGGAGTCCGGTACTCGATTGAGAATCCTTATGCCTATTTAGATTCCAATCTAACAGGATTCCTTAATATCTTAGAGGCTTGTCGGAATTATCCAGTCGATCATTTACTGTATGCTTCTTCTAGTTCTGTATACGGAGGGAATAAGGTCGCTCCGTTCTCGACCAATCATAATGTTGATCATCCAGTCAGTCTTTATGCTGCGACTAAAAAATCGAATGAATTGATGGCACATACATACAGTCATCTCTACAATATCCCAACGACAGGACTTCGATTCTTTACGGTATATGGTCCATGGGGACGTCCAGATATGGCCTACTTCTCCTTTACGAAAGATATCCTTGAGGGGAATCCGATTAAAGTGTTTAATCATGGAAAAATGGAGCGTGACTTCACCTACATCGATGACATTGTAGAAGGAATCGTCAAACTCATTCCACTTGCACCAGAAAAGAATCCGAATTGGGATGAAAGTATCGACGAACTGGGTGCAAGTTTTGCCCCTTACCGTGTTTATAACATTGGCAATAATAGTCCTGTCCCATTAATGAAATTCATTAATGTGTTGGAAGAAAAAATCGGTAAAGAAGCGAATAAACAGTACATGGAGATGCAGCCAGGTGATGTTCTTCGCACCTACGCAGATGTCTCCGAACTCGAGCGTGATATTGACTTTAAACCAAGCACAAGTATTGAAGACGGCCTTGGAAAATTCGTTGACTGGTACAAAGAGTACTACAACGTCAAATTATAAGAAAGGAGAGACTTAAAATGAAAATCACAGTAGCAGGAACAGGATACGTTGGCCTTTCGATGGCGGTCTTACTCGCACAGCATAATGAAGTCACATCGATTGATATCATTAAAGAACGTGTCGAGCTTGTTAATGATCGGAAATCACCAATCGTGGATGCTGAAATCGAAAACTTTTTACAAAACAAAGAATTGAATCTGCATGCGACAACCGATAATTTTGAAGCATACAAAGATGCTGAGTTCGTCATTATTGCGACTCCGACGGATTACGATCCAACACGAAACTACTTCAACACTCGGACCGTCGAGAGCGTCATCGCAACAGTCCTTGCCATCAATCCGGATGCGACGATGGTCATCAAGTCGACAGTACCGGTTGGCTACACACAAGAGCTAAAAGAGAAATTCGATACACCAAACATTATCTTCTCACCAGAGTTCTTACGTGAAGGGCAGGCACTGCATGACAATCTCTATCCATCACGTATCGTCGTCGGTGAACAGTCAGAACGGGCACAACAATTTGCCGATCTTTTACTTCAAGGAGCGATTAAAAAGGATGTACCGATTCTTTTGACCGACTCAACAGAAGCTGAAGCCATCAAATTGTTCTCCAATACGTATCTTGCGATGCGTGTCGCGTTCTTTAACGAACTCGATACGTATGCAGAAGTCCGTAATCTTGATACAAAACAAATCATTGAAGGTGTTGGGCTCGATAGCCGGATCGGAAACCACTACAACAATCCATCGTTTGGATATGGTGGCTATTGTCTTCCGAAAGATACGAAGCAGCTGTTGGCGAACTATGATGAAGTACCAAACAATATCATCGGTGCGATAGTTGAAGCGAACCGGACACGGAAAGACTACATTGCGGATACCATTATCAAACAAAACCCGAAAGTCGTTGGGGTGTATCGTTTGACGATGAAAACAGATTCAGACAACTTCCGTGCTTCGTCGATTCAAGGTATCATGAAACGGATCAAGGCAAAAGGAATCGAAGTGACAGTCTTTGAGCCTGTCTTGAAGGAAGATACATTCTACAATTCTCGTGTCATCCGTGATCTTGAAGCGTTCAAACAAGAGTCGGATGTGATTCTTTCGAATCGGATGCATCCTGAGTTGAGCGATGTTGAAGATAAAGTGTATACGCGTGATTTATACAGTAGAGATTAAAATTTCTTAAGACAGTTGGGGATAAGTTTGAAACTAAAAATAATGACTGTATTCGGAACACGTCCGGAAGCAATAAAGATGGCTCCCTTAGTTCTTGAATTAGATAAACATAAAGAAATCGAATCAATTGTGGTTGTCACAGCACAACATCGGCAAATGCTAGATCAAGTATTGGATCACTTTGAAATTGTCCCTAACTTTGATTTAGATATAATGACTAAAAATCAAACGCTTGTAAGTATTACGGCATTAGTTTTAGAAAAAATGAATGAAGTTATCTCTTCTGTAAAACCGGATATTGTATTAGTTCATGGAGATACTACTACAACGTTTGCTTCTTCTCTAGCAGCCTTTTACAATCAGGTTAAAGTAGGACATGTAGAAGCTGGTCTTAGAACATATGATAAATATTCGCCGTATCCAGAAGAGATGAATCGCCAATTAACAGGTGGAATAACTGACTTCCACTTTGCTCCTACAGAAACTTCTGCAAACTATTTAATTCAAGAAGGTAAAGATGCAACAAAAGTCTATGTTACCGGAAATACTGCTATCGATGCTCTGAAATCAACAGTTTCTGAAGACTATAATAATCCTTTATTGAGTTCTATAGTTGGACGTAAAAATCGGTTGATTCTTCTTACTGCACACCGGAGAGAGAATTTAGGTGAGCCTATGAAAAATATTTTTAGAGCAGTAAAAAGATTACACGAAAAGTACGAAGATATAGAGTTTGTTTATCCTGTACATATGAACCCTATTGTACAAGAGCTAGCCCAAAGTGAATTGTCTGGATTGAATAGAGTTCATTTGATTAATCCTTTAGAGGTATTTGATTTTCATAACTTCGCTTCAAAATCATATCTGATCTTAACTGATTCTGGTGGTGTGCAAGAAGAAGCTCCGTCTTTAGGAGTTCCGGTTCTTGTATTAAGAGATACTACGGAAAGACCGGAAGGAGTTGAAGCTGGTACTTTAAAGTTGGTAGGTACTAGTGAAGAAAATATTTTTGATGCGACTGATTTGTTGTTATCTAATTCTTTGGAGCACCAAAAAATGTCCTTGGCAAATAACCCTTACGGAGATGGAACTTCAGCTCAAAAAATTGTAGAAATATTAAAAAGAGAACTAGCTTTATCTATTGATGAAATTAGTGTCTGATTTTTAGAAAAGTACGAAATGGGAAATTTTTAATGATTTCTAAAAGGAGAGTCTTTTTATGGTTCATTACGAATAATTAGCCCGTTATTTTCTTACGCATTTTATTTTCAGCAGACAGACAATCAAAGCTTATCTTAGTAATCTACGGCAGATAAAGAAATTTTGTGGCGAATGGTCGGTTAAGTCTCCTCAAGCGTATTTTGATTATCTGATTCAATACTACAAGCCTATATCAGCGATGAGACGAGACGGCATTAGGAAATGAACTCGTTCTTACAATCGTTCACCATTATATTCAACGACGCAAGAATTATCCACTTGATGAGGTAGTTCAAACGGTTCGCCAAATCGATCACCGATATATTGTCTATTGCTTGAATTGATCAGCCAAACGGGCCTCCGCTTCATGGAGGCCCGTTTATTGTCGATAGAAAATGAAAATATCCAATTTAAAACCTTGGCGTTACTAGTGCGAAACGGGAAAAGAAGACTTCTGCGAACGATTTGTCTTAGTGTAGGCTTGTCGATAAACTACAAACGTTTTTAGTGGTACGAGAGACAGGACTCGTGCTTCGTTCCATTCGTGATCAAGTAATTAATAAGCAGCTAGTTTTGATAAGTTGAGAAGGCAGTCAGTTGCTGTTCGAGGGCGAGCACTACATCCTCAGGCCTAAGTGTCTCCTTTGCGACGTACTTGGATCAGGCGGGGAAATTAAACTGTTGGAGATCCATGGGGCTTGGTCATTGTAACTCAGGAACAGTGGAAGGTTATATTCTCAGTAAGGAAACTAAGCTCCATCAAATTATCGATGCGTTGTTGGCTTGAGTCGGTTAATCGAGGACCAGCGACTTCTGACGACGGCAAGGTGTACTGTTACGCCGTCTTGCGTTACTATGCCCAAGCAAATGTAATATTATCAGTAAATCAGCGTGATGTTCCTGATAAATTTTTGTCGCGAACGTCACTCGTAAGTCATATGAGCGGAGCATGCAATTAAGGATCTATTGACTGGCGAATCGAAGTTGTTTCTGCGTTTGATTCGGCTCCAGTAAACGCCTGGTGTCGTTTTGAAACAAGTAACTGTCGTTGGTCTGGACATCGAGATATTGTGTCAGGGTAGCGATTAGCGCCTGAAAAAACGATTTAAAAAGCCTGAGTCCAACAAAATATTGGATCCAGGTCTTGAAAATCTCTTAATAAATAATTCAGTCCAGCTTTTTTGGTACATTGAATTGAGCGATATCTTTTTGAATAGTTCAAAAAGACGGGGTTTTATTTTTTTTGATTTTGAAGAGAAGCCGACTTTTGAGTCAGCTTCTTTGTTGTTTTACATCGTCGCTGTTTTTGAATCATTTTAACGAGTGATAAAAATATCATCTGTCCGTCTGTCGTGACCGGGAAAAAGTTAAATATATTTGCTAAACAAAGTATTTTCACCACTACCCAAGCGCCGCCGTCCCCTTCGACCCATATACCAAAAGAGAAAAGAAGTAATGGTGCTGAACCTGAAATAATCAGATTTTGCCAGTCTACATGAGTATTATGATATCGGACCGTCGGAGTCAGAAAACGATCGAATGTCACGCGTGGCTGACGTCGGAAGAGAAGCGCAAAACACCAATGGATACTTTCATGAATAGTCACGACTACACCAATTAACAGTACATAACTGATCAGGAGCAGCAGTGTCTCAGCTGTCATGTCGAGCAGAAGTCCGTCGTGTCTGCATGAATAATCCAAATAAAGTGAACAGTACGATAAAGGCGAGATACATGAGGAGCGCCTGTAATGTCAGTGAGAAATGCGTATTCAGTTCTTCTTTCGTCATCACAGTAGAAATTTTCAGACCAGTCATCGTTGTCACAACACTGGTTTCATTGATTTGGAAAAGCTCATAAATATAATCAATCAAAAAGATGACCGCCCAGATTACAGTTCCTACACCAATCAATTTTGTGATCTTCATTTTGCCACCTCGTATTCTTTCTTTAGTATGAGATACAATACACCGAGCAAGAACAATAATGCAGGGTATAGTGCGCCGTCTATGCTGACAAGTACGGATAAAAGAATAATTAAGATAATCGTCAAGACGGAAGCAATCGTCTCATTGATATTACTTTGTGATTTCGGAAACAAAAACCCTGCGATTGTTGCCGCAAAAAAGATATTGATCCCGTATAGATAGGGGTTTAAACTACTTGTCTCCACAATCCCGACGTATAAGGCAGGAGCCATTAGAATGATCGACACTCCGAGTAGAGAACCAAGCTCCATTAACGGATGGATGCGGTATAATCGATACAGTTTGCGTACCGCTAAAGTCGCATCTGCATAAGTGATCGTTACGATTCCTAAAATCGGTAAAAGGAATAACCACAGTTGCATCGTCCCCCCCAGACCCACTTGATAGAGCGCCCCGGCTGACATGACAGCTAATAATGCCCAGAAGTAAAGGAAGTTCTTACTTCGAATAATGGCCGGCATCGTTGTTGCCAGTCCGATATTAAAAGCAGGTAAGCCCAATTTAAAGTAACTCTGACGCACGTAAAGGTGATTGCGGGAGAAGAATAGGGTTTGCAGGAGATACGCACCTCCGCCAATCAAGAGACTTCCTGCTAGTACGAGTAGTGTTAGCGTAAGAATAGAGTACGGCAGCGTGCTGACCCAGACATCGATTTGAAAACGTGTTTTGATTAAGTGAAAGGTCACCAAGCCGATCAGACATAAATCGAGCACGAATCCTAATAGGATACGCTTCAGTCCGGAGATGTTTTGTAATAAGGCTGCGTACAAAAAATCAAGAATCCAAAAGCTTGCGATAAATACAGTATGTAGCGTCAAGAGCACAAGAAGCGCAGTTCCCCATTGCATCGGAATCAACTTCAGTGCAGGTGCCACGATAATCATCAATAACTCAAAAAAGACAAGTGCGACACTCAGTTTAAACAAGCGTTGGCTGACATTGACTTCCCGTTCAGAAAAAGGAAGTGTCTTGGCGAAAAATAAAGAGTTTCGATTCAACGAGACTGTTGCGTTCAACAGAATGAACATGAACGTTCCTAAAATGAAAACGACATTGAAGTAACTGCTCAACGTCATTTTTCCTGCTAACAAGAGCGTCACCGGATCAGCTTCTTTTGCGTTAGTCGTCAACGTCGAAAGTTGAACCATATTCAAATAAAAGTATCCGAGATAAGCTGCCGTCAGCAGTAAAAATAACCCATAACGATTCAACCGGCTGCGAAAAAAGGGACGGTTGAACAAACCATGAAACGTGTCGTTATAGAAGAACTTCAGAAGACATAAAATGTTTTTGAACGATGGCGAGCTTCTCACGCAAGACCTCCTCTTGTTTTATGACTTGTGTCAATTCTTCGGGAGACCCCTCGAAGTGTACCAGGGAACCATGACGCATCAGTCTGACATCATCGGGAAAGCGATCAATCGTGTTACGTTCATGCGATACGATGATGATTTTCTTAGTTACACCAACTGCTGCGAACAGCTCTTGTACCAAAAGGGAAGTATCGAAATCCAGTCCGCCGAAAATTTCATCCGCAATTATATACTCAGTATTGGCAGCAAGTGCTGCAACAATTTGAATTTTCTTTTTCATTCCAAAGGAATACGACTCGATGGTTTTATGTTGTCCATCCGCTAAATCGAGTAGTTCGATTAAGATGGGTGCTTTCTCATACTCACTTGTCTCGTATCGACTTAAAACGAACTGTACATATTCTTTACCTGTCATGTATCCAGGCAAATAAAAATCTGAAGGTAGATAGAAGAACTTTGACTTATATGCTTTGCTACCCGGAGATAACGTATCAATCAAAATGTCACCACGATCTGCTTCGAGTAAGTTTGTCATCATATTTAGTAATGTCGTTTTCCCACTACCATTTGTCCCGACGATCACAGAGACGCCGGTTTTAGAAAACGTTGTTGATAATTGATCAATAATACGATTCTTTTTAAACGACTTCGTTAACTGTTTGATTTCAATCATTTTCTCGCCTCCTGAGAAAAACGGGAGCCCAAAGAGCCCCCGCTTATTAAGTACGTTACGAGGCTTTACAGCCAATACCCATTTGCCAAACCTTTGGCCAATTGAGCTTCACGTTTCCGTTAAAGCTGTAGCCGCGGCTTGTGCAATAAAAGGCATATGCAAAAATTCCAACTAAAAGGACTAGAGCAAAAACCATCCAGAACCATTTGTTTTCGATCATGTTAAAGAACTTTTCTTCCAATGATAACTGATACGACACGAACATTGCAGACATCCGAATTCCTCCTTTCTCTTTTGAGATAGAAAGTCATTCATCTTCATGAAACATGGCATTAGTTTTTTGAAGATAAAGTTAAAACTTTCTTCCACTTGATTGTAACAAAAATTCCAATATTAGGAACAAGACCTTTTGGCGCATCTTATTAAAGAGATAATCAAGACTTTTCTACCCAGGATTTCTTGAATACTAGTACTTTATTAACTTGTTTTATAAATACTTGATTAGAACGTCCTAAAAAAATTAAAGATTAATTTCATAACGAATTTAGATATATTACAAGGGTTAATTTCACAATTGAAGAATCGTGTAAGGAATGACATAAACTAAGATCTTTATTGGTTTGAATCCACATGTCTTTTAATCGATTCTTAAAGACTCGATAGTTTGCTGTATGCTGATCCACTGAAATAGTTTTTTTACATCAATCTTTTGAGAAGTAGTTTGGAAGTGAAGCTACTGATTACAGCATTTTTGAGCTTTCATCCCACTCCTTTAGGGGTGGGATGAAAGCTCGGTCGGATACGGAGTGCCCACAAAGAAGCCGACGGTTCTGGCACTTCATGTATCCGAAAATATTTTTTGCGTTGCAGTAAGTTGTTTGAAATGATACATTGTCAATATGAAAAACAACTATCGAAGAACCCAGACCACCGTTTCTCTGATCCATTATCATTTCGTTTTTTGCCCTCGATATAGAAGGAAAATATTCCTTCGAAACGATGTAGAAGGACGTTTCAAAGAATTGGTGCATGAGATATGTGAAAGCTTAGAAATCCATACAATCGCCTTAGAATGCGATCAAGATCATACACGTCTGTTCCTCAATGCCCCACCAACACTCAGTCCTGCTGATATCATGGCGAAAATCAAAGGAGTGACATCTAAAAAATTAAGAGCGGAATTTCCTCATCTTCAACACTTGCCAAGTCTTTGGACGCGTTCCTACTTCGTTTCGACCGCGGGAAATGTGTCGAGCGAAACAATCAAGCGTTATGTCGAGCAACAAAAAACAAGGGGGTGACACCTTGAATCAGACATTAACGGTGAACATCAAACTTCGTCCTACCAAAGTACAACAATCTATTTTGAAGCGTATGATGGGAATGTATATCCACACGGCCAACCAACTGGTCTCAGATATGGTAGAGGCAGAAACGATGC
Organism: Exiguobacterium sp. RIT452; assembly: GCF_003598705.1. Classification (NCBI taxonomy): domain Bacteria; kingdom Bacillati; phylum Bacillota; class Bacilli; order Caryophanales; genus Exiguobacterium; species Exiguobacterium sp. RIT452. The sequence continues at coordinate 12,340 of NZ_QXJB01000004.1, forward strand.
TTAAGCTGACGAGCAAGAATGTCCAGTCTCATTTGCCTAGCGCCGTCAAGAACCAAGTCATCAAAGACGCCCAAAGCCTCTTCAAGAAAGTCAAGAAATCCAAATTCAAAATCATCCCTATTCTCAAGAAACCCTACTGCACATGGAACAACCAGAACTATTCGTTCGATTTCGAGTCGATTTCTCTCCCGATTCTGATGGACGGGAAGGCACAGAAGACAGCAATCAAAGCAGAAATGGTCGATAAACACAATCGCAATTTCTCACTCCTGAACAATAAAGTGGGAACGCTACGCATCACGAAGAAGTCGAACAAATGGATTGCCCAGATCGCTGTCACGCTTCTCACGACCGAGAAGACCGGCTCCAAGGTTCTCGGTGTGGATCTGGGTTTGAAAGTCCCGGCAGTCGCAACGAATGAGGGCGACAAGGCGAGGTTCTTCGGGAACGGACGCGAGAACAAATACATGAAACGCAAGTTTCGTGCGCGACGGAAAGAGCTCGGTCAAAAGAAGAAGCTGAACGCAATCAAGAAACTAAATCATCAAGAGCAACGGTGGATGAGAGACAAAGATCACAAGGTAAGTCGTGCGATCGTTTCATTTGCGAAAGAGAATAACGTTTCTGTCATTCGCCTAGAAAGACTGGCGAACATCCGACAGACGGCAAGAACAAGCCGTAAAAACAATAAGAATCTGCATACATGGTCGTTCTATCGCCTAACAACATTCATCGAATACAAAGCAAATTTGGAAGGAATCAAGGTTGAGTATGTCAATCCTGCGTACACGTCTCAGACATGTCCTTCTTGCGGTGAAAGAAACAAAGCGAAAGATCGAACCTATTTTTGTCCATGTGGATTCAAAAAACACAGAGATTTAGTCGGTGCGATGAATATTAGATATGCACCTGTGGTTGATGGTAAGAGTCAATCAGCCTGAGAACCTTTAGGGTCTGTCTCAGGAGGGGTGATGGCACACCCTCATCTGAAGGCTTGAGCAAAACATAAATGGACTGCGCTCGCACAAGCACTTCAGAATCCCACTCATCCTGAAGGGTGAGCTTGCGGCTTTAGCCGTGGGAGTGTCAATAAAGTAGTTATGTTTTAATATTTATCTGAAGGGTTGAAGAGAAAATGAACGGGGAATTTGAGATGAAAACACTCTCTAATAGGAGGTTCTTTTCATGACTCATTTCGATTACCTAAATCATTATTTAAAAACACATTTTCTTTACAGCAAACAGACAATCAAAGCTTATCGCAGTGACCTTCGGCAAATGAAGAAGTTTTTTGTCGAATGGTCAGTTAAATCGCTTCAAGCATATTTTGATCAGTTGATTCAACAGTATAAACCAACTACAGTGATGCGACGATATCATGCGTTGATGGCACTTGGAAATGAACTAGTCCGAGTAAAACGGCTCAAGAAAAATCCGATGAAACAAGTCCGGCCGATTATCCACCAGCAAATCCGACAACGTGAGCATCATCCACTCGAAGAAGCGATCCAAACCATCCGTCAAATCACGGACCCAACCTATCGTCTATTCTTTGAGTTAATCAGTCAAACGGGTCTCCGCTTCATGGAGGCCCGTTTGTTGTCGATCGAGGATCTTCAGTTTGCGACGTTGACGTTACTCGTACGGCACGGAAAAGGACGACGCCTACGGACGATTCCGATTGGGGAGAGACTGGCGCATAAGCTACAAGCGTTTTTAGGAGGACGGACGACAGGACTCGTGTTTCGTTCCGTCCGTGGTCAAGCCATCAATGAACAGCAGGCTCGTGATGCGTTAAATCAACAGTCACTTGCTATACGTGGAAGACCGTTACATCCACATGACTTACGTGTTTCCTTTGCCACACATCTCTATCAGACGGGAGATTGCAGACTACTTGAGATTCAACGGTTACTTGGTCACAGCAGCTTGCGAACGACGGAAGATTACATCCTGAGTCAGGACACGAAGCTTCAGCATGTCATCAATTCGTTATCGGCATGAGACGGTTGATTGAAGAACGGGCGACTTCTGACGACGACAGGATATACTGTTGCGTCGTCTTCGCATCACTATGACCAAGCAGACGCATGACGGTCAGTAAATCAACGTGATGGTCCCGGTAAAGCGTCGTCGCGAATGTCACCCGCAAGTCGTGTGGTCGGAGTGTCCGCTTGAGGATTTGTTGACTGGCGAGCCGGAGTTGCTTCCGTGTTTGATTCGGATCAAGCAAACGTCCGGTATCGTTTTGAAACAAGTGACCGTCATTCGGTTGAACGTCGAGATATCGTGTTAGGACTGTTATCAGCTCGTCATGAAGCGGGACGTAGCGTGTTTTCTGTCCTTTGCCGTGACGGACAAACAGTTGGTGTTCGATCAGATCGAGATCAGTCCGGCGTAATTGTCGGGCTTCATTAAACCGCAGACCGGTATGTAACAGCAGGAAGTAAAAGGCATAGGTCGTTTCGTCTTTTATCAATTCGATGACACGTCGGGCATCGGTGTAGCTGAAAGTGGTCCGGTGTTTCGGGATTGGACGGGACGGTTTTTTGATCTGGGATAAAGGATTTTTAGCGAGTGACCGTTCAGTGACGAGTGTATCGAAGAGTGTTGCCAAGGCATGGATCCGGCGGGCGACGGTTGTCGGGGCATAATTCTGTTTTAACTGGTTCATATAACGGTGGAGGGAAGGGATGTCGATTGTTTCCGCATGCGTACAGAAATGACGGGCGTCGGCACGATAAGCTTTTTTCGTCAGCGGACTGTAGCTCGGTGACTGTTCGATGATTGCCAGTAACCGTTCCAAATAAAACGCCATCATAGGAGAATCTCCTGAACCTTTCGTTTCAGTTCTGATTTGAGTGAACGCAGCCGGGCTGGAGAGTAGCCGAGTGTCTCCTCGTTTCCGTGGAGCAGGGCTTGGAGGATTGTGAATTCCTTGCGGGACAGTTCCTGTTTCAGTTGATCGAGTAAGTAAGTGAAAGAGACTTGCTGCTGGCGGGGGAGTTCCGGCAATGTCTCGACTGTGATTTCACCGGCAAGTGTCCGGTTGCGGGTCGCCAAGTAATCGAGCATCGCGCCTTTCGCACGGATTCGGGCGAAAGTGACGGTCATGACCTTACCTTCTTCGATGGATTTCCAGAGTCGGAGTAGTGCGGCTTGGCGGCATTCATCCTGTTCATTCGGGTGAATCGAGAGACGGGAGAGAAGAGAGTTGACGAGGGGTATCCATTGTTTTAACGCTTCATTCATTATAAGAGAATCCAATCTGAGATATGCATATCTATGTATTCCGCGGTAGTTTCAGTATAAGTAGAGTTATCCTCTGTCTTCAAATCGTCTTTTTTGAATCATGCCAACGGTTTTCTAAACTTTCCAATTGCCAACTGCCGTCATTTCTTCGACTGAACACGAAAAACTACTTGAAAAACCGCCTGTTTCCGCCACTCGATTTAGGATAACTCTACTTATCCGAGAGGGTGTTCGGAAATTATTTTGTTTATCTTTTGTCGCGCTATTGTCTCTTTTGAAGCAAAAAGAACGAATGAGTCAAAGCCTGTCAGCTTCACCTCATTCGCTCTGTCGTTGTTTCTTAAAGAAGATTGTTTAGCTTCAAATATTCCTGTTGAACTTCTTTAGGGACTTTTTGATAAGTGACTTCTTTTACTTTGAGCATTCTTCCGTCTGATAACTCCACATATGTTTTACCTGCTTTTTTGACGATGTATTCCTTTTTCGGACCAACGGGCGATCCTGATTTAATCATTTTTCCATTCTTCATTCTATATAATTGTGTTTTCTTTAGTTTAGTTGTGGCTTTTCCGGCTACACCTGGAGCATAAACGTGTTTACCCCAATAAGGGAAAGCAACGATTTTTAATTCGTAATCCAGTAAAGGGTTCGGACCATAAAACTGATTTTCTTTTTGTAACGAGAGTCTGTATTCTTTGTTTGGTGAAACATCTTTCGATTCTAGTGTAATCCACTTATTAAGTGACTTATTTACCTTAAAGCTATTAGTAGAAGACCACTCGAAAGAAGAGTTGCTTTTGCCAGACATTTTTAACTGACTAGATATACGGACTTTCTTTTTTTGGATCCGTGTCATGAAAACATCCAAATCTTTATCATCGGTTCCAGGCAGAAGCGAACCCGTATATGTTTTCCCGAATAAAACTTGTGTTCCGATTTTGTTAGTTGGTATTTCTGAATAGGTGACAGGTGTTGCATCCACTTTAAAGCTATACGGCAGTTCCGTGTTTTCAATTCCGTTTCCGTCCAAGTTATCTAAACTGACTGAAATGACATATTCACCAGCTGGAAGGTACTCTGTAAACTGTGTTTTCGACTTTGAAGATTGGATGGAAGTATTATAAAGGTCTTCCCAAATGATCAAGCCATTTTTGTGTCTCAGTGTAAAAGTAAGAACATCGTTAGAAAAGGTTGAACTTTCAAGACTGATTCGACTCGGCTTTTCCAATTTAAACTTATAACTGTCGATATCTATTTCTGAACTTAAATACAAAGAAAGTGATTCTTGGAGGTTACTGGCATGATAAGTCTTACCTAATTCAATAGTATTGGCTTGTTTGAGGTCATTGTTTGGCTCAGCTTCAAAATATCCGTCTACATCATGAGTTACTTTAAGATCGTAAGCTTCTCCTTCGCTTTCATCATCCAAATCGACTTGGATATAATAAGTTCCTTTTTTTAAAAAAGCGTAAAGTATATCCTCGGGAGAGTATTGGCGTACACTCTCTAAATTCGCAAATACTTGTTGATTGTCGTCCAAAACAGAAATGTCGGAAAAAGCATTCCCTTCGACTGCTATTTTCATTTTTCCGGGTTGAGTAACAACTAATTTGTAATAGTCTGATGAATCAGGAATACCATCTTCATCATCCTCGGCCTTAATCCCACTGATTGTAATACTTTTAGAACCATCAATTTGATATTCGATTGCAGTATCCACGTCCTCTTGTCCAGTGTTTGCGGAGACTGCTTTTGCTTCTGAAAAGATAAACAATACTACTAAAGCTAACATTAATTTTTTCATGATTTCCCCCATCTCTCTAATTATAGAACCCTTCAAATTATACATTTTTTTCATTTTTTAAATTATATATTTGTATAATTAGGGAATTGAGTTTTTAATAATTGATGGATATGTATTACGTTTAAAGACATTTACTGAACAAAATACAGGAGAAAGTATCCAATATAATAAACTCATGGTTTATTAAAATACCAATTATCTCAGTATTCAAGTCAGATATAGAAGTTAATCATAGGAAGATGCTACGGTAAACAAATAAAAGTTGCCGAGCGATTACAGCAGAATTACGGGGGAGTGCCGATGAAACCATTAAAAGTCTTACTGATGACGTTGATTCTCGCGACAAGTCTGTTCATCATCGGTGAAAGCCGTATGCTGACACTGGAAGGATTCGCCGAGCCATTTGATACGACGACCCTGTACCCGAATCCGAAAAAGTCGGAGAAACAGATGATTGCTGATATCTATGCCGCAGCCGAGAAAAATCAGGTGGAGGTCTTTACGTATGAAGAGACACCGAATGGCAATTTCTCGAGTACAAAGACGATCTACGGAACGGCGGGTGTCGAGAAACGCCTTGCGAACCAGCAGATTCGAAGCGGTACATACGACAGTGTTTTCCTTGGTGACATCACCTTCACGTTCAAACCGTTACGCGAGCATCCGCGTCTTGCCTATACACCGAACTTTTACGGGATCGGATCTTCCGTTGCCGTCAAAGCATTTAAGATGGACTTGATTGATACATATGCGGGAAATCACCCGCAACTGGGTTATAACGAACAGGCGGAGCGGAATCGTGTCCTCGGCATCTGGTCGCTCGTCGTCATCATCACCGTCTTGATGACATTTTATGAACTGTCGATGAACCGTAAAGAGCTGTTGGTTCGTTTATCGATGGGAGAACGATTGTCGCTAATGATTGGAAAGTCCATTGCCTTCGATTCCGTGATTGTGCTTGGTATTTTCGCTCTCAGCTTCGGTCTGTTGCGTCAGGTCACGCCGCTTGGCCCTTATTTGCCATTACTTTTGCTGTTAGTGCTTGTCTTACTGGTCTGTAATGAACTCGTCTATCTGCTGATTGGTCGCTTGCAGATCAAAGAAGCGTTTGCCAACAGTTATCGTTCGCGGGCACTCCTGTCGATGACGTATGGCTTGAAGTTCATCACGGCGTTGCTGACGATCTTGATGTTATCGAGCAGTATCACGGTGATTACGGAAGGCGTCGCGCTTTATCAGCAACGGGACTTTTTTGAAACGAAACAGACCTATGACTATACGTATATTGGTCACAAAAATACTTCGCCGAATTATTCGGAAGAGAAGAGTCCCGCACTGTCGGAACAGATTCAGACCGAACTGTACCGACGTTATCAAACCGATTTCTCGGCGACAATCGTGACACCATTGGCGAACTTTTCGACGCGTGATCAGACGGCCTTGATCTTGAACCGCCAAGCATTTGAAGAGATTGCAGAGCAACTTCCGGAAGCAACAGACGTTTTCGCGAATAAACTGACGATCATTGCACCGGAGCAGGCAACACCGCCCAGTAAAGAAGAGCTCGACAATACCCTGCAGTCGTTTGGATTAAGCCCGTTCATCGAACAGCAGTATGAGACGATCCGCTATACGACACCACTCCAACTGACGGCGATTGATCAAAACCTCGTGAACGGCAGCCTGCTCGTCGACGAACCGATGCTGATCGTCTTGAATGATGATGCGAAGACGCGGATGAAACTGAAGCAGCTGTCCTCTGTTTTGTTGAGTGACATCATGTACGACGTCGATCCACCAACGTTTGATCGTTTCGTTGAGGAACAGGCGATGACGGATGAACTGATCATCCGGACGAATGTCTGGGATAAGTACATCGGTGTCTGGGAAGCAGCCAAACGGTTGATGAACATGAATCTGGTTTTTGCCGCACTGATCATTAGTCTGGAACTGTTGATCATCGTGACTGTCTTGAAACTCGAGTACCAAGTCAACGCGCTTGAGTTATCCGTCAAAAAAGTCATCGGCTACAGCATCTGGCAAAAAAATCGACGGTTGGTCCTCTATACACTTGGTGTTACGTCGTTCAGCACGGTGACCGTGACGCTTGCGGCGTACATCTTTGCAATCGGTCATCCGTTGTGGTTGCTGAGCGGAGGCGGTCTGTTGGTCGTACTCGAAGGAATAGTGTTAGTCGGACTGATTCGTAAGATCGAACGGGCGAACATCCAACGGATCCTAAAGGGGGGAAATGTATGATTCAGATTCAAGGCGTGTCAAAAACATTTGAAGGCAAAAGCTTATTTGAAAATTTGTCGTTACAGATTGAGGCCGGAGATTTCGTCATCTTTTCCGGACCGAGCGGATGCGGGAAAACGACGTTGTTAAATATGGTGGGGGCCTTGGAACCGCTTGATGCAGGGCAGATTCTTATCGATGGACAGGACATCACGAAAAAACGGAATCAACTTGACTATTTCCGGACGAAGATTGGATTTTTATTTCAAAACTTCGCCTTGGTCGACCATAAGACAGTCCGACAAAATCTGGAGATTGTCCAAAAGCGCTATCGCGCCGGCCAAACGATTGAAGAGGTCTTGTCAGCCGTCGGTCTTGAAGAGAAGATCGATAAAAAAGTCTATATGCTGTCCGGGGGCGAACAACAGCGGGTCGCACTGGCCCGACTGATGCTGAAGAAATGTGACATCATTCTCGCCGATGAACCAACCGGCTCACTCGATCAAGCGAATGCCGAACGGGTCATGACGATTTTGCAGGAGTTGAATGCAAGCGGCAAGACCGTCATTCTCGTCACGCATGATGAAGCAATCAAAAAACAGGGGAACAGGTTGGTGGAACTCGGATGAATCGAAAGAAAAAAGGATGGTGCATTGCGCTCGGTTTAATGGGCGGCTTCCTGCTGCTGGACCTTATCTGGTACGGGGTGACGACGGTTCAGTACAAACCGTTCGTTTCGGCTGTACCAGATTTTGATGGCGTACACAGTCTGACGCAAGATGGTGTCTCCTATACAGTGGAGACACCTGGTTATCTGTCTTATACAGGCAGACTGATGATCGCTGATAAACAAGCTGGATTGGCAGTCGGTGTATACCCACAATTGTTTCAGGACGATACGTACGAAGTCTGGATTCAAGAAGGAGTGAGGGGGTATCTTCTTGACGTCAACAATTGTTTGGAACTACTTGAACCGTACGACGAGCAGCAAGAGATACTTACTCGGAATAAACCGGAAATCACGCGTCTCATGGAACAAGCGAAGAGTGTGTTTCCACTTGATTGAATAACTACCGGAACCCAATTAAAATGTACTATTCATGTATGTTTTTAAAAGAACAAGGGTAACTGTAACTGTTAGCTAAGTGAATAAAAACTGACATTTACGGAGGCGGGGAAAATGAAGCAACTGGACGGATTTCCAACATCGTACTGGCGCACATCGATTGAAGCATCGGCGTATCCGAAACTCGAAGCAAACCTGACGAGTGACGTTGTCGTCATCGGGGCCGGGATCGCCGGGCTCGTCACGGCCGTGCAACTGATTGAACAAGGTTATGATGTGACGTTGATCGAAGCTGACCGGATTGCAAGCGGGACGACCGGCTATACGACGGCAAAGGTTTCATCGCAACATGGTTTGATTTACGACGAACTGATTCAGACGTTCGGCGAAGAAAAAGCACGGCTCTATCACGAAGCGAATGAAGAAGCGATTCGTTTCCTCCGTGATCAGACGACACGCCTTTCAATCGACTGTGAGCTCGAGGAACAGGATGCGTACCTGTACGTTGCGTCGAGTGGACCGAAACACAAGCAACTGATCAAGGAAGCAGATGCCTACAGCCGGCTTGGGATCAATGGTGGAGACGCGACGGATGAGGTCAAAGGGAAGTTACCGTATCCGGTCGAACAAGCCCTTGTCATCCGCAATCAAGCTCAGTTTCATCCCGTCAAATACTTACTTGGTCTCGCGCAGTATTTTACGCAACAAGGCGGCAAATTGTACGAACAGACGCGGGCGACGTCTGTCGAATCGAAACGAACGCCGACCGTGTTGCTTGAATCCGGTCACCAGATTGAGGCGAAAAAAGTCATCGTCGCAACCCACTTTCCGTTCAATGATTTTAAAGGACTCTATTTCTCAAAACTCGAAGTCCACCGTTCTTATATCGTGTCGGGACGTGTTCCGGAAGAGTTCCCGGACGGCATGTTCATGAGTGCTGACAAACCAAGCCGGTCACTTCGGCATACGCATCTGGCTGATGGGACAAGGCTCGGACTATTCGGTGGGGAGAACCATCTATCCGGTCATCAAACGGATACGAAAGCCAACTATCAAGCGTTGGGTCATTTCGCCGAGAGTGAGTTTGGTGTAGCTGAAATTGATCAATTTTGGTCAGCGCAGGATTTGATTTCACTCGATAAAGTGCCGTACATCGGTCAGATGACGAGTGATGATCCGAACATCTTGATTGCGACCGGCTTTGCCAAGTGGGGGATGACAAATGGAATCGCGGCAGGTCTGCTCTTGTCTGATTTATTGACCGGAACGCCGAACCGCTTCCGCGGATTGTTTGACCCGAACCGGTCGAAACTGCATAAACAGGATGCGAAACAATTTGCGAAGAACAATGCGGATGTCGCAATCGAGTTACTGAAGGGTAAAGTGACCCGTGCCAGTCAATCAGCAGACGACCTCGGAATCGATGAAGGGGGACTAGTCCGTCATTCTGGGAAAACGGTCGGGGGATATCGCGATCCAGCCGGTGAACTCCATCTCGTCAAGACGACGTGTACGCATATGGGGTGCGACGTCAAATGGAACAACGGAGAACGGTCATGGGATTGTCCGTGTCACGGCTCGCGTTTCGATTACGAGGGGAATGTGCTCGAAGGTCCGGCTGTGAAGCCATTGAAGAAGCTAAAATGATGCAGTGATCGTCTCTGATTTCGAGAGGCGATTTTTTTGTGGAATAATTCTCTTGAAACTCTCGTTTGTTGGATACTCAATAGTTTTACGAACAGATGACCGTAAATATTTTTACTGATATCAGAATTTAATACTTTATTATTTTTTCGATGTGCTATAATTACCTGGTATTAAAAATATTCAAGCGTTTAACTATATCGGTCGGGTCGATCTTCATGTGGATGTTACGAATTCACCGTCACGGACGCCGTTTACAGGTTTTATATCAAGTTCATTTCATAGTAGCGTCGTGAACGCTGTACGAATTCGAGGAGGAAGCAACACATGAGTAAAGAAAAAATCGCCCAGCTCCGCAAACACGTTTCGCCTTTTGAGAAGGCAGACGTCAAATCCAGCGTCCGGCAGATGATCAACACGATCTTGCCGTTTCTCGTCGTCTGGTTCCTGGCTTATCAAGCCTTACAGATTTCCGTTTGGCTCGCTGTTCCGCTTGCAATCGTCGCAGCCGGTTTCGTCGTTCGGATGTTCATCATCTTCCATGACTGTACACACGGGTCATTCTTTAAAAACAAAAAAGCCAATGCAATCGTCGGAACGATCACAGGCATCCTGACCTTGTTCCCGTATGAAAAGTGGAAACGTGAGCACGCGATCCACCATGCCTCAAGCGGAAACTTGGACAAACGCGGTGTCGGTGACATCTGGGTCATGACGATTGAAGAATATGTCGAAGCGTCAAAATGGACACGTCTGAAGTACCGTCTGTACCGGAATCCGCTCGTCATGTTTGGTCTTGGACCACTCTTGTTGATTCTGGTCGTCAGCCGCTTCAACCGGAAAGATGCTCGCAAAAAAGAACGTATGAATACGCATGTCATCAATGCGTCGTTGATCGTCCTGTACGGCATCATGATTTACTTTATCGGTTGGCAGGCATTCCTGATCATTCAAGGCACGACGATGTTCACAGCAGGCGTTCTCGGGATTTGGTTGTTCTACGTCCAGCACACGTTTGAAGACTCGTATTTCGAGGATGAGAGCGAATGGGATTACGTCAAGGCTGCAATCGAAGGCAGCTCGTATTACGAATTGCCGAAAGTCTTGCAGTGGGTGACGGGGAACATCGGTTTCCACCACGTGCACCACTTAAGTCCGCGTGTACCGAACTACAACTTAGAAAAAGCGCATACGGCGACACCACCGCTTCAAAAAGCAACGACGATCGGCTTGTTCTCGAGTCTGAAGTCGCTTCGCTACAAGCTGTATGATGCGAAAAATAAAACGTTTGTGACGTTCGGCGAAATCAAGCATCTGTTGCGTGAACCGAAAACGTCCGTCTCTTAAGCACACAGACCTTACTTCTATTCCTGGAAGTAAGGTCTTTTTTTGATGCCGGCTACGACTTTTGCCGTATGTTTCGTTGAATGATCCATGGTACGATGGCAAGTATTGAAGGAGGGATGATGATGCGTCGTCTACCCATTGCTTACGTCATAGCAGGAGTCATCTTACTTTTACTGTTCGGATTCAGTTCGATGCGTTATGAGCAACAATCGCTGATTCCGTTTCTGACGAATCATATCCCACTCGGGTGGGTCTATGCCTTTTCGTTCGTTTCGTTTCATTATGAAGTTCCGATCAGTGTCGCGGCGCTAGGTCCAGCGGCGTTCCTCGAGTTCTTCATCCGGAAAGGGATGCATGCGGGACTGTTCTTCATCCTTGGAACGAGTCTCGTCCATGTCTTACGCATGCGCGGTTATCGTTCTGTGCCGGCCGCTTTTTTTGCCGCGACGACGGCAATCACGGTCGGTGTCTTGGATGAATTTCATCAACAACTGACCGGCGGGCGGACACCACTGGTTGGAGATGTCATCATTGATGGGAGCGGGGCCGTCTTCGGCATCTTGCTGTATACCGGAATCCGCTTGTTCCTCAAAGCGGATCGTATCGTCAAATCAGAATATCAGCAATCGGGCTGAATACGAAAATACCCGGTCGTCTCAAAAGGATTGAGGCGACCGGGTATTTTGGCGATCAAAAACGTTGAACCCACTCTATTTTATACTGCGTTCGACCAAATTGTTTACGGAGCATTGTATCGGCTTTTTTACGAGCTGCTGCATGATCACCTGCTTTGATGTTCAATCGATCAGTATCGACGACTTCATCACGCTCAATGACTTGATATTGTACGGTATATTCTTTATTAAACATTCCTAAAAAACCCAAAATATCAACTCCCATATTCTTCATTCTAGTAGTTAGTATATGGTATTTTGATGGAATTAGCAATTTAATTCGATGACTTCCTCGCACCCTGAATTAAAATATTTATAGTTCTTATGAATCATAGATATATTGTTTCAAATGTTGCGAAAAATGTTGGTATTTATGCATTTCCTCAGAAAAATTTGATGAAACCAGAAAAATATTTTAAATGTAATAAGTCTTTAGTCTTGGAGGATATTTTTCTGAAATCAATTATTAAAGTTATATCTTAAAAGTTTCTCTATTTACCTTACTCGTAATTTCCTTGGAATGGTTATAGGATTATGAGTATGATAGAACATGAAACGATAACTAGAATTCGATGAAAGGGAGGTGGAAGAATGACCAATGAGACAGAGGCGGTTCAACTGCGAATCGGCAAACGGGAACGGCTTTATTTCTGGTTGCTCCTGCTGAGCACACTGATTACAGGATGCGCTTTGATTGTCGGAGTGCTGGCGCTCGGAACGCTTGGTGTCGCTTTACTCGGGCTTGTCCTCGGTTTGCTCGTCGCGATTTGGATTCGCCAATGGGTCCGAGTGATGACGATTCGGACGGAAGGTGTTTTCCTGAGTGAGACCCAGCAGCCACTCGTTTATGCGGAACTTCGTCGTGATGCAGAACGGATGGGATTCTGGAAAACACCAGAGATCCTGTTGACGCAGGATCCGAAGATGACACGACCACGGACGATTGGTTTGTTCCAAAAGTATATGCTGGTGTTGCCAGCAGATTATCTTTTAAATGAGACGACACGGTTTGAAATTCTGCGGGAACTGGCCCATTTAAAACAAAATCATGAAGAAAAACAGCTGTTGTTACTGATCGGGAGCTGGGTCCCATTCTTGCGTGCCGCTTACTTACGCGCTTGTGAAGAGACAGCTGATCGGTTTGCGCTCGCGCAACTGACTGAAGAGGAGAGAATTCCAGCCCTCGTCCGCTCGATTGTCGGTCCGGCGTTATGGCGCCGAATGGATGTCATGCACTACATAGAACAAAAACAACAAGCGCCGTCACTCGCGACAAGTATGAGTGAATTATTCCGTCATCAGCCATCCGTGTACCGGCGCTTGGCGGTTGCTGGATTGAAGACAACGGCACCCCGATTGGCGCGTGTGACAAGCGGTCTGCTTGTCAGTCTGAGTTGTCTGGCACTCGCCGGTCTTGTCTTCACCGCGACGGAGCTTGAGATGCCACAGGTGTCGGACTGGACACAGCCCGTTGTAGAACAAAATGATACAAAACAAGATTTAGGTGAATCAAAACTGATGGCCGCGATTCAAAAGGGAACGCTTGATGAAATCAACCAACTGATTCCGGAGAGTGACATGAAGGCGGTCGATGCGGACGGAGATACGGCCCTGCATTATCTCGGATACCGGAAGTCGAGCGAAGGGCTCGAGGCTGTTTTCCAAGACTTGCTGGCGGCCGGAAGTGACGTCGACGCTGTCAATGAGTTCGGAGAACGTCCGTTCATCACTGCGGTCTACAGCAACAACAAGGAACTTGTTGAGCTGTACCTGAAACGCGGCGAAGCGATCAACCAACGAGATGATGAGGAGTATACGCCGCTTCATCACGCGGTCGAAGGCGAAGGCAAGGAGACCGTCAAACTGTTGCTCGAGCGTGGGGCAGATCCGGCACTGAAGAATGCGGACGGCTACACGCCGTTGATGATGGCAGAGGAGTATGAGCTCGAGGACATCATCGTCTTATTGAAACAAAATCAAACGCAGACGCTATAAAAAAAGGACGATCTCCCTGAGTGGGAAATCGTCTTTTTGCTGATTAGTTGGCTTCGACTTTTGTATCGATGATACGACCTTCGATGTTGTAGTTGACTTCGCCAAGCGACTTCGTGAAGTCGCGGAGGTTTTCCCAGTCCGAGAGACCAAGATCCGTCACGCGGCCCGCTTTGTAAGCCACTTCAAACGGTGTCAGACCATCGCCGCCTTTTGCTGTGAAGGCATTCGTTGCGATGACGTATGATTTTGTTAGATCAATCGCTTCAAACATGCCGCCGTTGTTGACTTCCATCTTCGTGACACGGTTTCCTTTGGCGAGTTTACTGCTGTATTCGAACTTCATGCCCGATACGTGGAGGAATCCACCGTTTTCGATTGGTGCCACACCCACGCTGATTTCAAGCAGGTCCTTGATTTCCTGACCTGTCAATTTCACTGTCGCGAGCGTATTTCCGAACGGAAGCGTCGTTAAGACTTCGCCGACTGTGAGCGGTCCGGCATTGATGGCAGCCCGAATCCCACCACCGTTTTGCATCGCGATGACCGTTTCTGCGTTATACTCTTTTGCTTTTTTGAGCATACCGTCCGTGATCAAGTTTCCGAGTGCCGTTTCGCTGTTTCGGACACTGACTTCGCCACGTGGGTTAACGAGCTCGTTGACGATATTCGCGCCGACTTCTTCATTTTTCAACTCAGTGATTTGATCCGCATATGGCTTCAGGATTTCAGCAGCACGTGTATCTTCCGCAGCTTTTGCCACATCGATCAACGAACCGTTGTACTCTGTCAATTTCCCTTTGTAGTCAAATGTCAAATCCAGATTTCCGAGGAAATCACCATATTGGTACGCTTGCGCGATGATCGTTGGTTCTGTTTTACCCGGTATGATCGTCTCATCGACGACAACCGGTTTTTCCAGCTTGGTATGCGAGTGACCACCGACGATGACATCGATGCCGTCGACGTTACGTGCGAGCAACTGATCGTTGTCGACTGCTTCGTTATCGTCAAAACCAATGTGCGTCAAAGCGACGATCTTGTTGACACCACGGTCTTCGAGTTTTTTAACAGCGGCTTTTGCGCTAGTGATGTAGTTGGCAAATGCAACTGTTCCCGGACTAGCGATATCCGCTGTCTCTTCTGTCGTCAAACCGAAGAAGCCGATTTTTTGACCTTTGTATTCTTTGATGATCCCTTGATAAATTTGACCTTTTTCAGGACCGGCTGTGATGATTTTTTTCTGTAGACCGTTGAAGCTTTCATTTTTGCTGAAGTCCACGTTTGCCGTGATGAACGGGAATTTGGCTTTTGTGACGAAGTTTTTGAGTGCGATGTTGTTCTCCGTCTCTCCGAGATCAAACTCATGGTTACCGAACGTCATCATGTCGTATTTCATATAGTTCATCAGTTCAAGGTCAGCTTGACCCAGGAACTTATTGAAGTAAAGAGAGCCTGAGAAAACGTCCCCTGCATCGAGTAGGAGGGAAGGTTTGCCTTCCGCCCGGTACGCGGCACGGAGTTCTTTAATGACCGTTGCTCGTTTTGGTGCTTTATCGAGATTGGCGTGTGTATCGTTCGTGTGCATCAAGCCGATGGAGAAATCGTCTTTGTTGACGTCCAGCACGTTGATTTTTGCTTTGAGTGTGATCGTCTTACCGAGACGTGTGTAGCTGGCGACGGCATATTTCGTCCCGGCTTCGCTCGTATCGACTTTCGACCAGCGGACCGGTTTGTCATAGACACGGCCTGTCGCATAGAGGACGGCGAGTGTTTTTGGGAGTTCCGGTTTGTCACCGACATAAATCGTTTGTTCGCGGACGCTCTCGACGAATTTCACAGCATAGTTTTGGATAAAGATTTTGACTTCGATCGGCGATTTCTTCTTGCCATACGTTCCTTTGACCGTTTGATAACGGTTGAAGATATGACGATCATAACTTTTCCACGTAATTTTCTCGCCCTTGTATGTAGCAGGTAACTTGACCGGGGCACCTTTTGTGAAGACGAGTGACTTGAGTTTGACCGTTTTGACTTTGACATGCGTTGCTGCGGATACGGTAGTCTGCGCAACCGGCACGATTGCCGATGTCGTCAGGGCGACAGCAACGGCTGCCGCGTAAAGCGGTTTTGATTTGTACATACGTAGAAATCCTCCTTCAAAGTGGGTGTATGAATACAAGGTCGAAATGCGATCGTTGACCTCTTCTTCTACTATAAGTCGTTCTAGGTATCTGGTGCGATAAAACTTTTGTAAACTTCGTAAATTCTTAGGTCGGACGACATGACAACCCGGTAGAGACGTTTGTTTTAGGGAATGTTCTTAGGGCATTCGAACTAAAACCATAAAATGATAACGCTTTCATTATAATCTGTCCTATTAAAAAAAGAAACGAAAACCTCGACTGATTCGTTAAACATTTCCATTGTTTGAGAATGTGCCAGTGGTGTTTCTGGTAAGAGTTCTGTATGATGAAGAAACGAGGAAAACAGCGGAGGGAGGACGGAAAACACGATGAAAGAAACGGTTCAAGGGACTGTGATTTTAGTCATTTTATGTTTAATGAGTATTTTGTTGTTGTGGGGATTGGCCTCTCCGCCGACGACGATTGAATTTCCACTTCTATCCCATTCCAAGCCCGCTTTGATTGATGTCTTCCACATCATCGAAGCGGGTTTTTTAAGCGAATAGAAAGCTACAGTTTGGTGTCGGTTTGCCCAATACATTGACACGATTTTTAACGATGGCTAGAATTGATTAAGTGTATGGCATGTGATGCCTGCTTTTTAATATGAAACGAGTGACGTGAGAAGAAGGGGGGAGTAGAAAACGATGCAGGCCATTTGTCCTGCGCACGGGTCGATCGTTCGTTTGAAGAATCGCGAACGGAGTCCGTCTTTTTTCTTTTAGTGGATGCAACTGAACTAAAATACATGTACCTTTACAGATCGGAAGGAATTTATTATGTGGAAAGAAATGAAAAGTATCGTCCGCGAACAAGTGGAGAACTTCCCACTAATCCGTCGTTTGGCTCGTTATGAGATCAAATCGGCGCACGCGGAGCAACGGCTTGGTTTGTTATGGGAGCTGTTGAACCCCGGATTACAGATCTTTATTTATTGGTTCGTCTTTGGTGTCGGTCTGAAAGGAAACAAAAACGTCGACGGGGATATCCCGTTCATCGTCTGGTTATTATGTGGGATCGTCGTCTGGTTCTTCATCAATGATGCCCTGTTGCGTGGATCGAACTCGATCAACAGCCGCCTCGCGATGGTGACGAAGATGCGTTTCCCGATGAGTGCGATTCCGTCTTATGTCATTTTGTCACGAATGTATCAGCATTTCGCGATGCTCGTGATTGTCTTCATCGTCATCATGCTGAACGGAATTCCGATTACGTGGAAACTGCTTCAACTCCCTTACTATATGGCAGCGACGTATATCTTCGTCTATGCCTTCTCACTCTGCTTCTCGACATTGATTACGCTCGTAAAGGATATCCAATTGTTCCTCCAATCGATGATGCGGATGTTGTTTTATTTGACGCCGATCCTCTGGAACATCGAACGTTTCCCGGACGTCTTACACGGGGTGCTTCGTCTGAACCCGGTCTTCTATCTCGTAGAAGGTTATCGCGCGAGCTTGCTCGGCGGCGCTTGGGTCTGGCAGGAATGGCCGACCGGACTCTATTTCTGGAGTGTGACGCTGCTCTTGTTCACAGCCGGGACATTCTTGCACATCAAGTTCCGTAAATCATTCACCGAGCTCGTTTAAGGAAGGAAATCGCCATGTCTATGATAAAGCTCGACCATGTCACGAAACGGTTTGATATGGTTACGACTACAAAAGAAAAATTCAAATTGTTATTTAAGAACCAAAGCAAAAACGTCAAGACGTTCACGGCGCTCCGCGATGTCTCAATCGACATCGGTTCCGGGGAAGTCGTCGGTCTCGTCGGCATCAACGGATCCGGAAAATCGACGTTATCGAACTTGATTTCCGGCATCATCTACGCCAATGAAGGGGACGTCGCGATCAACGGAGAAGTTGCGATCATCGCCGTCTCGCAAGGCTTAAAAAATGTGCTGACGGGACGCGAAAACATCCACTTGAAATGTTTGATGCTCGGGATGGATGACGCGGAAATCGAACGCCGGATGCCCAGCATCATCGACTTCGCCGACATCGGAGATTTTATCGACCAACCGATCAAAAAGTATTCGAGCGGGATGAAGTCGCGGCTTGGTTTTGCGATCGCCGTCAATGTAGACGCCGACATCCTGATCGTCGATGAAGCCTTATCCGTCGGGGACCAGACGTTTTATAACCGCTGTATCGACAAGATGAACGAGTTCAAGAACGAAGGCAAGACGATCATCTTCGTCAGTCACTCTTTGACGCAGATCCGCAGTTTCTGTGAACGCGTCATCTGGCTCGAGTACGGACAAGTCAAGCTCGACGGAACGACAAAAGAAGTCGTGCCGGAGTACAAGAAGTTCCTGACTGATTATAAAAAGCTGACGAAAGAAGAGCAGCACCAGTACCGGAAAGATCGGTTGAAGGAACAAGCGCAACAGGCCAAACCGGGGAAACAAAACGTGGATGCGGAAGATACCGTCAAACATCCCGGTTGGATCTTATCCGGAATCAGCCTTCTTGCCGTCGCGGCAGGCGCCTTGATGGTCATCGATGAGACGCCGTCCTTCTCGACCTTTGCGGAAGCACTCTCCAACCTATTTTGATTGCAGACCATGGACATTCTTGTTCATGGTCTTTTTTTTGACGAAAACAGGGAATAGACGAGAGAAAAAAGAAATAAGTACAGAGTAGAAGTAAGTAGAGGAGCGGAGGGCGGTCATGAAAAAAATCAGAAAAGCCATTATCCCGGCAGCGGGACTCGGGACACGTTTCTTACCGGCGACAAAAGCAATGCCGAAAGAAATGTTGCCGATTCTGACGAAGCCGACGATTCAATACATCGTCGAGGAAGCAGTCGCAGCGGGCATCGAACAGATCATCATCGTCTCCGGACGAAACAAACGGGCGATCGAAGACCACTTTGATCACGCACCGGAGCTTGAGAACATCCTCCGGCAAAAAGGAAAGCTCGACTTGTTAAAAGAAGTCGATGCTTCGACGACGATGGCCGAGATTCATTACATCCGGCAAAAAGAACCAAAGGGACTCGGACACGCCATTTGGAGTGCCCGTCATTTCATCGGCGACGAACCGTTCGCGGTGTTGCTCGGTGACGACATCATCGTCTCGGAAAAACCGGGTCTGAAACAATTGATTGATCAGTATGAGGAACTGGAGTCCTCGATCGTCGGCGTCCGTCATGTGCCGACCAGTGACACGGACCGTTACGGCATCATTGATCCGCTGAAACAAGAAGGCCGTCGTTACCACGTCCGGCAGTTCGTCGAAAAACCGGTGCAAGGTACGGCACCATCAAATATGGCAATCATCGGACGGTACATCCTGACGCCGGCGATCTTTGCGTTTCTTGCCAAGCAAGAGGTCGGGTCAGGAGGCGAGATTCAGCTGACGGACGCGATTGAACGGTTAAATGGGCAGGAAGACGTCTATGGTTATGAAATCGACGGTGACCGGTTTGATGTCGGGGAGAAGATGGGCTATGTCGAGACGACGCTTGCCTTTGCCTTAAAGGACGCGGAAATTCAAGCCGATGTCAAAGCCTTGCTTCGCCGGCACGTCGAAAGCTGGACCGATTAAACAACAAAAGCAAAGCCCACGGGTGAGCTTTGCCTGGATCAGGTCTGCTTCTTATTCATGTACGTCTTGACGCGTGGTGCCGTATACGTGCGGAAACGTTCGAGTAACCGTTCCGGATCAGACTCGACGAGGAGCATCGCGGCGTGTTCCGGTATCAGGAAACCTTGTGTCTCCATCTGCCGGAACAACGTGACGAGCGGATCATAGTAGCCGTCGATGTTTAAGATGCCGCATGGTTTTTCATGTAAGCCAAGCTGTGCCCACGTGAAGACTTCAAAAAATTCTTCCATCGTCCCCGGACCACCCGGTAAGATGATGAATCCGTCTGCCAGTTCAGCCATCTTCGCTTTGCGATCGTGCATCGATTCGACGAGATGAAGCTCTGTCAGATTCGGATGTGCAATTTCTTTTTCTTGTAAGAAGTGCGGCAGGACACCGATGGCTTGTCCATTGGCTGCAAGGACTGCATCAGCGACAGCACCCATCGTTCCGACACGTGATCCGCCGTAAACAAGGTCGAGGTCATGACGTGCCAGCGCTGTACCAAGCGTTGCTGCTGCCTGACGGAAAATCGGTGTTGCTCCATCTTTTGAACCACAAAACACTGCAAGTTTTTTCATCCATAGGTCCCCCTTGTTAAAATCGTCTTCTGTCAACATATCATATCAGGTCGTGCCGAATAAGAGGGATCATGTATTGTTTCACGAAAAATAACAGACTGGACTACGTCAAACTGAAGGAGAAAAAGATGAAACCGAAAACCATCGTATGGCTCGTATTGCTGATTGCAGCAATCAATCTTGCAATCGGGATTTGGGTGCCGGAATCGCCGACGCGAACGACGATCAGCAGTGTGTTGCTTGGACTAGTCGTCTTACTCGGAATCGGTTATTTCATTGCCCTACGTCATTCATCGAAATAAAAACAAAGCCGTTTCGTTTGCTTCAGGCAAGCGAGACGGCTTTATTTATGTGTGATCAAAAGTATTTAAGAATGAAGGAATATTCTAAAAAATCTATTTTTATACATGATTTCGACATAAAGACGGATAAAATGTAAAAATTACGCATCTTTAGGGACATATGACCCAAGTCTAAAGTATCGGTAAGTGTAAATAATGTGCAAATCACACCAAATATTCGTATTCGAATATCCAAAGGGGGTCTAAGGATATATGATGTTGTTACAAAGCCAGTCAAAAATATTAGGAGGTTGTTACTCATGAACTTAAAAAAGAAATTAATTTTGACCAGTACAAGTGCGTTCCTTATATTAGGTTTAGGAATTTCTGCAACTTTAAATACGTCATTAGTAGCAAAAGATCTTCTACCACCTGAACATGCTGTAAAGCAAGTGGCAAAAGACCTTTTACCACCTGAGCATGTTGTAAAGAAAGTAGCAAAAGATCTTCTACCACCTGAGCATGTTGTGAAGCAAGTAGCAAAAGATCTTCTACCACCTGAGCATGCTGTGAAGCGAGTGGCAAAAGACCTTCTACCACCTGAACACTCTGTAAAGCGAGAGGCAAAAAAATTAACATAATATCTAAAACAAACATATAAAAGTCATGAATTATTCTTTATCGTAAGGGAGTATTTTTACTTTATTGTTTGTAGTAAGAATATTTTTATATTCTTCCATTCCAAGTATGTCAAATAATGTATAAGATTTTTGGTAAGCATCTTTAATCTTATACAAAGAGGATTTAGACATTTCTAACACATATCCTTTTTGATAAAAGAGTTGTCCTAGTAAAGACATGTCCTTAAATCTTAAGCTTAGATAAATACCTTCTTCAACATAATTTAGGGCTCTTTCGTATTGAGTTAACGATACTAGTATTTTTGAAATATTATATAGTAATCGAATTTTTTCTACCAACAGCTCTTCACTATCAAAACTTAGTGAAAGTAAGTCCTCATAAGTTTTTAAACTATGTCTAAAATTATTATTTTCTTGGTAGATTGTAGCGATTGAAGATTTTATACGGAACAACATTTTAGGTGAGTAATATAGTTTAACGTAGTTATTTGACAAACGCTGCAACTCAATAATACAAGTTCTATAATCAATTTTGTTTAATCTGAATGCACTAAGATGAAAATAAAAAGAATACAAAGATCGAAGTTCTTCACTTTTATCTAAACTAGCTATATGTTTTTTGGATGTTTGAAATATTTCGTCGTACTTTTTATTCTGAAATTTTGTTAATAGTTCATCATCAATAATTTTGATTGTTTCAAGCGTGCTAGATTGATTCAAGAATATTGTTAAGGGAACTTGTAGTCTTATCGATAATGCATATAACAAATCAACCGTCGGAGAATGTGTCCCGCTTTCAATCTTACTGATTTCCGCTTGGCTGCAAATCCCGTTCGCCAAATCCTTCTGGGTCAGATTATGTTTCTTACGAAGACGGCGAAGGGCGAGACCAATCTGCGGTGACGTGAATTGATCCATCGGGTTCTGTCCTTTCTGTCCAGTGGATTTGAGAAAACGATTTCCTTTTCATTATAGAAGGGAATTTGATGAGACACCAATCTTTTACTTCGAAAGTTCGTCAACGTGTTGTCTGCCATTTCAAACGAAAAGAAAGGGGTAACTCCTATGAATCTCACCTTTAAAGAATCGCGCCGAACCATGACTTCTTCGGGCTGGTGCTTAAATGCTGCTCATGTCTCGGTCGCACCCTTGGCAAGTCGGGAAATGGACCGGATCAAACCACCGGCGAAACGTGAATTAAAAACTTCATAACGACGTCTCTCGACGTGGCTTCATTCCGTCACTGGTCTGAAGCCTTTTTTTAAATCATCTCATCATCAAGTGAAAGGAGTGGGCATATGATTGGATTAACGATTCTTTCCGAAAGCCAAGGTTGGTTGCATCAACTTGATCCGACCCCTGAGCTCATCACGTTTTGTGAACAGCATCGTTTTTCGATGGATCGCTATGATTACGATCAGCATACGTTTTTGGATTTACTCGATTATATGGAGTTTCAAGAATTCGAACACTATTTATTTATCTTACGCGGACCGGGTGAACGGACGCTGCGACTCGTCGCGTATTTACAACAACGGATGTTACATGTCCAGTTCCACTTGATGAATGAACGGGGCGACGTGTTGTTTGGGGACCCATATTTCTTGAACGGAGGGCAGTTACCGCTTGAAACGTCCTACGTTTCTAAGCAACCGATTGCCTTACAAGATGCCTTGATGTCGTTGTTCACAGGTGTCTATCCGGATGCAGCGTCTCGTCATCCGCAACCGTTACGTCATGTCTATGTCGAGGAGACGGCATTACTTGATTCGATTGAGCCGTCCTTGTTTGATCAGATGACAATCAACAGCCTGCTTTACATCAATCAGTCGACCCGTCACGATTTGCCGGTGATTGAATTGATGAGTCGGACACCGGTCTTGCTGGCGTTTTCCGATACGGTGCCGTTTGAGATCAAGGAACGCCTGGCAGCATTTGATCGACAGGCGTTACAGCTGGCATTTCAGCAGTGGCATGACAAAGGAATCATTTCGAACGAGGAACACCGTGTGGGGATCATGGATTATGCGACACTTGTCGGACTGACCGTGTCACATCGTTTGTTTATCTTTAAAGGCGGGATTTTCGCGGATTACGGGCAACATCTTCAGCTCAGTGACTCGTTTGCCGTCAATGTTTGTCAGTTGCGCGAACGGCAACGGGAACAGTTCGAGGCGCTTGCACCGGTTGCGCAACTGACGCTGTATCCGCTCTTGTTCCAATTGGCATCCGCTTTTAAAGGAACGAGCCGGTTCGTAACGCCGTACAGTGATCTTGAACTGCCACGAACGGACGGGAAGATTGGTCCGCTGTCTATGGTCGGTATTCAAAACACGGAAGGCTGTTTTGCATTTGAACTGACGACGAACCAATTGTTTGAGACGGATGAAATTTTTCTTGCGATCCTCGAGGCCGATCAAAAAGAACGGTTCGATATCTTGCCGGAACGGCTGGGAGCAGACTATGAAGCGGCCATTCAGACTTATAAGGAGTTGATTTATCATGGATGATAGACCGTTGTTTGGTCCATTCTCAAGAAAAGGGAGTTACTCCCGTGTTGAGGTCCTCGATAACTTGTTTGCCGATGACCGCTTCGTCGCCTTGTATCAAGAAACTGTTGCCTTACCGGAAATCGACGAACTGATGTTACACCGTCGTTATCTTCGAAAAGAAGACCGTGTCCTTTTATATGGAACGTTTTCTCCTGACCTGTTTAATACGTTATGCCAAGAAGGCTATGACCTGTATTTGGTCGAACCGGAACTGAACCGGATCACTGGCATCTCGTCTCGTTATATGGACCGCGTCTATGGACTGAGTAATGAGTTGGTTGATGTGATGGGCAGCGGGGCGTTTGATAAGATCGTGTTGCCAGGGACGACGATTGCGCGGTACTCACGGGGAGAGTTGTTGTTGTTTTTCCGGAACGTCCGACAACTGTTGACGCCGGCGGGACAATTGCTCGTCAACATCCACAATGCGACCTATTTAAAAACACACGTCCAACCGATTGCCTCACGACGCATTCAAGGTTGTACGTTGTTTTACGGGCAAAAAGTCGACCGCAACCGTCTGATCTTTAATTTATATTTGAAATCGGGTAATGATGAGAAGGTCAGTTATGCGATTGAATATCTGTATGAGCCGGACACCTTATTTGAATTTGCGAAACTATCACGTTATACAGGCAGGACACTATATGCGGGAAAAACCGTCAGCATTCTTGAACTCGACAAAATAGGCTGAGATTAATCGATTCTGTATCCACTGGATGCAGAATTTTTTAAAATCCAAAATATCTCTTTAAATCAATAGAAATATTTTTTATACTGGTTTCAATAGGTCTAAAGGTGGGGTAATAAAAAGAACAGTTCCTAATCGTCAGAAGAATGTACGTCATCAAGAAAATCGGAGGATAGGTAAACGTTATGGATGAGAAGACGACACAAGCACGACAAGCCAGTTGTTTATCCTTTATCACAACGTTGTTTCCAGAGGAAACCTTTCAGTTCGTTGAACAGCAGACACTTCCGGATGCCTTTGGACATGCCGGAACGCATATTACGTTCAAATCAGCTTCACGTGAGTTGAAACTCAGTTTTGTCACTCAAGCACACAGTCGTTTTGAACGGGTCTTTTTAGCGGAAAAAACATCGGAATCACCCTTTTTTAGCCGGATGATGGAAGCGACATATGAAGATGGCCAGTTATACATTCATCATGTTTTGAAGTCCGATTAACGCACGAAAAAACACGATGAGATGTGGACAGGAATTCTCCTATCCATGTCTCATCGTGTTTTTTAGGTTTTAATTGACTGTAGTCCTTGTTGTAAGGCTTGATTGACCGACGTCGCCATATGATCGCGAACCTCTTGTGTGAGTAAGCGGCCGTTGAAGTACACTTCATTCGATAGTGTCAAATGGACAAGGATATCTTCTAAGATGGGCTTGAAATCGAGCGGCTGGGTCGGTTCGAGGGACTGGTCGATAAACTCCTGCAACGAAGGGTGTTGGACATACTTCGGATCAATGAGATCAATCACCGTCGTGTTCAAGGCCATAGCTAATCGTTCCAGGACCTGTGTCGTGGGAACTCGTTGTCCCCGTTCATAGGCCGAGATGGAAGTAACGGTTTCGCCACATCGTTCTGCTAAATGTTTTTGGGTATACCGGTGTTGTTTTCGTAGTTTCATAATTTTTTTTCCGAGAGCACGATTCACAGTACTCAACTCCTATTCTTACATCCGTACATCATAGTACTAAATAACCATTTTTATTATATTGCAAACCTTTGAGATGTAAAAAAAAGTTTTTCGTAAAAATTAATTGCATTATTATGTATTTGATGGAATTAAAATTCAGATAACTTTCATAATTTTGTCTATTTCAGGAATGACAGGAAAGGAGAACATGCTATTCTAGTGAAAGAAATAGTAATGGAGGTTCAGTTGTGATGAAAAAAATTCCTTGGTCGGGTTATGTGACGTTACTCGTCTTGATTATTTTGTTTATAGCGAGTTCGATGCCGTATGAAGAACAGTCACTCAAACCGGGTTTATCCCGTTATTTTAATCTAGATTTTGTGGAGCAACTGCGATTCATCTCGTTTGATTACAACGGGGAAGTGAGTGTGGCGGCGCTTGGAGCGTCGGGATTCGTTGAGTTTTTCATTCGTAAGTCGGCACATGTCTCGATTTTTATCGTCCTTGGTATCGCGTTGATCGATTTAACGATTCGCTTGGTGCGTCCTGTCCCGCTAGCTGCTGTATTTGCCTATACGTTAGCGATTACGATTGCCGTATTTGACGAATTCCATCAGATTCTGACCGGTGGACGGACCGGATTGATCCACGATGTGTTGCTCGATGGAACAGGGGCATTAATCGGGATTCTCTTCTATCTGTTGATTTGGAAAAAACGACCAAACCATCAACCGGTTCGTTCTACGTAAGTCTTCGGTCCTAGTTTTTTTGACGGTAGCAGGTTTTATTTGATTGAGGTCGAATCCTTAACGCTAACACCATTAACTAAAAGGAGCGAATCGTATGAAAACACCTCATCTATTGATTACAAGTGCCGGACGTCGCGCAAAACTGGTCGACTATTTTGTCAGAGACTGGACAACCGGTCGTGTCAGTACGGCTGATTGTAATCCGTTAGCAGCCGCATTGTACATGACCGAGCACCACTATATCGTGCCGAAAATAGATGAGGTCGACTATATCGATCATCTGCTTCGGCTTTGTCAGACCGAAGAAGTGACCGCCATCCTGTCCTTGATTGATCCGGAACTTGGGTTACTGGCAGAAGCGACGGAACGTTTTCGGGCGATTGGTGTGACGGTCATCGTCTCCTCTCACGAAGCGTGCCAGCTCTGCTTTGACAAGTACGCCATGTATGAATATTGTCTCAGCCGAGGCATCGCTCATGCGCAGACGTATCATTCGATTGAATCGTTCCGAGAAGCACTGGCTCTGTCCGAAATCAAGTTGCCCGTTTTCGTCAAGCCGCGTAGCGGCAGTGCGAGCATCGAGGTCAGACGAGTCGAGACACTTGCAGAAGTCGAGCAACTGTTTGCGAAAAATAGCGGATTGATCGTTCAGGAACTGTTGGTCGGTCAAGAACTGGGGGTGGACGCCTACGTCGATTTGATTTCCGGCAAGGTCACGTCCATCTTCATCAAGGAGAAATTGATGATGCGAGCTGGAGAGACCGATAAAAGTCGATCCGTCGTCCGGGAGGATGTGTTCGAACTGGTCGAACAGGTGCTTGAACATTCTGGACTGGTCGGTCCGCTGGATTTTGATTTGTTTGATGTCGATGGTACGTTGTATCTCTCGGAAATCAATCCACGGTTTGGCGGCGGTTATCCCCATGCCTATGAATGCGGCGTTAATTTTCCGGCACAACTCTTCCGTAATCTTCAGCACGAGATCAATCCGCCGCACATCGGAAACTATACGAGCGACTTGTATATGTTGAAGCACGATACGATGACACTGGTCTCGGCAGCGGCGTTACAACAAATGAAGCGTTAATACAAAAAAGGCACCGATTTCTTTACAGAATCAGTGCCTTTTTTATATACAGAAATACATTGGTATTAAGAAATCGAAATCCGGGAGCGTTTTAAACACTGGACAGCCGATGTCCAACTGCCGAACAAAGCGTTGATTGTCGAGGTACTTGGAACAGACCGTCCTTCCGCCCATTTCCGGTAATGGATGATACTGAGGGACGGAAGCTCACGCTGCGCCTGCGTCAGAGCTTCGAGCACGTCTTCCTCGACCCATTTCCGGCGAGGAGGGGCAATGTCAAGACAGGCGAGGGCATCGACCCACGACCCATATTTTCGGGCAATCGTCGCGACCGTCGGATGTCCGTTTTCCTGCGCCCAAATCGAGTAGGTCTGGGTCGTTAAGCGCGGAAGAACGTCCGATGCTTCGAGGAGCGCGTTGATGATGCGTTCTTCTGTCATGCAGATTGAACGCGTCATCTCAATGTGTGCTTCCTCAAGGGCCCGTGACCATGACCCGAAACGCAGATTGATTAAGGTTAAAGAAGGACCGTGCTTTGCTTTGGCCCATTCGCGGTAGCTGTTGCTGTGGAATGGGTGCAACCGCTCCGATGCTTCCTTGATAAAAGCGAGGATTTCCTGATCCGAGTAGTACGGCCGAATCGATGACAGTCCGGCAGCATGTAACGCTTCACGCCATGAACCGAACACGTTGATGATCGTCGTGATGGAAGGAATTTCTTTTCCAGTCGACCAGCGGGCATACGTTTTGGCGTCTAAGGCAGGATAAGCGATGCTGGCTTCGATTAAGCTGTCGATTACTTGTTGTTCTGTCCATTTCTTC
The DNA here is from genome assembly GCF_003598705.1 of Exiguobacterium sp. RIT452. Lineage (NCBI taxonomy): Bacteria > Bacillati > Bacillota > Bacilli > Caryophanales > Exiguobacterium > Exiguobacterium sp. RIT452. Next base: position 40,498 of record NZ_QXJB01000004.1, read on the forward strand.
ATGATGTTATACCCCTTTCATGTAGGTGTTCGTCTAGGTGTGGGTACTTTCTTGTGAGGTTGTGCGACGGCGTGTCGCATAAATCAGCAAACTGAGCCAAATGAAGTAAAATCCACTCGGTCGGACGAGTACGCTTTCTGTGAACTGAAGAAACAGCAACCAAAGACTGAGCACGAGCAAGGCAATCGATAAGGAATCATCATAACGGTAATCCCGAATCAATCGAACGAGTATCAGGAGGAACGAAACGAGATAGAGCAACAGACCGACGACGCCCAATTCATACAAATAGAGGATCGGTGTGCTGTGGAACGTATACAACGTGCTCGGACCAAGTTGTTCTTCGAGTCCAACAGCAGAAGAACCGAGTCCGTGTCCAAACCAAAGGCGGTCGGTGGAAGCCGCAATTCCTGCCTGCCAGAGTGCACTGCGTCCATTGAGACTGATCACTTGTGAAAACAAGGCTTGGTTAAACGACATCGAGAGAAGAACGATACCTGCGCCAAGCAAGTAGAGCGCCGTCACTTGGTAGCGAAGCCGTTTCCGTTTTAACCGTAAGACGGTTGTCAGCAAGCCAAGCAGGAAAAAGGAGTAAATCCCGGTCTGGGAGGCACTCAGGACCAACCCAATCATGATCAGCAACAGGAAGCTTCCGAACAAGAGACAGGAACGCCATCTGTTCCGGGCAAGCGACTGCAGGACATACATCCAGGCGATGAGTCCACCGGGAACGAGCCAAGCGGCAAAGGTGTTTGGATTATTCGTCAGGCTGGCCGAGCGGAGAAAGCTGCCTTGTTCTCCGACATACAGCTGAGATAAGGAAACGGGACCAAGTCGTAACGATTGAATGTTATCGATTGGTACATAATGTTGACCAAATGAGACGAGTAAGGCATATGCTGCAAGAAATAAGGCCTGATACAAGAGAATGAGGTTCATCAACTGAAACCAGCGAACGAATGGGCAAGCGGTAAGTGATAGGACGATGATGACAAAAAGCCACGTCGTAAACAGATGGAGTAACGAAAGCGAAGAAGCGGTAGCTGGACGAAACAGAAAAACAAGCGTGTGAAAGGTGAGGTAGATCAAAAACAGGGTGACGAGTCGTTGCGTCAAAGCACGTGGTGGAAAATACAAGGGACGGGTGATGAGATAAAACGTCACGAACAGAGCGAGATAGACAACGGCGATCCAGACGTTCCACTGATGCGGCAGGACTTCGTCCGTAAAAGATAAAGGACGGGTCCATAAATCGATCGTTACCCAAAGGGCTAGGATGAATAAGCCAATCGATTCAGGTATATTGACTGATTTTAACATCATTACTAATCTCTATCCACCCTTCATATAGGACTTATTACCGAATTTCGCACTTATTAATCATCAAATTGGTATTTACCCTTAATTTTATGAAAGTCATGCAGTTTATTGGGATGATTTTGATGAAACGACGATCATTTTTATGTGAATCGTCTTTTTTTCGTGAATCAATCTTTTTCGGTGAGTTAACGATACGCGGGCATAATGACTCCTCAAAAAAATATAATCATTTCCACCAAGCTCTAATTGTTTTGGTAGCCGTTTGGAAATAAGGTGTAAGCATAACCAATGTCCATCCAACGTGTCAGGTAACGAGAAAGAGGTGAACAGCGTGAGCTCCATCCATCAAAAAAAGACATTCGGTGATCATTTGACGACATTGAAGAAGGGCTGGTGGATTCTCTGCATATTGGCAATTCTTTTTGCGGGTGCAGGATATGCGGTCAGCACCTACGTGATTCCTCCGACCTATGAGGCGACTGCCTACATCCTGGTCGTTCCGCAACAAGATGCGGAAGCGACAGCCACGACGACACTCGTCAGTACCTATCAAGATATCCTGAGAAGTCCGGAAGTCATCGATCAGGTCGCTCAAAAGATGGACGTGACCGATAAACGAATCTTTGACTTAACGGACCGCCTGACCGTCTCCAGTAACTTGGATTCGCAAGTCATCGCCTTATCCATCACCGATCGATCGGCGGAACAGGCAGCGATCCAAGCGAACACGATGACGGAAGTCTTTCAGGATTATTTACCTCAATTGATCAAAACGAGCAGCACGGAAGTCTTCTCGACGGCACGGATTCCGACAAAACCCGTCTCACCGAACATCCTCATGAACACAGCAATCGGTGGCATTCTCGGTCTCTTGTTCGGATTGTTGATCGTCTACTCCCGGGCCCTTGGAAAAAAGTCAGTCGCTGAAGAAACAAAAGAACCGGCTTACCCGCAAGCTGTCAGCCGCCCTAGCCGTTCATAACCAGAGAAAGGAGGAGCCGTCATGCAAGCCCCACCACTTCATCAGTACCGCAGGCATCTCAAAATCGGTCTTTTGCGGTTGATCGACGCCGCGGTCATCATCGCAGCGACGGTCGTGACATTCTATTTCTTCAATCCCCTGAATCTGACCGCGAACTTTGAACTGGTCGATGCAGTCGAAATCGCTTTGATCCAATGGGTGGCCTTGACACTCGTCGCTCACTGGATGCGTTTTTATCAAATCATCTGGCGCTATGCCAGTCTGCGTGACCTCGGTGTCTTACTCGTCGTCGTCGTCGCCAGCAGCTTCGTCTTACTCGGTCTCGAATATGCGCTCTTCGACTTTGCGGTCGAACGGGCCGTCTTTCTTCAAACCGGTCTTGTCTTAAACGGCATCTTGTTCGTCCGGCTGTTGATCCGGGGACGTCACCTTGAATTGAAACGGGAGCGGACACTCGGAAAACGGACGTTGATCATCGGTGCCGGCGCCTCCGGTCAGATGATTACAAAAGAACTGAAACAGAAAAAAGCACACATCCTCAACGTCGTCGGGTTACTCGATGATTTGACGGAGCTGAAAGGGATGATGATCCATGGTGTCCCGGTCGTCGGAGCCATCGAACAGCTCGAGTGCATCATCGAGGAATACAAAATCGAGGCCGTCGTGCTTGCCATCCCGTCCTTGTCCTATCCGGACCGGGTCGCTTTGCTGAACCGGATCAAACAGACGAAAGTCGAAGCGCATACGTTACCGATGCTCGTGGAACTGGCATCCGGGAAAGTGTCCGTCAATCAGATCCGGGAAGTCTCGATCGCCGATTTGCTCGGACGGGAACCGGTCGAACTTGATATCACGGAAATTGAACGGAGTGTCAGTCAGGCGACGGTGCTCGTGACCGGCGCCGGCGGATCAATCGGCTCTGAAATTTGCCGCCAGCTGGCGAAGTTCAAACCGGATCATCTGATTTTACTCGGTCATGGTGAAAACAGCATCTACTTGATCCGTCGGGAACTGGAAGCCGTGACGGACGGCATCACCCTTCATTCCGTCATCGCCGATGTGCAGGATGCGGACCGGATGATGGACGTGATGCAACGTTTCAAACCGGATCTCGTCTATCACGCAGCGGCTCATAAACACGTTCCGCTGATGGAAGATAATCCGAGTGAAGCCGTCAAAAACAATGTTTACGGGACGCGGAACGTTGCTTTGGCGGCGGAAGCAGCCGGCGTCAAACGGTTTGTGATGATTTCGACCGATAAAGCGGTCAATCCGACAAGTGTGATGGGGGCGACGAAACGCATCGCCGAGATGGTCATCCAGCAAATCGCCCGCAACAGCGAAACGACCTTCGCCGTCGTCCGCTTCGGAAACGTCCTCGGCAGCCGCGGCTCGGTCATCCCACTCTTCAAGGAACAGATCGCGAACGGGGGACCGATCACCGTGACGGACCCCGCGATGACCCGTTACTTCATGACGATCCCGGAAGCGAGCCGGCTTGTCATCCAAGCGAGTGTCCTCGCTGAAGGGGGCGAAGTATTTGTCCTCGATATGGGGGAACCGGTCAACATCACGACGCTCGCCCGCAACTTGATTCACTTGAGTGGATTTACGGAAGAACAGATCCCGATCGTCTACAGCGGTATCCGCAAAGGCGAAAAGTTGTACGAAGAATTACTGGCGACCGAGGAGGTTCACGAAGAGCGGGTCTTCGATAAGATTTTAGTCGGAAAGACCCGGCCGTTCGGTTCAATTGATCCGTATCTCCGCGATATTGCGCTCGCGATTGACGATGAACAGGCACTTCGGACGTATTTACTCGAAGCGACGAATCGAACCGGTCCGATTCCGGAAACGATTCCACCCGCGATTCGGGTCGCCCGGGAATAAAGGGGGGAGACGGTATGAAATCAGCCCGGCAGTTATCACGCTTCAATCTCATCTTCGTCGCCGATACAGCGTATTCGCTGCACCAGTGGATGATCCTGACCCTGTTGATCAAATGGAGCACCCCGCTCAACATCGGTTATTTCAATTATGCGCTCGCTTTGACGGCACCCATCGTCATGTTTTGTTGGCTCAATGCCAGTACGATTCTGACGGCAGAACGTTCCGGGCTGAAGAACTTCAGTCTTTTCATCAAAACCCGTTTTTCCTTACTGACGGTCGGTGTCTTCGTCTTACTCGTCGTCTACTACTTCTTCGGAGAAGCCGACATCTTGTGGCTGACGTTACTCGTCTACTTGAACAAATACATGGAATCGTTCGCTGATCTCGCTTACGGATTCCTCCAAGGTCATATGGCATTCAAGGAAGTCGCCTTATCAAAAATCTTCCGCAGTCTCGTCAATGTGTCGGGAGCCGCCTTGATTTTGTTTACGACCCATTCGATTCACGGGTTCGTGCTCGCGCTCGTCGCCGGGAACTTGGTCATGCTCGTCCTGTATGACTTACCGACCGTCCGGCGCATCGGTCATGGTTTTGAAAACAACACGATGAGCGAGCGGTATCAAACGGGACGACAGTTATTTATCAAAGCCGTCCCACTGGGCTTCGTCGCCTTGCTGATTGCCTTGAACGCCAACATTCCCCGCTTGTTCGTCGGTCAAGCCATCGGGACGGAAGAACTTGGCTATTACGCAAGTATTGCTTACCTGCTGGTCCTTGGCAGTTTATTTATCCACTCACTCGTCGCAGTCTTGTTACCGAACTTCTCGTCTGACAGCGGGGAACGGCAAAGTCTCCCGGAACTGCGGAAGCTGACCCGCTCGATGCTGCTGATGACAAATGCAGTCGGTATCCTGTTGATTATCGGATCCATCTTCTTTGGGAAGTGGGGGCTGACGATTTTCTACAATGCCTCCTTCGTTCAGTACCATACGATTTTTGTCCTGATGATGGTCGCCTCACTCTTTTTCTACAATTCCACCGTCATCCAAGCATTGTTAACCGGATTTCAACAGTTCCGGGTCCAGACGATCTCGATTTTCGGCAGTGTCGTCGTCAACATCGTCGCCTGCAGCATCTTGATTCCGATGTACGGGTTGTACGGGGCGACGATCGCTTACGCTCTCTGTGCCGTCACCCAGATCGGATTACTGATTCCCGCACTCTATCGTTCACTCTATCCACGTAAACTCGCACTTGCCATCGAACAAAGCAGCTGAAGGAGGGGGAAAGCATGCGGCCGATCCTGATTGTCATTGCCATCGAAGCCTTGCTCAGCCAATTGGTTCGACCGCTCTTTTTGACTTCTGAAGGATACGTCGCGACACTCCTGGTCATCAACTCGGTCCTGTTGATGTGGTACCTCTTGAAACAAGCGGACACGACGCCGCTTTTTCTCATCTTCGTCACCGCGTTTCTGGTACGACTGACCTTGATGCTGGTCGATCTCGAACTGTTCCGGCTCCCGCCGCACAGCGGGGATGATACGGAGGCGTTCCATCTGGAGGGCTTGCTGATCTACACCGATCCGACGACATTCAACGAGGTCGTCCGGGGAAGTTACTCGAAGTTTTTGGGTCTCTTTTATCTCGCGTTTGGACCGGAGCGGATGTTGGCTCAGTATTTAAACGTCATCCTCGGTGTCGTCTCAATCGTCATCTTGTCGAAAACACTGTTGCTACTGAAGTTGCCGATGCATTACGTCTTGATCGCAACCGGAATCTTCGCCTTCTTCGCCCAAGGGCTGTTGCTCTCACCGATTCTCCTGCGGGACCAAATCGTTGCACTCGGCATGGTCTACACGCTTTATTACATGGTGCGCTGGACGGTCGAAAAATCAGCAGTCAGCCTGACGCTCGCGTATACCGGTTACTTCGTCAGTACCGTGTTCCACTCGGGACTCGCCATCGGCATTCTCGTGTTACTCGTCTACTTCTCGTTCTACAACCACGAGACGAAGCGGATGGATTTCGAAGCATCGAAGGTCCAGCGGCTCCTCGTCCAAGTCGTGCTCGTCGGATTCATCGTCTACAGCTTTCAGGACGTCTTGTTCGCGAAATTCACCCATGTCTCACAAAACGGGCAATTGTTCAGCGGAATGAGTTATGACCGCGGTGGATCGGCTTATCTGAACGGACTGACGGTGACGGGACCACTCGATATGATCGTCTATTCTCCGATCCGGATGATCTACTTCCTGTTCTCGCCGTTCCCGTGGCAATGGTCGAGCTTAATGAACATCGCGATTTTCTTCGCCGACGCTGTTTTTTATCTCCTGCTGTTTGGTCTGACGATGCTGCATCTGAAATACCTCAAACAACATCCGTTCGGCAGTGTGCTTCTGTTCATGTTGATTCTCTTCGTCGTTAACGCCTTGATTTTTGGTCTCGGGACCGGGAATGTCGGGACGGCGATTCGCCATCGCTACAAATTGTTCCCGATGCTGTTGATTGTCTATACATCGATTCATTACATCCGCTATCAGGTGCTTCATCACTTCGAGGAGGTTGAGAAACGTGCAGAATAAAACGATTTTGATTACCGGGATTGCAGGCTTCATCGGATTTCATGCAGCACGTCGCTTTTTGGCAGAAGGGTACCGGGTCGTCGGACTGGATGAAGTCAATGATTATTACGATCCGGCGTTAAAGGAAGCCCGGTTGATCGAACTGGATCCAAGTCGCTACACGTTTTACCGGATTTCCCTTGAAGATACAGCAGCCGTCCACACGGTGTTCGAGACGGAGCAGATTGATCTCGTGCTTCACCTGGCTGCTCAAGCCGGTGTCCGGTACAGTATCGATCGGCCGGATGTCTATATCACCTCAAACATCGTCGGTTTCCTCTCGATCCTAGAAGCGTGTCGGCATCATCCGGTCGAACAACTGATTTATGCTTCCTCCAGTTCCGTTTACGGCTCGAATACGAAGATGCCGTTTGCGACGACGGATGCGGTCGACCATCCGCTCAGCCTTTACGCCGCTTCGAAAAAAGCGAATGAGCTGATGGCCCATACGTACAGCAGTCTTTACGGAATCAAAACGACCGGTCTTCGCTTCTTCAGCGTTTATGGACCATGGGGACGCCCGGACATGGCACTGTTCAAGTTCACGGAAGCGATTGCGAATGGTCAACCGATCGATTTGTACAACTACGGTGAGATGGGACGCGACTTCACGTATGTCGACGACATCATTGAAAGCATTTACCGGCTGATGCAGACCGAACCGGTCGCCGATCCGGCATTTGATCAGGCAGATCCCTTACCCGACCGTAGCAATGTCCCGTATCGGGTCTTCAACATCGGCAGTCACAGCCCAATCCGGCTGAATGAATTCGTCGCTTTGATCGAACAGCGACTCGGCAAAAAAGCCATCAAACACGAGATGCCGCTCCAGGCAGGCGACGTTCCTGAAAGTTTCGCTGACGTGACCTCGTTGTTTGAAACGATCAACTACCGTCCACAGACGACGATCGAAGACGGGGTTCACGCATTCATCGACTGGTATGAACGTCATTATCAGCTGAAGGAGGAAGTACAAGATGGCGCTTAAAGAAGATATCTACTACAAATCTCCGATATTTATTCAGAATATTTTGACTTCTCTTTACGGTAAAAAGCTGATGCAGGAACGATATGGACCCGAATACGAAGCGAAGATGAAAGATCTGCGGGAGAAAGACCGGACGGTGGATTACCGGGTCGAACAGCTCGAACGTCTCAATGCATTTCTGCTGTTCGTCCAAGCACACACGCCGTACTATCAAAAGCTGTTTCAAGAACACGATATCCGGTTACCCTTCACCTCACTGGAACAGCTGCAGACGATCCCGATCCTTGAGAAAGAGACGCTCAGGCAACAAAATGAAGCGTTCATGTCGAACATCGATGCGCCGGTTCGCGGCCGAACCGGCGGAACGAGCGGGAAGTCGCTCCAAGTCGCTTTTGTACGCGAAGACGTGCAGGAACGGATGGCACATCTCGATTACTTCAAGGAACTGCACGGCTTTTATTCCGGCATGCGCCGGGCGAGTTTCACCGGCCGGACGTTGACGGCGGTGGATCAGAAAAAACCGATCTTCTGGCGGATGAACCGACCGTTAAATCAATTGTTATTGTCAATCTTCCACATGAAAGAAGAGAACTTTCCCGCTTATATCGCGGAGCTGAATCGTTTTCGACCGGCAGCGCTTGACGGGACACCAACGGCGATGCTCGAAATCGCCCAATATTTACTCAAAAACAATCTTCGGCTTGAGTTTCAGTTGGTCGCGATTTTTCCGACATCGGAGACGGTGACACCGGAGATGCGGCACCTGCTCGAAGAAGCTTTTCAAGCTCCGGTCTTTGACCAATACGGTTCCTCGGAAGGGGCACCGATCATTTCCGAATGCCGGGAACGGAAACTCCATCTGCATCACGAAACGGGAATCATCGAACCGTATGGAGAGGGCGGTGAGGTCGTCGTCACATGTTTTACGACACGCGGGACACCGCTGATCCGCTACCGGATCGGCGACCGAATGACACTCAGCGACGAGCGATGCAACTGCGGCTTAAACGGTCCGGTCATTGAGTCGATTGACGGACGCGGAACAAGTTACATCGTCAGTGAGAAGCGCGGCAAAGTGTTTGAAGGAGACATCACGACGATTGCCCGCGAATTACCGAACTCGGTCTTACGCCTGCAAGTCGAACAATACGCATTAAATCAAGTGACGCTCCGGTACATTCCGGACGAACAACGGTTTGTCCCGAAACATGAAAAAATCTTATTACGCGAGATGCAGAAGCTGCTCGGTTCCTCGATGCAAGTCACGCTCGAGCCGGTCCGGCAGATGAAGCAGGAACCGAATGGGAAAACACTGATCGTCAGACAGTCGATGAAATAGGAGGAATCCATCATGAATAAGGCAGTCAAACACATCGTAGATACGACAGCAGCCGAAACTCGATCACTCCCCATCGCCAACCGTTCGATTGCCGTCGTCGGTCTCGGATACGTCGGTCTTCCCGTCGCCGTCGCCTTTGGCGAAAAAACGGAAGTCGTCGGTTTTGACATCAAGGAGCAACGGGTCGCCGAACTGAAAGAAGGTATCGATGCGACGCTTGAACTCAGTCCATTCGTTCTCAAAAATGCAGACGTCGCCTATGTGACGGACGCAGCGGCCCTTCACGCGAGCGACTTCATCATCATCGCCGTCCCGACGCCGATCAATGCGCAGAATCAGCCGGATTTGACACCACTCCTCCGGGCTTCGCAACTCGTCGGGCGCCAACTGAACAAAGGGGATATCGTCGTCTATGAGTCGACGGTCTATCCGGGCGCGACAGAAGAGGATTGTATCCCGGTCCTCGAAGAAGCTTCCGGTCTGGAGGCAGGGGTCGACTTCTTCGTCGGCTACTCACCGGAACGGATCAATCCGGGCGATCATGAACACACATTCAAGACGATCAAAAAAATCGTCTCGGCCCAAAATCAAGAAACGCTCGATATCGTCGCGGAAGTCTACGAAGCGGTCGTTGATGCCGGAGTCCACCGGGCATCGTCGATCAAGGTCGCAGAAGCCGCAAAAATCATCGAGAATACACAACGGGACTTGAACATCGCCTTGATGAACGAACTGGCGATCATCTTTGACCGGATGGACATCGACACGCTCGAGGTCCTCGAAGCCGCCGGTACGAAGTGGAACTTCCTGCCGTTTCGTCCGGGACTCGTCGGCGGACATTGTATCGGCGTCGACCCGTTCTACTTGACGATGAAAGCCGAATCACTCGGTTATCATCCGGAAGTCATCTTAGCCGGACGGCGGATCAATGACACGATGGGACGATTCATCGCAACATCGCTCGTCAAGAATCTGATCAAACAAAACATGCCGGTCCTTGGTGCCCGGGTCACTGTCCTTGGCCTATCGTTCAAGGAAAACGTCAGTGACATCCGAAACTCGAAAGTCGCGAACCTCGTCAAGGAAATCGAAGAGTTCGGGATTGAAGTCCAGGTCGCGGATCGTCTCGTCGCAAAAGAAGATGCGAAACGCGAATACGGGATTGATTTAGTCGATCTCGCGGAGTTAAAACCGGCAGACGTCGTCATCTTCGCGGTCTCCCACGAAGAATACGTCGAAGGTAACTGGCTGCTTGCGCAACACTTGCTCAAAGTCGGACGGGGAATCGTCATTGACATCAAAGGCATGCTGACACCGTCGGAAAAACCGGAAGGGGTGCATTTATGGCGACTCTGAAAATCCTTCAAGTCTGTGCCCTCGATACGACGGCGGAAACGATGCTTCAGCCTTTATTGCTCGCCTTGAAGGGAGCCGGACACGATGTCGGAATTGCCTGTGCAGATACCGGGGCGGCGAAAAAGCTCGCCGCTCAAGGCTTCACGATGCATGACATTCCGATTGAACGGAAAATCGACTGGACGAGCAACTGGAAGACGATTCGCTCGATCGTCCAGATTCTAAAAGACGGACAATACGATGCCGTGCATGTGCATACGCCGGTCGCAGCAGCCCTTGGCCGGGTCGCTGCGAAGCGGGCCGGGACGAAACATATCGTCTATACCGCCCACGGCTTTTACTTTCACGAAAAGATGGGACGCGTCACCTATCAGCTGACCTACTCGGTCGAGAAGTGGCTCGCCCGGTTCGCGACGGACTACCTGTTGCTTCAAAGCGCCGAAGACTATGAACTGGCGAACCGGAAACGGTTCAAAAACACGACCCGGCTGATGCACCTCGGAAACGGGATCGATTTGACCCGCTTTTATCCCCGTCCGCGTCAGACGGATGCCGGGTTTACGTTTTTATTCATCGGTCGGATCGTCGAAGAAAAAGGCATTCTCGAATTGTTGAACGCCTTTGAAGACGTCGTCGCGGTTCAACCAGACGTCCGGCTCGTCATCGCCGGTGAAATGATGGCGAGTGAACGGGATCAGACGACGAAACACACGTTCATGAAACGGATCCGGGAAATCCCGAACATCGATTATCTCGGTTTCGTCGAAGATGTGCCGACGCTGTTGCACCAAGTCGATGCGTTTGTCCTGCCATCACATCGCGAAGGGGTGCCGCGCTCGATCATCGAAGCAATGGCGACGGCGAAACCCGTCATCGCAACAAATATCCGCGGCTGCCGCGAAGAAGTCATCGACGGCAAAACCGGTTACCTGGTCGAAGTGCAGGATGAACAGCAGTTGGCCCGGCGGATGCTCGATCTCGTCGAACAGCCGGCCGTCGCGTCTGAGATGGGTCGGGCCGGATTTGAACGGGCCATGAAACACTTTAACGAAGCAGATGTCATCAAGCGGCAACTCGATCTCTTTTCGACCTTATGAAAAGGAGGCGTCATCATGAAACGGACATTTGATTTCACAGTCAGTCTACTCGCTATTCTCGTCCTGTTGCCCGTCTATCTCCTCGTCGCCTTATTCATCTATACGAAGCTCGGACGCCCGATTTTCTTTAATCAGGTCCGTCCCGGCTACAAAGGAGAACTGTTTAAGATTTATAAATTCCGGACGATGTCGAACGAGACCGATGCGGAAGGCAACCTCTTGCCGGACGCCGAGCGGATTCCGAAATCCGTCGAATGGATCCGACGCTTGAGTCTGGACGAATTCCCGCAATTTTTTAACATCCTCCGCGGACAGATGAGTTTCGTCGGTCCCCGCCCGTTGCTCGTCAGTTACTTGAACCACTATACGAAAGAACAGATGACACGGCATGACGTCTTGCCCGGCTTGACCGGTTGGGCGCAGATTCACGGACGGAATGCGACGACCTGGCAGGAGCGGCTCGAACAGGATCAGTGGTACGCTGCAAACCACACGTTCCGACTCGATCTGTATATCCTCTTCAAGACCGTCAAGATCGTCGTTTTATCCGAAGGGAACTCAACCGATCATCAGACCGGGATGGGTGAATTCAAAGGGTTGGACGGGGGTGTCCCTCATGATGTCGTTAAGCGCTGAACGATTGATTCACGATTCGCGCGAATGGAATGCGCTCGTGACGCATTACGGACTGGATTGTTATTACGAGTATGCATACTTCGAACTGGCGGAAGAGCCGTCAGCCGTACCCGAAATGTATATCTGTCCTTCCGAGTTCGGCATCTTGATCTATCCGTACTTGAAACGACCGATAGCCGGAACCCCCTTTCAAGACATCACGACCCCATACGGATACGGGGGACCGGTCTTCATCGGCTTGTGGTCGACGGATCAGGTGCAAGAGGTGCGGCGTCATTTTCTCGCGTACTGTCATGCAGAACGGATCATCACGGAAACGGTCCGGTTTCATCCGGTCCTTCAGAATCGTGAACTCGGTCAAGACTGGTGTGATCGTGCTCAAGTGATCCAACGAACTGTCACGGTGCCGTTGACCGATCCGATTGACATAATTGAAGGACGTTTTTCCTCGATGACGCGGCGGAACATCAAAAAAGCGCGACGGGAAGCGGTGACGGTCCGGGTTGCCCGGCCGGAAGAATATGCAAGCTTCATCCGTCTGTACCGATTGACGATGGACAAACATCAAGCGGATGCCCGCTATTACTTCAGCGATCAGTACTTTCGACAGTTGCAAGACGGACGATTACCAGCTGAGTTGCTCGTCGCCGAACGAAACGGCATCATCATCGCCGGTTGCATCGTCCTCTATGGTCAACAGTTCGCCCATTATCATCTCGGCGCATCGGATCCCGAACAACTGGCCGTCCGTCCGAATCATCTGCTGTTCGCCGAAATGATCCGCCGGGCCAAGGCGCTTGGGAAAACCGCCCTTCATTTAGGAGGCGGAACGACGCGGGACGAGGCCGACAGTTTACTGGCCTACAAACGTTCCTTCAGTCCTCAACAGACCGAGTACGCGCTCGGGACTTCCATTTTGAACCCGTTGATTTACGATCAATTATCCGAACAGCATGTAAAAAAGCATGTGCTTGCATCGCAGAATTGGTTTCCACTATACCGGACGCCGGTTCGTCAGTTGTCACGAAGAGGGGAGGAATCATCATGAAAAACATCCCGTTATCCATCCCGCACCTCAGTGGTCACGAAATAAAATACGTCACGGAAGCACTCGAAACGAACTGGGTCGCACCGCTCGGTCCGAACGTCGAAGCTTTTGAAGCCGGTATGCGGGTCTACAGTGGAACACAAGCGACACTTGCGACGAGCAGCGGGACGGCAGCGATTCACTTGGCACTTTCGACACTCGGTGTCACGGCAGGGGATGACGTGTTTTGTCAGTCGTTGACTTTCATTGCTTCGACGAACCCGATCCGGTACGTCGGTGCGCGACCGGTCTTGATTGATTCTGAATCCGATACATGGAACATGTCACCAACCGCGCTGCGCCGGGCGATGATTCAGGCAGCGACGCGCGGCCGGTTACCGAAAGCCGTCATCGTCGTTCATCTGTACGGCGTCGTCGCTAAAATCGAAGAATTGGCGGCAATCTGTGAAGAATATGATGTTCCGTTGATCGAAGATGCAGCGGAATCGCTTGGTTCAACGGTCAACGGACGGATGACGGGCACGTTCGGTACGTTCGGCGTCTACTCGTTTAACGGCAACAAAATCATCACAACATCAGGAGGCGGGATGTTGGTCTCGAATGATGTTGGTCTGATCGAACGGGCCTTTTATCTCGCAACCCAAGCCCGGCAACCCGTCCTGCATTATGAACATACGGAAGTCGGCTTCAACTACCGGATGAGTAACGTCTGTGCCGGTATCGGGCGAGGACAGCTCGAAGTGATCGAAGACCGGGTCGAGGCGCGCCGAACGATTTTTCAACGGTATGTCCGGGCATTCGAGACGATTGATGCGCGTCATTATCAACAGGAAATCAGCGGCAGTCGCGCCAACCGGTGGCTGACGGCCATGACGGTTCCCGGTGGCACGGAACAACGGGATCTGCTGATTCAACAGTTGCAACAGAAAAACATTGAATCGCGTCCGGTCTGGAAACCGATGCACTTGCAACCGGTCTACCGGGATGTCCCGTATATCACAGGTGAAGAGCAGGATGTCAGCCGTCGACTGTTTGAAGAAGGGATCTGCCTTCCGTCTGCTTCACAAATGACGTTTACGGAGCAGGCACTGGTCATCCGTTCGGTTCGGCAAGGACTCGTTGCAGACGTTCGACGAAATGTGCAGCTATGAATGTGTGGGAGGGAGACATCGTGATGAGCGATTTGGAGGAAGCGATCGAAGCACTCCGTCTCGCTGCGAACGGGAAAAATGAACTGACGGCCAATACCTATTTTCGTTGGCAACTGAATACCCAGTACCCAAGTGTCGCAGAAATCCTGATTTTATTCGGTTCTTGGCAAATCGCTTTGGAACGGGCCGGTATCGGCACCGTTCGCGTCGCTTTTACCAAATCGGATATCATCGAAGCGTTACGCGCTGCGAAGGAGGAACTGGAACCCTTCACGAGTGCGACGTACCGTGAATGGGCTCAGCAACATCAGGCGCCGAGCTTGACCGATATCGTCCATCAATTCAACTCGTGGCAGCAGGCCTTATCAGAAGCGGAAATCTTAAAGGAGCGGGTGCAGGAGATGGAGCGACGTATCATTGAATCCCTGCTCGAAGCACAGGAAACCTTACCCGTTTTGACGAGTCAAACGTATACGAAGTGGGCAGCCGGGAAAAACCGGCCGACGGTCGCGACGATTGCGAGGCGGTACGGTTCGTGGAGCAACGCCTTGGAAATCATCGGCATCGAACAACCCCGCAAACGCTGGACGGAAGAAGAAGTGTTACGTATTCTCGCAGAAGCAGCAGATGAACGTGACGGCTTGACGATTGCGCATTATCAAAAGTTCAGTGAGGGACGGAATACACCAAGCATCGGTGTCATCACAGCCTTATTCGGCAGTTGGAGCAATGCCGTGATGATCGTCTTGAACCAACGTCAATCGTAAATCGACTTGATTCGAAGGAGAGAGGGAAATCGTGATGAAAGAATGGAGATGGCTGATCTTAACGGCATTAGGTATCGGATTACTCGTTTTCTTCGGATCAGGTGGGTACGTCTATCATCAAAACAGTCAGCTGGTCGATGAACCGGTGGAAGCGAGTGTCCAACCAACGGAAACAGCTCAAACGGAACAAGGAAAAAAAGCAGACTCCAAAAAAGCAGACCAGAAGAAAAAAGCCGGGAAACAAAAAGAATCGGAAACCATATCGTTGTTACTGCTTGGTGTGGATCAACGCGGCAACGAAGCAGGTCGGAGTGATACGATCATCGTCGTGACGGTCAATCCGGAAACCGGTTCGAGCAAGATGCTCAGTATTCCGCGGGACTTGAAGACAGAAATCATCGGCAACGGCTCGAATGATAAGATCAACCATGCCTATGCGTTCGGTGGACCGGAAATGGCGCGTGAGACGGTCGAACATCTGCTTGATCTGCAAATTGACTACTTTGCGGAAATCAATCTGGACGGCTTTACCGATCTGGTCGATGCGGTTGACGGGGTGACGGTCGCAAACGATATCAACTTCTCGTATTACGAGATGAAGTTCCCGAAAGGCGAGTTGTCGCTGAACGGTAAAGAAGCACTTGCGTATGCCCGGATGCGGTATGACGATCCGCGGGGAGACTTCGGACGGCAGATCCGGCAACGGCAAGTCGTTCAGGCAGTTGCGGATAAATTGACGGCTGATTTTTCCTTGACGCGATTTAATGACGTCTTGACGGCGGTCGGGAAAAACGTCAAGACCGATATCCCGTTCCCGGTCGTGCGGAAACTGGCGACGGATTACCGCGCCAGTCTACAAAATGTCGAAACGCTGTCGCTTGAAGGAAGCGGAGGAATTGAATCAGATAAGATTTACTACTGGCATCCGACGGCAGCCTCGCTGAAACAAGTTCAGACAACGTTACAGAACGAGCTTCAGTGACTACCAGTGTTCGTCTCTGCCAGCGCAAGGTGTCTTGTGCAGAACATGATTTGTTAAAATGAAAAGAGGGAGGTGGATTTTGATATCCACCTCCCTCCGTTGTATAAAACCGACGTTCGCGTCAGCTTGTGTTTAATTTTTCGAGCGGATGAGCGTTCGTAAGGGAACGAATTTAACCGCGGAATAGACAAAATACAAGACCGTCATGATGGCCGCTGCACTCCAGACGAGTTGATAATTCGCACCCGTCGTACCGAACCGGAGACCGACGAGCGCCGGAACGATCAACGTCAGCCAACTGAGTACGATGGCGACCCGTGCCGTCAAGGGATCAACGCTGAGGTTTAAGCCCATCCCGAGGAAGAACAGACCCCAGAGAACGAACCAGAAAATCCACGTGGCGCCGCCAATCCAGTCACCTGTACTGAAGCTGACACCAGCATAGAAGAGAGCGGCGATGGCAACGAATAATGAAAACCAACCGACACCACTGCCGTCGAGTCCAAATAAAAACGTGATGCCGACGTACAGATACGTAAACGCAAACAAGTAGATGCTGGCATAACCAAACGTCAACGCCGGATCACCGGCTGCGCCGATGACGAGCCACGTCGCGATGAAGGTCTGCAATAAACCGGTCAATAAACTGAACAGACCGGCACTTTTTAAATCAACTTTCCCGAACAACGACAGGCTATTTAAAAAGAGCGCAACGCCCCCGAATAACAAACTTACATTTCCCACATGAATTCCTCCGTTAAGACGTCAGACGTCTGATTGTTAACTTAACCATATGATGAATTCGCTTCCAATGCAAGTAAATTTTCGAGCGGGAAATCAACAGAAAAAAGACTCTGGATGTCACTTTCAGGAGAAAGCGAATCCGAGAGCCTGTTCTTACCGATTGAGGACGGAGCGTAACGTCGTCTCCGTTTGTGGGAGCGTTCCTTTTAACGTGACAAGACCGTAACGCGTCGAGCCTTTTTTGATGAAGAAGACACGTGTATAAGCAGATTCCGGTGTATACCCCGTTTTGCTGGCGTAGACACGCGTGTCTCCCGGAAGTGACGTGTTCGTATGGTACCACGTCAATGTCCGTGCATACGGTCCTTTAACGGCGGTCTGGTACGATTTACGTCCGCTGACCGTCATCAAGTAACTGTACTTGGCATACGTATTGGCAAGCTTCTGCATATCAGCTGCCGTCGTATAGTGGCTTGCGTGATAAAAACCATGCGGATTCATGAAATGACTGGCGGACATGCCGATCGCTTTCGCTCGGCTGTTCATCATGGAAACGAAGTTCGATTCCGAACCGCCTGTGCGGACCGCGATGGCTTTCGCCGCGTCATTGCCGGACCGGATGAGCATCCCGTTCAAGAGTTGGCGCATCGTGACTTTGTCACCCGAACGGAAACCAGCGGAGCTGCTGCCGGCAGGAACGGACAACATCGAATAGGTCAGTGTGAATGTCTGATCGAGTGTTCCTTTTTTGGCAGCGGCGTCATAAGCGACGAGTGCCGTCAATAACTTCGTCGTACTCGCCGGATAACGGCGGGCAAAACTTTCTTTCGTCAGTTCGTAGCCGGATGATCCAAGCTTGAAATAACGCATCGAAGCAACCGGATAACTGCCGCTCGATGGAGCAGGTGAGCTCGTCGTCAGCTTTCTGGCGACTTGATTCGAGACGTAATAATAATTGACTTTCCCTTTGACTTTGTACCAACCATTCGAATAGGAAACGGCATTGAATTTTGACTTGTATGTAGCATGCCGTTTGATATTTTTAGATGAGGCCGTACTTGGAGACGTTCTGACATTGGCACCGGCTGTCGAGTAGACGATGATTTTATAAGTCTTGACCGAGCTGGTCCCTAGTTTCGCCGCTACTTGGTTCGACAGGTAACGGTAAGCATTCCCGTCCTTGATTTTGTACCAGCCGTTTGAATAGGAAACGGCAGTAAACTTAGCTTTGTACGGGGCACGACGGGTAATCGTTGCCGATGAACTTGTACTGGGCTTCGTCCGAATGTTCGCACCAATCGTCGAGGTGACGATGACCTGATAGCTGGCTGCTTGAGCAGGTAAGGCCGGAAGACATAATGTGATGAGTAGGACGAGTGTCAAACAAATCCTGAATAATGACTTCATAAAAATCTCATTCCCTCCTTTTGCAAAATATGTTCTTATCATAAAACAAAAAAAGGAAATTATCTTCTTTTTCAAAAAAAATACTTCGGCTACACGAGAAGCATAAAACCCGGTAACATAGGGAATGAGAGCAAAAGACGTGTTCAAGGAGGAAGTCAGATGAAAATTGCAGTGATTGGTTTAGGGGATATCGCTCAAAAAGCGTATTTGCCTGTTTATGCTGAACGAACGGATTTAGAAGTGTATCTCGTGTCGACGGACCGGGAAAAAGCCGAGCGATTGCGGACAGCTTATCGATTCGCCGGAACGCTTGATTCAATCGAGGACGTAATCACAAACGGGATTCAAGTCGCGCTGATTCATTCCGCGACAAAGGTCCATGCTGAGCAAGCCAAACAGTTGCTGAATGCCGGCATCCATGTCTACATCGATAAGCCGGTCTCGCTCGAAGTCGAGGAAGTCCGGTCACTAACGGAACAGGCAACAGCCAAAGGATTACATTTCATTACCGGCTTCAACCGCCGGTTCGCATCGGCGCACCGAAGCTTACTGGAAGTCGAAGAGCCGAATTTGATTGTCATGCAAAAAAATCGGACATCGTTCATTGAAGATGCGAAGACGTTTATCTTCGACGATTTTGTCCACGTCGCGGATACGCTTCGTTTCTTGACAGGACGCGGTGAGATTGAGAACCTGCAAGTCCGCGGTAAAAAAGTAGATGGATTGTTGCATCATGTCACGATTCAATTTGAAGCAAACGGCATCACGGCTATCGGCATCATGAACCGGAACAACGGGGTGACGGAAGAACGGGTCGAAGTGATGGGACCAAACGAAAAACGTGTCGCAACCGACGTCACATCGGTCGAACAGCTGACAAAGGGTGGAACGCTCCGGTTGCCGCTCGATAACTGGGAACCGACATTACGCCGACGCGGCTTCGTCGAGATGGTCGATGCGTTCATCGAGACCGTCCATGGCCATCCGTCGGCATCGGTGACAGGGGAAGACAGTCTGGCGACGCACGAACTCTGTGCGGAAGTCGTCAAACGGTTGGACGAATTGTAAGCATAGGTCCTCCGGGACAACATCAAAAAACGAACGGTTTCTCTCGATCAGATGAGGGAAACCGTTCGTTTTTTTGTATCCGGCTCTATTAATTTTTTTTCAATTGATAGACCAATTTTCCGCCGGGACCTTCGAACGTCAGTGTAAAACCGGATTGGTTGAAGAGGTAACTGACCAGTCCTTCTGATAACGGAAGGCGGGCCGACAAATCCGGTTCAAACCGAATCGACTCCGTATCATTGCGGGGTGCCTCGACCATTCCAAAGTCCTGGTAGTCAATCGTTGCCACCAGTCCATCGCGTTTCGCGAAGGAGACTTCAATTTTTCCGGTCGCAGGAAACGATCGTTCTTTCAGACCCGTATCAAGTGTACTTCGTTCGATTTGATAGGTGCCTTCGACTTGTTTCAGTTGATCGAGCATCGTTTCCGCACTCAATTGAAGGGAGTTTGCCCGGAGACGGATCGGATTGTCTTGCGCCAAGGCAAGTTGATCGATTTTTCGGGCAATCTTGACGACTTCCTTAAAATGATAGCTCGCTAATGCCGTTTCGAGTTGCACCATCAACTTGGCAGGGTCGTGCATCGTATCTTGACGTGCCGATTGATCGACGGCTTGCGTGTACTGTCCGAGTTCGAGTTCGGACTGGACACCGGATGGTCGTACTTCTGTACAGCCGGCCAACAGGACACACAAGAGGATGATTACCGTTCGTTTCATGCCTTCACCTCCGTGCGGACGATGTGTGTGATTTGCAGATGATCCGTATGTAACCGGACATTGTACCGAACATCATATGTGACGAGATGTTGACCGGCTGACCGTGTCAGCTGATACGTCTCGACCGTCTTGATTTGAAACGATGCGCCCTTCGAAACAAACCGTTCGAAGTCAACGGTGTGCAGACGGGGAGGAATCGGACTGTCAGACGCAGCTTGAATCGTCCGTAAGGCGGCGACTTCCGAATGAAACGTCTCGAGCGTCGCGAATTGAATCGCCGAGAAGGTCTCGAGCGTATCCGTTGTTTTGGAATAGGTGGCGGTTTCCGGCACCGTTTTCGTATACTGACGGACAAATTTCAGAACGTCGTAAGACGCCGGTGGATTTTCCGACGAATAGGTTTGGTTATAGGCGGATGTTTCATCGGACCATTCTGCTATCGGCGAAGCCTGAACAGCCGGAGGAAGCGTCGTATGCGTGGAGTCCGTTTGTGTCATTCCGTACCAGGTGCCGACAGATCCGAGACCGATGACGAATACGATGATGAAGGATAACAAGCGCCGACTGGACGGAGAGGGGTCCGGTGAGTCCGGTGTTTTTATTTTATTGAGGACAGGGTGTTTGCAGTAGGAGCACGCTGTCTCGTCTGTTTCTAAAGGGGTTCCGCAAAGTGAACAACGTTCCATTGACAAGCCCTCCTAACGAAATCAAGAGTATATGGGTTAAGAATAATCGTATTTTTGAATATCCTATTCAGAATAACATTAATTGGAAATCAAATCAAAAACGAATTGACTGAAACTCTTGAATTCAGACGGGTTGACGCGTAAAACGAGTGATTCTCTTAGAACGAGACAAGGGTGGCAGACTTGTCATCTGCCACCCTTGTCTTCTGTATAGAGATTGACTGTTACGTCAGTCCTTATTGTTGTCAGGTTAGTGGTGTGAAACCACTCAAACGGAATAACTGCCGTCCGGTTGTTCGGTTACATCCAGTGCGTCCTCTGCAAAAAACGTATCGACGACACGTGATGCCGCCAACCCGTCTTCCATCGCGCAATAGGCTTCGCGGAAAGTGTCGAGTTGCGACTGATAGTCGCTTGTCAGGCGTGGGATATCCGATAAGGCATTCAGGAACGCGTCCTCAGTTTCGAGAATCGGTCCCGGTAAATCCTTGTAGTAGTCAAGATAGAATCCACGTAACGTATCCCGGTATAAATCGAGATCGTACGCATAAAAGAACATCGGACGGTTCATGTTCGCGAAATCAAAGAAGACGGACGAATAATCCGTAATCAACAGATCCGTGATCAAGTACAGTTCCTGAATATCCGGATAGCTGGTGACATCGATGAAGCGTTCGCGGTGTTCTTCCGGAATGCTCGGCTTCTTCGTCACGAGGACGTGTGTCCGGATCAAGAAGACATATTCGTCTCCGAGCGCTTGCGCGACGCGGTCGAAATCAAACGGATAATCAAAGAAGAACTTCCCGTTGCCGAGCGACTGATGATCACGGAAGGTCGGCGCGTATAAGATGACCTTTTTGTCATCCGACAGTTGCAGTTTCGTCCGAATCGTCTCGATGGTTTTCGGCTGATTGTTCGAGAAGAACAGATCATTCCGGGGATAACCCGATTCGAAAATCGGTCCCTCGTACCGGAAGGCACTCTTGAAGATGGTCGACGCATAGGAACTTGGTGACAAGAGGACACTCCACTGTTTGATCGAGTTCGTCACCCGTTCGACATACCCCTCGTCTCGTCCATGAATCTCATCCAAGTCAAACAACATCTTCTTCAGCGGTGTGCCGTGCCAGGTCTGAATGTACGTCGTTTCTTCACGGCGTCGGAAGTAATGCGGGAAGTTTTGGTTGTTGACCCAGAACTTCGCCGTCGCCAGGTAATAGAAGTAGGCCGGTGACAACCGCTTGATGACCTTGGCATTCGGGTCCCCGAGATAAAGCCGTTTATGATAAACCCAGACGACTTTGTAGTCGAGGTTCCGGCGTTTCAGTTCCTCATAGATATAACGTGGACTGTCGGAATATTGTTTACCGAGTCCGCTCTCAAAGACAACGAGTTTCGGGTCGACCGGCAATCGTTGCATCAACCGGTAGGCAAATTTCATCGACGGGAAGTAGAACCGGCTCCGGCGATACAGGCGGAAAAGAATGTTGGCCGCTTCCGCCGTCTGAATCTGTTCAATCCAATTCCGTTTCTTTTTATAATCGACGATTGTCTGCAGAATTTTTTCCGAGTACGACGATTCGACCGGTTGCAAGAAGGCTGCAGCACGTGCCTGATATTCAGGTGCCATCGCAAATGAACGGGCGGCGGTCGCCTCAAGATCTTCAAACAGTTCATCAAGCGTTGATGAAATCCGGCCAGGCAACTCCTGTTCCAGATCGAGATAAGAACCTTTTGGTCCGATGAACCGGATCGGGTCGAACTGGAAGTAATGAACCGGACGATTCAAGAAACTGAAGTCGAACGCGACGCTCGAATAATCGGTCACAAGCAGCAGGCTTTCTTTCATCAAACCTTGTACATCGCGTTCTCCTTGATGAATGACCGTAATCGGCAAGTCTTCAAAGTGGTTCGTGTACTGCTGCATATTTGGATGCAGGCAGAAGACGATTTCCAACTGATGGGCTTCCGCAAACTGATGGAGCCGTTCGCTCGAAAGCAGGGTTTGATACTGTTGATAATATTCCGACTCGAAGAACTGGAGTGGAGTCTGTAACCATGAACGCCATGTCGGGATGATCAACATCTGGCGTTTGACCTCGACATCTTTTCGAAGCAAGGCATCGAAGCGGGACAGACCGGTAATCCGGACTTCGCGTTCCGGGTAGCCCATGTCTTGTGTCACCAGACGTTTTTCCCGTTCTGAACTGACGAGGAATAGATCCGTATCAAAGGCCGGTGCAAATTTTCCGTACTGGTCATCCATGTTTTTGGTACCGAGGACACCATGTTGAATGAAAATCCGATCCGCCTTCATCTTCCGTTTGAACGGTTCGGATTTTAAGGGATACAGGTATTCCGCATGATGTGTCCCGATGACTTTTTTCGCCATCAAGGCATGATAGATGTGTTCCTTGGACTTGAACGGTAACGCATGACCAAGTTGTTCGACTTGCTCGTATTCGTTCGAATCGGGATCGATGACGTAATAAACCGGTCGGTCCGGATAGGTCTCACGCATGTATTTGAAGAAATGATACCCGTTGTCTTGTGCTTTGTAAGGACGTTCCCCGACGAGCCAGGTATTCTTTTCGGCAAACAAACGATAGAGGGGCGCAAAACGCATCATATGATTCAAATACGTATAATTATCATTGGTGAATTCGGTCATTTCAAACGAAAGATTCCGGTGCCCCACCGTGAAGTACGGGATGATATGCATCGTCGTCGCCTCGCCCTGACCCCGCGTTTCCGGCGTCAATTGACGCGTGATGTAACGCGCCCGTCCGAGACGAAGCAATGTCGGCTCCGTGCGGTGATAATACTCAAGCGCGACAAACGCGTCATAGATTCCTTCCTGCAGAACCTGATGTTCGCGGTGCAAACGGGTCCAGTCGATGACGGTCCGGTACGTATACCGGTAGAGACCAAATTTGTCGGCACTTCGGGCATTGTCATACACCCAGTCGATTGGTACCGGAATCTGCTCACCCGTTTCCCGGTGGACGAGTTGTAACGTTCCTTTTTGGATGAACGCGTGCCGGGTGAAGATTTTCCCTTTGATTTCCGTTTGATCGGCGGTAGGAGAATCAATCAAATCGATTTGCATCTTCGGTTTGACTTTAGGCTCTTTATTTAACAAAATTCGCAGGTTGCCTTTTAGATCCGTATAGAGATGAGCCTTGTGTTCAAAATTTGAATCAATCAACGGCTTCAGTGGAGCGGGAATCCGTGTTTCCGCAAACCGGCCGAAGATGATCTCCCGTGTGAACCGGTCATCTGTAATCGTCGCGCGACTCGGCAAGCCGTTTGCTTCCCACTTTTCGAGCGTCGTCGGTTGGAAATCAGCGACGTCTTTTGAGAATTTGAGCCAGAGCGAAAATCGTCCGGACGGCAATACAGCTTCCAGTTCGCCTTCGTTATCTGATTCGAGCGTCTCGAGTGCATCTTCAGCGGCCTCGGCAAGCGCGGGTTGTTCCTGTTCAGAAAGACGGTTGTTTTCTAAAACACGGTCGACGAGCGTAGGAAGAATGTCGTGCGGCAACGAAAAGGAAAAGTGTTGGTTTCCTGTCGTAGCGGTATTCGGCAATTCGATGACCTGATTCATCAGGCTGTCACGAATCAGTAACGATTCGACCGTCACCGCTGAATCGGACAGATGACCTGTAAGGGTCTGTTCTTGGAATGTTGAGTCGAGCTGCAAGCTTTGTTTAAACTTGGCGCGACGTGAAATTGTTTTTTTCGGTTTTGGCAAGATCGAATTTCCGAATCGTGCCATCCGTAGTAGTGTCTTTGAAAGACTCACAGAATAGGACCTCCTCATAAAAAAATCGTTTGTTTTCGACGGCGAAAACAAACAAAACGTGTCGTGTGCATGACAATTATCATATCATATTTTGATTTTTTAGGATGGATAAAATTGAGACCAACAAACGGGAGGGATCGTCATGCATCATTTCATCTGTATCGACAGCTTCAAAGGCTGCTTGAGTTCATCTGACGCGGCGCGTGCCATCCGTGCCGGGATCTTGAGTGCTGATCCGGACGCGACGATCGATTGGAGTCCGGTCGCGGACGGGGGAGAAGGGACGATTGAAGCTTTAACCGCGAATGGATTCCAACACGTAGCAGCTGCGACGGTGGATTTAGTCGGACGTCCGATCGAAGTGGTGTATGTACAAAAAGAGAGGGTCGCCGTGATTGAAGTTGCGGCGATTTGCGGGTTGCATTTGAAGCGACCGGAGGATGAGGCGCTGTTGCTTGATACACGGGGTGTCGGGCGTCTCGCAAAACAGATTTTGGCGACCGGCGTATCAGATTTGTACCTTGCACTCGGGGGCACCGGGACGACGGACGGCGGGCTTGGTCTGTTGGAGGAACTGGGCGCTCACCTGTTGACGAAGACCGGCAACGCGATTGCGTGGCAGACCAATCCGTTGCTTGAAACCGACCGGATCATACTGCCGTCACCCATCGTTTCCTTACATGTCTTAGCGGATGTCACCGCCGTGTATGCCGGAACAACAGGTGCGGCACACGTGTTTGGTCCGCAAAAAGGATTGACGGCACAACAGATCACGTTACTGGACGCCCGGTTAAGCCATCTCGGACAACAACTTGGCGTGGAACACGTAGCGGGAGCCGGTGCTGCCGGCGGACTGGGAGGAGCGGCTTACGCACTGGGGGCGTCAATCGAGTCGGGGGCGGCATACATTCTACAACAGACTGGCATCAAAGAGCGGATCCGTCCGGCGGATTATGTCTGGACAGGCGAAGGGCGGATTGATCGCCAAACGGCGATGGGAAAACTTCCGGCAACGGTCGTTGCCTTGTCGGATCGTGCGCATGTCCCTTCCATCCTGCTGGCAGGAGAGGTCACGGAACGGCTGGAGCAGGCCTGGTTTTGTGAATCCATTCATGATCCGGATGAAGTGAAGACGCTGGATCCGGTCATCACCCAAAAACGATTGGCACGACGTGCGGAACAAGTCGTCCAGCGGATCATGACGAAATCAAGCGGAGAGCTGGACAAACTTCTTTAATTTAGGGAAATGGTTGGATGGAACAGGAATGAAGGGGTGCTGCTTAGGGTAAAAGAAATTATACTACTCTATCAATTGGAAGGCAGGTCATCCTTATGATCAATCAGTCGATTCAACTCTCATTTCGACAAGTGCGGGCACTCGTCGAACATACCTTATTGTTATTTAAAGAGCTTGACCAACAGCTTGCCAACCGCGGTTATGAGCCGACGTTACCGGACGTCGTCCAGACGGAACACGGATTAAGCATCCATCAAACAAAAGACAGTGCCGAATCATTGGTGCCGCATTTTTTGACGCGGTCGTATACGCGTCAAAATGAAAAAGTCCTGAACCATGCGCTGATCGTTTCGGTCCAGTACACGCATCCATTACATGAACGATTTGATCCGGTTGTCTTGGTCGGTGACGTCATGTTCAAGCAACCGAAACAGACGATGAAGCTGTTGCTCGACAAACCGTGGTTGCTGAAATATGCCGCATTCGAGTCGACGGCTGCCGCTTCTTTTGAACCGACAGGGGAACGTTTCCGGACGCAACCGATCGAAGAAATCGAATGGCTCGATGTCTGGGGACATCCGTTTACGGAGATGCGTGACGTCGAGGACGTCAAAGTCTTGACGGAAGAGATGATTAAAGGACACTTGGAACCGGGGACACCTTGACTGTAAATCAGTGAGACGGGTCTGTATGGAAAATAGTGTTTAAGTCAGTGGGAAATTAAAAAAAGTTCTGCTTCGATGTACGGTCGAAACAGAACTTTTTTTGTTGATGGATCATTAGGGATGTTTTAAACAGCAACGAGAATCCGTTCGATTGCTGCGACCAAATCAGTCGGATTCGTTTTTGGGGCGAAGCGTGTCACCTCACCGTCACGTGTTACTAAAAACTTCGTGAAGTTCCATTCCACGTCTTCTTCACCTGTCGTGTTCGGGGCGAGCTTTTTCAGCTCCGTGAACAAAGGATGTGCCGTTTCACCATTGACATCGATTTTTGAGAAGACAGGGAACGTCACGCCATAGTTCATTTGGCAGAAACTTTGAATTTCTTCATCAGTTCCCGGATCTTGAGCGGCGAACTGATTACAAGGGAAACCGAGGACGACGAGTCCTTGTTTCCGGTAATCTTGATGGAGTTGCTCGAGTCCTTCGAACTGTGGCGTCAAGCCGCATTTGCTTGCCGTGTTGACGATCAGCCAAGCTTGTCCCGGATAATCCTGAAGCGTGGCTTCGGTTCCGTCAATCCGTTGAAAAGTCTGCTCTTGTAACATGTCTAAATTCCCCCTTATAGTCTTAAAATCAGTGTACCAAACCGGTTGGTCTTTCGCCCAGAAAACGGCTGTCAGATGACAATCCTTTCACAATCAAGTGTCAGCACACCCGAAATCCTGCAAAATTTGGTAGACTACAAAAGACTTTGGAAGGAAAGGAGAGATGCCACATGAGAAAGATGTTGAAACAATCGCGTTTTGTCATGATCGCGACGCTTTGTCTGGTCCTGGTCGCAAGTGCGGTTGCCTTGCTGACCCTCGGATTCGAACGCGATATTGTGATTCTTGTTTCTGGAGTGGTTGCCCTTTGGGTGACGATGCTAGCTCCTTTGACGGTCCAGACCAAACTGAATGAGCAACCATAAGCCTTGTTTATTCAAAAAAACCGTAGCCTGATTTCTTGCTGAAGGATGTTTTCCATTCAGATGAAGGAATCGGTCGCTGCGGTTTTTTTTCTTCTATAGCATATGTTCCAAAAACACTATTTTTATAAAAGAAGTCATCAAAAAGTCTGACTATATTTTTTTTTGAAATTCGCTTTACAACCTCAAATAATCGGAGTAATATCCATCTCATCAACGAACACTAACATGTTAATGCTTCGATCTCAAAGTACGCCGAGTTCATGATTGAAGCGGGGGACCCAACCGTCACGACACGTGACACGGGGTGAATCTTCTCAGATCAGAGAAGTAGGGCGAAATCCTAGGTATGCCCGAATCCGACAGCTAACCTCGCAGGCGTTTTAGGAGGGAACGACTCTTATTCAGTGATGCCAATTTTTTAGGGCGATGCTGGGGCCGTTACTGCCTCACATCGTCTTTTTGTCGTGTTTAATTGTAAAAATATTGAATAATGTGGAGGTAATTTCAAAATGGGTGAACTGTGGAGTGTATTGTTACTCATCTTCTTTTTCGGAAGTTCGTATCTGATGATTGATTGGATTGAACGGGTCCAGTGGCGGGCAGGTGACCGGAAATGACATGGTTTTTACTGGCTACCGGTTGTCTCGTCTTTTTGTATCTTGGTTATTGTCTGATGTATCCAGAAAAATTCTAATCGCATAGGAGAAACAAATCATGTGGACTCAATTTTTAATCCAATTTTGGATTTTGCTCGTCATCGCACTCGGGGCAGCCGTCTTGCTCGGGCGTTACATCGGAACCTACTTTGCACCTGTCGAAGACCGGAAAATGGATTCGTTCGGCAAAATCGAACGGCGGTTTTTGCTTGTTCTCGGTGTTGATGAACGAAAACAAGACCAGTCGTGGGTCGGTTATTCGAAAAGTCTGTTGCTCGTCAACTTGTTATTTTTTGCCGGAGGGTACTTGCTACTGCGTTTCCAGGGAAGCTTACCCCTGAATCCGAACGGAGCTGTCAATCTGGATTGGTCGACCGCCCTGCATACGACGATCAGCTTCATGACGAATACGGACCAGCAACATTATTCGGGTGAAGCGTTATCGTATCTGTCACAGACGTTTGTCCTCGGAACGATGCTGTTCGTCGCACCGACGATGGCGTTCACCGTTTGTATGGCAGTCATTCGTGGACTTGCGAACAAGCCGCTCGGTAATTTTTATGCCGATTTCGTCCGTTTCATCGTCCGGATTCTGTTGCCGATTTCGTTTGTGTTTGGACTGGCGATGATTCTGTTTGGTGTGCCGCAGACGTTCAGCGGTGCTGTCAGCGTCACGACGCTTGAAGGAGCAAAGCAACTGATTTACCGTGGACCGGTCGCTGCGTTTGAAGTCATCAAACAGCTCGGGAATAACGGTGGTGGTTTCTTCGGTGTCAACGGAGCGCATCCGTTTGAAAACCCGAACCAATACGTCAACTTCATCCAGATGTTCTTGATGCTGCTGATTCCGATGTCACTTCCGATCGCTTACGGAAAAATCATCGGTTCGGCCAAGCAGGGCCGCCTGTTCCTCGGCGTGATGACGATCTTGTTTGTCATGATGACGTTCGGGATGGCCGGCAGTCTCTTCGCAAATCCGACTGCACATGGTCAGGAGCTTCGCTTCGGACAAATTGGGACAGCATTGTACAGTTCGATTACGACGGCCGCCGAAACCGGTGCGGTCAATGCGATGCATGATTCGCTCCATCCGCTGGCCGGATTGATTCAGCTCGGGAACATGATGCTGAACGTCGTTTACGGCGGAACGGGTGCCGGTTTCTTGAATGTCCTGTTGTATGCGTTCGTTGCCGTTTTCTTGACGGGGCTGTTGATTGGTCGGACACCGACTTTCCTCGGCAAGAAACTGGAGACATTTGAAGTCAAACTGATGGCCATCACCTTGCTCGTCCCACCGTTCCTCATTCTCGTCGGGACAGCGGTCTCGATGTACGTCCCACCAGGAGTAGCTGGGATTTCGAATCCCGGGTATCACGGTCTGTCGCAGATCTTATACGAATTTACATCCGCGACGGCCAACAACGGCTCTGGTTTTGAAGGGCTCGGCGATGCCAACGTGTATTGGAATGTCTCGACGTCGTTTGCTTTATTCTTCGGTCGCTACATTCCGCTGATTCTGATGCTGGCGATTGCCGGATCACTCAAGGCAAAACCGGCCGTTCCGCAAGATGAATTTTCGTTTAAAACAGATACCCCACTTTTCGGCACAGTTTTCCTCGGTACGGTCGTACTCGTCGGTGCGCTGACATTCTTGCCAGTGCTCGTACTTGGACCGGTCGCGGATTGGCTGACGATGTGAACAGGAGCTAATGAGAAATGATGGAACAAGTAAAATACCAACCAACTGAGCAGGAACCGAACATTCCTGAAAGAGAATCCAAATCTGCCGTCAATCCATCGATTGCGAAACAAGCGACACGCGATGCCTTTCAAAAGTTAAATCCGGTGCATATGGTGAAGCAACCGATTATGTTCGTCGTCTGGATCGGTTGCTTGATGGCAATCGGGTATACGATTTTCATCGATGAGATGCGTGGCTTCAATCTGGCGGTCAGCATCATCCTGTTCTTGACGGTGCTGTTCGCGAATTTTGCAGAGTCGATTGCGGAAGGACGCGGGAAAGCACAGGCGGATTCGCTGAAGGCATCAAAAGCCGATGTAATGGCGCGCAAACGGGTTGGTCAGATGATTGAGAAAGTCTCATCCGCGACATTGCGCAAAGGGGACATCGTCTTCGTCCGGACCGGTGAATACGTGCCGGGGGACGGGGAAATCATCAAAGGGCTGGCATCGATTGATGAATCCGCCATTACCGGCGAGTCCGCACCGGTCATTAAAGAAGCGGGCGGCGATTTCTCGTCCGTCATCGGTGGAACACTCGTCGTCAGTGACGAAATCGAAGTCCGGATCACAAGCAATCCCGGGGAATCGTTCCTCGATCAGATGATTGCCTTGGTCGAAGGAGCGAGTCGTCAAAAAACGCCGAACGAGCTGGCGTTGTCGACGTTGCTGACGAGTTTGACACTGATTTTTTTACTGGTCGTCATGACCTTACCCGTCTTCACGAACTATCTGGGATTTGAATTGTCCGGTCCGATCTTGATTGCGTTGCTGGTCTGTTTGATTCCGACGACGATCGGCGGATTATTATCCGCAATCGGGATTGCCGGGATGGACCGGGTGACCCGATTCAACGTCATCGCGATGAGCGGGAAAGCCGTTGAAGCAGCAGGGGACATTCAAACGATCATTCTTGATAAGACCGGGACGATCACGTTCGGGAACCGGATGGCATCCGATATCACACCGGTCGGTGATGTGACGCAGGAAGCGGCGTTTGAAGGCGCAATCCTCTCCTCGCTCGCAGACGAAACGCCGGAAGGACGTTCAGTCCTCGAACTGGCCGGATTGCGAAACATGCCGATTGATCAGGATAAGTTACAAGGAGCGGAAATCATTCCGTTCCGGGCAGAAACCCGGATGTCGGGACTCGATTTAACAGATGGACGCCGCGTCCGCAAAGGAGCGGGGCAGGCGATTCAACAATGGGTTACGGAACAGGGTGGTGTGATTCCGGATAACCTTCAAACGACGGTCGATCAGATTGCCCGTCTCGGCGGCACACCGCTCGTCGTCGCCATCGATCAGACGATCTTAGGTGTCATTTATCTGAAGGATACCGTGAAACCGGGAATGCGGGAACGGTTCGACCGACTGCGTGAGATGGGCATCAAAACGGTCATGTGTACCGGTGATAATCCCCTGACGGCAGCGACGATTGCCCGGGAAGCCGGTGTCGATGACTTCGTCGCTGAATGTACACCGGAAGATAAAATCCGTGTCATCAAGCAGGAGCAGGCGGCAGGACATTTGGTCGCAATGACCGGAGACGGTACGAATGACGCACCGGCGCTGGCGCAAGCGGACGTAGGTCTTGCGATGAACAGCGGGACTCAAGCGGCGAAAGAAGCGGCGAACATGATTGATCTCGATTCGAATCCGACAAAAATCATCGAGGTCGTCGAAATCGGTAAGCAGTTGCTGATGACGCGTGGCGCCTTGACGACGTTTTCGATTGCCAATGATGTCGCGAAGTATTTTGCGATCATCCCGGCGATGTTCATGGTCGCGATTCCGGAGATGGAGTTGCTCAATATCATGCGACTCGATTCACCGACGACCGCGATTCTCTCGGCCTTGATCTTTAACGCCATCATCATCCCGATGCTGATTCCGCTCGCGATGAAGGGTGTTTCCTATAAGCCGATGACGGCAGATCAGCTGCTCGGACGGAACTTATTGATCTACGGTCTTGGTGGGGTCATCGTCCCGTTCATCGGCATTAAAATCATCGATGTCTTGCTCGCAAGCATCCTATAAGGAGAAAAAGGACAATGAAACAAGCCATACGTGTGACGGTCTTCATCACAGCGTTATGCGGGATCGTCTTTCCCGCGTTACTGACCCTGTTTGGTCAGTTGCTCGTACCCGATAAAGCAGCAGGTTCACTCTTGCAACAAAACGGAAAATTCATTGGATCGGAATTGATCGCCCAACCCTTCACGTCGAAGCAGTATTTCCATGGACGTCCATCGGCAGTCGATCAATTAGCGGGCGCATCTGCTGGGGATAACCTAGCAGCATCCAACCCGGAGCTCACTACGAAGATCAACGAGCAGCAGGAACAGTCCAAAGAGGACGGACGTTCGCTTCCGGACGATGCCCGCGTGACATCCGGCTCTGGCTTCGATCCGCACATCTCGCTCGACTATGCACGGGCACAAGTGAATCGTATTGCAACCGAACGGGATCTCTCGCGTGACGAAGTCCGGCGGTTGATTGAGCAAGAAGCAGGAAATGATGCGTACGTCAATGTGCTGTTGCTGAATCTGGCGCTTGATCGGAGTCAGTCATGACACGAGGAAAGCTGAAGCTGTATATCGGCTCAGCTCCTGGTGTCGGAAAGACGTATAAAATGCTCGCCGACGCCCGAATGCTCATCGAAGAAGGGCGGGATGTCGTTCTCGGATTAATTGAAACACACGGTCGACGTGAAACAGCCGAGATGATCGGCTCCTTGGAGCAGGTCCCGTTGTTGGAAGTGTTGTACAAGGACAAGGTGTTTCTCGAAGTAAACGTCGACGCGATCATCGCCCGGCAACCGGATATCGTCTTGATTGACGAATTGGCGCATACGAATGCGCCGGGATCCATCCGCAAAAAACGGTATCAAGATGTTTCGGCGCTGCTTGACGCCGGCATCAATGTCTATTCAGCCGTCAACATCCAACATTTCGAGAGTCTGCTGTTTAAAGTCAAGGAAGTGACGGGGGTCGAGGTCCGGGAACGGATTCCGGACCCGTTCCTTGGTGAAGCGGACGAAATTTTACTGGTCGATGTCACACCACAGACGTTGCGCGAACGGCTCGAACAGGGGAAAATCTACAGAAAAGAAAAAATCGAACAAAGCTTGAACTCGTTTTTTTCACTGCAAAACTTGGCGAGTCTGCGTGAACTGTCGCTCCGGCAGGTTGCGGACGAGGTCGATGATCAAGTCTATCAGACGCGGTTGTTGATTGAAAAAGATCCGAAGCTGTTACAGGAACGAATTCTGGTCTGTGTTCAGTTAAACGGAAATGCCCGGAAATTGATCTACCGGGGATTCCGGATGGCGAGTCGCCTGAAAGCAGATCTCTATATCCTGACGATTTTATCGGGACCGGAGAATAAGCTGTCGGCAGGGCAAGCAGAAGTCCTCGCCATGTTGCGTGAGAGCGGGTCCTTATTCGACGCCGAAGTGTTGATCCGGATTCAAGGAGAACGCTCGATTGCCGCGACCATCACGGCGGTCGCGAAGCATCACCGCATCACCCAAATCGTACTCGGTCAATCCGCCCGGACCCGCTGGCAGGAAATCCGGCGCGGCTCAATCGTCAATCAGATCATGCGTCAAAACCGGGGCATCGATCTGCAAATCGTCGCCGATGATCAAGTCTGACAGGATGTCTCTTCCGCGTAAATGCAGGAGATGTCTTCCGTCAGACGGGGACGATGGAAGTACAAAAAAACATCGAGGCAACGAATCGATCGATTCAATGCCTCGATGTTTTTGTTGTGTTTAACGGGCGAAGACCGGAATATCAAAGACAGCCGTGTAGCTCTCCATCTGTTGATACAGGTTATAGATCTGAGTCGTTTGTTTAACGGCCCAGCCCATATCCGTCGCGTACTGATGAACACCAGGACGCATCGGGCTCCAACGCATTTTGTAGAGGGTGTTTTGATCATATTGATTATGCACATACTTCGTACTGATGAATTCAGCACCGCCGATGATTGCAGCTTCCGGTGTGAACCAACCTTGGCTGTAAGCATACGCTGCGCCTGTGTTGATGGCGTCATAATCGTATGCACCAATGCCGTACATGTTATAAACGGTCCGTCCATTCCAGCTGACGCCGGTTGCTAATTTTGAAGAACCGTTGCCTGTCTCAAGTAAAGCGTGTGAGATCAAGTACGCTTCGTTCAGCGAATATTTAGCGCCCGCATCGATGAAGGCTTGTCCACAACTGCCGGTTGAACACTTCCCGAAGATGCCTTTTGTCGCAAGGATCTTGTTGAGTGTCGCGGCTGTAGCGCCCGTTGATTTTGATAAATCAAGGAATTGATAGTAAGCCGATGACTGGCGATCCACCTTCAGCGGATCTGCCGCGTTACGGACATCTGCTTCCAGCGCATTTAACCAATAAATCGTCGAATAGCGTGTAGTCGATGTATAGATACGCGGATATGTCGTGTAGAATCCGCTGACGTTTTGATACACCTTGATCATCGCTTGCGGTTTGAATTGACCGTAAACGTGACTTGCTGTCGTTGCGCCGGACCGGATGTTGAGTGGTGTCGTCGCAGTGACCGTTGCGATTGTTCCATTGACCGGATCCAGTGCGCCGCCAAGTCGGACATAATCCGCGCTGACGTACATCAGCTTCGACGCGTACAGATCCGTCTGTGGTGGTGGGTTCAATTTCATTTGCGCACTGATGAAACTGTCAAACGTAAACGGTGTTGCCACTGAATTGTAGATATTTAATTTGGACGACGTCATGACGAGTGTCCCGTTGTACGCATACAGCGTCTTCCCTTCGTAGGAAACTTCATACCAGTTACCGATTTTCCCTGTTACCGGCAAGACGGTGTTGAGTGAAACGGAAGCAACCGGCTGATACGCATCTCCGACATAGGACCGGAGTAAAGTCGTTCCTGTTGCCCGGACAAACGATTTTTCAATCGGTTCATAACCGATGGCTGAAGTCGGTTGACCCAGTTTGATATAGCCGGTTTTCCCATTAATAGTGACTTGGTGCCACTGACCGTTTGCAGACGTGACAACCAATGTTTTTGTCGTGTAGACGTTCCCTTTGTTTAAGGTAGCGATCGTACTTGCGGAATCTTTCGCATCACTTTTGACAGCGATGGATGCATCAAGCAAGAAACGGGCTTCCGGGATTGTCTTTGTTTCGGTAAATTCATTTAATGTCGAAGCAGACGCGTAGCCGCTCTTGCCGGCATATGTGATTTTCATCCAAGTGCCGATTTGTCCGGTTACCGTGACGATTGTTCCGCTCGGAATCGTCGTGACAGCCCCGTAAGAAGGACCGGCGTATGAACGAAGTGGTGTCGAGCTGGATGTTTTATACTTTGTTGCTGAGACGGCACTGTAAGCAATCGGCGTTCCTTGGTTGACGCGAACGTAACCAGTTTTACCGTTGATGTTCATCCGGTGCCATTGTTCAGAACGACCGTTCGTGACGAGTTGTGTCGTGTAGTAGACGTCACTTGCCGTCAAAGTCGTTAATGTGTCGGCTGTCGAATGATGGGTTTTCTTCACGTCGACCGATTTCGATAAGACGAAGCGGGAAGCCGAAAGTGTCTTTTTCGTAATCAGTTCCGTCATCGTATCAGCAGGCACATAACCTGTTTTTCCGCTTGCCGACACTTTGTACCAGTCTTGGATTTTTCCGATGACCTGTACGTTTGTCCCGCTCGGAATCGTTGCGGTCGTCGCATACGAGTTACCT
This sequence comes from Exiguobacterium sp. RIT452, assembly GCF_003598705.1. Lineage (NCBI taxonomy): Bacteria > Bacillati > Bacillota > Bacilli > Caryophanales > Exiguobacterium > Exiguobacterium sp. RIT452. The sequence continues at coordinate 76,111 of NZ_QXJB01000004.1, forward strand.
GCATATGTACGCAGTGCTGTCGTTGCAGTTGTCTTCATCGCGATGTTTTCCGATGTATAGGAAACCGGTGTGCCCTGGTCAACCGGAAGGTATCCCGTCTGACCGTCTTTCGTCACCCGGTGCCATTTCGATGAACCGTTCGTGACGAGTTGATTCGTTTGATAAATATCGTTCGTTTTGAACGTCGTGATGGTCGTCGCGCTTGCTTTTGGAGCAGCTTTCACCGCGACGTCTGTTTTAAGCTCGAAGTCCGTCGTCGGAATCGATTGTGTCGTCACATGATCGGTAAAGGTTGCACCTGACGCATAACCTGATTTCCCGTCATACGATACTTTATACCAGTTGCCGATTTTGCCTTGAATCTTGATGACAGTACCGCTTGGAATCGTTTTGACGACTCCGTAAGAAGGACCGGCATACGAGTGAAGTGCTGTCGCCGTCGTCGTTTTTAACGAAAGATCGTGGACCGTATAATACTTGATGGCTTTTCCTTGGTTGACTTGAACGTAACCGGTCCTGCCATCTTTTGAGACCTTGTGCCACTGTTGACCGATCGAATTCGTCACGAGTGACGTCGTGTAGTAGACATTACCGGTTTGTAAGCTGGCAATCGTCGTACTCGATGACGATGGAGACGCTTTGATCGCAACAGCGTTTGATAACAGGAAGCGGGATGAAGCTAATTTCACGGTGGCTGTGTATTCCGTCAGAGAAGCAGTTAAGGCGTAACCTGTTTTCCCATTGTACGTGACACGATGATACAGACCAGACCGTGCCGTTGATTTGACGATCGTTCCGCTTGGGATCGTGATGAGCGGACGTTTTGTTCCGTCCGTCGCATCGTATAAAGCGAGAGCGGTTTTTGTCTTGAAGGCCGTTTCCGGAATCGTCGTCACGTCTTGTTTGGATGAACCGACGAAGGCTGCTTTATGCATGTAGCCGGATTTGCCTGCATAAGTGACGTTATACCAGTCACCGATCCGTCCTGTCGTTTGGAGCGATGTCCCCGTTGGAACGACAAGCTGACGCGGATACGCTGTGCCGGCATACTGGCGCAGGATGTAACCGTCTGTCGTCTTCAACGTTGTTTTTGCTAAACGTGTATAGCTGATCGGTTGTGCATTCAGAAAACGGGCGTAACCGGTCTTCCCGTCATATTTGACGCGGTACCAGACTTCTCCGACCGAATTCGTGATTTTTTGTGAACTGTAGTACGCATCCTGTTCATTGAGTGTCGTGATGACAGGAGCTGTCGTTGACGCCGCTGTGTGGAGCGCCGTCTTTTTCGAAACGAGGAACCGTTGTCCCTTGATCGTTTCTTTTTTGTCGTATGCTGCTAGATATTTTGACGCGACATATCCCGTTTTTCCGTTGTATGACACTCTTCTGAAGTAGCCAGAAGTGGACTCATACGTGGATGAAACGATAGTTCCGGTCTTGATCGTCAACAGGCGTTTCCGTGAAGATGTCGTCTTGTCGTACAGATAAGTATCGGTAGACAGACGGTAGGTCGTTGCTTTCGTCGTTGCGGCCTCTAATGATGGACTGTAAGAAACAAATATACCGAGGACCAGGATGAAGCTGACCAGCATCTTCAAGGTTTTCGTGAATAGTGTCGTGTTCAAAGATCGTATCCTCCTAGTTAGAATTCGTCCGAAGACGTATCGGGCTCTAGGATGTCAATTCTAAGGTGTGAAATTAATTTGCCTATTCTTACTATCGACAATAAAACATTTATCTACAGTATATTTAGAATTTTTTTGAAAAAAGGGGTTTTGTTTTTTAAAAAACCCTTCTGTTTTAGGAAACAGAAGGGAAGGGCATCAGGAATTTAGTTGTTCAAGAAGCGATTCGAGGTTTGTTGTCGGACGGTCACATTGAAAATCGTGACAGAGATAAGCGGTTGGAGCTGAATCGATTGGTTCATAGTCCGCCAGAAATGGTGCGATGGACAGCAAGTCCGTCTTTTTGCCGACGAGCAACGACAATTCCGGTATGCGTTGTGCCAGGAGTTGTGATAAAAAAGGTTCGATTGCTTCCTGGGTGTCAGTCAGAATGATCAGTTCTTTTGGCTGCATCAAGGTGTGGACATAGGCACTCATCAGACTGGCAAATCCGGTCGGCTGTGCCTTGACTTCGAGCGCAACGGATGCAAAAATCTGATGGGCCGCGTCCCGATAACTCGTCCGACCGGTCAGTTGGGACAGACGCAACAGATTCGAGACTGCTGTACTGTTTCCGGCGGGTGTGACGCCGTCGTACAGATCTTTTGGTCGAACCAATAGGGTTTCATCATTAACAGACGTAAAGAAGAAGCTGCTGTTGGAATCTCCAAAATCACGGAGCATCCGTTCCGTCAGACGGAGGGCAGCATGGAGGTATTGACTTTTTTGTGTCGTATGATGCAGTTCCAGATAAGCTTCCGTCAAGAAGCTGTAGTCATCGAGAAATCCATTTCCTTGCACGTGACCTTCACGGTAACGGACTCGAACCGTATCGCCATCGATCAGACGGGTCTCGAGGAACGCTAAGGCACGTTCCGCGACTGACGTGTAATGTGGATTGGCAAAAACCCGTCCGGCCTTGGCATAAGCGGAAATCATCAGAGCGTTCCAAGACGTCAAGACTTTATCGTCCCGAAACGGACGGGTCCGCATGTTGCGGATCCGAAGTAACGTTTGTCGTTCCTGTTCGAGTTGACGTACGACGTCGCGAACAGGCATGTCTTGTTCAGCGGCGAACGCCTGCAGAGAGTGGTCGGTCCGTCGGAAAATATTCCGCCCCTCAAAATTACCGCCAGGAGTAGCCTGGTAATACAGCGGGAACAAGGCCTCTTCCCCAAGGAACGTGGTCAGTTCCTCAGCGGTGAAGGTATAGAACAGTCCTTCCCGTCCCTCACTGTCCGCGTCTTCCGCCGAATAGAATCCTCCTTCCGGCGATAACAAATCCCGTTCGATATACGTAAACACTTCTTCCGCATACTGTTTGAACCGTTCGCGCCCGGAAGCTTGGAACGTTTCGATGCAAGCCGTCGCAAACAGGGCATTATCATACAACATCTTTTCAAAATGCGGCGTTTCCCAACGGGCGTCGACGGTGTACCGGTAAAGACCATAGCCGACTTGATCGGTGATTCCGCCGTCGCGCATCGCCGTTAACGTCCGCATGACCATCTGTAAGGCGGTCTCGTCTTCCGCAAAGCGATGATAATCAAGCAAAAAAGTCAGCAGGGAAGGAGAAGGGAACTTTGGTGCTTCACCAAACCCGCCGTTTTTGACGTCAAATTGCCGCATCGCCTGGTCAAAGGTGTCGTGAACGAGTGACTCGTCAAGTTGACCCGAGGTGTCACCATGAAGGACGTTTGACAGGGCCTGATTGATTTCAGTGCCGACCCGTTCAATTTTTTCGGGATCCGTCCGGTAATGTTCACCCAGTTGCAGCACGACCTGCCGGAAACTGGGACGATTAAATTGTGGCGTTTTTGGAAAATAAGTCCCGATGTAAAACGGGGTTTGGTCAGGTGACATGAAGACGCTGAGCGGCCATCCCCCTTGACCGTTCATCAGTTGGGCTGCCGTCATATAAATTTGATCGATGTCCGGACGTTCTTCCCGGTCGACTTTGATGGAGATGAAACGGTCGTTCAGCAGACGGGCGGTCTCTTCATCCTCAAAGCTTTCGTGCGCCAAGACGTGGCACCAATGACACGTCGAATAGCCGATCGACAGGAAAATCGGTTTATTGGTTGCCCGGGCCATGGCGAATGCTTCTTCCCCCCACGGATACCAGTCGACAGGATTCTCGGCATGTTGCAATAAATAAGGACTCTTTTCATGGATCAATCGATTCGTAGCCATCTCTTTTGACCTCGTTTCTTCTATAATAATGTCATCTCCCTAACGATACCGATTTTGAAAGGGGGAATCAACGGTTCGTTCAGTCCTTTAAAATAGGAAGATGAAAAAAATTGACTTTATAAAATAAAATGTGTTATATTGAATTTTGTCATGAATCGGGGATGATCACTCATGTGAGAATCTTTCACTTAAATACACAATTTAATAATCAGGTCAGGATTTTTAGACCTTACTGACAAATGAGTCAGACATAAGTCATCGCTTTTATTTTGTCCTTCTTCTGTTCAACTAGAAGAAGTTGACCCAGCAAGATAAACCTTCCATTCGATACTTTTCAGCTCATTCCGAGCGAAATTCTAAAAATCCCAGTAAATACGCAACCCAACGCGTAACTTGATTCTTGCTAAAACGCTTGATTCAGCTGGCGCGGCCAAGGAGCCGTAACAACGAAAGAGAGGTAGGGCTTTCGTCGTTTCAGGTGTTTTGATCACCTGTATCCTCGATTCTCATGACACCTAAAAACAGACACGCTGAAAAGGCGTTTTTTTTATGCCCTTTTTTAAGCAATTGTCTGTCTTTCGTGTTTTTTTGTAACGTAAAGACGAATGATTAATTTTTGTAAGCGTTAACAATTAATTCTTTTACGAATATTAAGGTCTTTTTTTACACAAAATATACACTATCCGTAAATATATCTGATAATATAAAGAAGTGTCAGAAAATTCATAGGGGGTAACATCATGAAGAACGTCAGTACGTTTGGGAAGTGGGCATTGGTCGGCGCATTAACAGCAGGAATTCTTCCGCAAGCAGGTATTACGGTCGGGGCAGAAGGCGAAGGCGTCATCTTGTCTGAGTACATAGAAGGATCAAGCAACAATAAAGCGATTGAGATTTATAATGGTTCGGGGCAAATCATTAATTTAGCCGATTATACACTTGTACAGTATACGAACGGTGGACCTTCGGAAGCGAAAATCACATTGTCCGGCACGATTGAGCCGGGAAAAACGTTTGTGATCGCCAATTCAAGCGCGAATGCAGACATCAAGGGAAAAGCGCAACAAACAACCGGTTCACTGAACTTCAACGGAAATGATCCCGTTGCCTTGAAAAAAGGGGATGAAGTCCTTGATATCATCGGACCCGTCGGATCGAGCACGGACTTTGCGAAAGATACGACACTTGTCCGCAAGACAAACGTCACAGCAGGATCAAAAACATATGAACCGTCGCAATGGACAAGTTTTCCGGTCGATACGTTGACGGACCTCGGTACACATGCTGCTGAAGCAGGAGACATCTTGGTCGCACCAACGGCATCACCCGTCGGAGAAGTCGAACGCGGCGATCAAGTCACACTGACGGGCGAAGGGACGATTCACTTTACAGTCGACGGCTCGACACCGACAGCAGAAAGCCCTGTTTATTCCGGACCGATTACAATCAATGACGAAGTCACGATCCAAGCGGTTGTGGTTAAAGACGGTAAAACATCTGCCGTGTCGACGTTCAAATATTACATCGCACCACCCGTCACGAAAATCAGCAGTATTCAAGGGGTAGCCCACACGTCACCATACGCGGATCAACTCGTCCGGACGACCGGTGTCGTCACGTATATCGTTGATGCAAACAACTTCTACATGCAGGATCCGAACCCGGATAACAACAGCAAAACATCAGAAGGTGTGCTGGTATACGCTAAAAATCACGGTGCGGCAATTGGTCAGACCGTCGCAACGACGGGTTACGTCAAAGAATGGTTACTTGGCGGATACAGTGATAAGTTTGACACGGATCTTGCGGTCACAGAGATCAGTACAGTCAACCTCGTCAAAGGCGCATTGAATACAGGATTACCGGCAAGCATCGTCCTCGGGGAGAAGGGTGTCTTGATTCCGACACAAGTCGTCGACAACGATTCGTTTGCTGAATTTGATCCGGCTGAAGATGCCATCGATTTATACGAGAGTGTCGAAGGAATGCGTGTCGCGCTTCCGAACGCCGTCGTCACAGGTCCACAGGCCAACCGGACGATTCCAGTGCGGACACAAACGGCAAACAAAGACTATACAAAACGCGGGACACCAATCTTAACGGCAAATAACGTCAATCCGGAGCGTCTGTTCGTTGAGATGGGCAGCAGCTCGTACCGGGCGAAATCCGGAGACCGCTTTGACGGAACGATTGAAGGGGTCATGAGTTATAACTACTCGGCTTACAAAGTGCTTTCAAAAGCAGCTGACTTACCGACGTTAATCACAAGTGAAGTGGATCGTCAGCCGACGAACATCGAAACAGGAGATTCACGTTTGACGGTCGCCTCGTATAACGTCGAAAACTTTGCTTCAACGGCAGATGCCGGCAAGGTGGACCGTGTTTCCGAAGGGATCGCGACGTTCCTGAAAACACCGGATATCGTCGGTTTGACGGAAATGCAGGATAATGACGGTGCGACAGACAGCGGCACGGTGGATGCTTCAAAATCGTTCGAGACATTGATTGCCGCAATCGAAGCGAAGACAGGTGTCCGTTACGCGTATACCGATATCGCACCGGAAGATAAAAAAGACGGCGGACAGCCGGGTGGAAACATCCGTGTCGGTTTCTTGTATAACCCGGCACGTGTCTCACTTGCGTCAGGTGAAAAAGGAACAGCGACAGAAGCAGTGGCTGTCGAGAATGGTAAATTGACGAACAACCCGGGACGGATTCAACCGACGGATCCGAACTTTGCAAGTTCACGGAAGCCACTCGTCGGAGAGTTCATCTTCAAAGGGGAATCGTATCACGTCATCGCCAACCACTTTAATTCAAAAGGCGGCGATGGAGCGGACTTTGGTAAAAACCAACCGGCTGTCCGTAAAAGTGAAGTCCAACGCCATGCCATCGCGACGATCGTACAAGATTTCGTCCGTGAGCTGGAAACAGAAGTCAAAGATGCGAACGTCGTTGTACTTGGTGACTTAAACGACTTCCAGTTCTCGAAAACGCTGGATATCCTCAAAGGGGACAACCTCTGGAACACAGTGGATGATCTTCCGAAATCCGAACGGTATTCGTACATCTACAACGGAAACGCCCAGGTCCTTGACCATGTCTTGATTTCGAAAAACCTGAAGCCATATACGTCGTCTGATATCGTCAACATCAACTCCGATTACATGGAAGCAGACGGCAGTGCCAGTGACCATGATCCGGCCATCATCTCGATTCAAGGGATGGAAAGTGCCGTTGCTGTCAACGGGAAAGCAGAAATCGGAAAATGGCGTGCTGTCCAAAAAGGGAAACATATCTTCATTGAACGGAAACTTGCCGGGAAATGGGACAAAGCGAGTGAAACGCATGCCGATCAACAAGGTGAGCTACTCGAATTACGTGTTTCTCAAGGTCGTCCGTATATTCAAGTAAAGACGAAAAAAGGGAAAACGATCTGGCTTGAACTCTCGAACGGTTACAAATTAAAGGAAACAACTAAATACTAAGTAATCTCATTAAAAAAAGCGGACTTAATCGTCCGCTTTTTTGTATGTTCGGATAAATAGAGAGAGAAAAGAAAACAGACTGATGGAAAGAGTGAGCAGTAAAGCGAGGTGGAGCGGGATAGCGCGGAACATGTACGTAAAGTGTATGATGATCAGCAGAAGGATAATGGAAAGACCGGGAATGAATTGTTTCCTTAATAAATGACCGACGCCGGGCACAAGCAATTCAAAACCAAACCGCTGACTGATATGGACTTCTTCATGGGCATTGGCAATACTGAACGAAACGGTCAGTAAGACTAAAATCATCCATCCGGAAAACAAATACTGCTGGATCGGCAAAAACGTAATCGATTCGTAAATAAAATAAAGTAGGATCATGGCATACTCCTTTGGAAGTAGATATTATATAGAATTTCCTTATTTTTTCCTTACGAGTTCTAATGATAGCGAGGCTTTTCGGGAACGGCAACAACATTTAAAAGGAATGAAAATAAAAGAATGTTCACACATTTTAACAACAGGGAAAGAATAGTTTATTTTATGTATGATAATGATGTGAGAATGTGATGAATAAAGACGTCAGACCTCTTTTGCGCATAAAGTCCAAAATGTGTCAAAAATGTGAAGGAAGATACTGAATCGTGTGATTTCACTTGAAACAATAGCTTAGACTGTTCGAACGGACTAGTTTCTTTTAAAATTAGGGTAATGGAACAAATGAGGAGGCGAAAGACACATGAAAAAGTGGTTAGTGCTCGGAGTAGCAGCGGTCGCTTTCTTTAGTTACGAGAACACCCCCATGGAACAGGCGGAGGCGGACTACCCGAAAAGCGGGGGAACGCTGATTGATCGATATACGAGTGAATATCCGGGTTATGACTGGGAAGTGAGGCGAACAGCGTCTGAAGAGTTTGTGGCGCTGACGAAAGACGGCAAAGATTACGGGAAGTACCGTTCGAAAAACGGCGTGACGACGCAAGGAGCCGTCCTGAACAAAGATACGGAAGCGACACTTGCGAAAAAAGGCTGGAAAGCCGTCAAGTCGTACCGGAAAGGGAATACGAATTATTTGTTGAACCTCGATCACGCTGCCGTTTATGAAAAAAAGGACCGCTATGTCACGTATTTCTTTGATCAGCACGACGGCAATAAGGTCAAAGCGACACTTGCCATCCCGAAGGACGTGGAAGCGAAGAAAAGCGGATTCTACGGAACGGCATCGAGTGCATTACGGACAACGGATGAGAAATTGATGTTGCGCCTGATGAACTGGGACCGGGCAGAGTACAAACGCGGAGCACTGACTCCGTACAATGCGCTGAAACCTGTCACACGAGCCCACAGTGAGAACATGGCGAAAAACAATTTCTTCTCCCATACCGATCCGCAAGGACGCGATCCGTTTGAACGGATGAAAGAAAAAGGAATCCGCTTCTCGACAGCCGGAGAAAATCTTTCGATGGGCTACCCGAACGTCTTTGCGGCACACTGGGGATTGATGAACTCAAAAGGACACCGCGACAATATCATGAACAATGATTTCAAACAGGCGGATGTCGGTGTGGCTTTCCGGGAAAACTCGCCGTACTTCACGATTAACTTCCGGACACCTTAAAGTAATATTTACAACTAAAGGGTACGTATCACCCCGATTTTGCGAAAGCAGGATTGGGGTTCTTTTGTGTGGATCAATCTGTAGGTGGATGACGCGCCATCTGTATTTGAATCCTGTCCTGAAAAATGAGAGTGGGAGTTCGATTGACGAAGTCCCGTCTTCTCCACTCGCTTTTCTCGGGCGGAACGCAAGCTAGCTGTCATCTGTTTGATGACCGGGTCTCGCCTGTTCCTGACGGAAGCAGCGCTTCCTTTTCCCGTAGAAGTCGAGCGGAAGACGTGACTTCTAACGAGTGATCATTCAATAGAAAACCCCTGAAACCGTTCCGTATCCTTTTTGTAAGGGGAGGGAGCTGTTTCAGGGGTTTTATATCATCTTTAGATGAATGAATCCACAAAAGGAGTTACGTCAGTTTGCCCACTCGGGTTTACTGAAGCCTTTAAAGGACTTTTCAATGACAGCGTTAAAGTCATCTGATTCGACGACAGCCGTCAAGTCTTTCGCGAGCTGTTTCTTTTCATCTGCTGTTTTGGCAGCGACTAAGTTACGGTACTGCTCGTCCATTTTCTCGAGTGCCAACGCATCAAGTAAATCGAATTTCGCAGCAAGCGCAAAGTTTCCAGGGACGGCAGAGATATCAACACTCTCGATGGCACGTGGCAACTGTGCTGCTTCCAGTGGTTTGATGACGAGTTTTTTTGGATTCTTGACAATGTCTTTTTCAGAAACCGTCAATGGATCAGCATCCGGTTTCAACTCAATCCAGCCTTGTTCAGCGAGCAGGTTCAATGCGCGGGCTTGGTTGGTCGGATCGTTTGGTGTTGCGACTTCTGCGCCTGTCTTGACGTCATCAAGCGACTTATAGGATTTACTGTATAAGCCCATCGGTGCCGTTGGAACAGTGATCAGCCCTTTAAGATCGAGATTTTTTTCCTTCGCGAACGTCTTCAGATAGATCGAGTGTTGGAACAAGTTCGCGTCGATGTCGCCGCTGCCGAGCGCAATGTTCGGCTGGATGTAATCGCTGAATTCAACGATTTCGACTTTATAGCCTTTCTTTTCAAGACCAGGCTGAATCGCTTCTTTGACCATGTCACTGTAAGGACCGCTCGTCGCACCAATCTTAATCGACTTGGTTTCTTCTTTCGCACTGCTGTCGCCACAGCCGGCAAGAATCCCGGCTCCCAGTAATCCTGTTGCTAAAAAGGCGTATCGTTTTTTCATAGTCATTCTCTCCCTTAGTGGTCTCTATTTTGGATTTAACGTTTATCAGCACGACGGGCAAGTTGATTGCCGAGCCCTTGGATGCTTTGGACGATGACGACGAGTACGATGATCGTCACGATCATGACGACGTTATCGTACCGGTAATAACCGAAGCGGATGGCGAGGTCACCGACACCGCCGCCGCCGACGATGCCGGCCATGGCAGAAAAGCCGATCAGGCTGATCGTCGTCAACGTCACCGCTTGAATGATTCCGGGAAGGGCTTCCGGTAACAGGGCGCTGATGATGATGCGAAATGGTGTGGCGCCGCACGCCTCAGCAGCTTCGATCAAGCCCGGTGGAATCTCACGGAGTGAGGTCTCGACGAGTCGGGCAAGAAACGGAATAGCGGCAACACTTAAGCTGACAGAAGCAGCTGTCGGACCGATCGTATTGTCGAGCAACAATTGTGTCAGTGGAATCAATGCGACAAGCAAGATGATGAACGGTAACGAACGAACGATATTAACGAAAAAGTCCAAAATACTGCGAACGAAGACGTTTTGGAAAAACAATCCACGGTCGGTGATGAATAAAAGAATTCCCAGCGGAATCCCGACGACGAGGGCAAAACCAAGGGAAATCCCGACCATCAAGGCCGTTTCGCCTAAGGCTTTTGCCAACTCCGGTAACATCGTTTGAATCCGGTCAAGCCACATCCTGAATCACCTCAAGCGTATGGAGTTGCTCCTCAAGCCAAGTGAGGGCCCGGTTGACGTGAAGCGTTGGACCGGTCAGGCTGACGATCAACACCCCGAAGGCGACGTTTTGAATATAATCAACCTTTCCGTGCAGGATGCTGACCGAGATATCAAATTGTTTGATCGCTTCTGACAGCGTACTCTCACCGGTCTTTTCTCCCGTGAATTGGAGACGGATGATCTTCCCGGGTGTCGTCCGAAGTATCCGTTCCGGCAACTCGATTTGCAGTGCTGTATCGACGTAATGTTTTGTGACGTCATGGGTCGGTTGACTGAATATGTCGTAGGTGTTGGCGACTTCGACGACTTCACCGTGAGCCATGACGGCGACGCGGTGACAAATCTGTTTGACGACATCAATCTCGTGAGTGATCAGGATGATCGTCAGACCGAGCCGTTCATTCAAGTCCTTCAGCAATTCCAGAATTTGCAGGGTCGTGACCGGATCGAGAGCTGATGTTGCCTCGTCACATAACAGGACACTCGGATTATTCGCCAGGGCGCGGGCAATCCCGACCCGTTGTTTTTGTCCGCCGCTGAGTTGGCTCGGGAAATTCGTCTCAAATCCTTCAAGTCCGACCAGGGCAACGAGTTCTTTGATCCGGCTTGGGAAATCACTGCGTTTGACGCCGGCTGCCTTTAAGGCGAACGCGATGTTGTCGGAAACATTCCGCGATTGAATCAATTGGAAATGTTGAAAGATCATTCCGATCTTCAGGCGCAACTCTCTTAGGCTGCCTTTGGATAAATCGGACAGTTTGATACCGGATACTTTGACCGTTCCTTGGGTCGGTGTTTCGAGTCCGTTGATCAAACGCAACAAGGTACTTTTTCCGGCACCGGATTCACCGATGATGCCAAAAATTTCTCCTTGCTGAATCGTTAAGTTGACGTCACGCAGGGCGAAAATCGGTGTCCGGTCACGTACGAACCGTTTGGTGATGCCTTTGAATTCAATCATCTGTTGTTTCCTCCCTATACAAAAAAATCGCCTTTTTCCAGTTAAGAGCAACCAGAAAAAAGCGACGAAGTGTAAGATTTCGTAACTTATCTCTCAGAATGAAACATTCTGTAGGATGTGGCACCGTTCCTTAAAGGTGGTTGCCGGACGTCGTTGGGCCTATTCCCTCGGTCGCTCGCGATAAGTAGATATGCTGTTGGGATTTACTTTAACGGAAATCATTCCCATCTGTCAAACGTTTTTTCAGAATTATTCCGCAACGGCTTGCTGAAACAGATTGAGCTGACCAATCCGTTCGGCAGCTTCGACCAATCGTTCGGCGTCGGCAATCAAACTGATCCGGACGTAGCCTTCGCCATATTCACCGAAGAAATGTCCCGGTGTGACGGCGACATGCGCCTCGTCCAGCAAGTGGTCGGTAAAACTTTGTGACGTAAAGCCGGACGGGACCGGCAACCAGACGAAGAAGGAACCACCAGGGATCGGTCCATCCCATCCGATGTCTTGTAATTTGCCGAACAAGGCATCGCGACGGGCTTCATACAGCGCACTCAGCTCACGGACACACGTTTGGTCGCTTGACAGGGCGACGGTCGCTGCGTGCTGGATGGGTGTAAAGGCACTGACGTATAAGTGTTCCTGGTACGTTTCGATACTTGAGATGACGGATGGATTCCCGATTGCAAAGGCGATGCGGAAGCCGGACATGTTGAAGCGTTTGGATAATGAAAAGAGTTCGATTCCGACGTCTTTCGCTCCTTCGGTCTGGAGGAAACTTCGGGTCGGACCATCAAAACTGATACCGCCGTACGCCAAGTCATGGACGACACAAATGTCGTTCGCGTCAGCGAAAGCGACCGACTGTTCAAAGGCTTCCGCCGTCGCCGTCGCGCCGGTCGGATTGCTCGGATAGTTGAGGAACAACATCCGGGCCCGTTCGACATCCGTCGTATCGAGTAACGTGTAGTCAGGTAAAAAAGCATTTTCCGCAAGGAGCGGTAATGTGATCGGGTAAGCACCTGCCAATGCCGCGCCGGAAAGATAGTCGGGGTAACCGGGATCGGGAACAATGACACCTTCACCCGGATTGACGATTGTTTGCGGCAAGGCGACGATGCCGGCTTTACTGCCGAGCAAAATGGCGACCTCAGAAGCAGGATCAATCGTCACACCGAATTCGGACTGATAAAAATCGGCTACAGCCTGTTTGAGAAAATCATGTCCGCGAAACGGAGGATATTGGAGATTGGCGGCGTCATTGATGGCCTCTTTTAGGGCGTCCAAAATATGTACGGGCGTGGTTTGGTCCGGTGTTCCTTGACCAAGCGTGATGACATCGTGGCCGGCTGCTTTGACGGCACCAATCCGCTGAGCGAGTTCAGCAAAGACCGGAGCGGGCAGCCGATCAATCGCAATCGATGGGGCGAAATGTTTCATCTGTGTTCCTCCTTGTTAGGTATTGTCGTCAAGGATAGCGAATTTTCAGTCAAAAGAAAAGGGTTTTTTCATAATTGTTGATAATTGGGAAAAACGGCCGCTCTCTTTCATGTTTTTGATACACTGAACAAGAAGACGATTAGATAACTAAGGAGATGATCGGATGAATCGAACCTGGTGGAAAGAAGCCGTTGTCTATCAAGTGTATTGGCGCAGTTTTAAGGACTCGAACGGAGACGGGATGGGAGATTTACGGGGGGTGATCGAAAAGTTGGATTACATCGCGTCGCTTGGTGTGGATGTCATCTGGTTAAACCCCTGTTATACATCACCCGATGTCGATAACGGATATGATATTTCCGACTATTACACGATCATGGAAAAGGCGGGAACGCTGTCCGATTTGGAGGAATTGATTGCGGCAGCCCATGAGCGGGGCTTAAAACTGATTCTTGATCTCGTCGTCAACCATACGAGTGATCAACACGCTTGGTTCGAGGAATCGCGACGTGGCAAGACGGGCGAAAAGGCGGACTGGTACATTTGGCAGGATGGGGAAAAAGGAACACCTCCGAATAACTGGCGCTCCTATTTCGCACCGAGCCCGTGGACGTGGGATGAGACACGCGAGCAGTATTATTTCCACTCGTTTGCATCGGAGCAACCGGACTTGAACTGGGAACATCCAGCCGTCCGACAAGCCGTCTATACGATGATGCGGTGGTGGGCGGACAAAGGCATCGACGGATTCCGGATGGATGTCATCAATCTGATCAAAAAACGCGCCTCGTTTGCGGATGTTGCCGATCCCTTTGATCTGTCCTATCTCGGCAATCAACCGGGCATCCACTCTTTTTTACAAGAAATGCATGACGAGGTGCTCGCGGGAACCGATTTATTTACGGTCGGAGAAATTCCGTTCGTCGGTCCGGAAGATGGTTTGCTGTACGTCGGGGAAGACCGCAATGAATTACGGACGCTGTTTCACTTTGAAGTGGCGGATGACATGGAGACGATGGACTTACCGCGGTTCAAGCAGATTCAAAAACAGTGGTATGACGCATTGTATCCGCGTGGTGTCGCGTCCCAGTTCCTGAACAACCATGATCATACACGTCAGGTGACACGGTTCGGAAGCGAACGCTACCGGGTCGAAAGTGCGAAATTACTTGGCTTGATGTTACACACGTTACCCGGCATCCCGTATATCTATCAAGGCGAAGAAATCGGCATGACCGGGATCCGGTTTTCTGATCCGGAGGCCTATCAAGACGTCGCCTTCCGGAATCAATACGCGGAACGGGTTGCAGCCGGTGAATCACCGGGGACTGTCCTGTCATCGATGCAGATGCGGGCACGGGACAATTCCCGGACCCCGATGCAATGGAACACAAGCCAACTGGCAGGATTCACGGAATCTGATCACTCCTGGATGACGGTCAATCCGAATTATCTGGAGATTAACGTCGAGGCGGCGGAACAAGATCCCCATTCCGTCCTCGCCTTTTACCGGACACTGATTGCCTTACGGAAAAAACATCCGGTCATGGTGTACGGCGTCTACCGCGATTTGGCGATTCAAGATCCGTACTTGTACGTCTACGAGCGGGAACTGGACGGTGTCACATGGCGAATCGTCTTGAATCTTCATGACGAAGCCGTTACGACGACGCTCGCTTTGCGAGAAGAACAACTGCTTTTGTCCAATCATGAAACCCATGATCCGGAACGGTTGGCACCGTATGAAGCTCGTTTGTACCAGTATTAAACAGAATAACCGGACGAATGAAACACCGCCGTTCCTCTTTGTCGCGATGCGACCAGGAGAAACGGCGGTGTTTTTTCGTATATTCGTTTAGGTATAACCGTTTCGCTTTTTAGCGGATAACAGTTGTTCGAATCGATCGACCGCTTGACGCATATCAAAGCTTGGTGCGACGACAAGCGGACCATGACCAACCGCCAGCACGTCCGGTGTCAACTCCGTCAACTGATGCGCGGACTGGAGTGCCACCTCCTTATCCCACGTAGCGAGGGACGGGAAGGGGAATTGCCATCGTGTGTCGCCGGATACGGCTAGTCCACCTTGTGTTTGAAACGCATCTCCGGCAATCAACGTCCGGCTGCCTTCATGCCAAAGGGAAATCGAGCCCGGTGTATGACCGGGTGACGCAATGACACTTAAACTGCCGATCTGTTGACCGCTTTCGAGTAACCGATCAGGACGGGTCTTGATGTTTTTTGGAATGCCGCCTTTAAGAGGTGTCGTTTCGCCTTCGCGTAACGATTCGTCGCCACTGAGCAGGGCAGCGTCCCGATAACTGATGGATACTTCAGCGAGCGGGAAGGCACTCGCTAAAAAATCAAGGGAACCGACATGATCGGCATGCGCGTGGGTCAAGATGATGGATTGTAACGGTTTATCAAAAGACTTGATGACGGAATAGATGGCTTTGGCATTCAGTGAGATTCCTGTGTCAATCAAGGTAAGGCTGTCTGCTTCTTCAAATAGGTAACAGTTGACCGGGAAAAAGGACGGGGTCGTTTGCAGTTGATGAAGCCGTTCAATCGATGAAATACGCATCCGGGTACACTCCCTCGTCAAAATATTCGCTTCTCTTTCAGTATCGCCTGTTTTAGTACAGGCGTCCACAAAAAAACTCCCTCAAAAGGGAGTCTTAAACATCAATACGTGACTTCGAAAACGGCACCGGCATGTTCGGCGTCGTCGCCGTCCGCGGCCGTCGTAACGAGCAAACGGTCTTCATACAAAATCGGACAAGTCGGATTCGAGACAGGGAACTCGACATGGGCGAGTTTTTCACCTGTTTCAAGATTCCAACGCGTTAAGCACGACCCGGCATAATGGGCGATGAAGACGTGACCGTCCCGATCTTTTGTCATGCCGTCCGGGAAACCATCCTCGTCTTCTAAATCGATGGCAACACGACGGTTCGTCAACGGTTGATCCGCCGCATAATCAAAAGCATAGACCTTTTTCGTCGGCGTATCGATGTGGTAAAGCGTCTTCCCGTCTTCCGACCAAACGAGTCCGTTTGAGTTCGTTAAGTTTTCAAGCAAGACATCGACTGAACCGTCATGACGCAAGCGATACAGCGACGCTGTTTCACCGTCTTCTTCATTGATGCTGCCCGCTACATATTGACCGGACGGATCGAGTTTCCCGTCGTTCATCCGATCCGATTCAGGCAGTGTCAACTGGGTTTCCAGTGAGAGGCGTCCTTCTTTTAAGTCGAACGTCCCGAAGCCGTGTGCCGACGTGACGCGCAGGAAGTCCGGTGCGTCCGTCAAGGCGATCGAAGTGATCGCGCTTGGCAACTGATACGGTTTTAATGCTTCTGTCGTTAAATCATATGAGAAAAGAAGCTGACCCGGAATATCGACGAAATAAAATCGTTTTGTTTTGGCATCGTACACCGGTGATTCACCGGTCTTACAAGAAACATCAATAAAAAGTGACACTGTCATATCATTTCCCCCTACAGATACTGTTACGTGAATTGATTAATGATTAAGCGTGAATGAATTCGAGGTGCAATTGGAATTTCACATCACTGCCGACCAAGACGCCACCGGCTTCAAGCGCGACATTCCATGTCAGGTTATAATCTTCGCGTTTGATTTTACCGTCCACTTCAAAACCGGATCGTGTATTGCCCCAAGGATCAACACCGCTGCCTTCATACTCGACTTTAAACGTTTCCGTCCGCGTGACGTCTTTAATCGTCAGATCACCCGTGACTTCATATTCGTCACCGGAGTGTTTTTTAAACGAGGTCACGCGGTAAGTAATGTTCGGATATTGCTCGACATCAAAAAAGTCGGCAGATTTCAAATGCGTATCGCGGTCATTGCTGCGAGTGTCGATGGTTGCGACTGGAATCGTCACGACAGCGGAGGCATGTTCTAAATCATGCGCTTCCCCGCTGACATCAAACGTAAAATCACGGAATTCGCCTTTTACTTTTGAAATCATCATATGTTTGACTGAGAATGAAATGGAGCTGTGGTCTTGATCGAGCTGATACGTGGTCATGGTCAATTCCTCCTCATATTCAATTCACTTTAGGCATGCCTTTTAATGTTCCTTTTTATCTTGATTGCAAAACATCTAAATGAAGAGAATCAAAAATGCCCTGCTCCGCATTCAGGCGGAGCAGGGCAAGTAAACGATCCAAAGGGACGATCAACGACTTTTGACAAGTAAGTTGACCGCTTCCTTGACCAATTCTTCAGTTTGTCCTTCACCGGACTGTTCCGCTTCCTTGACACACTCGATGAGATTCGAGCTGACGACGACACCGATCGTCCGGTCGATCGCGGAACGCGCAGCGGACAATTGGGTGATGACATCGCGGCAATCCTGCCCTTCTTCCATCATGCGCAAGATACCACGAAGTTGTCCTTCGATGCGGCTGACCCGATTCTTCATTTTCCGATCGTAATCCATTCATTTTCCTCCATTCTAAGATGCAACCCGTCTATTCGATACCTTTATGCTATGCCCATCATGGTATTGCTGTCAATCCAACCGCTTTTTGAGCTATATTTTTTAGTAGAATAGGGAATATGGATGTGGTGGACAAAAAAATGAAAAAAGATAAAAAACTAAAACGATTTCGCGTCAGCTTGCGTATACTATATGATAAGGCTGACTGATCACAAGGAGGAGAAGGATGCATACTCAATCCGATGAATCGCTTTATCATGAGATGCGCAGTGGAGATGAACTGGCTCTGGAAGCACTTTACGAAAAGTACGAAAGGCTTTTGTTCTCATTCGCTCATCGCTTTACGAATAACGATCGTTTATCAGAAGAAGTCATTCAAGAAGTCTGGATGAAGATATGGAACGGACGCGTTGATTTTAATACCGATAAAGGAAAGTTCTCCTCTTGGATATTAACGATTACCCGAAATGCCGCTCTTGACTGTTTAAGACGTGAAAAACGACAACCGACGATCGAAGTCGAGGAACGGGACGGTGGATATGATGAACCCGTCGAACGCACCGTCATCGAACGGGAGACCGCTTCGGAAGTCCGGGATGCCGTCAGCGAATTAAAACCGGATCAACAGGAGTTGATTGAACTGGTTTACTTTAAAGGATTGACCCAGCAACAAATCTCAGATCAATTGAATTTACCGCTCGGAACGGTAAAAACGAGAATCAGGAGTGCCATCCAATCACTCCGGAAAATAATAGACGGGAGGGAACGTTGATGGAAGAACGTTGTCATGACTTAATCGACTACTTCAACGGCACATTATCAGCTAGCGATCGCGACGCGTTCGAAGCACACTTGGCAACTTGTGATGACTGTAAGCAGGCGCTTCAAGAGATGCAAGACTTGATGCTCCCCATCGCGGAATCGCTTCCGGCACGACCGGTACCAACAGGCATGAAATCAAGAATTCTCGGAGAGGTCCTTGGATCTGCCCGTCCGACTGAAGAACCAGTAGAGTCGGCATCGAACGAGCCCGTTCGTCAGGAAACACCACACGTTTCCGAGTTCGAAACCGCTCAAGCCGAGAAAAAGAAAAAGCGTTCCGTCCCACTCGGATGGTTGATGAGTATTGCGGCCGCCTTAATTCTGTCACTTGGTGCCAACGCGTATTTCCTTTCACAGGACGAATCTTCGCCGGAGGAAGAGTTCGCGATGGACGAAGTCAAAGGAATGGGCAACTTTGAGAGTACCGCCTCCATCAAGGGATCAAGCATGATCTTCACGAAAGATGATCAGGAATATATGCTCGTTCAACTAAAAGATTTACCGCCTTTAAAAGAAGGGGAGTTGTATCAGCTCTGGACGATTCAAGGGGACACCCCACGCGCGAACGGAGTCATTGAACAAGATGGGGAAGCTGCTGCGGTCTTCCCGCTGAAAGGAGACGGAACGATTGATGCCGTCGCCATCACCGTCGAACCGGAACCGGATTTAGAGAAACCGACCGGTGAAATCGTCGCTTCTGTCGCTTTATAAAAAATGCTCACACGAGATGCCGGAATTCCGGCATCCTTTTTTTGTCCTTTTTCGAGTTTGTCCGTCCATTTTAGAAAAAGCAGATCGATTCTGATGAAATTTCGGAAGAAGACTGAAGAAATGACGGCAAGTAGACGATACTAATAGGAATGTCAGTCAAAAAGAGAGGCACTTACCATGAATGAATGGATCATCTTAACAAAACACTATGAAGAGACATTGGTCATCCTATCGGTCATCGTTGCCATCGTCGGATCCTATGCTTCTCTTGAATTAAATCGCCGGTTAGCCAAGGCAACCTTTTTGAAAAAACGCGCACTGTTTTTATCGTCATTAACAATGGGATTGTCCATCTGGGGCATGCACTTTGTCGGGATGGGGGCATTTGAGTTGGCAGTCCCGGTCAGCTATGACTGGTTCTTGATGTTTTTGTCGATCGTACCCGCCGTGACGGCCGCCTGGATTGCCTTTCATTTATTATATTATTCAGAGCTCACCTGGAAAAAGGTGATGGTTGCCGGGACCTTCATGGGCGTCGGAATTGCGATGATGCATTATCTCGGGATGGTCGCGATGCAGTTCGGCGGCGATGTCCGGTATGACGCAACGTTGTTCATCTTATCGGTCCTGATTGCGATTACGGTCGCCTATGTGGCACTGCTGTTGCTCTACGTGACACGTCATGTCAAGAAAAAACGGATTTTGATTCCCGTCGCGATTGTGATGGGATTTGGTATTTCAACGATGCATTATGTCGGTATGCTCGGAACGACGTTTTGTATTCCGAGTAATTCAAACGTTGATCTCGCAACAGGTCCGGTGACATCAAATGTTTTGAGTAATGTCGCCGTTCCTGTATTCATCATCATCATTCTGATTGTTGGACTGTATATACATCTCGAGCGTCGGGCCTTGCAGGTAATGGCGTATACCGATCACTTGACGGGTCTTCACAACCGGCGGTGGCTCGATCATCACATGCATAAAGTCGATGCCCAGTACAGCCGGACCAAACAACATATGGCGATGGCCTTACTTGATCTGGATGGTTACAAATGGATCAATGATACGTTTGGTTTTGATCAAGGAGATGCCGTCATTCGACAATTTGCGGATCGGATTAAAGGGTTACTGCAAGAGGATGAAGCGTGTATCCGGTACAACGGAACCCAGTTTTTCCTGATTCAAAACATTGATCCGCATCAGCTCGAGCCAGCATTCACTGACGTGTTGGAAGCGATTCGGCAACCGATTTCGCTGGAAGGACAAGAGATTCATCTGACCGCGACGATGGGCATCATCGTCCCGAATCCGGAAGATACGCTGGAGATGCGGATTGGTCAGATGGAAAGTGCTTTACGCGCCGGGAAAAATGAAGGGCGCGACCGTTTCGTCATTTACGATGAAGCGCTCCACTCCGACCGCCGGGAACAGCAAATCGTCGGTTCGTTACGTCGGGCGATGACGGACTTTAAAGAGTTTAATCTGGTCTATCAACCGAAAATCGCATTAGCGACAGGAAAAGTGGAACAGGCGGAAGTCCTGATTCGTTGGAATCATCCGAAGTTTGGATTCATCTCACCCGCAGAATTCATTCCGCTTGCGGAAAAGTACAGTCTGATTCACCGGTTGACGCAGTGGGTGCTTCAAGAAACCGTCAATCAGATGGAAGTGTGGCGGGAAGAAGACCACTTCATCCGGCAAGTCTCGGTCAACCTGTCGGCGATGCATTTCCGGTCCGAATCACACAACCTGATGATCAAGGAAATTGTCCATCACTCACTGAAAAATGGCGGGGAGCTGCAACTGCAACTCGAAATCACGGAAACGTCCGTCATGGAGAATTTGGAACGGGCCCTCTTGATGCTGGGAGAATTGAAGCAGTTGAGTTTAACGATTGCGCTCGATGATTTCGGGACCGGCTTATCTTCGTTGACGCACTTGAAGCATCTGCCGATCGATATTCTGAAGATTGATAAATCCTTCATTGATGAAGTCCCACATGATGAGCGGGGGACGGCGATCACGGAGATGATCATTCAACTAGCGAAGAGTCTCGGGATTGAGGTCGTTGCGGAAGGTGTCGAGACGCTCGAACAACATGAATTCCTCAAACGTCTGGGGTGTGATTATGGACAAGGGTATTATTACAGCCGCCCGGTTCAGGTCAAGGATTTGGACCAGCAGACGATCGAACGAACGGTTCTGAATGTCGGCTGAAACTGTCAAAAAAGAAATCCGTTTTACTGTTTTATACGTATACTAGATAAGCACGCGGGTACAATGCGTGTGATCATGGGGGACGCAACAGCTTCATGAACAGATTCCGGGCAGGGATTTGTTCGACTCGTGCAAGATGCAGACAGAATCGCAGTACATTTACGATACGACTCGCTCTGTAATCAACCCAGCTCCTGTCTGTCCATCTAACTACAAAGGCAGCTTCCGCAAAGGAAGCTGCCTTTTTTGATTCATCGGTTAGCCGTCAGCTGACAGCCGGTTTGATCCGTGACAAGAACATTCGTATTGAAATATTGACCGTCACTTTTTAGAATCAGTGATTTCTTCTCGGCGTTGTAGTCGAGGGTCATCTCTTGATCGAGAAAGTGACTCGACCAACGTTTGACGAGAACGGGACCAACGTTTGAGTCGATCGTCATATCTTCGTCTGTTGCGGCAGGGACAAACCGGATGCTGAAGATACCGGAATTCCCGCAACCACAACCTTCTGTATCGTAATAGAGATGCAATTGACCTGTCGTATCGCCGCGTAATTGGTCGATGCGACCAAGAGCAGCTTCTGTAAATGTGATATGCATGACATTCACTCCTTTGATACTAGTATACGCCGAACGGAACGGAAAATAACGTTACTTGCTCACGTGTACCTGGCGACGCATCCGGACAAGCAAGAAGACATATCCGGCGAGTAAAACGACGACGCTGCCCAAGACGACCGTATCGACCAATCCGTTATCTGACTGGAAGTTTATTGCGATATAGGCCCAGACGAAGACGAGCGGATAGATTGGATCGCGGTTCGCGAACATGAACAATAAGGCGACGACGACACCGACACCCAGCATGATCATCGTCCAACCGGCATCCCCGATGCCAAGCAAGGAGTTGATGTTTTCTGTATCGAGTGTCAGGAAGATGTTGGCGATGGTTGCGACCGACACCCAACCGAGGTAGAGCGAAAATGGAAGCTTAAAGCGTAATGCTTTTGTCTCGCGATCGATTTTCGAATAGATGACGATCAACGAAAGCAACAGACCAACGATGACGACGACAGACAACGGGAACAGTTTGAATGAGAACGTGACGATCCAGGCAGCGTTAAACAGACAGCTGATTAAGAACCATGGACCAATTTTCTTCGCAATCTCATGTTCCTTGAACTTTGGAATCGTCTGTAAAATCAACCAAACGAGTAAAATTGCATAAATCAATCCCCAAATCGAGAACGCATAACCTGCGGGTTTGAAGAGTGTCGAAATCGTATCCGAGATACGACCTGTTTTTCCACCGTCTAACGCATTGATGGCAATCGTGAAGACAAAACCAAGCCAGTTGAGCCAAATCCATTTGTTTTTCAAAACAAAAACCTCCTTTAATCTCTAAAGGAGGTTTACCCGGATTCCGGAATTTCTAGACATCAGCGTCGGCTCGTCGGATTGAGGAAGGACATGCCGATTGCCGGATTACCGGTATGGGAACCGAGGACAGGCGTCAGATTATCGATTCGGACCGTGACGTCAAACCGTTGCTCAAGCGCCGTCTTCCACTCGAGTGCCAAGTCGTACGCAGTCGCATGAAACAACGAGACATCGGTCACGGTGCCGCTTTCGAGCATCTCGACGAGGTGATCAAAAATCATGCCATGTGCTTTTTTGAACGTCCGGACCGTCTGATAAGGTACGATTTTTCCGTCTTCAAAGTGGAACAGGGGACGGAGTTGGAGCAGGTTACCGACAAACGCCTTTGTCGAAGAAATCCGTCCGCCGGCCTGCAGTTGATCCAAATTGGCGACAGTAAATTCAATATGATGATCGAGTCGACGGTTCAGAATGTATTGTTCGATGTCTTCGACGGCAGCACCTGTTGCTGCCATTTCGATCGCTTCCGCCAACAGTTGACCTGCCGGATAAATCCCGCAACGGGAATCGATGGCAATCAACCGAAAACCGGCAATCTCTGCTCCTTGGACCGAAGCATTGTACGTACCGCTCAGTTCACTGGATAGATGAACGGCAAAGCCGATATCGTACTGTTCTTTTAAGCGTTCATAGTGTTCGGTGAACGTTCCGATCGATGGTTGGCTTGTCGTCACCTTATGCTTGGCACCAATCCATTCATAAACGGTTTCTGCTTGCACGTCGACGCCGTCGACAAAACTCTCGCCATCCTTCATGACGAGAAGCGGGACGACGGTCAGGTCGTCACGGCCGGCGATTGAGTCCGGTAAAATGGTTGTACTGTCTGTAATCCATGCAATTTTCATGCTGTCTCCTCCTTGTTTTAGTACCTGATATTAATTGTAGGTGTAAGCGTTATCGCTGTCAAATGAACCTCGGAAAATTTAAAACATTTTAGTTGATTAATTGACTGAATACGCTATAATCGGTACGTGATTAGTAAACTTAAAGTCGTCTTATACTAAACTGACGAATCGAAAGGAGGGCGCGGATTGCGTACGATCGGCAATAAAATCAAGAATCTGCGTCTTCAAAAAGGACTGACACAAGAAGAACTGGGTGAAAGAACGGATTTGAGCAAAGGATACATCTCGCAGATCGAACGTGAAATCAGTTCACCGTCGATTGAGACCTTGTTCAGCCTGCTCGAAGTACTCGGTATCTCCGCAAAAGATTTTTTCGATGAGGATACATTAAATCAAAAAGTCGTTTATGCACAAAATGATGTCACGAGTTATGAAGATATAGAACAAGGGTATCATGTGACGTGGTTGATTCCGGAATCAAACGAGAAAGACATGGAACCGGTGTTACTTCAGTTGGCGCCAGGAGGCGCGTTCAAGACATACGAACCGTCAGGAGCCGAGACGTTTGTCTACGTGTTAGAAGGACGTGTGACACTTCAGCTGGGACGACAATCCTATATTGCAGCCCAAGGCGAGACATTATACTATAAGGCTTCTGAAATTCATCAATTACGAAACGAGTCGGATACAAAGACAAAGGTACTCGTCACGGCAACGGACTCGTATCTATAAGGAGGAACAGAACTTGGCAGACAACACAATCATTCAATTTACAGACGTGACAAAACGGTTTGACGATCAGACCGTCCTCGATCGGGTCAGTTTTGAGATCGAACGCGGGAAATTCTATACCTTGCTTGGCCCATCGGGTTGCGGAAAGACCACCGTCTTACGCCTGATTGCCGGATTCACGGAAGCGACGGAAGGCGATATTCTGTTTAACGGGAAACGAATCAATGATGTTCCTGCCAATAAACGACAGGTCAATACGGTTTTTCAGGATTATGCCTTGTTCCCGCATTTAAATGTTTTTGAAAACATCGCATTTGGTCTGCGGATTAAGAAGATGAAGGAAGCAGAAATCAAGACACGTGTGCTTGATGCGTTGAAGTTCGTCAACTTGTCCGGATATGAGTCGCGGGAAATCACGGAGATGTCGGGTGGACAACGTCAACGGGTAGCGATTGCCCGGGCCATCGTCAATGAGCCGGAAGTCATCTTGCTGGATGAACCGTTATCGGCCCTCGATTTAAAACTCCGGACCGAGATGCAATATGAACTACGGGATTTACAACGTCGTCTCGGCATCACATTCATCTTCGTCACGCACGACCAAGAGGAAGCACTGGCGATGTCGGATGAAATCTTTGTCCTGAACCACGGTCTGATTCAACAGTCGGGAACACCGACGGATATTTACGATGAACCGATCAACCGCTTCGTCGCGGACTTCATCGGCGAATCGAACATCATCCCGGGCCGGATGCTGTCGGATTACCGCGTATCGTTCGCGGAAAACGAATTTGATTGTGTTGACCGGGGGCTTGAGTTGAATGAACCGGTTGAAATCGTCATCCGTCCGGAAGATTTAGAGATTACGGGTGTTGCGCAAGGGAAGTTACGTGTCACGGTCGATTCCCAGTTATTCCGCGGCGTTCATTATGAGATTGCCTGCATGGACGAGGTCGGAAACGAGTGGCTCGTTCACAGTACGAAAAAAGCGACCGTCGGTGAACAAATCGGTCTGACGTTTGATCCGGAAGCGATCCACGTCATGCGTCTGAATGAGACGGAAGAGGAATTTGATAAACGTCTGGAATCCTACGACGGGGTGCTCTGATGCAAAAAACACGCAACTGGTACCTCATCCCGTATAGTTTTTGGATTGCGCTGTTCGTCATCGCGCCGATCGTCCTTGTCGTCTATTATTCGTTTTTGGATCTTGAAGGGAACTTTTCGCTCATTAACTATCAAAAGTTCTTCAGCTCAACCTATTTGACGATGACGTTGAGTTCATTTTGGTATGCGTTTTTAATCACGGTATTTTCACTCGCTATCGGTTATCCGACGGCGTATCTGCTGACGAAAACGAAACATAAGCAACTCTGGTTACTGTTGATCATCTTACCGACATGGATCAACTTATTGCTTAAAGCGTATGCCTTCATCGGTCTGTTCAGTACGTACGGACTGGCGAACCAGACGCTTGAAGCGATCGGCATCGGTCGGCAACAGATTTTGTTCACGGATTTCAGCTTTGTGTTCGTTTCCGTCTATATCTTCATTCCGTTCATGATCCTGCCGATTTTTAATGCGCTTGAAAAACTCAATCCATCGCTTGTCTTCGCGGCACGTGATCTCGGGGCTTCAAATTTCATGACGTTCCGCCGGATTGTCTTCCCGTTGACGCTTGACGGCGTCAAATCAGGCTGTCAGCTCGTCTTCATTCCGGCGCTGTCGCTGTTCATGATTACACGTCTGATTGCCGGGAACCGTGTCATCACGCTGGGGACAGCGATTGAGCAACAATTCCTCGTCACGCAGAACTGGGGCATGGGTGCGACGATCGCCGTCTTCTTGATCATCGCAATGGCCATCATTCTTGCTTTGACGAGTACAAAACGGAAGAAAGGGGCGACAACGTGATGAAACGACTGAAACTAGCGAATCTCTATTTAATCGGTGTCTTCATCATCTTGTACGCACCGATTCTTTACTTGGCATTTTACTCGTTCAACAGTGCCGATAACATGACGAATTTCGAGTCCTTCACTTGGGACTGGTACAAGGAAGTTTTCCAGGATTCACGGCTCTTGATTATCGTCTTGAACACCTTGGTCATTGCCCTCTTATCGGCAGCGATCTCCACGATCATCGGTGTGTTTGGGGCGATCGGAATTCAGGCGGTCCGACGCAAGCGGATTGAGACGTCGCTGTTGACGCTCAACAGCATCTTAATCGTCAGTCCGGACGTCATCATCGGGGCATCGTTCTTGATTTTCTTTACGATGCTTGGGATTAAACTCGGGTTTACGTCGGTATTGTTATCGCATATTGCGTTTTCCGTCCCGATCGTCGTCATTTTGGTTCTCCCGAAACTGCAGGAGATGAGTCCGACGCTCGTCGATGCGGCGCGTGATTTGGGCGCAAGCCGACTCGATGTCTTGACGAAGGTCATCCTGCCGTACATCACACCGGGAATCTTTGCCGGATTCTTTACGGCGCTGACGTATTCGCTTGATGATTTTGCCGTGACGTTTTTTGTGACGGGGAACGGATTTACGACCTTGTCCGTTGAAATCTATTCGCTTGCCCGACAAGGAATTTCAATGAAAATCAATGCCTTATCGACAGTGATTTTCCTGTTCACGTTCCTGCTTGTCATCGGCTACTACTTCTTAAACCAACGTGCTGCGATGAAGCTGTCCCGACCGGAGGTGAAATAACCGATGAAAAAACTTATTCAATTGTTCGTCGCGATTTTTCTAATATCGGGGATCATTCTATTTGCTTTGAACCGGTTAAACGCGACACAAGGGTATTCGGGTGAAAATGTCTTGAACATCTATAACTGGGGCGATTATATCGATCCTGAACTGATTGACCAGTTTGAAAAAGAGTCGGGCATCAAAGTCGTTTATCAAACGTTTGATTCGAACGAAGCGATGCTGACGAAAGTCGAACAGGGCGGGACAACGTATGATATTGCGGTTCCTTCCGATTATGCGATCGCGAAGATGATCGATGAAGAGTTGGTCCTGCCGATTGATCAGACGAAAATCCCGAATCTCAAAAACATCGATGAACGTTTCTTGGATTTATCGTTTGATCCGGGCAATCGCTACTCGATCCCTTACTTTTGGGGAACGGTAGGTATCGTCTATAACGAGAAATTGATTGACGGGAAACAACCAACGAGTTGGAAAGATCTTTGGGATCCGGCTTTAAAAAATCAAATTCTTCTGGCTGACGGAGCACGCGAAGTGATGGGGATGAGCTTAAACAGCCTCGGTCATTCGTTGAACGAAACGGACGAAACGAAGCTGCAGGCGGCAAAAGCCAACTTGATGGAGTTGACGCCAAACATCAAAGCGATTGTCGGTGATGAAATCAAATTGTTGCTTGCAAACGAAGAAGCCGGAATCGGAGTTGTCTGGTCGGGTGATGCCAATGAAATCATGAGTGAAAATGAAAATTTAAACTATGTGATTCCGAAAGAAGGTTCCAATGTCTGGTTCGATAATATCGTCATTCCGAAAACAGCGAAAAATGTGGACGGGGCGCACCAGTTCATCGACTTCATGCTCGAGCCGGAGAATGCGGCGAAGAATGCCGATTATGTCGGCTATTCGACACCGAACGCAGCGGCTCTGAAATTACTGGATAAAGAAGTGCGGGAAGATGAACGTTTTTATCCGAACAAAGAAGTCACGGATACACTAGAAGTATATGAAAATCTCGGTAAAGAAATGTTGGCTCATTATAACGAGCTATTTTTAGAGTTTAAAATGCATAAGAAATAACAAGGAAAAGTTGTCGCCTTTTAAGGTGACAACTTTTTTTAAAATATTTTTTAAAAAAATGTATTGAAAGTGAATAGTATTTTAAAAATGGGGGAATTAGATATTTATCAAGCAATTCAAGGGGGAGTACATCATGAAACAAATTTTTGGTCTTATCTTAACTGCCGCACTTACCGTGAGCCTTGTCTCAGGTCCTTCATATAACGAATCTGCAGAAGCTGCCAAACCGACGGACGTCGATTGGTTGAAACAAATCAAAACAAGTGCGACACAAGCAAAATCGACCGACAACAAAGTGAAACTCGAACAGACGACTTTAGCTCAGGTACATAACGCGTATAAAGGGGAAAGAAACTCGACGTGGTGCCAAAGCGGGAAAGGCTTAGTCACACCAAACAAAGCCGTTCATTATTGTTCAACATTCGGCGTGCCGGATCGGAAAGCGAAAGTTTCGGCAATCGTCTACAACCCGAAAGCAGTTGATCGAACAGTCTCTGTCAAAGAAGTTCAAAAAGCCTATTCAACGGCCAAGCTCGATAAAACGTTTAATGTCATGACGGTTTCGACGAAACAGGTCAACATTTATCTAAATTTAAATTCTGACCGTACACAAGTCATGTCAATTCTAGTAAAATATAACTAACGAACAAAGGATGACCTTTTAGGCCATCCTTTTTATTTAATCTTTTTATAGATTGGGACGAGTTGTTCGTAGGTATTTCGAATCATCTGGACTAAGTCATCATGTGACATCGCACTGACTTGATCTGCCGAGACATGGCGACCGACTAAAAACTCTGCCTTTTTTACATCTCGGAAGCGGACGAGACCTTGCTCGAGCGTCGTCTCATCAATCGGCTGCGCGTCTTTTTTCATATGGTCATAGGAAATGACGAAGTCAGACGGGAGCGCATGCAGGAGCTGCTGCTGTTCCAACAATTTGGTCGCGTACTGTGATTTGTTCGGAAGCTCGTAAATATAGGCTAACCAGATGAATAAGTGGTCATCGAACAGACCGACTTGAAAATGAGGATGTTTTTTATACCCTCTTTTGTTAGGAGAAAAGGCCATCCACGTATCATTGGGTGGATTTACTTTTCGACGTGCATGCTGTGCGATATGCACATACATATCTTCTGCAAGATGAACGGTTAAATCAGGAGAAACGTCTTGCCCGATCTGTCTGAAGACGGGCTGTATCCGTTCCCGAATCGCCTCCATCCGTTGTTCCAGTCCATCGATTTGAAACGCATTAAATGCTTCTTTTGTAAATTGATTAGTCACTGAATGATCACCTCTATTATCAGTGTAACAAATTAGCGCGTTCAGAATAGACTTCCATGCTCAGGTAAGGAATAATAAAATTGTGTTTTCCATTTATATACAAAAATGTTTTAGGAAGGGGAAGTCAACGTGCGTCGCTTTCAACAATATCTCCTTCGAAGCTGGATTGTCTTTTTTCTTGTGGTCATTGGGATAGACCTACTGGCGAAAACAAGAGATTACAGTCCGAGTATCGATTTTTTTACATTCATGCTGGTTGTGGTCTTGGCTACGATTTTTGTCATTGATCCGGTTCGCAGAAGACATATGAGTTTTACCTTTCATTTTGGATTCGTTCTTTTTACTTTTTTAACATATGGTTTATTATCAGCCGTCTGTGTCGGTCAATTAACGATGTTGATTTATCAATTACGGACTGTTCACACGGCAATCGGACGGAGACGTATGCTACATAATTATCCGTTTAACGTCACGCTCGAATTACTATTGATCCTGCCGGCTGGGCTTGCCTACAATGCGTTAGGCGGCACACACGGGCAAGACTTCACCTTGATTCAGAATGTTGGACCACTGCTCGTCATGGTCGTGATTTTATGGTGCGTCTTATTGTTCCAATACAAACTATCGAATTTTTTACTCGGTGAAAATATCCCGAACAGTGTCATGTTACCGTTATTACGTTTTGAAGCTGTCGTCATCGCGGCAGAGTTACTGTTTGGTGTTTTCAGTACATTAATGGTGCAAAACAACGGAAACAGTGGTCTGGTCATGACCGCCTTTGCGCTCTTCATCATCAAACGTTCGCTTGGTAGTTCTGTTCATGCCAGTGATCGAATCGAACACTGGGAACAAATTGAACGTTTAAAAGAAGCAGCCTGGAAAGACGGCGACGCTCAGTTCATCATCGAGCGGTATCTCCGGCAATTAAATCATTTTGTTCGTCCTGATATCGCCTGGATCAAGTTTGACTTCAGTGATGGTCATTCCGTGTACTATTCGTTGAAGGATGGGCGGAAATTAAAAGCCGATCATGTCCGGGGGATTGTCATCGAAGAAATCATCGAAGAAAAAGAAGAAGTGCTGTTATATGGCATGCAGCAAGAATGGGATATCCGTCTCTATGATTGTGTTCCGGAAGAAACCCAGTCCATTTTATTCATTCAGCCGGAAGCAACGGAAAAAATCAACTGCTCCTTATTCTTGGCATCCGAGGCGAGCGGTGAATTCACAAAAGATTTTGGCTATGAACTGTACCGGGCGTTACGTGTGCTGTCTTGGGCCGTCGAACGGGCGCAGGAGCGGGAACGCCTCTTGACGGACAGCCGGACCGATGCGATGACCAAATTGCCGAACTACCGTGCCTTACAGGAGTGGGGCGATCGACGGATCAGACAACGGGACCTCTACCCGTTCTCGGCCTTAATGATTGATTTGGATCACTTCAAGCAAATCAATGATACGTACGGACATGAGGTAGGGGACGTCGTGTTGTTCGAAGTCGCCAAACTCTTGATGCAGGCCACACGCATCACGGATCTTGTCGCCCGGTATGGCGGTGAAGAGTTTGTCGTGTTATTGCCGAATACCGATCTTGACTCCGCACAAATCGTCGCCGAACGGATTCGTGAGACGCTCCATGCCAATCCGATTCAAATCGAGGAACATACATTAAACATCACAGCCAGCATCGGAATCGATACATTAAACGAGCTCGGTGATTTAGCGAGCCTGATCCGGAATGCGGACCGCGCGATGTACATTGGTGCGAAGTTCCAAGGACGAGATCGTGTCGCATCGTATCAGGAATGGAAAGAACGTGTCGTTTGATGAAGAGACTCAAGAACCGCTGAATGATCAGCGGTTCTTTTTTGTCGTTGAGAGGAGAAGGCAGTCGAAAGACGACGAAAATAAAACACGCCTCGTTCTGATGAAAGAACGAGGCGTGTTCGTCGAATCGTTAAAATAAAGAATAAAAGCAAGATTATTGAGCCTGTTGTTTACTGATCCGGATTTCACTTTCGATGGCATGAATTGCAGCCGACCATGAACCATAGCGGTGCAGCAACGCTTTGGTCGATGGTTTGTTGTTGCGTTTTGCCCATTCGCGGTATGCTTCGAACGAGAGGGAGAAACCGACTTCTTCGATCGCTTGGCGAAGTGAAGCGGCAAGTTCTGCTTTTGAATACGTCACACTGGCTTCTAATCCGGCTGCCGTACAGGCATCATGCCATGATCCGAACATCTTCACGATATGATAATGACTCGGGGCATGATGAACCGATTTTCGCCAGATCTGATACTTCTTTAATGTGATCGTCGAACCGACATCTTGAGCGTAACGATGAAACGATTTTAAGATTTCATCTTTCGTATATTTTGGAGCACGCTCGAGTTCTTCCGGTTGCTGATCGATATGCCATTCGTATCCGGCTGCGGATAAGGCTTCCGGCCAAGAACCGAACTGACGGATGATGGTCTCAGGCTGTGGCCAACCATGTTCGATGGCGTAGCGACGGTAAATCGTCCGGCGGGGACGGTCTTGAATCAGCTCGCCCAATGCCTGGATGGCTTGGATCATTTCCAATTGTTCCTCCGTCCATGCTTGCTGACTCGTAAGTACACGTTGTTTCAAGGGTGAGTCCTCCTTCCTAGTCAATCGTAATAGTTGAGGCAAAAGTCCTCTGTATAGAATATATCGGCGCTTTTCCATTAATTATGAATAATTACCGTGAAATATTGTAAATAAAGTGAAAATCATTCTTCAGCTAAGTATAAATGGAAGTAATTCAAATGAAAACAGAATGTTATCAATTTTTAATGAATGATATAAAAACAGTTCATTTGACTCATATGGAAAAAAAGACCAGACACGCATATGGCGGTCTGGTCTGAAGTCCTGCTTATTTTCCTTCGATGTATGTCCATTTGAACGAAGTATCCGCACCCACTTTGTGGTTAACGATTCCCTTGACGTAAGGCTTACGTAAGAGTGAAGCACCGCGTTGGTACATAACTGAGATCGCTTGATCGTCTTCAAGTAAGATTTTCTCAGCGTCTTTAAGTGACTGCCAACGTTTCTCGGCATCCGTGTCCTTCATTGCCGATTTGATGAGTGAATCATACTGGTCGCTTGAGTAGCCACCGCGGTTGTACGGTCCACCTGTCATCCACATATCGAGGAATGTCATTGGATCTTGGTAGTCAGGTCCCCAACCAGCGAATGAAAGTTCGAACTCACCTTTTGATTCAAGCTCCAGCTTGTTTTTAAACGGCTGTTGTTTGATTGTAACTTCAAGACCTGGAAGGTTTTTCTCCCACTCGCCTTTGAGGTACTCAGAGATTTTCTTCGAGTTGTCGTCATCATACGAGAGAAGTTCAAGTTTGACCGTCTTCTTGCCGACGTCTTTCAGACCTTTCTCGAACGAAGCTTTTGCAGATGAAGCGTCGAATGAGCCGAATCCTTCGTTGCCGTCACGGAAGTCTTTTCCGTCCGGACCTTTTGCGAATTCTTTAGGCACATAGTAGTAGGCAGGGATTGATCCGTTGTTCAAAAGAACTGCTGCCATCTGCTCTTTGTCGTAACCAGAATCGATTGCTTTCCGGATGTCTTTGTTTTTGAGCAGTTCATTTTTGAAGTTCATTTGGATGTAGTACATCGAAGCATCAAGACGTGTGTCGAACTCATCACTGTCTTTATACTGATCAACGAACTCACTTGTCAGACCGACTGTGTCGATGTCACCTTTTTCATAGAGGTTGACGGAAGTCGAAACTTCCTTGACGACTTTGTAGTTCACTTCTTCAAGTTTAACCGTGTCGGCATCCCAGTACTGATCGTTTTTCTTGTAGCTCCAGCCGACTTCTGTTTTCCAGTCCGTGAGTTGGAACGGTCCGTTGTAGAGGAAGTTTTCCGGGTTTGTCGCAAAGTCTTTTCCTTTTTCTTCGACGAATTCTTGTTTGAGCGGCATGAACGAACCGAAGCCCGTCAACGCTTTGAAGTATTCAGCCGGTTGTGTCAGCTTAACTTCAAGTGTTTTGTCGTCCACTGCTTTGACGCCGACATCAGCTGGTTTTCCTTTTCCAGTGTTGTACGCTTCTGCACCGTCGATGATATACATGATGTACGCATATTGCGATCCGCTTTTTGGATCAAGGACGCGTTTCCAGGCATACTCGAAGTCTTTCGCCGTGACGTCACTGCCGTCCGACCACTTTGAATCACGTAATTTGAATGTGTATGTAAGACCATCTTCAGAGACGTCTACACTTTCAGCGACACCAGGTGTTGCTTCTTGTTTCTCATCAAGGCGGAACAGACCTTCTTGAACGTTATTGAGGACTGTGAATGAAACGGAGTCCGTTGCAACAGTTGGGCTGAGTGCCGGGATATCTGAACCGCTTGTCAGGTTAAGGACTTGTTTGTCTGATGCTTTTTTCGTATCCGTAGAACCTGATGTCTCTTTTGAGTCGTCCGTAGAACTACAAGCAGCAAGGCTTGATCCAGCGATTGTCAGGGCACCAACGAGTGCAAGTGTCTTTTTCTTCTTCATAATAATAAGTTCCCTCCCAAGAATGAATATATATGATTGAAATATGAGTACCGATTAGAATAGCAATCCGGTGTCCTATAAAAAATAAGAGGGGTCATCGCCTTTTATTTGTTGAAGGAAAGCACCGGATCAACTTGTTACCAATAATAAATACAATATTCAGAAAAATCAATAGCTTATTTTCAGATTATTTCAAAATCATTAAAATTTCATGTGTTATCAACGTTTTTTTGTAAAAATAATTTTTGGGGGAGGATAATATTGGGAAGGAAATAGGAATTGAAAATGAAAACACGCGAATTACGTCGCGTGTTTTCGGGTCGATCAATCGAGTTGGTCAAGAAAGGAAAGTGCTTCTGCGACATGGTCTTTGACTTTTACAGAACGCCACTCCTGAATTAGTTCACCTGATTCGTTAATTAAAAACGTCGAGCGAACAATTCCATAATATTCCTTTCCGTAATTCTTTTTAAGTTGCCAGACGCCATACTGTTCACAGACGGCATGCTCGACATCGGACAATAACTCGAATGGAAGTTCGTATTTCGAAATAAAGTTCTGGTGCCGTTTTTGACTGTCAGCCGAAATACCAAGGATGACGGTATTTTTCGCAGCGAAAGCTTCCGTTGCGTCACGGAAATCACAGGCCTCTGTCGTACAGCCCGGTGTGGAATCTTTGGGGTAGAAGTAGAGGATGACTTTTTTGCCGCGGTAATCACTTAACGAAATCAAGTCTCCTTGTGCATTAGGCAGTGTGAAATCGAGTTTGTTCATGAATAGTCCTCCTCAGCCGAGTTCCATGTTTAACTGGTCGGCGTATTTTTCAAGCTTCTTTTGCAGGCTTTCTTTTAAAGGGTCAAGAGCAATCAAGTATTTTTCGAAATCCGTGCCGGCTTTTGCCGTCTTCAGCAACAAGGCTTGTTCATCACGGTACCAGTCGGCGTAATCTTCATAATAGTCGACCAGTGTCTCCGGATTTCCTTCATTGCCGAGGGCTTGACCGTAAATCATCAGGATGTTGCTGTTCATCTCAAGCGCCATATAGTCTGTCTGGGCATTGACGCGTGTGAAGACTTCGTCTTGTTGATCTTCCTTCGTATTCCCGACGGCTTCCGCGGCTTTCGCGTTGACCCCATACTCGTCGGCATTAAAGGAATCGAACATCGAGGCGAGTGTCGTAAAGACTGCAGGCTCAAATGTCGTCGGGACGATGACGACCTTCCATTCATCCTCCTGCTTCAAAAACAGCTTGGACGCCCGGTTCGGGAGGGGGGAACCGTCTTCATCGTTAAACTCGTGAATGACGTAAGCCACATTCCCTTCTTGAAAGCTTTTGACGACCTTACCCGGTTTGATTTTTAAGTTTTTAGCACCAAGCATGGCAGGGCGGAGTAATTGTTCCTCTCCGGTATATTCGATCCGGGCAAGGGCTTTGGCGTCAGCCGTACCGGACTGCCCGACGGTTTGTTGGTACGTCTTGTAGACAGCGAGAACGTCTTGATCCGCTTGTTTGGTTTGTTTCGTTTCCGTTGACTTCGGGGATTCAGTATCAGTAGACGGAGCAGAATCGTTTCCACATCCGACGAGGATGATACTCGTTGACGCTAATATCGTCAGCAATCGTTTCATTTTTGGTTCCTCCTAATGAAAAACATCAATACTTTGTGTCTTCACCATACAGGAAATTCGCTTTTTTGAGTAGGGAATAGGTACACTAAACTAAAGGAGAGTGGGTTCAAGATGAAAATTCATGTAACAGACGAAGCATTACAATACTTCAAAGAAGAGATGGAAGCAAAAGAAGGCGACACGATCCGATTTTTCGCCAAATACGGCGGATCAACTGATCTGACACAAGGGTTCTCAGTCGGAGTCCACATGGAGGCCGTTGACCGGGCGGCAGTCGAAGAAACCGTAGACGGAATTCATTTCGTCGTTTCCGACCAAGATGACTGGCTGTTCCAGGGACAAGACGTGCAAGTATCCGTCAAAAACGAAGAAATCGTCTTTTCACAGGCGAAGCAATAAGCAGGACATGAAGGGGGCCAAATCGGTCTTCTTCATTTTTTTGGCTAGAATAATTGTAAGCGGCGACATGCTTCTGTACAATGGAGAATGTAAGCGATTAAAAGCAAGTATAAAGGGGGAATAGAGATGATTCCGTACAAACACGAACCATTCACGGACTTCTCACAGGAAGCAAACAAGAAAGCGTTCGAAGAGGCGTTAACTCTTGTATCGAAAGAGCTTGGCAAAGATTATCCACTCGTCATCGGGGGAGAACGCGTGACGACAGAGGACAAAATCGTTTCTGTCAATCCGGCAAACAAAGAAGAAATCGTCGGACGCGTTTCGAAAGCGACACAAGCGCATGCTGAAGATGCGATGCAAGCGGCAGTCAAAGCATTTGAGACGTGGAAATTCGTTAATCCGAGTGTTCGTGCGGACGTCTTATTCAAAGCGGCGAACATCATCCGGAAACGGAAACATGAATTCTCAGCTTATCTCGTCAAAGAAGCGGGCAAACCATGGAACGAAGCGGATGCGGATACAGCAGAAGCGATCGATTTCCTCGAGTACTATGCGCGTCAGATGCTTGTCTTAAAAGAAGGTAAAAAAGTCGAGAGCCGTCCGGGTGAATACAACCGGTACGACTACATTCCACTTGGTGTCGGTGTCATCATCTCGCCATGGAACTTCCCACTTGCGATCATGGCAGGGACAGCGGTTGCTGCGATCGTGGCAGGAAACCCGATTCTCTTGAAACCAGCATCGACGACACCGGTCGTCGCTGCAAAATTCGTTGAAGTCATGGAACAGGCAGGTCTTCCGGCGGGCGTCTTGAACTTCATTCCAGGACCAGGCGCAGAAGTCGGTGACTACCTCGTCGATCACCCGAAAACACGTTTCATCAGCTTCACGGGCTCACGTGATGTCGGACTCCGCATCAACGAACGTGCTTCGAAATTGAATGACGGTCAAATCTGGCTTAAACGTGTCATCGCTGAAATGGGCGGAAAAGACACGATGGTCATCGATGAGTCAGCCGATCTCGACTACGCAGCAGATATGATCACAAAAGCCGCATTTGGTTTCTCTGGTCAAAAATGTTCAGCGTGTTCACGTGTCGTTGCGCTCGATTCAGTCTACGACGAGTTGCTCGCGAAAGTCGTCGAGAACACGAACAAACTCAGTATCGGGAACCCGGTTGATGTGACGAACAACGTCGGTCCGGTCATCGATGCAGCTGCTTTCAAAAAAATCACGTCATACTTCGACGTCGCGAAACAAGAAGGCCGGATCGCAGCGGGTGGTACGGCTGACGATTCAACAGGATACTTCGTCTCGCCGACAATCGTCGCGGATGTAAAGCCGACGGATCGTCTGATGCAGGAAGAAATCTTCGGACCGGTCGTGGCGTTCACGAAAGCAAAAGACTTCAAAGAAGCGATCGATATCGCGAACAACACGGAATACGGTTTGACAGGTGCTGTCATCACGCAAGACCGGACGAATCAAGAGTACGCACGTGCGAATTTCCACGTCGGTAACTTGTACTTCAACCGTGGTTGCACAGGTGCAATCGTTGGATACCAACCGTTTGGCGGCTTCAACATGTCAGGAACGGATTCAAAAGCAGGCGGTCCGGATTACTTGACGTTACACCTTCAAGCAAAAACTACTTCTGAAATGTTCTAAAATGATGTTTAATAGATGAAACGGGTATGCGACCTGCATACCCGTTTTCTTTTTACATCATGGAAAAGGGGGAGCAAGGATGAATGGAATGTGGTTTGCGATTCTGCTGTATCTCGGCCTGATGGTCGCGCTTGGTGTGATCGCCTATTATCGGACGAAGAACATGAATGATTATATGCTTGGAGGTCGGACGATTGGTCCCGTCGTCACTGCGCTCTCAGCAGGAGCAAGCGATATGAGTGGGTGGCTGTTGATGGGATTACCGGGGGCGATGTTTGCAACTGGTCTGTCCAGTGGTTGGATTGTCATCGGATTACTGCTCGGTGCGTATGCTAACTGGTTGCTTGTCGCTCCACGTTTACGTGCGTATACGGCACATGCCGGGGATGCAATCACGATTCCGGACTACTTTGAAAAACGATTCCACGATAAAAGTGGGGTTCTGCGTACCGTTTCAGCTGGAGTTATCTTAATATTCTTTATAATGTACGCATCAAGTGGTTTTGTAGCCGGTGGTCGTTTGTTTGAATCGGTGTTTGGATTGGAATATACGACCGGGTTATGGATTTTAGCCGGAGTCGTCATCGCCTATGTGTTCCTCGGCGGATTCCTCGCCGTCAGTTGGACGGATGTCGTGCAAGGGATGATCATGGTCATTGCCTTATTAATCGTCCCAGCCGTCACGTTGTCACTCAGCGGCGGGATCAATGAGACGCTTGAGACGATCCGTTCGACGGACGGATCGAAACTGGAATTGTTTAAAGGAACGACGGTTGTTGGAATCGTTTCATTACTCGCGTGGGGACTCGGTTACTTTGGTCAACCCCACATCATCGTCCGTTTTATGGCGATTCGGAACTTACACGAGATGAAAGCAGCACGTCGTGTCGGGATGATCTGGATGACGTTCTCGATTGTCGGCGCGATGGTGACAGGCTTGTTCGGATACGCTTACTTCACGCAACAAGGCGGGACGCTCGAAAATCCGGAGAACGTCTTCATTCAATTGTCGCGCGATCTCTTCCCGGGGTTCGTGACCGGTTTGTTACTGGCAGCGTTACTCGCTGCCATCATGTCAACGATTTCGACGCAGTTACTTGTTTCATCAAGTGCCGCCACAAATGATTTTTATCAACGGTTCTTGAAGCGGAATGCGTCGGATAAGGAACTGATGGTCGTCGGTCGTGTGATGGTCCTCGTGGTTGCTGTCCTTGCGATTTTGTTGTCGTTTGGTGCTCAAAAATCAATTTTAACACTCGTCGGATATGCCTGGGCCGGATTTGGTGCTGCGTTTGGACCAGTCGTGCTGTTCAGCTTATTATGGCGCCGAATGAACAAACATGGGGCTCTTGCCTCGATGATTACAGGAACAGTCGTCGTCATCGGATGGATTTTGATGGTTCAAAACGTCAGTGGTCTGCCATCGTATATCGCCGACCTGTATGAAATGATTCCTGCGTTCTTCGCGTCGACGGTTGCGCTCGTCGTCGGCAGTCTGTTGACGAAAGCGCCAAGTCAGGCAATTTATGATGAATTTGATACCGTTCAAGCTCAGCTTAAAGGAGCGGAACAAGAACGGAAAGCAGTGTAACGATGCACAGAGGAATGGGAGAGGGGAACCTCTCTCATTTTTTTGGTAATGCTGTTTTGAATATTCAGATTTTTTGTTTTGCTTCTCGACAGCTTGGGTAATTCATAACTAGAAGCTTTCTGCCCGGAAGCTTTGCTACCCCTATAAGGACGATGGTGCGGACCTCCCCCCGATGCACCATCGTCTTTTTTGTCTGGACAAAAAGTGCTATGATTAGAAATAGTGTAAAATATATTGAAAAAGTTCCGGAGGTGGAATCAGATGGCAAAGATTAATGAAGAACAAGTCCGCCATGTGGCGCATTTAGCACGTCTCGCCGTAACAGATGAAGAGGTTCAACAATTTACCGTTCAACTCGAGAAGATTCTCGGGTTTGCTGAACAATTAAATGAGCTCGATACGACAGGAGTCGAACCGACGACACACGTCCTCGATCTTAAAAACGTCTTGCGTAAAGACGAAGTACGCCCATCACTTCCGCGTACGGAAGTAGAACGACTCGCACCTGATTGGGAAGACGGACAAGTCCGTGTCCCGGCAGTGTTCGAATAAGGAGGAGACCACCGATATGTCACTTTTTGAACATGGTGTAAAGAACTTACACACACTCGTCAAAGATGGGGAAGTTAAAGTATCTGAACTTGTCCAAGAATCCTTTGACCGGATTGACCGCGTTGATGGAAAAATCGGAGCCTTTTTGTCTCTGAATGAAGAGGCTTTCGAACAAGCAAAACGAATGGACGAAATCGCAAAACACGAAGCAAGCCCGTTATTCGGTTTGCCGATTGGTGTCAAAGACAACATCGTCACAAAAGGAATGACGACGACATGTGGTTCGAAGTTCCTTGAAAACTTCGTACCGGCTCACGATGCGACGGTCGTCGAACGGCTGCATGAAGCAGGTGCCGTCACAATCGGGAAGTTGAACATGGATGAATTCGCGATGGGATCATCAAACGAAAACTCGGCGTATAAGCCGGTTCGCAACCCGTGGGACACGAAACACGTACCGGGCGGTTCGTCAGGCGGTTCAGCGGCAGCTGTCGCAGCCGGAGAAGTCTTGTTCAGCCTTGGTT
The DNA here is from genome assembly GCF_003598705.1 of Exiguobacterium sp. RIT452. Classification (NCBI taxonomy): domain Bacteria; kingdom Bacillati; phylum Bacillota; class Bacilli; order Caryophanales; genus Exiguobacterium; species Exiguobacterium sp. RIT452. The sequence goes on from NZ_QXJB01000004.1 coordinate 116,670, forward strand.
CTGATACGGGTGGATCGATTCGTCAACCGGCTGCGTATTGTGGTGTCGTCGGTTTAAAACCGACATACGGTCTTGTCTCGCGTTTCGGTCTCGTCGCGTTCGCTTCGTCACTTGATCAAATCGGCCCGGTGACACGGACTGTCGAAGACAATGCGTACTTATTGAGTGCGATTGCCGGACACTGCGACATGGATTCAACGTCGGCCAACGTGAATCCGACCGACTATACACAGGCATTGACGGGTGACATTAAAGGCTTGAAGATTGCCGTTCCGAAAGAATATTTCGGCGAAGGTGTCAGTGAAGGCGTCAAGGAGAACATCCGGACCGCCATCAAGAAACTTGAGTCGCTTGGTGCGACGGTCGATGAAGTTTCACTTCCGAACTCGAAATATGCGCTTGCGACGTATTACTTACTCGCTTCTTCAGAAGCTTCATCGAACTTGGCCCGTTTCGACGGAATCCGTTATGGTGTCCGTGCGGAAGCCGATGCACTCGAAGATGTCTTCAAGTATTCGCGCGCTCAAGGTTTCGGTGACGAAGTCAAACGCCGGATCATGCTCGGCACATATGCCCTCAGCTCAGGTTATTACGATGCATACTATAAAAAAGCACAACAAGCCCGGACGTTAATCAAACAAGATTTTGACCAAGTCCTTGCGAAATACGATGTCATCATCGGACCAACTGCACCGACTCCAGCCTTTGAACTTGGTGCACAGAACGATGATCCGGTCACGATGTATGCCAACGATATCTTGACGATTCCAATTAACTTGGCAGGGGTACCGGCAATTTCGGTTCCAGCCGGTCTCGTCGACGGATTACCGGTCGGTCTGCAAATCATCGGAAAACACTTTGACGAGGCGACGATTTATCGTGCTGCGCATGCATTTGAGCTTGCGACCGGCGGATTCGCGCTTCCGAAGTTATAAAGGAGAATGCCTTATGAACTTTGAAACAGTCATCGGTATTGAGGTCCATGCCGAATTAAATACGAATACAAAGATGTTTTGTGGCTGTGCCCGGGAATACGGAGCGGAAACGAACACGAAGACGTGCCCGATCTGTCTCGGACATCCCGGTGTCCTGCCGAAAATCAATGAAAAAGCGGTCGAACTCGCCGTTCGTGCGGCAATGGCGTTGAACTGTCACGTTGCCGATCAAACGAAATTTGACCGGAAAAACTATTTTTATCCGGATACGCCAAAAGCCTATCAAATTTCGCAGTTTGATCAGCCGATCGGTTTTGACGGCTACATCGATGCTGAAGTGGACGGCGAAACGAAACGGTTCCGGATCGAACGCGTACACCTTGAAGAAGATGCCGGGAAGATGAACCACACCGGTGCCAACCATTCGGTCGTCGACTTCAACCGGACCGGCGCACCGTTGATCGAAATCGTCAGTGAAGCGGACATGCGCTCACCAAAAGAAGCGGTCGCGTATCTCGAACGTCTCAAAGAAGTGTTGCAGTATGCCGGCGTCTCGGACGTTAAGATGGAAGAAGGTTCGTTGCGGTGCGACTGTAACATCTCTGTGCGTCCCTACGGGCAAGAGAAGTTCGGTACGAAAACCGAGCTGAAGAACTTGAACTCATTCGGAAACGTCTTAAAAGGTCTTGAGTTTGAAGAAGACCGCCACCGTAAGCTGTTGTTATCCGGCGGTGTCATGCGCCAGGAGACACTTCGTTTTGACGAAGCGAAAAAACAAACCGTCTTGATGCGGGTCAAAGAAGGCGCGTCTGATTACCGCTACTTCCCTGAACCGGATCTCGTTAAGTTGGTCCTCGATCATGACTGGAAAGAAGCGATTCGCGCCGGTATCCCGGAATTACCGGATGCCCGTCGTGTCCGGTATCAGGAAGCACTTGGTCTATCGGCGTATGACGCGAAACAACTGACGGTCACACGTGAGATGGCGGAATACTTCGAAGCGACGATTGCAGCCGGTGCGGAACCGAAAGCAGCGGCGAACTGGACGGTCGGTGAAGTCCAAGGTCACTTGAACAAATCGACGGAAACGTTTGACACGATCAAGTTGACACCGGTCCGCCTTGCGGAAATGATCGAATTGATCGCCGGCGGCACGATTTCATCAAAAATCGCGAAACAAGTCTTCACGGCAGTCATCGAACAAGGCGTCGAGCCGCGCGCTTACGTCGAAGAACAAGGACTGGCTCAAATTTCGGATGAAGGACTGCTTCGCGGACTTGTCGTTGAGATGTTCGAAGCAAATCCAGCGGTTGTTGAAGAACTCGTCAACGGACGCGACCGGAAAAAAGGGTTTGTCATCGGTCAAATCATGAAGAAAACAAAAGGCATGGCGAATCCTGCCTTGCTCGACCAACTCTTCTATGAGGAATTGGAAAAATTAAAATAACCATTTGGAAGCGGCTGTTTCTCGTCTTGCATCAAGGCGGAGAAGCAGGCGTTTCTTTTTTTGCCTTTGTAATGTGCCGGGACTTCATGTAAAATAAAACAGTTATGTATCAAATGGATCGGTTGAGTAAAAAAGGAGAAAATCTTATGAGACCTAGAGCACGAGTGATTTATAACCCGACTTCCGGGAAAGAGATGGTAAAGCGAAATCTGCCGTATATCTTGGACCGGCTGGAAGCAGCGGGTTATGAGACTTCCGTCTATTCGACGAAAGCGGTCGGTGACGCGACATATGAAGCAGCACGGGCCTGTGAAGCCGAATTTGACCTTGTCGTTGCTGCAGGTGGAGATGGTACGTTAAACGAAGTAATCAGCGGGATGGCGTCTTACCCGGTTCGTCCGAAGTTAGGTGTCTTACCGGTCGGGACGACCAATGATTTTGGTCGGGCAATGCGGATTCCATTGACGATTGAAGGGGCGATGGATGTTATTTGTACCGGTTATACGATGCCGGTCGATATCGGTAAGATCGAAGGATCGACCGGAACCCATTACTTCATCAACATCGCAGGTGGTGGCATCATGACGGAATTGTCTTACGAAGTCCCGTCAAAGCTGAAGACAGCACTCGGACAATTGGCGTATTACGTCAAAGGGATGGAAAAACTTCCGCAAATCCGTCCGACGTACGTTGAGCTTGAGCATGAACGCGGGATCTTTAAAGGCGAAGTCATGCTCTTTTTGACATCGAACACCAATTCCGTAGGCGGGTTCGAGAAACTCTCGCCCAATGCCTCCCTCAATGATGGACGGTTTGATTTATTCATTTTGAAAAAATGTAATCTTGTCGAGTTGATTCGCGTGATGCGTTTGGCTTTAAAAGGCGATCATTTCTCTGATCCATGTGTCGAACACGTGACGACGTCATTCGTCCGGATGAAAAATACATCCGAAATGAGCTTGAACATCGATGGTGAATTCGGCGGAATCTGTGAAGGTGAGATGACGAATCTTCGGTCGCATTTCGACGTCATGACACCGAAGTTCCGGATCGATGAGATGGAAGCGATCAATGTACAGTTACGAGCTGAAGAAGAAGAAACAAACCTCGCGTAAAGCGCAGGGTTTTTAGGAGGAAACAAGATGATTCCAGTACAAAAAAATGATGAGCACGTCGTCGAAATCGTCGATTTGACGCACGACGGTTCAGGTGTCGCCCGGATTGACGGCTACACGATCTTTATTCCCGGTGCATTGCCGACAGAACAAGTGAAAGTGAAAATCACGAAAACGACGAAATCGTACGGTTTCGGACGGATCATCCGTCAAAAAACGAAGAGTGTCGATCGCGTTGAGCCACCTTGCCCGGTCTACAACCAGTGCGGCGGTTGCCAACTGCAACACCTTTCGTATGAAGCCGAACTGAAGTTCAAACACAACCGTGTCCGTGACGCGTTTGCCCGTCTTGCTGGTCTTGAAATTCCGGTCCATGAAACAATCGGCATGGAAGACCCATGGGGTTACCGCAACAAGGCACAAGTCCCGGTTGCCTTCCAATCGAACAAACTGATGGCTGGTTTTTATCAAAAACGCAGTCACCGGATCATCGACATGGATTACTGCTTGATCCAAAACAAAGAAAATGATGAAGCGATTCAAGCGGTTCGTAAAGTATTGGCCGACTTGAAGGTTCCAGCTTACGACGAAAAGAAAAACACCGGTGTCATCCGTCACATCATGGCACGCCACGGATACCATACAAACGAATTGATGATCGTTCTTGTAACGAAAGTCAAACAATTGCGCGGTGTGGATAAAATCGTCGAAGGCATCTTAAAAGCCGTTCCGAACGTCACATCGATCCAGCACAACATCAATCCGGATGAGACGAACGTCATCTTAGGAAAACGCAATATCGTCCTGCACGGACCAGCTGTCATCCGCGATCAAATCGCTGGATTGACGTATGAAATTTCACCGCACTCGTTCTTCCAGGTCAATCCGTTACAGACGGAAAAACTGTACGGAAAAGCACTCGAGTACGCACAATTGACAGGCAATGAAATCGTCGTTGATGCCTACTGCGGTATCGGTTCGATTTCGTTATCACTGGCCCAACAGGCGAAACACGTCTACGGCATCGAGATGGTTCCACAAGCGATTGATGATGCACGCCGGAACGCAAAAGCAAACGGCATCGACAACGTATCGTTTGAATACGGAACTGCAGAAACGGTCATGCCAGCACTTGTTAAAGGCGGCATCAAGCCGGACGTCATCGTCGTCGACCCACCACGTAAAGGCTGTGACGAAGAATTCTTGCGTGCTGCGGCTGAAGTTGCACCACAACGGATCGTCTACGTCTCATGTAACGCTTCGACGCAAGCGCGTGATGCGAAGTTGCTTGCTGAGCTTGGTTACAAGTTGATGGAAGTCACACCAGTTGATATGTTCCCACACACGACGCACGTCGAGAGTGTTGCCTTGTTCGTACGTGAAGAAAACTAAGCTAAAATAAAATGAGAACATCTTGTCCGCTTCTTGGATAAGATGTTCTCATTTTTTTGTTCGAAACTAGATAAATTATCGATTTTTAGGTGGAAAAAGTGTCTTGATCACCCGCTGACTCGCTTTTCCATCATCCAAGCCACAGAATTGCTCTTGAAATACTTTGTATTTATCTGCGTACTGCTTGGATTGTGTTTCAATGTCTTCGATATAGTCGATGACCTGATTACTTTCTTTTAACAAAGGGCCGGGAACAACCGCTTCAAAATCAAAGTAGAACCCGCGTAGGACGGACGCATATTTCTCCAAATCATACGTAAAGAACAGCATCGGTCGATTCAAATGCGCAAAATCAAAGAATACGGAGGAATAATCTGTGATCAGAAGATCGCTGATCAGATAAAGCTCGGCGATGTCGCCGTATGACGAGACGTCATACGCAAAACCGGCATACGCATCGAGATCCAAATGTTCAGCAATCAGATAATGCATCCGCAACAACACGATATAGTCCTGACCGAGACGTTCCTGCATCTGTTGTAAATCAAGTTGAAGATTAAACCGGTATTGGCCTTTCGTCACGAACTCATCGTCGCGCCAAGTCGGTGCATATAAAATGACTTTTTTGTTCGGCGGTACGTCCAATTTCCGCTTGATTGTCTCTGCCTGTTGATTCCGGTCAGGAGCGTATAAGAGATCATTTCGCGGATAGCCGCTTTCTAGCAGCGTGCCGCTGAAACCGAAGGCACGCTTGAAGATCTCACTTGAGTAGGTATTCGGTGAAAGCAGATAGTCCCACTCCTGTGCCTGCTGATAAAAATTCTTTTTGTATTGTTCGGTCGTTGTTCCTGCCATATGGACTTCCTCCATATCAAGACCGAGTCGTTTCAAAGGTGTCCCGTGCCACGTCTGCAGGTACGTCGTCGCCCGTCGTTTTTTTAAGCTGAGCGGCTGACGGGTATTAAAGATCCAGTACTGTGCGCGTGCCATATAGTAGTAATATTTCGGACTGTTCCGTAAAACCCAGTTCGGACAGACCGCTTTGACATCAGCGGTCGGCTCCTTCGCAAAAATCCAGACGAGTGTCAGTTCCGGACGTTGCCGCTTAAGCGTTTGATACAGTGCTTTCGGATTGTCGGAGTAGCCGCGTCCTAAAAAACTTTCGAACAACACCAGATTTTTTTGAATCGGCAGTTTTTGAAACAGACGATAGAGCAGTAATCCTTTATGAATTTTTTTGCGGCGAATTGTCGTAAGTAACTGTGTCATGTGAGGCTCCTTCTAAAAGTAAACTTAAAAATGATGTTGTCTGTAGTGCGTCGGCGTCTCACCCGTCGTCTGTTTAAAGGCTTGGCTGAAGTGGCTTTGACTCGAGAAATGCAGCTTGTTGGAGATCGTCAGTAACGAATCATCCGTCGAGCGGAGCAACCGTTTGGCTTCCCGAATCCGTTCGCGAATCACATAACGGGCGAGCGGAAGACCGGTTTCTTCTTTAAAGAGGACAGACAAGTAGTTTGATGAGACGTGAATCGCTTGGCTGATCGATGAGACGGACAAGGGATCATACAGATGTTGCTGGATGTAGCGGATGGCGGCTAAAACATGCGGCGAATGTCGGAGTTCCTGAATTTGTTTAACGGCTTCCGCAAAACTGACGGTGATCCGGACATGACGATTTCTCAGTTCTGAAATACTTGTTGCAGCTTCGATCGACTCAATCATCCGGTCACTGAGCATGAAGGCTTCATCCGGCTCAAGCCCACCTGTGATGGCGGCGCGGGCACTTAACAATACGGTACCGAGCAACAGGTTTTTTTCGGCGCGTAACGGCTGATGACGGGCCAGCGAACCAAATTCTCCGTAGGCCGGCAGGGAATAGGTCGTCGCCAAGCGTTCACTTTGTCCGGAAGCAATCCATTCGATGATTTGTTGTTCCCGCTCCCAGGCTTTAATATAGGCGGTTGTCGCCGTATGGGGCGGTACATCAGCGACTAACGGAATTTCCGGATCATCGCTTTCGGATTCCGTCCGGATATCACGCGCGACCAACTGTTGACCGGTCAACAACCGATAGACCAAGTGGGCGCAATCGATCAGCCGATTTTCCGTCGTCCGCGTCAATGATTTATAAAATTGATGGAAGGTCTCGTCCTGAATGTGTGCGCGAAACAGCGCGGACTGCAGTAAAACAGGACCGATCCGGTATTGTCCTTGATCGAGTACAGGAATGAACAAATAAGCCGTTCCGTCCTTTAACGTATACAACAACGGCGTCGTGTCCGGTATCGGCCATTCCTGTTCAATGGCAAGCTGGCTCGGATGAACCGGCGCAGCAGGGCGAATCGGCAAGGCGTCTCCTGTCGACGATTGATACGACACGAAAAAACCAGTCGTTCCGTACAGATTTTCTGCGGTTTGGATTAAATCCTCCTGGTGCAAAGTCGGCACTTCAATCCCTCCTTTCTCTAGAAACGTGTTGCTTACAGTTTACGTCGTGTCTTGTCGATTGTATAGCAAGAATGAATCGTCAAAGATTAAATGGAAATGAAAACAGACATCAACTACCCGTGAATCGGAGAGGTCGATGTCTGTTCGTTTGCAATCAATTAACGATCGGGTTGATCTTCGTCGGCGCGCGTTTCCTGCTGCACCGTCAAGTCGTCTTCAGAAAAATCAGTTGCGGGAGACACATCTTCATCGAGTGATGCGACGGCTGCTTCTTCGTAAGCCAGCGCGTCCGGTTCAACCGATTCAGTGCGTGGTGTGCTGTCATCTGGAACGGTCGTCTCATCCATTTGGAAGTCAATCGTCAAGGAGTGGAGTTCCGTTGCGATCTGTGCCAAATGGGATGCCGCCGTCGTGACGGCTTCGATTGTGGCATTCGTTTCCTGGATGCTCGCGGCACTCGTCTCGATTCCGGCTGCGTTCTCCTCCGTCAACGCGAGGATCGTTCCCATGGCATCCGAAACGTCTTCCGTCGCTGTCGTCAAGGCACGGATATCGCCCGTCAACGACTCCGTCCGTTTCGAGACGTGTTGGACAGAACCGGCAATCTGTTCAAAATCGACTCCCGTCGTCTTGACTGATTCAAGGGATTGTTTTAAGTCATCCATGACACCGTTCATCGCACCCATTGCCGTTTGGGTCTCGTGCTGGATGTTATCGAGCAACTGTTTGATTTGTTTGGCTGATTGATCACTTTCTTCCGCAAGTTTCCGGACTTCACTTGCGACGACGGCGAAACCACGTCCTTGTTCACCGACACGGGCAGCTTCGATCGCGGCATTTAATGCCAGCAGATTCGTCTGACTCGAAATGGCCTGTAAGGTTCCGAGGATTTTACCGATTTCATCCGATCGTTTCCCGAGGAAGTCGGAGGTATTTTGAATTTCTTGTTCCAGTGAATCGGAATGCTGCAACAAGTCCGTGATGGTTTGCTTCGTCAACGAACTGCCGCGTGTCGCAGCATCTGCGACTGTAGCGACCTCGAGTAATGTTTCAGAAGCCGCCGCCTGCATCGCGATGGATCGTTCCTTCACGCCATAGACAGCATGAGAAGAACGTTCCGCCTGTTTGGTTTGTGTCTCACCGGCAGCCGCGATTTCTTCCATCGTTTGTCCGATTTGAACAGATGCATTTTGAACGTGAGTCGCATTCGACGATAAGTCCTGCGAAGCATCGCGGACGGTTCCGGCAGATTGGGTCATCGCCGTAATCGTTTGACGTAACTTATGACGCATCGCATCAAAGTTTTCGCCGAGGTCGGATAATTCATCACGAATCAGACGTTTTGGACGGACTGTCGTTCGTAAGTCACCGTTCGCAATGGCCAGTGCTTCGCTGCGAAGACCGGATAATGGACGGTTAATCGACCGACCGATCAACCAAGCGATCAGCGTTGCCAGTGCAATCGCAATGACGAAATTAATCAAGGACTGGGTGAGCATCGCATCTTTTGGTGCATACAACGAAGCATAGTCGAGAACGACGGCTAATTTAAAGCCGGTCTTGGAAGACAGTTGCCAGATGACGACAGATTTTTTGCCGTTGACGTCCATGATGGCAGAACCGGATTCTTGGCTGATCATTTGTTTAGGTGCTGCAAAGTAGGCATTGCCGTTTTCACGCAGTTGATCCACTTTTTTGAAGAAGTAATTTTTATTCGGGTGGGTAACGATTTTGCCGTCCTTCGTGTAACTGAATACGAAACCGTCTTGACCGATCTCAATCCGTTTCATGTCTTCGGACAGCCGATCAACACTTTTATAAACGGATAATACACCTTTGATGTTGGCTTGATCGTCCAGCGTCGCTTTGGAAAACCCGATGACCGATAATTTGGTCGCTTCATCGTAATACGGTTCGCTCATCGCGACGGTGCTTGAATTTTCGAGTGCTTGTGTGTACCAGATTTCCTTGCGGGGATCATAACCCGATGCCGCGTCTTGTTTCGGCCAGTTCAGATAACCACCGTCAACGTCCGCATATTGAACAAAGGAGTTCTCAATCTTAGACGAACCGTACTTTTCAAGGATGCTGTAGATGTCTTTTGCTTTTTGGGAAGGCAGTTCGGTCGATGTGGGTGCGTCACTTGGTTTTATGTAGTTGGGTAATTGCCCATTGGCACGGTTGAAGGGAAGACCTGCGAGTAAGGTCGTATCTTTTTTCGTGTCATCGATGATCCGTGAAAATGATTGTTCCAGTTGTTTTAAGGCTGTCTGCGACGTCGAGTCGACGAGACGTTCGACCGTCTGACTCGTCTGATCATACGAAAACCAGGTCGAGACGCCTAAAGTAAGAGCGGGTAATAAAATAAGTCCAATAAAGAGCCGACGTGTAATCGGAAGGCGCATATGTAATTCTCCTATCTTTTGAAATAGTCTTTAAAATCTGTCTATTCTGATTATCGGAAGGGTAGTACTAAATATGAAGGAATTGTGGGGAGATTTTCATGATTTGGGAACTGAACGTAACCAGAGTTCATGATAAAATAGAAGAGGTGTCACAGAGTGGCTAGGGAGGAACCAGAAATGAATATCGCTTTTTTCTTATTACCAAAAGACGAAGTCAAATACTTAGATCCGGAGTCAACGGTCAGACAAGCATTGGAAAAGATGAAACATCATCGTTTCACATCGGTCCCACTCGTTGACGATAAAGGAAAATATGCAGGAACCCTGACGGAAGGGGATGTCCTGTGGGCACTGGAAAAAAATCTGGAACATGCGGATTATGACCATGTCTTGCAGACACGTTTGACGGACATTAAACAACGTGTCCGGTACAAGCCGGTTTCGATTACGGCACAGATGGAAGAGATGATTGAAGTCATCACCGATCAGAATTTCGTACCGGTGATTGATGACGGCAGACACTTCATCGGAATCATCCGCCGGCGTGATATCATCGATTATTTTGCGAAAAAAGTCGCCCGCGAAAACGTCGAATATTAAAATCTAGTATTAAAAGCACTTATTTTCACGAAATGTGAGGATGAGTGCTTTTTATTGACCCATTTCGACTTCACGAATCGTTGTCGCAAGACGATATAGAAGCATAATGACAATTAGGGAGGACGATGTGTTGCGACGTTTATCACCAGTCTCCATCGTAGAAGCATTCCGAAAACGCTCCTACTACAAAACGTTCTCATGGATGATTTCAATCATTGGGTTATTAGCGTTATTAATCGCGACGCAACAACTTATGAAAAATCTGGAAGAGGGGTATCAGTTTAAGCGCTCAAGTGAGATGATGAACAATTTTGATTCATTGAATCAAGTCGAACGGGATTTGACGAGTGGTTATTATCAGATGTTAAGTGACCGTAGTAATCCAAACCGAGACACTGAAACAAGTAAACCACTTGAGGATGAATTAACGACGCTCAAACAGCAGATCCAGGCGACCCAAACGGCGGATGCCGCGAAAAAGAATCTTCTTGCTGAAATTAACCAGATTCAAACAGACGGTCCTGAATCAGAACATCAATTTTTTTCCGCAGCCACCATGTACAAAAGCGAGATTTTGTTTAATCAGCTTTCGTTAAGCGGAGAAACAGGAACTTATTATTCTTTATTCTCTAATCTGATTTTGATGGAAGAGGAATTCGGACGAGCCGGGCAGTTTCTTTTAAGTACGGATCAAGACAGCCGGTTGGATGCGATTGAACTGTTGCGGATGCGTCAAATTCGGCAAGATGTCAATTTACGCAACAACACGTTGATTCAATCGTTGTATGCAACGATGCAACCGGAAGATACGGGACGCAGACGGGATATCTCGGTGATGAGCAATCAAATGTATGCCTATTTACGGATGCTCGACGCAACACTCAGTCAACCGGACAATCCGCAATACGGGACAATCGATAAGATATCAGAACGGTATCAAGCGAGTATGTACCGCTCGTTTGATGAAGGAATTCAACGTGTCCAGTCCGAAATGACGGAAAAAGGGAATACCCTGATCCGCAATGCCTGGCTCATGTTCGGCGTGACATGTCTCGTGATTTTGACATTGCTTTTATTGACGTTATCGTTGTTACGTGCTTTTCGAAAAGATTTACATATCCTCCAAGAGGAAGCTGTCTTTTTTGCCGACGGTCCCCGTCAGTCGCATTATCAAGTGCCGGACCGCAATGATTTTCGTCCCGTCGTGCAAGCCTTTCGGACGATGACGACGATCATCTCCGGATTACTGGATTATAACGATAAAAAAACCGTCGAAATCAAACAGAAAAAAGCAGAAATCGAGTCCCTGTTTTCACAAAATACAGATCCAATCATCGCACTGTCCGCAGAGTTTGAGCTGTTGAGCGGAAATGACCGCTTTCAACAGCTGGCTCAAACGTCTGAACTACTGACAATCGAAGAATTGATTCATCCGGCAGATCTCAATCGTTTCCGCCGTGCGCTGAACCGGGCGGTTGAAGGCTACAGTCAGACGATTCGCTGCCAGATGATTTTTAAGCAGGACATTCGCAACATGTTCGTCAACATCATTCATGTTCCAACGAAAAGTGATGGCGGCACCGCCCTTTACTTGACGTGTCATGACGAAACAGACCAGTTCAAACGGGAAGAACGGATCACACAACTGGCTCTGTATGATGTCTTGACCGGACTGTTGAATCGAAACGGATTTGAACAAAAGATGGAAGAAGCACTCGCCGCACCACAACCGGGTGAACTGGTCACAATCGGTGTGCGCCAATTTAGACGAATCAATGATATCTATGGCCACAGTGCCGGTGATCAGATTTTAAAAGAAGTCTCGAATCGCTTACGTCGTCATTTCATCGGAACAGGCGCCGCAGCCCGCATCGGGGGAGATGAGTTTGCCGTCTTGATCTTTCAGCAAGATATCGTTGACTACCGTGACCTCAAAACAATCATCGAACGTCCCTATCACATCGAAGGTGAAAAAATCGACGTCAGCATCAGCATGAGCATGGTCCGTTATCCGGATGATGCCGTCGCGGTGACGTCCTTGCTGTCATCGGTCGATATCGCGATGCAACATGCGAAGCGGGAACAAGCGGGTGAACCGGTATGGTTTGAGTCTTGGATGAGTGAGGAGTACCGGGAATCGGTGGTACTGGAGTCGGAGTTGCGGGAAGCGATTGCCCGAAACGAGCTGCAGTTATTTTATCAGCCGCAAGTCAACTTACAGACGAAAGAAGTGGATGGCTGTGAAGCCTTGTTGCGGTGGTTCCATCCGGAGCGGGGAATGATCAGTCCAGCCGTCTTCATTCCGATTGCCGAACGCTCGATGCTGATTGAAGAGATTGGCATGTGGGTCGTCCAAGAATCCGTCCAGCAAGTCAGACGATGGGAAGGAACACCGCTTGCATCCTTGCGTGTCTCGGCCAACTTGTCCGTCAAGGAACTCGTCTCCGGTCGGATCGTGGAATTTCTGACGGAAGTCAGAAACCGCTATCCCGGGATTGAACAACGAATGGAGCTCGAGATTACAGAATCATTTGGTGTATTTTCTGATACACGCGTCTTTGATGCGTTACAGACATTACACGGCATCGGCTACCGGTTAGCGATTGATGATTTTGGAACAGGCTATTCATCGTTGTCCTATCTCAGCCGCTTGCCGATCCAACGCTTGAAGATTGACCGGTCCTTTATCAGTGGGGCGGATGCCTGTTCGAACGCCCCGTTAATTGAAACGATCATCCGACTCGCGCATACATTAAAGTATGACGTCGTCGCCGAAGGGATCGAACAAGCGGAACAAGGGGAGAATTTACGAAAACTCGATTGTGAGTATGGGCAAGGGTTCTATTATTCACGCCCGATTCCAGCGGATGAATTCGAAATTTGGTATGACCGGTATCAAGAGAAAATTAAACAATCTGGTTGATGCGTTCGTATTGTTTCGCCAGAAGATGAAAGATGACCGCTTCCGATTAAATGGAGGAAGCGGTCATCTTTTTTAGTTTCATTGAAAAGCGAACGTCCTTGTCCGTTCCTTTCTGTCTGACCTTTTCTTGACAAAAAAACGAAACGATGGATTCCCTTGCGAAGGGACCATCGTTTCGTTGTTTGGTTTACTTTAAGCAGTCGTGCCTCTAATCCATTCAAAGCAACTCTGTGAATCAATCAAACACGGTCAAGTGCGAGATCGTCTGTTTCCGCCAAGTACGCCTTGATCGGAGCAACTGCTTCGTTGACCGTACCAGGAGCGAACGGGGATTTTAACCCGGCACGTTCCACGAGCGTAAGGAAACTTTCCGATCCACCCGCCTTACAAAGCTCAAGGTAGGACTTCCAAGCCGCTTCCCGGTCTTGCTCCATCCATGCATAGAACTGGAACGCACAGACTTGTGCGAGCGTGTAATCGATGTAGTAGAACGGACTGCCGAAGACGTGTCCCTGTTGATGCCACCAAGCACCGGAATCGAGATAATCATTTTCTTCATAGTTGCGGTGTGGTAAATATTTCTGTTCGATCGCACGCCATGCCGCACGACGCTCCGCCGGCGTCAGTTCCGGCTGGTTGTAGATGACATGTTGGAACTCATCGATCGCGACACCGTACGGCAGGAAGGTAACGCCACCGGCAAGGTGACTGAATTTGTATTTGGCCGTCTGATCGCCGAAGAATTCCTCCATCCATGGATACGCAAAGTATTCCATCGACATCGAATGAATCTCACACGCTTCATACGTCGGGAACCCGTATTCCGGCACGGTGAAGTGACGGCTCTCATAGACTTGGAAAGCGTGTCCGACTTCGTGTGTCAAGACGTCGATATCGCCCGCTGTTCCGTTAAAGTTCGAGAAGATGAACGGGAGTTTTTCATCGGCGATATACGTACAGTATCCGCCGCCTGCTTTACCCGGTTTCGCTGTCAGATCAAGCGCACCGCGATCAATCATGTACTCGAAGAACTCATTCGTCTCCGGAGACATGTCCCGGTACATTTTCTTGCCGCCTTCGATGATGAAAGCTTCTTCGCCTTGTGGTGTCGCGTTACCGGACTTAAAGGCGAATCCTTCATCGTAATAATAAAGGGAATCGACACCGATCCGGCGTTGCTGGCGTTCTTTTAATGATGTCGCAATCGGTACGATCGTCTCGAGAATTTGCTCCCGGTAGTTTTCGACCATCGATTGATCATAATCGACACGCAACATCCGGGCATACCCGAGTTCGACGAACGACGGGAAGCCGAGGGTCTTGGCGATATCGGTCCGAACGTGGACCAGTTTGTCGTAAATCGTATCAATCGCGTCCCCGTGTTCCTTCAAATAGCCGTAGCGTGCTTCAGAAGCCGCTTTTCGGACGCTCCGGTCAGATGACTGGAGGTAAGGGCCGAACTGGGATAAGTTCAACGTCTTGCCGTCAAATTCGATTTGAGCAGCCGACATCAACTTTGTATATTCACTCGCCAGTCGGTTTTCTTCCTGAAGTTTTGGGATGATGGCATCCGAGAACGTTTTTAAGCTCGCTTCCGCCAGTAAAAACAATTGTTTGCCCCACGTCGATTCGAGTGAAGCGCGGAGCGGATGAGCCGTCAAGGCATGGTAATAACTTGAGACGTAGCCTTGGTATACCGGACCGGCTTCGTCAAAGAAACCTTGCTCGGTTTCGTAAAAACCATCGCGTGTATCGATCGTATGCCGGATCTCAACGAGCTGGCTGGCTGTTTCAAATTGGTTTCTGAGGGTATTAATCTCAGTGATGGCATTGTTTGCTGCATCGACGTCTGTTGCTTCACGCAACCGATTAATCGCGGCATGCATAGAAGTTTCAAGGACGTTTAGGTCAGGACGGACATATGTAAGTTCTGAAAATGTTAACATGTAAGCGCCTCCTTGTGATTTCTAACTATTATCACACAAAAATACTTGCAAAACCAGAGTTACAAACGTATGCTTTTTGTGAGAACGTGAGCGAGTTTGCAATTAACTGGCTCCTATAAAAAAATCGGATCTTCTGAAAGAAGAAAACGATCGAGAAAGTAGAGGGATAGTATCATGGGATTCTTTAAAAAATTGTTTGGTGGTAATGACGCAGGAAACACAAAAATCGCTTCTGCCCTTACAGGTAAAATCGTCAGCATCGAGAACGTACCCGATCAAGTCTTCTCACAAAAAATGATGGGAGACGGCATTGCAATCGAGCCGACTGAAGGAAAAGTCGTTTCACCGATCAACGCGACGGTCGAAACAATCTTCCCGACGAAACATGCCATCGGTCTCAAAGGCGAAGATGGTCTTGAATTGTTGATCCACGTTGGATTAGACACAGTCAACCTCAAAGGTGAAGGATTCACGGCACACGTTCAATCTGGCGATAAAGTCAAAGCAGGCGATGTCTTGGTAGAGTTCGACCTCGAATTCATCCGTGCAAACGCACCTTCAACGATTACACCAATCATCGTGACGAACCACGATCAATTTACACTTTCAGCTGTACCGGCTGAAGGCACATCTGTTGTCGCAGGTGAAACAGAACTGTTCAAAGCGACACACAAATAATTCTTTCACTCAACCGCTCTCTTGTCCTAGACAAGGGAGCTTTTTTGTCGTCTCCATCCCGAGCTTACTGTTTTGTAAGATGCTTGAAAGTCTAACCGATTCTTGCGGAGAGCGTTTGCCCGTTACACTAACAGCAACATAAAGAATACGGGAGGAAACACATTATGAAATCGATTTTACACGCAGAGCAGATTACGAAAGTCTACCAAACCAAAAACGCCCGGCATGAGGCGCTCCGTCCGACGACGTTAACGATTCACCAATCGGAATTCGTCAGCATCATGGGACCGTCAGGAGCAGGAAAGTCGACGTTGCTGAATCTCTTATCGACGATCGATCAGCCGACGGACGGCACGATTCATATCAACGGGGAAGACGTGACTGGGATGCGCGAAAAGCAGTTGGCCCGGTTTCGGCGTGAACAGCTCGGCTTCATTTTTCAGGATTTTAATCTGCTCGACACGATGACGATTGAAGAAAACATCGCCTTGCCGCTGGCTTTGCAACAGCTGCCGAAAGCAGACATCTTGGTCCGGGTCGAGCAGGTGGCAGGCGAACTCGGAATTAAGGAGTTATTAAAGAAGCGACCGGCTGAACTGTCAGGTGGTCAAAAACAGCGGACGGCCGCTGCCCGGGCGATCATTCATCAACCGTCGTTGATTTTAGCGGATGAGCCGACCGGCGCTCTCGACTCGAAGTCGGCGACGGGATTGCTTGAAGCCATGGCTCGTCTCAATGAGCAGGGAGCAACGATTTTGATGGTGACGCATGATCCGATGACGGCATCATATGCGGAGCGCGTCGTGTTCGTCAAAGACGGCGAACTATTCCGGGAGATTCATCAATTTGGCTCACGGAAAGAGTTTTTTGAGCAAATCATGGAAGTGCAACGTGAACTTGGAGGTGCCGCGCGTGAACTTGTTTAAGTTGGCTTTTCGTAATTTAAAAAATATTCGTCAAAACATGATGTACCTCGGCGCAGTCACTTTTGCCATTTTGATTTATTACACGTTTTTAGCAATCCGGTCGAACGAAGCGATGCTGCAGGCCAATGAATTATATGGAAAACTCGGCACCGTCTTTACCGGATCGAGTGTGATTTTAGCGTTGTTCGCAGCCATCTTCATCTGGTATTCAAGCGACTTCTTCTTGCGTCGCCGCAAACAGGAAATCGGGCTGTATGCGTTGCTTGGTCTTGAGCGTCAACAGATCGCTAAACTGCTGTTTCTCGAAACGATGGGATACGGTCTCATCGGTCTCTTGATTGGTGTGTTGCTCGGAACGATTGCTTCGAAGTATTTTGTCATGTTGCTTGCGTACGTGATGGGGATGTCGATTGAAGCCGACTTTTCGATCAATGCCGGCGCAATCGGTCAGACGGTCGCTGTCTTCTTGACGATCTTTTTATTGATTGCCATCCGCTCGGCGCGGACGATTTACCGTTTTACGTTGATTGAACTGTTCAAAGCCAAGCAACAGGTCGAGACAGTCCCGAAAGTGCATCCGATTCTTGCCGTGTTATCCGTGATGTTGATTGGCATCGGCTACTACTTGACCGGAAAACCGTTACTGGAACACTTCACGATTGTTGCTCCGGTCTTAATGTTGTGTGTCATCATCGGGACGTTCGGGACGATGAGTTACTTCACGATTTTCTTGTTACGCCTGCTCAGTAACCGGGTGCGGCATTATCAAGGGACGAACTTGATTTTACACGGACAGCTGTTGTCGCGCGTCAAATCCAATGCCGTCATGTTGTCGACGATCACCGTCATCACGGCCGTGACGTTGACGACGGTCGGAACCGCAACCTCGATCTACTATTACATCGACCGGACGGTGGAAGAACAGATGCCGTACAGTTTGTCGATTGCAAGCAAACGCGACGAAGCGGAAGCGTTAATCCGTCAGTCGAATCAGAAGATCGAGTCGCGGACGATGGTCAACGTCAAGAACGTCGATCATTCGCTCGAGGAGTTGCCGAATCCGCTGTCGTTTACGACGTCGTACCAGACATACGCGTTTGACGGAGAACCCGGACAGTTCAGTTACATCAGCTATTCCGACTACGAAAAGTTGGCGAAGGGCAGCGGAAAAACCGTTTTACCGGAGCCGGGTGCAGGCGAAGCGATTGTCCTTGAGACCTTCAAAGGAAATGATCTGATAAAAGAAACCGTTCAGTCACCGATTGGGGTTTCCGTCAAAGATACCCATTCGTCCTTTCGGATTACCGGTGCGACGGATTTACCACTCACTCAACTGTATGCGAAAAAACGTCTGGCCTTTGCTGTTTCCGATGATGCCTTTGCGATGATGCCGGAAAAAGCAGCGATGCTGACCAACTATCAGTTTTCGGATGAACGGTCGGACGATGGACTGATCAACCAGCTGGAACAACTGTATGGCAAAAAAGCAGAAACCGACATGGCGGCCTATTATCCCGTCTATGCCATGACGACGGCGACGACAGGACTGCTTGCCTTTGCCGCCGGTTTCCTCGGACTCGTCTTCTTGCTGGCGACAGGATCAATCATCTATTTTAAGATGCTCGCTGAAGCGGAGGAATCGAAACAACGTTTTGCGATCATCCAAAAGATCGGCGTGGATCAACAGGAACAGACGGGAATCATCCGCCGGTTGGTCGGCTTCATGTTCTCGTTGCCGTATCTCCTTGGACTTGTCCACAGTCTGTTTGCGATGCAAGTCCTGCAAAAATTGCTGGACTATAATCTGATCTTGCCGATGTCGATCGCCATCGGTTGTTACACGCTGGTGTATCTGTTGTATTATCTCCTGACAGTGCGTGCATATCGCCGGATTGTCATGTAATTCAAATGGGCGGGAAACGAATAATCGTTTCCAGTCCATTTTTTGTTCGGTATCATGGAGAAAGAAGGAGTTGAAGCTGCAAATGGAAACGATTTTATTAGTAGAGGATGATCAACAGATTGCGCTGTTGTTAAAAGAGTTGTTGGAACGATATGACTTTAACGTCATCCATGAAGACGGGTTCGGGGACGTCGTCGCTCGATTCGAGGAAGCCCAACCGGATGTCATCTTGCTCGACGTCAATTTACCGAAGTTTGACGGATTTTACTGGTGCCGCCAACTGCGGATGAAAACACGGGCACCGATTTTGTTCATTTCGGCACGTGTTGGAGAAATGGATCAGGTGATGGCACTCGAATATGGAGCGGATGATTATATCGTCAAGCCGTTTCAAGGTGCCGTCGTCATCGCCAAGATCAAAAGTCAGATTCGGCGCGCCTACGGAACGTTATCCAATGAAAGTGACGAACGGACGGTCAACAAAGCGGGCATTACCTTGTACTTGGATCGCTACATCGTCGAACATGGGGACCGGTCGATCGAGCTGTCGAAAAAAGAAGGATTGATTTTAGAGATGCTGCTGACAGCCAGTCCGCGAATCGTCAGCCGGGGGGATTTACTGGAACGTATTTGGGATGATGAAGCATTCGTCGATGAAAACACGCTGAATGTCAACATCACACGTGTCCGAAAACGATTGACGGAGATTGGCGTCGACGGACTCGAAACGGTCCGCGGTGTCGGTTACAAACTGGTGCTCGACCGATGAAACTGTTTCTGAGGCATACGATTCCCGGCATCCTGTTTTTCAGCGGGCAGATGATTGCCTTGTTCATCATCTTGTGGTTGTACGATTTATACCGACCGGCCGCCTTTTTTTACATTGCGCTCCTGAACGGGATTGCCTTGATCATCTATTTGAGTTACCGCTTTTTCAGCATGCTGCCCTTACTCAAACGGCTTCAGACACCGGTTCAGTCGGTCGCGGAACCGATTCGGAGGGATAGTGACGAACCGCTTGCTGCTGCGGTCGAACAGTTTCTGGAGCGGCAACAAACGTTGTTCCGCAACAGTCTGTTCTCCGAACGGCGAAAGGAAAAGGAACGGCACCGGTATGTCGATCAATGGATTCACCAGATGAAGACGCCCTTGTCGGTCATCGAACTGATTCTGGAACATCCCGGTGAACAGTTTCAGACCGATTTACGGCATGAGGTCGACCGGATGCGGATTGGTCTGGATCAAATGTTGTACTCGTCGCGCCTCGAAGCCATCGAAACGGATCTGAAGGCGGAACAATTGAATTTGCGGACGTTGGTCACAGGGATTATCAATCAGGAAAAACGGTTGTTCGTCAAAAATAAAGTGTATCCGAAGCTTGAACTTTCAAGTCAGCTTTATGTGTATACGGACGCCAAATGGTTCCGCTTTTTACTGCTTCAACTGATCACGAATGCCGTCAAGTATACGGCGGGTCACGGTCAGGAAGTCGTCATCCGCGCCGTCGAACAGGCGGGACAAGTGACGGTCACGATTGAAGATGATGGTGTCGGGATTCCAAAACGTGATTTGCCGCGTGTCTTCAATGCCTTTTTTACGGGAGAGAACGGACGGCGTTACGGCGAATCGACCGGGATGGGCCTTTACTTTGTCGGTCAAGTCTGTCAAAAGCTTGGGCATACCGTTGAAATCGACAGTACAGAAGGGGTGGGGACGATTTGTCGTCTGACACTGGTAGGAGGGAAACAGGATGATTGAAGTCAAACAGGTCGGAAAAGTTTATCCGGGAAAAGTGATTGAACAGCCGTTGACCGACATCAACTTTCGGGTCGAAGAAGGGGAGATGGTCGCGGTCATGGGTCCTTCCGGAAGCGGGAAATCGACCTTAATCAATTTACTGGCGACGCTCGATCAACCGAGTTGGGGATCGATTTTGATTCAAGGCATCGATACGGCGACATTCAAACGGAAAGAAACGACCCGGTTTCGGCGGGAGACACTCGGGATCATCTTTCAGGAATTCAATTTGCTCGACTCCTTGACGGTCGCGGAAAACATGCTTGTCCCCCTGATGCTGGGCGGTAAAAAGACGAAAGCAGCACGGGAAGAGATGCATCATCTCGCGAAGCGGCTCCAGATTGACGAGTTGCTCGATAAGCAGGTCGACGAAGTGTCGGGGGGACAACGGCAACGGACAGCGATTGGCCGGGCTTTGATCCACGCGCCCCGTTTGATGCTTGCGGACGAGCCGACCGGTGCTCTTGATTTTCAAGCGACGAAACACGTCATGGAATTGTTGGCTGAACTAAATGAGGCCGGCATGACGATGGTCATCGTCACCCATGATCCGACGGTCGCGTCCTATTGTAATCATGTGTTGTTTTTAAAAGACGGCAGTATTCAGACCGAACTGTTCCGGGATGAGCCGCGGCGTGTCTTTTTCCAACGTGTCATCGAATCGCTCTCGTTATTAGGAGGGGATGAACATCACTTATCTGCAATACGCCCTACGTAACATCAAGCGGTACCAGCGTCTGTACTACGGGTATGCCCTGACGATCATCGTCGCGATGACGATTGCGACCAGCTACTGGAATCTTGTCGTCAGTGAATCGTTTCAGAATATCGCCAAAGTACTGAGTCAGTTGAATCAAGTCATCGAAATGACGATGATTTTCGTGTTCATCGCCGAAGTCATCATCTTGTTTTTCAGTATTTTATTCATCTATTCGACGACGTATACGATGCTTGAGCACCGTAAAAATGACCTGCGGATCATGCGGACGCTCGGGAGCGGTTTTTCGCACTTTTTGAAATATTTTTTGATTGAAATTCTGATTGTCGGTGGTCTCGCAATCATGGCGGGCATCACACTGGGGATCGTGCTGACGAAGTTGATGTTGCTGTCAATTGAAAAGGTCATGTTTTTACCAAAACTGTCGACTGAAATCTCCGTTCTTTCATCGTTGGTGTTGATTGCAGGTGCTTTGTTGGTCCTGCTGATAGCGACTGTTCTTGCCATCTACCGCTTTCGTCCCGATCGTCCCGTCCGGACACGGTCCCGTTTTCGGGTCCGGTTGAGTCTGGCCGTTCAGGGATTGGGGATACTCACGCTGTTTTACGGTTATTATTTGGCAATCACAAGACAAGGGAACTTTTTACTTGTCTTTCCGTTGGTCATTTTCATCGGTTCCTTTTTTTTCTGTCGGCATGTCATTCCGACACTCCTGAAACTGTACCGTCCCCGGCGCTTGTCGTTACGTAAATTAATCATTTCCGAGATTGCGGTCCAGTTACGGACAAACAGTACGTTGGTTGCGCTCGGGACGATTTTGACATCATGCGCCTTGACGGCGGTCGGGCTTGTTTTTGTGTTTCAACTGATTGGTTTTGATGTCTCGTCGAAAAACCAGTTTGGTCTCGTTTATTATGAGGAGTCGACACAACCGTCGAAGCGATTGGGCACCATCCGACAGATGATGACGGAGACCTTTCCGGATAAGTATCAACAGGAGGTCCGTTTAAAATCGTTTGACACGCGTTATGTGTTGCCGTTATCGGACTACAACCAATTGATGCAGCATCTCGGCTATGAGCCGCGCGCCTTAACGAGCGGAGAAGCCTTTATGATTCCGGCGCGGCCGGTCCAAATCAAGGAAGTCACACCGACTATGAAACAAGCACAAGCAGAGATGAAAGAAGCGGGTTACGGTTTAGAGGAAGCTTCGGACCACGGACTGTTGTTTGGATACAATGATCGGATCGAGACCTTGTTCGTCGTCACGGACAGCGAATTTGCACAACTCAAGCGTCCACTTGCGACGATCCGTGTGTTTGATACCCCGTCGTACACGGACTATGGAACAAAATCTTGGGAGGATTGGATGTCGATCGTTCGCAACATCCAATCCAAATCGAATATGGCCGAAAAGGCAAAAGCACCTTATCAATTGATCAATGAAACGGAAGATGAACTGGACGGCATCCGGATTGTTCGTCTCGTCTCATTCGTCGTCATCTTGCTGACGATCTGGTTGTTCGTCATCAATGCAAGTTTCCTGCATGTCTGGATGCAGATGACGGCCGAGAAGGAACAGAAACGCTTGAAGACATTGTTTGCCCTTGGTTTCAGTAAGCGCAGCATCCGAACCTTTTTGCTCGTCAAGTATGGAGCGGTCTTGATGGTCCCGTATCTGATCTCGATTTTTCACGCCTGGTTACTTTTTCAGGTCATCTTGTCGGAAGGTGGTCTGAAGCTTGGACCGTATCTCCCTCTCTCCTTGATTTGGATTGGAATCGTCACCTTCTTCTACTTGATCAGCATCTTACCGCTTTGGATTCGTTATCCGCGTCACCTGCTTAAAAAATCGTGCGAAAGTTCGATGTATCCAATGGCGGATTCAAGGGTATGATAAAAGCATAGCGAGGAGGGATAACATGCTGGATCATTCACCTTACCGGGGATACGGGGACCGGATCCGAATCCTGCGAGAACGGGCCGGAATCTCGATTGAGGAGTTGGCAAAACGTCTTGGTGTCGCACCGTATTTCATTCGCCGGACGGAACTGAGCGAAGTCTACCCGACGAAAGCCTACATCGAATCGTTGGCCGAAGCATTACAGATTGATCCGAGTTACTTGGCGCGGCATATTTGGACCGGGGAGTCATTAAAATTCGTCATGCAGGAAAAAACACCGCTCGAAGAAATGCGGCTCGCCTACGAGCAAACGATGGGGCAGGATGAGTCGTTGATTGAGCAACAACTCGAGGAACGGATGCGGTTGTTTGATTTGATGTATGACGAAGATGTCAAACGGATTGAACAAACGATGGATGCGACGGAACAACGGATTTTTCATGAACTGGTCGAAGCGGTCATGGAAGCCGGGGAACTGAATCGACAAAAAGCGAATGAAACGTTTGAATTGTTTTCCGATAAATTACCGACGATGCTTCAGTTGGATGAATACCTCAACCGTCTGACGGAAGAGGCGGAAGTTTCGGAAACGACCTGTTATTCAAAGTATAGTCAACAGATCAACCGCTCGCGGTATCACCGGAAATAACACGAAAAAACGCCGTCTCTTTGACAGAGACGGCGTTTTTGAATTCATTAACGTTGTGGAGCCGGACGAGGCGCACGGCGTCCTTTTTGACGGGTACGTCCAATCAGGAAACCGATGATCGCGTTTGCGATGACGAGCACCCAACCGACATAACCGAAGTTTAAGGTCAGGCTGCCGAGCATTGCCTGCCATTTGAAGATCATCATGAAGTCTCCCCGAAGTAAAAAGCGGGCGACACAGACAAGCAATACAGTCGTTCCGCCGATAAAAACACCGATCCAACTGCCGTACAAACGAGAAGATTGAATCCGGACGGCAACGAAGGACCAATAAAACAGACTGACGATGAATGTCGTCCCTCCGTAGGCGAGGACAAGTTTCCATGTCTCACTTGCTTGTGGGAATTTCGTAAACATGACAAGGGACGAGACAATGGCGACAGCAGTAAATAAAATCGCTGCCCAAAAACGAGACCGCATAACGTAGTTCCTCCTAAAGGCTTTTTCTCACCTAACGATAGCGGAAACGATTCATCTTGTAAACCACTACTGCCGTCCACCTAAGATCCGGCGTAATTGTTTTAACGGATTGGAGCCGTAGAACAGGACACCGCCCCGGTAAAATTTTGTTCCGACAAACAGGGCAAGAGCGATGCTGAGACCCATCAGGATCAGGGATAAGGCAACTTGCCAGACCGGTACTTCCGTCAACATGACCCGGAGGAACATCAGCATCGGCGTAAAGAACGGTACAAACGATAAGACGACGACCGCTTGATTCGTCGGTGCATTCAAGCTGAAGATCGAGACAGTGAACGCTGCGACGATCAACATGATGACCGGCAACGTCACTTGCTGGGCATCTTCAACACGGCTGACGAGTGAGCCGAGGGCGGCGAGTAACGTCGCATAGAGCAGATAACCGAGCAGGAAAAAGACGAACAGGTAAACAATCGTCTTGACGCTCAGTGAATCGAGTGACAATTGATTAAACAGGCTGCTGCTTTGCGCACTATAGTATCCGACACCGACGAGTAACGACAGCTGAATGAGACTGACGGTCGCGATCGAAGTGATTTTAGCGAGCATATGCTGAATCGGACTGGCTGCAGAAATCAACAGTTCCATGACACGTGATGATTTTTCGTTGGCGATTTCCGTGACGATCATTCCGCCGTAAATCGCAATCGTGAAGTACATCAAAAAGAGCAGGACATAAACGAGAGCCGAAGCGGCGAACAGTTCATCTTCACTTTTTCCGCCGGTCGACGTCAATTCCTGTTTCACATCAATCGGATTAGCGAGAGAGGCGAGCAGAGCGGGATCGACCTCTGCTTCCGTGATGATGTTCTGATCGCGGACTTGTTTCAGAGCCGTTGACAACTGTGTCTGCAACTCCTGCTCCGGACTCGCACTGATCAATGTGACCCGGTATGGATCATCGGACAATAAGGCGACGGCATCATACGTACCTTTGTCGACGACTTGTCGCGCCTGTTTCAGCGTGTAGTCTTTTTGGGTAATATCTGTTTTGATTCCGACCTCTTTTAAGACAGGAAGAATGTCGGTATCAAGTGAAGTGACGACGGCGATTTTCGGATCGTCGCCCGAGAACCAATCGATGATCCGCTCGATGTTACTGAACCCGACGAGGAAAACAATCATTAACACCGTCGAAATCAAAAAACTTTTGGCCCGCAGTTTTTGCAGGAGACTGAAACGATACAAGGTAAAGAATTTACGGTTCATAACGTTTTCCGACCTCCTCGATGAAGATATCTTGAAGCGACAGCTGGTCCCAGACGAATCGTTCGACATGGAAACCTTCCGTGATCAAATGACGTAACAATGCATCGGCTGCTTCCTTGGATTCGACTTGCAAGTTATGACCGGTCCCGTCTGATTCGACCTGGAGGATACCGGGAAGCGCGTCCCACAACAGAGGCGGGGCATCTGTCGTCAACAAGACGCGTGTCTTTCCGTAACCTGCCTTGATATCAGGCAGATATCCGGCAACGACCGGTTTTCCGTGGTCGAGGATTGCGACATGTTCACACAATTCTTCGACATGGTCCATCCGGTGGCTCGAGAAAACGATTGTCGTTCCGTCTGCGGTCAATTTACGGACGGCCTTTTTCAACTGTTCGACGTTGACCGGATCCAGTCCGCTGAACGGTTCATCTAAAATCAATAAGTCCGGTTTATGTAAGACGGCGGAAATCAGTTGGATTTTTTGTTGATTTCCTTTTGATAATTGTTCGACCCGCATCTTCTCATACTGCGGAATCTGGAAATAGTTCAGCCACTCCTGCAAAGATTGTTTTGCATCTTTTCGTTTCATCTCACGTAGTTCCGCTAAGAAGATCAACTGTTCATCGACGCGGATTTTCGGATACAATCCCCGTTCTTCCGGGAGATAACCGATCTTTGAGAGCGGAATCGGTTGTCCTTTCCACGTGATGGATCCTTCGGTCGGTTGCAATAAACCGAGCAGCATCCGGAACGTCGTCGTCTTGCCGGCCCCATTCGCCCCGAGCAAACCGAAAATTTGTCCTTCCGGTACATGAAAGGACAGTTCGTCGACCGCTGTGAATGTTCCAAACTGTTTTGTGATGTTTTTGATTTCCAGCATGAATCGATCCTCCTTTTTCTGAATCAATAAGTGACTAGATAGACTGTATTCATTCTACACCTACGGAAAAAATGGTTAAAGGTTCCAGAAAAGAAACAAATCAAGCATATCGGTTTACTTTTAGTAAATTAGTTACTATTATTGTGTTAAAGAGAACGAACAAGGGGGAGATCATGCGTATGCAAACAAAAGGAATTCACCATATTACCGCAATGGTCGGTAATCCACAGGAAAATCTTGATTTTTACGGAACGGTGCTCGGGTTACGTTTTGTAAAAAAAACCGTCAATTTTGACGATCCGGGGACGTATCATTTTTATTTCGGCAATGAATCCGGTGCGCCGGGAACAATCATCACCTTTTTCCCGTTTGAAGGGATCCAGCAAGGCAAAGTCGGTGCCGGACAAGTCGGAACGACCGCTTATGCCATTCCAGCCGGTGCATACGATTTTTGGAAAAACCGCTTGACGGCAAAAGATGTCATGTTCGAAGAAGCGGAACGGTTCGGCGAAAAGCAGTTGGTCTTCAAGGATCCGCATGGCTTACAAATCGAACTGGTCGAACGAACCGAGGGACCAAACAGCCGTTTTGAAATCGACGGGATTTCTACCGACGTCGCCATCAAAGGGTTTGCCGGAGCGACGTTGCTGTCGCACGATCCAACGGATACGGCACGTCTTTTGACGGAAGCATTCGGATTGACGCTTGCGAAACGGTCAGAAACGATGGACCGATACGCAGCGGCCGGTGAATTTGGAAACACGGTTGACGTCCTGCATGCGAATGTTCCTGTCGGACGACCGGGAGCAGGAACCGTTCACCATATCGCGTGGCGCTCGAACGATCAGGCGGATCAACTCGATTGGATGAAACAAATCAATGCCTTTGGTCTGATGACGACAGAGGTCAAAGACCGCAATTACTTCACATCGATTTACTTCCATGACCGGGGTCGGATTTTGCATGAAATCGCAACCGATATCCCTGGTTTTGCCGTCGATGAAGCGTTTGAAGCATTGGGTGAAGAGTTAAAGTTACCGGAGCAATTTGAAGCACACCGGGCGACGATTGAAGGACATGTCGCACCGATTACACTACCAAAGGGGAGACTTGTATGATCCATCTATTTGAACCGGCGAAACAACCGGACGCACCGATTTTTCTTTTGTTACACGGAACAGGCGGGACGGAGCAGGATTTGATTGGGCTCGTGTCACTGTTACATCCGGAAGCCGGCTATCTGTCGGTCCGGGGCGAGGTAACGGAAAACGGAATGCCGCGCTTCTTTAAACGATTGGCGGAAGGTGTATTTGACGAAGCAGACCTTGCGCTCCGGACAGAGCGGTTGATCACCTTCTTGGAAGAAATGAGCGAAACACACGGTTTCGCTGTTGATCAACTCATACCGGTCGGCTATTCGAACGGAGCCAACATCGCAGCGAACATGATGTTTGAAAAACGTTTGTTTGAACAGGCGATCCTGCTTCATCCGATGGTTCCGCGACGCGGTCTGACGTTGCCCGATTCCTCACAGGTCCGGGTTTTCATCGGGGCAGGGACCAATGATCCGATTTGTCCGGCTTCAGAAACCGAGGAGCTGTCGCAACTGTTTGAACAGGCCGGCGCAGACGTCGACGTGACTTGGTCTCACCATGGTCACCAACTCGTCATGCCGACGATCGAAGCGGCGGCACAATGGTTGGCAGTTAAAAAATAACAGACAAAAAGCATGGAATCCAGGGAGCTGTTGTCCCGGTATTCCATGCTTTTTGTTTAAGCCGGATGATCGCTCTTAGGACGTGAATAGACGATGAGGACGCCGCGTTCGACGAGTTGCGTGGCGAGTGTTTCAATCGATTCTTGGGATGCTTTCGTTTGCGTGATGTGTTTGTAGAGGTGACGGAGTTCGCGGCGCATCGGTTTGCGGATCAACCACATGCTGTCGATGATGGGGCACCAGCTCAGAACGGTTTCATGACCGATGTAAAACTGGGTTTGGCGGTCGAGATACCGGATCCACCATTCATCGCGTGCCATCTTTAACAGGACGCCTGTCAGGAAGACGACGGTCAGGGCAAGTGGAATGCTTTCATAGAAAGGAAGGTTTACGAGTACTTCACGGAGTCCCGTGACAAAGCTGAGCATCGTCCATCCAATGAGACCGATGACGAGCCAATAGCCAAAGTTGACTGTACTTCGTTGCTGCATCATAACTCTTGGTTTAAGGATTGGAGTAGCCATCAGAATCACCTCCTTGTTAAATAATCGAATTTTCTGACAATTTATAGTTGTCCTTTTACTATAGTTACTTTTTCCCGAAACGTCCAGTCCTTAGACATAGAAAATGTGTTTCTTTCTTGACGAATTTCGTGTACGCTAAAAAAAGAAAGTGAACGGTTACATATAAGGGGGAGAAAAGATGGATCAAGTCGTGTGGATCGCAGTTGGCGTCGTCGCAATCGCTGTATTCTCAGCATCAAGCATCGCCGCATACATGGGTGTCAAAAACCAAGAAGACTAAGCAAAGAGCGGTTCATTTTTAAGATGGACCTTAAAAAAGGGAGGTTCCGGTTTACGGAATCTCCCTTTTGTCATGCCTGAATTTGATCAAAAAATCGAATCGGTGTTTAACGATCGGCTAACGATTTATTTATTGGTTTTCAGTAATCTGGATTTTCTCAGCAAAAGGTTTCAACGCATCACTCCAGCGTAAATAACCGCCGCCGACCAGATGGAGACCATCGTAGGTCATCCGGTTTTGAAGATATCCTTGTTGATTCGTCAATCCTGGGCGTAAGTCGATGAACTCGGCGTCGAGGGATTGAGCCAGCTGTTCCAAGTTCCGGTTTAACGCTTCGACATCCCGGTTGACTCGAACGGAGTCCGAATATTTAGGCGCAACGGGTAACGTTGACTGGATGACAACATCGATGTTATTTTTTCGAAGAGTCGTCACAATCGTCGTCATGTTTTCCGTAATCGTCGGAATCGGCGTGAAATGCCGGATATCGTTGATGCCGCCCATTAAAAAGACACGTTTTGGTTTCATCTCCACGATGAGATCCAGTCGGGTCAAAAATCCTTCCGTCGTATCCCCCGGAATGCCGAAGTTGACGATCGTCGGATCATTCAACAAGATCCGCCAATCTGCAAAATTCGTCATTGAATCACCCAACATGACAGCATTCGGCGATTTTGGGTATTGATAAGTATGGAAGAGACTATTCAAGCGAACATAGTTCGGATTTTTGGTGTACTGGAATGTCGTCACTGGTTGCGTACTCGTTGCAGGAAAGGCACTTTCAAATAACTCGAGTGGTTTCCGTCCTAACAGAAGGGCAAGGAGGACGATGTTTACGACAACAGAGAGAATGAGTAGAGCTTTTTTCATAAAACAATCGTTCCTTTCGAGGGAGTATAAGGGGTAGTGTAACATGAATCGAAATCCATGGTTCGACAATATCAAAGGATTTCTCGTCATTTTCGTCGTCATCGGTCACATGCTGACCGATTTACGGTTTGACTATGACGGGAAACTGCTTGAAACGGTGTATCTGATCATTTATTCGTTCCACATGCCATTATTCATCATCTTAAGTGGCTACTTCTTCCGGGAAAATAAATATCTCCGTGTCATCCAACTGTTTGCCGTTTATTGTGTCTGGCAAATCCTGATTGGATCATGGGCGACGTTTGGAGAAGGATTGCCGCTGTTATCAGGCGAGAATATCGGAACGCATCTGTTACGACCATACTGGGCCCTTTGGTATCTCTTCGTCATGGTCGTCTGGTATATCGTCACACCGTATGTCGTCCATCTGCGTGGGTATGTCTGGTTCGGACTGGCCTTTGCCTTGTTATACGGCTTTGAACTCGAAAATACAGGATTTTTAGCCCTACGAAAATTGATCATGTTTTATCCCTACTTCCTTCTCGGAAACTACTTGTCCGAGCATGAATTCATTCGGATTTTTGAAATGCCGAAAAACTTTAAGCGGCGGATGAATGTGCGGTTGATCGGCGGGCTGGCGTTTGCAAGTGTCGTCGGCTTCCTATTATATGAAGCATGGCGGGATACACCACAGGAAATCGTCGCGCTCGCCAATGCCTTTAAGCACCGCTTCCCGTATGTCGTCCAGTATGACAGTGATGCCTGGATCGGTGTCTTGAAGCACGGCGTGATCTATTTCCTCTCGATTACGGCGTCGCTTGGATTCATGATGCTTGTCCCGATGCGCCGTCTGCCGCTCGTGACACGCGCCGGCGAACTCAGTTTATACGTCTATCTGCTCCACGTCTTCTTCGTCATGGCATGGCGGCAATACGTGACGGAAGCGTTCGTGCCGCAACCGTGGCTCGCGCTGCTGATCGTCACCGGTGTCGGGTTACTGATTGTTGGGGTCATCATTCACCCGCTCGTCGTGCGGATCTTACGACCATTGATTGAAATTGATATTCGTCCAATTGTCGAAGAACGACAAGACCTTTCAAAAAAAGGTTAAATGCTATACAATTTAAGGTAGAGCGATTAATTGATGAAGGGCGTGGAAAGTATGTCGTATAACTTAAACAATGCGGATGGTGTCGTAAACGTTTCGCAACAAGTCATTGAAGTCATTGCCGGGGTAGCAGTTCAGGAAACAGAAGGTATTGCCTTTACGCAGGACGATTCAAAATTACAGGAAAAACAGATGGTGAAACTGGTGAAGGTCGAAGATGTCGACGGTTCGATCACGGTCAGCCTGTCCGTGCATATCAAATACGGGATGTCAATCATCAAAACAGCCGGCAAGGTCCAGGAGCGCATCGCCCAAGACATGGAAAACATGTTGGCATTCCAGCCAAAAGCGATCAACGTCCGCGTCATCGGTTTATTAAAAGGATAATCAAAAATGGACTTTTCGTCACTGACGAGAAGTCCATTTTTTTAATCGTTAAGGAAGATACCGTAACGCAAGGGAATCCACCGCCGGAGCCATGTAGTCAAAGACGAGTCGGATGGCCGTCTCACTCGTAGCAGAGACGTGGACGGACCCGTGCCCGGCAGTCGATACAGTCTGCTCGCCCGATACGAGCTCAAACGTGAGAGAATCCAGCTCAAGCGACTGTTCGTTCGGATTGCGGACTAGGACGATGGCTTCGACAGTGTGCTCCCGCTTGAAAATCGAGACAGGCAACAGCGACCAACCATCTGTTGGTGGAGTTGGATGCGAAAAAGCGACTTGTCGAATCAATCGTTGCTCCGACAAAGTAAACGTGTCATCAATCACGAGATCAGATAAATGCTCATTCGAGAACACGAGTTCAAGAGGAGCCTCTAGCGTTTCAAAGTCGACGAATCGTTCTTCCTCTGAAAATTCGAGCCAGAGCGGTAATGTCGCCATCGGAAGCAGGACGGGGACTTCTTCGATCGTAAAGGTCTTTCGGGCGACGAGTTGGTCGCCGGACAGGACCAGAACAACTAAATCATTGAGCTGGAACTGTTGGTCGAGTGTATTTTGAAACAGGGCGATGACATGAAGTGGATCTGTTTGTAACACCTGAAACAGATGAATCGCCAGTTGACCCGGTCCGAGTTTTGGCAACTGATTCACCGCATAACGAAATACATATTCATCTTCTTTGACAATCGGCATATCCTCGGTAAAGTACAGCGCAGGTTGAATCCAGACAGAATCAGTCGACGGTTGCATGAATGAGTCCTCCTTGCATCGGTGTCTCTTCAAAACGGCAAAAGCCTGAGACGACTTGTTTTTCAAAGCTGAAGATGGCATAACGGAAATAATCCATGCCTTCCCGTTCAAAAATCCGGACCGGTTGTTCCTGACCGTAACTCCGGAGGTGAATCCCTTCTTTCAGCGAGTTCATGGCAGTCAAGTGACTGGTCCATTGTTCGTCAAGCGCCAGCAGCATGAAACGGCGTGCTGTCTCCTCGTGTTCAGAGAGGTGCCGAGCCATCAATTGCTCAATCGTTTCCACAAGGGGCTCGATCTCTTGTTTGACGGTGTCGACCGAATCCGCCGGCACTAATGTGACCGGTTGGTGGAGCAATTGTTCGAGTTCTGTTTTCAATAAATCGATCGGCCATTCCTCCGGCACGAGATCATCCGTTAAATACTGCTCGATATAGGAATAAATCGTTTGGCGGGCGAAGGGGTGCACAAATTGATCAAGCGTCGCCGAGTCGACGATTTGATTTCGCAAACGATAGATGGCAAGCCGCTGTTCACTGATGACTTCCTCGAGTTGCACGAGATCGTCCCGAACACTTCGGTTGACGGACTCACAGGTCTCCTGCGCATATGCCATCAGCTGTTGGGCTTCTTTCGCCGCGATCGGACCGCTGACGGAACCGAGTTTCTTTTTGACGCGTACCAGCCGATCGCGGGCAAAACGGCGGGGTAACTCATCTTCAAGCGAGAGATAAAAACGTGTCAAACCGGGATCCCCCTGACGACCGGCGCGGCCGCGCAACTGGTTGTCGATTCGGACGGATTCGTGGCGTTCTGTTCCGATGACGAACAAACCACCCTGTTCTTTTGCGGTGTCGTCAAGCAGGATATCGGTGCCGCGACCCGCCATGTTCGTCGCAATCGTCACTCGGCCGGATTGACCTGCTGAGGCGATGATCCGGATTTCTTGATCGACCGTCTTGGCATTCAAAATTTCATAGGGAATGTTTTTGTCGTCTAAGACTTGTGCGACTTTCAACGATTGTTCGATCGAAGTCGTTCCGATCAGAACCGGTTGACCGGTTGCGTGGGTCGCCGCAGTCGCTTCCGCGATCGCCAGATACTTTTCCCGGCTCGTCAAAAACAGGACGTCTGTGTCGTCATGGCGAATCTTCGGTCGGTTCGGCGGAATTGAGACGACGTCCATCCGGTAAGTCTTCAGGAATTCATCCCGGGAAGTCGCAGCGGTTCCCGTCATGCCGCAGACATGCCGGTACAACCGAAAGTAATGTTGAATCGTAATTTGCGCCGTCGTTCGATTTTCTTCCGTCACACTGACCTGTTCTTTTGCTTCCAGCGCTTGATGGAGACCGTCCGACAAGCTGCGTCCTTCCATCAAACGTCCCGTGAAAAGATCAACAAGAGCAATCTTGTCGTCCTTGACGATATAATCAACGTCGCGTTGCAAAACGACGTGCGCGCGCAGCGCTTGGATGACGTAATGGAACAAGACGGCATGTTCAGCAGCAAACAATTGATCGATGCCGAAGACCCGTTCAATCGTCTCGATCCCTTGATCGGTCAAGGCAACGGCTTTGATTTCTTCATCAAATGTATAATCCGTTTCATTCGTAAAATCCTGCACGACGTGACGGATCAGCTGTTGTAATCCTTCGTGGACGGTATCACGTTCCGCCATGATGAGCGGGGTTTTCGCCTCGTCAATCAATACGCTGTCGACTTCATCAATCAAGGCGAAACGAAGTGGACGCTGCAGACGCTCCTCAGGTCGCATGATGAGGTGGTCCCGCAAGTAATCAAAGCCGAATTCGGTTCCGACGCCATATGTAATGTCAGAAGCGTAAGCCTGTTGTTTTTCCTCAAACGACAGTTCCGCTGAATTAATGCCGACCGTCAAGCCGAGGAAACGGTGAATTTGACCAATCTGTTCCGCATCACGTCGGGCGAGATACTCGTTGACCGTGATGACGTGGACACCGTGACCGTGTAAAGCCTGGGTGAAGCTTGCGAGGGAAGCGACCAAGGTTTTCCCTTCACCGGTCGCCATTTCGGCAATATGACCCGAAAGCAGCGAAAGCCCGCCTAACAACTGCACATCGTAATGACGTAATCCGAGTGTCCGTTTGCTTGCCTCGCGCACGAGTGCAAAGGCGGTGACCGTGACCGCTTCGATTTTTTCACCGGCTTGTAGACGGTCTTTTAAGGATTGGGTCAGTTGTCGCAATTCATCATCGGTTTTTTGTTCCATTTCTGCTTCTAAGCTGTTAATTAATAAAACGGTTTTTTCATAACGCCGCATTCTGCGGCTCTGTTCATCTATTAATTGTTTAACACGCTGAAACATAGTTGGTCACTCCTTTAGTTCGACTATCAGACTGGCTTCATTATAACAGTTAAAAATTGTAAAACGAATAGTAAAGAACGAAAAAAGTAAAACATTCCCTTGAAATTGAAAACGTTTTCTTTTTAAAGGAATAATTGTTTTTCTTTTGTTTTTTGATAACGCTTGCAAAGAGGTGAGTGAACAGGTAAAATAATTCTTGAGGCAAGTGCAATCGTTTGCGCAAATCATTCGATTTCTTGTCTTTCATGTACGATGGATGAAAGGATGGATGTCGGATGGCACCAACGATCGAAGCCGTTATTTTTGATTTAGACGGCGTAATTACCGATACAGCCGAGTATCATTATCTGGCTTGGAAACAACTGGGTGAGGAGTTGAATATTCCGTTCGACCGGGATTTTAATGAAACACTAAAAGGCGTCAGTCGGACCGATTCGCTCGAGCGGATTTTAACACTTGGCGGAAAGCAGGATGCTTTCACGGAACAAGAAAAAAATGCGCTCGCGACGAAAAAAAATGACCATTACGTCACGTTGATCCAACATATCTCAGAACAGGACCTTCTACCGGGAATCATTGCGTTCCTTGATGAAATCCGTGCTGCTGGACTGAAAATCGGAATGGCGTCGGCTTCTAAAAATGCGTTGAGCGTCGTTGAGGCACTTGGAGTTCGGCACTATTTTGATGATATCGTCGATGCCGCTACCGTAGCCCAGTCGAAACCACACCCTGAAGTGTTTTTACGGGCAGCGGAGGCGCTTGGCGTCGAACCGGCACGTTGTATCGGTGTAGAAGATGCAGCAGCAGGTATCACGGCGATTCACGCAGCAGGTATGTATGCTGTCGGAGTCGGACCGGAAACGACGTTACATGAGGCAGACTATCGTGTCGATTCGACGGATTTGCTTTCCCTTGAGCAAATTCTAGCTAGTCGCTAATGACTTTTGACCATTCCCTGATGGTTGACAGTTTCATCTGATTGATCTCTTTTCATGTGAGTATAAAAGGACCGCTTCCCTGAGCGGTCCTTTTGTCATGCAAAAAGAATTCACCTAAAAAGGAATCACTCGCTTTACGCTTTTCCTGTCGGAGTCGCGTGAAGCGAGTGATTCCTTATAAACAAGACGAGGGCGACAGAATGATCATCTGCCGCCCTCGTCTGTGTAGAGACTGATTTTTAATGAAGTGGATGGAATTAAAGCGTCGCCAGAATACCGTCTGCAATCGCTTGGGCATAACGGGCCTGATAGGTCGGACTCGCTAATTTCGCACGATCGGTGCTGTTCGACAAGAAACCGAGTTCGGCGAGGACTGCCGGTGCTTGTGTGCCACGGATGACGGCATAGTTGGCAAAATGAATATTCCGGTTCCGCATGCCGGCATAACTTGTCAAACGTTGTTGGATCGCTTGAGCCAATTGGACCGAAGTCGATCCTTTGTAATAAAAGCTTTCCGCTCCTGACGCGCTGAGAGCAGTCGAAGCATTGATGTGGATACTGACGAACCGGGACGTCGAGTGTGCATTCGACATCGCACTCCGGTCACCGAGTGTCGGATAATAATCGTTTGTGTAGCGGGTGAGGGTCAGATCGACTTTTCCTTCAAGCAAACTCGCAACTTGGCGGGCGACGGACAAGACGATATCGCGTTCTGTGAGACCGGACCGGACAGCACCCGGATCGTGCCCACCGTGACCAGGATCGATGACGATCAGCGGACGGTTGGACGGACTTGGTTGGAACAGTGTCAAATATGTCGCTTCGATGTATCCGCGACGACCGTCTGCAGTTTGGACGGCGACGAAACCACGTGTCTTATGCAGACTATTTGTGACGATGACCGGTGTTCCGCGTCCGACGCGAGCAATTTGTCCGCTCAAGACGGATGCTGCAGAACGCAAGGCAACCGTGCTGCCGGAGTCAGTCAGGACAAACATCTTGGCGCCGCTGTAATCCGCTTTTCCGGCAGGGGTGGAAGCCGGTGAAGCCATTCCCTTTTTTAAGTAGGTTCCCATGACATACCCTGTTTTTCCACCGTACGTGACTTTATGCCAGTTCGAGCTGATGGATAATGACTGGACGACTTGATTGGTTGGAATCGTCATCAGCAAGGCACCTGATGTTGTTGGTGCACTTCGCAAGTTCAATCGTTCTGTTGTCGTGTAAGCCGTCGAAGAAGACGTCGTGACTTTCTTTAAGTAAGAGCCGGAGACAAAACCGGTTTTTTTGTTATACGTGACCTGATACCAATCGCCGTTTCGGAAACTCGATGTGAGTGTGGTTTTCGTCGGGATCGTCAGCAAGCGTGTCGACGAGGTCGAAGCCGCTTGACGTAACGACAGGGCATCTGTCGTTTGATACGTCGTTTTGGTAAAGGATGTACCGGTGACGACTTTCGTCAAATATTGTCCGATGACATAACCAGTCTTTCCGTTATAGGTGACTTTGTACCAATCGCCCAACCGGTAACTGGAAGTGAGCGATGTGTTTTTCGGAATCGTCGTCAATCGGTTGGATGAAACCGAGTTGGAAGAGCGGAGATTCAACAGATCGGTTGTTTTATATGTCGTTTTCGTAAACGTTGTCCCGGTTGCAGCCGATACTAATGAGGACGGAAAAGCGATGGTGATTAGAAGCAAAAGTACTAAGGCCGATGCTAAGATTTTAGTTAATTTGTCCATTAATTTTCCAGTCTCCTTTTAAGTAAGATGAATAGGTACAAAAGCTTATATAGTCAATTAAATACTTTTAAAATAGTTTAATTTATAATTTATATGTTCCGTTCCATCTCCTTTCTGGTAATATGAAGTGTAGCTGAAACATCGACAATGAGATAAAAATATTACAGAATAATTAAATATATAATTAAATTATATATTAAAGAGGCAAAAAGTAGTGCTTTATATTTCAAAAAACATACAATTGAAACATAATTGAAATATTTATGTTTAATTTAGGAAAGTAGGTCAACAAATGGGAACGAGTGAACATATCTACCGAGAACTGATGGAAATTGAAGAAGAATACCGTCGTCTGCAACGGCGTGCCGAGTATTTAATCGCGGAGCTGAGCCGGGGAACAGGGGATTCGGCAAAAGAAATCGCCGTCACACAAGAACGTCCGTTAAAACAACGCCGCGTGAATCAACGTTATCCACTGGAAGTCTATGTGCATCAAATCAGTGATCTGATGCGTGAACGCGAGTCGATGTCAGCACGCGACATTCAGATGGAACTTGAATTACGGTACCGGCATCAAATCAGCAACATCTATCAATTGATGGCAAAAGTCGAACAAGCGAATCCTGCAATCAAAAAGGTAGGACGCGGTATCTATACATATGATCCATCTGCAGAAGTTCCAATCTTCATGTGAGCCGCTCGTCGGCTCTTTTTTTTTATGATATAATTCGCGCAGGAGCGTGATGTTATTATGTTATGGACGGCGTCCATTGTCTGTTTTATCGCGGCCTTACTGATCACACCCGTCGTAAAACGCTTTGCGATTGCAGTCGGTGCCGTTGACAGTCCGGACGCGCGAAAAGTACACGTGCGGATCATGCCGCGTTTAGGGGGACTGGCGATTTATATCGCCTTCATGATCGGCTACTTCATTTTGCAACCTTCGAGTCCATATGCGACTCATATTTTAGTCGGTGGTTTTGTCGTGATTTTGACAGGAGCACTCGATGACCGTTTCCAATTAAATGCCCGTTTGAAATTGATGGGGCAGATCGTCGCGGCCGTCGTCGTCTTAAACGGCGGCATCCGGATCGAATTCATCAACTTACCGTTTGACCAACAACTGTTTCTCGGTTGGTGGAGTGTTCCGTTGACGTTTTTATGGGTCATCGGGATCACGAATGCTGTCAACTTGATTGACGGTCTCGACGGTCTTGCAGCCGGTGTCTCAAGTATCGTCCTGCTGACGCTGATCAGTCTGGCCGTCATTCAAGGGAACGTCTACGTGACGATTGTCGCGATTCTGCTCTTGATGAGTACGTTCGGATTCTTATTCCACAACTTTTATCCGGCGAAGATTTTCATGGGCGATACCGGTGCCTTGTTCCTCGGTTACATGCTGGGTGTCTTGTCCTTGTTAGGGTTTAAGAACGTCACTTTGTTCTCGCTGGCGGTTCCCGTCATCTTGCTCGGGATTCCGATTTCGGACACGCTGTTTGCAATCGTCCGCCGGGTCTTGCAAGGTAAACCGCCGTTTGCACCGGATAAAGCGCATTTGCATCACCGGTTGCTCGATCTTGGATTTACGATGCGTCAAGCTGTGCTCGTCATCTATGGACTTTGTGCGATTTTTGGTATGACGGCGATTCTGTTTTCCCAGACGAATTCGCTTGGTGCGCTTGTGTCCTTACTGATGCTCTTGCTCGTCCTTGATATCCTCGTCGAATCACTCGGATTGCTCGGAGAACGATATCGTCCCTTGTTGAATTTGTTGGAACGCATTACATCAAAATGACCAATCAGCCGCTCAAACGATTTGAGCGGCTGATTGGCGGTTAAGGAGTGTTTCGTGTGAATCTGATCGAAAGAACAAATCGTATTGTGTACTTGGATGTGTTACGCGGTTTTGCATTATGCGGCATTTTATTCGTCAATATGCCGAGTTTTCTCGGGGAACGGACGACAAGTGAGATGGGACAGGTCGATCAACTGCTTCGACTCCTGTTTGACCTCTTCATCCAGACAAAATTCTATACCCTATTCAGTGTCTTGTTTGGAGCCGGTTTTATTTTGTTTATCGATCGCCTTCGCGTGAAAGGCAAATCCCTTTGGATCTTCGTCCGCCGGCTGACGATTTTGTTGGCATTCGGACTGATCCACCTCTTGTTTTGGAAAGGGGATATACTTCAGACCTATGCGTTAAGCGGCTTCTTTTTATTGTTGTTCGTCAAAACGCGGCCGACGACGAAGCTGTTCGTCGGGATTGCCTTGCAGGTATATACGTTTTTCCTCTACTTATCGATTTATCTGTACGCCCGCTCGGAAGGAGATCAATCGATCGTCGAACCGGACGGAACAGTGCAGGAATTGATCGCGTCCCGTCAAGTCCTTGACTACATAGCACATCATGCCACGATCGAAATCCCGATGGCGTTGACGAACACGCTGACGATTTTCCCGGAAATCCTGTCTTTGTTCTTGATCGGTGCCTATTTGATGGAACGGTTTACGGTCCGACCGCCGACGACTCGAACGCTCGTCGTGCTGCTCACGGTAAGTCTGCTGTTGTCGCTGCCGGCACTTTATCAGATCGTGATGATTCATCAAGGCGAAGTACCGGACGGTTTGGCGAACTTCTTTTTCGTCTGGTTATCCGGACGGACACTTGCTGTAACTTATGCGGCGGCGATCGCCTTGCTGATCCGATCCGGGCGTTCCTTAAATGGATTTCAGGTGCTTGGTCGGATGGCATTGACGAACTATCTGTCGCATACGCTCGTCTTTACAGTGTTGATTTTCTTGACCGGCGCCTACGGGACGATCCCGCTTTGGCAAGGCACGGTAGCGGTCATCGCACTCTTAGTGATACAAGTCGTTTTTTCCCGTTGGTATTTAAGACGACATGCCCAAGGTCCGGTTGAAGCCGTCTGGCGTGCCGGCACTTATGGACGTCGCAAATAACCAGACAAGAATGTGCGGGCTGTCACAAAAAATTTACAAACTTTTCGTATAATCAGTGGTGGAGGTGGTTATATGAACAGATGGATCGAAATTTTTATCGTGTCCTTGAAGCTTGGGTTGACGTCCTTTGGCGGACCTGTCGCCCATTTAGGATACTTTTACGAGGAATATGTCAAACGAAGGAAATGGGTGGATGAGAAGGCTTATGCCGATCTCGTCGCCCTCTGCCAATTCCTCCCGGGACCGGCGTCAAGTCAGGTCGGGATGGGAATCGGTCTTGTTCGAGGCGGCGTCGTCGGTGCAATCGTCTCATTCATCGGCTTTACGTTACCATCGAGTGTTCTTTTGGTCGTGTTTGCCGTGCTTGCGACGGAATATGATTTGGCGGAAGCCGGCTTCATTCATGGGTTAAAACTTGTTGCCGTCGCCATCGTCGCGGATGCCGTCCTTGGTATGGGGACGAAACTTGCGGTCGGTCCGAAGCGTCTGTTTTTGATGTTGCTCGCTCTGGCCGGAGTGTTGCTCCTCGCACATCCATTGGCGCAAGTCGGTGTGCTCGTGCTCGCGGCATTGCTTGGTTTGGTCCTGTTTGACGACGAACCGAAAAGCGGCGGACAACTCAACATCCGTGTGCCGCGGCTTCTCAGCATCAGCGCGTTAGTGCTGTTTGCCGTCCTGCTCGTTGCGACACCGATTTTAGCGAACGTCGCGACTGGGAACATTCAATTGACAAGCATCATGTACAGTGCCGGAGCGTTAGTGTTCGGCGGCGGACATGTCGTCTTGCCGTTTCTGCAGCAGTCACTCGTCCCCGACTTTTTGACGGGCGATAGTTTTCTGGCGGGATATGCGGCAGCACAAGCCGTTCCGGGACCACTCTTTACTTTTGCGACCTACTTAGGAACGGTCATCCATGGTGTGACCGGCGGAATTCTTGCGACGCTCGCGATTTTCCTGCCCGGTTTCCTGCTCGTCATCGGGGTGCTTCCGTTTTGGGACCGTGTCCGCGGCAACAAACAAGTCAGCCGCATGTTGATTGGTGTCAATGCAGCCGTCGTCGGCATTCTGCTTGCTGCCTTGTATGATCCAATCTTTACGTCAAGTGTCAAAACCGGAATCGACTTTTTCGTCGCCTTCGGACTGTTTTGTTTACTTCGCTTCTACAACCAGTCACCACTGCGCATCGTCCTCATCGGTGCCGTGATCGGAACGGTCATGAGTTGGATTTGAAGCCGGTTCAAGCGAATTGTAAACGGCATGTAAAAAACGAACGCTTTTTCTGTTTAAAACAGGAAAGCGTTCGTTTTTTTGATTAGAATGAATTGTTGAAGCAATACCCCGGTGAGTTGGCCGTCACTCCCGTTTAAGCGTCACGAGGGCAATCGTATCACGGCTGACCTGATCAACCTGTCGAAATCCGAATTGCTGATACAACGCGATTGCCGGAAGATTGGCCGCGGCAGTCGAGACAAAGTGGAGCCGGTGTTTCGCCAAGGCATGGCGAAGCATGTGTTTGGCAATCCCTTGACGAAAATAATCCGGTGCGACGACTAAACGTGTGATCGTCTCCTGTTCGATCGTCAAAGCACCGACGAGCTGTTCATCCAGACAATAGACGTAACCGCTTGGCTGCTCGTGTACGAGTTGTGCGGGCGTTTGCTGCAGCGGCGGGAAGTCGGAAACACCGATCAGATCCGCCTCGACTTGATAAGCCCGCTGTTGGAGCCGGTGAAGTGCCGGATAATCAGTTGCTTCCAGTCGTCGAATCATCCGTGACCTCCGGTGTGGACGTTAAGTCATCGGTTGTTTCCGGCAAATTCAGTTGTTCTTTTAACGTGGCTTTGGCGTCCGATAACGAAGCCGGATCCAGTTGATAATAGTAGGCCCCGTTGATTTTCGTATCGGTTCCTTTTAAATCGATGCGGTTCACGGCATTCAGTGACTTCGCGAACGGTTGCAGCTGGAATGCTTCCGTTAGCGACATGTTGGTCGTGAAGTTGTCGCCCGTCGCATCCATCAATTTATTGAGTTTCGTAATGGATCCAAAGGACGTCGACTGATCGATGATCGCCTGAACGACCTGCTGTTGACGTTTTGTTCGTCCGATGTCTCCTTCAGGATCCTGATAACGCATGCGGGCATAGGCGAGTGCTTCCTCTCCGTTGAGCTGTTGAAGACCGGGCTCCAACTTCACCCCGTTTTTTTGATCCGAGGAATCGAGTGTATCGATCGGTAGCTTGACATCGACCTCAATGCCGCCGACGGCATCGACGATTGCGACGACACCATTAAAGTTGATGGAGCCGTAATAATCGATCGGGATATCAAGCAACGTCTCGACGGTTTCAATCGTCGAATCAATCCCGCCAAACGCATAGGAATGGTTGATTTTATCTTCATACCCGACAGAAGGGATCATGACGAGGGAATCACGGGGGATGCTGAGCAGATTGACTTTTTTATCGGTCTTGTTGAAGGTTGCGACAATCATCGTATCGGCCCGCGAAGACGTATCACCGGGACGTTCATCCGTCCCGACGAGCAGGACCGAGAAATGATCCTTTGTTAAATCGACGGCTGCTGCGCGTTTGTCTGATTTGTCGCCACGCGACAATTCGACCTCGGATTGTTTGGCGGCTTGGAACGTCTTGTTCGCGACATACGCGAACGCGGCGCCGCCTGTAATGAAGATCACCAGGAATCCGATGACGAACATTTTAAACCAGGGACGCTTTCGTTTTGGTTTTGCAGAACGGGATCGTTTGGAATCATCCACTGTTCATTACTCCTTACTTTACTGAATTATTAAAAAACTTTTAAATCTTTATAATTAGTATAGCAGGTCAGGGTTGAATGTCACGTTCGACGTAGCGGGAATGGGTTTTCTCAAGAACGGCCTGACCGTTCGTCAAGTTCGTCATCCAGTCGAGGAAAAGGGGCACGGCGCTCTCTTCCACCCAAACGTCAATCT
Source organism: Exiguobacterium sp. RIT452 (assembly GCF_003598705.1). Classification (NCBI taxonomy): domain Bacteria; kingdom Bacillati; phylum Bacillota; class Bacilli; order Caryophanales; genus Exiguobacterium; species Exiguobacterium sp. RIT452. The sequence goes on from NZ_QXJB01000004.1 coordinate 159,735, forward strand.
TGACCTGATCCAGATAATGAATCTGATCGATGATGTGCGGGGTTGCCCGCAGTTCATTCTCAAGCTTCCCGAGCCACGTATAATCGACGGTGATTTCGACCAGATCGTGCGCGACACGTTCGACGATTCCGACAGCATTCAACGCTTCCGAGACACTGGAGCCGTAAGCCCGGATCAATCCGCCGCCACCGAGCTTGATGCCGCCGAAATAACGGGTCACGACGACGACGGTGTTGCGGAGATTCCGCTTTTTCAGGACTTCGAGCATCGGAACACCTGCCGTCCCGCTCGGTTCACCGTCGTCATTGGCTTTTTGGATTTCGTTTCGTTCGCCGATGACGTAAGCGGAACAGTTATGATTGGCGTCGTGATGTTTTTTCTTGAGGTCCGCGATGAAGCTCTGTGCCTCCTGTTCTGAGGTGGCGCGCGCCAAATATGTAATAAATCGTGACTTTTGGATAATGATTTCATGGAAACCGTTTTCTTTTACTGTATAATAATTAAATAATGTCATAATCAAAAATGTCCTCCTCGTTAACTAGTTCTTTCTAGCATAACGACGATTAGAGAGAGAGACAACCGTGGGGACTGGCAAGGAACGGAGGGAGTAGTATGACGAATGAGATGGGGGAGCGACTGTCCTTGAATGATATCGTACAGAACATCATTGGTGTCGTAGAAGAAAGTCGGGAAGAAATCGTCCGCATCACGGAAAGTTCGCGGGAACAGTATGCTGAAATTCAGCAGGAGTTACGGGAATTGAAGACACGTGTCCACGACTACATTAAAGAAGCCGAACGGCTAGAACGACACATTAAGGACTCGAAAGCGCGACTCGTCATCGTGAGCAAAAACTTCGACAACTACTCGGAACAAGATATTCGTTCTGCTTATGAGACGGCGAACTCGCTTCAGCTCGAGTCATTCATCAATCAACGGGATGAGATGAACTGCCGCAAACGGCGGGACGAGCTCGAACGCCGTCTGATCCAATTGGATGAAACAATCGAGCGGGCCGACATGTTGATCAGCCGGGTTTCGGTTGTCTTGAACTTCTTGACGGACGACATGCAGGTGATGAATGAGAAGTATGAGAAGGCGATGCAAAAACAGGAGATGGGGTTAAAAGTCTTCCAATCGGCAGAAAACGAACGCCGGCGCCTGTCCCGTGATATGCATGACGGTCCTGCACAAACGCTTGCTCATGTTTTGATCCGGGCCGACTTGATTGAAAAAATTCATCAACATAACGGTGCGGAAGCTGCTTTTGAAGAAATTCACCGCCTGCGGACCTTGATCCGTGACGGGCTGGCCGACATACGCCGCATCATTTATGATTTACGACCGATGACGCTGGATGATCTCGGGTTCGTCCCGACGCTCGAGCGATATCTGCGTCATATGCAGGAAATTTCGAATATTCCCATTCACTTCAACTACCTGGGGGGAGGGGAGCGGATCGATTCGACATACGAAGTCGCCGTCTTCCGGATTGTCCAGGAAGCGGTCCAAAATGCAGTTAAGCATTCCAAAGCAGGGGACATTCGTATTATCATAGAACAGTATCAACATTCCGTCCGAATCCATGTTAAAGATAATGGGGTTGGATTTGATTTTAATTCAATCGTCGAATCGTGTGATGAGTCATTCGGACTGATCGGAATGCGGGAACGGATTGAATTGATTGATGGAGAGTTTGAGATTGAGACGCAGCCAGGTAAAGGGACAGTCATCAAGGTAAGGATTCCAGTTGAGGAATCCGGAGCGAGAGGGGAAACACTGTGAATAACGAGCAAGTAAAAGTAGTCATCATCGACGATCATCAGCTATTCCGTGAAGGCGTCAAACGGATTCTCGATTTCGAAGAAGAATTCATCGTCGTCGCGGAGGGTGAAAGCGGAGCGGATGTCATTCCACTCGTCGAAGCCCACCAACCTGATATCGTCTTAATGGATATAAATATGCCGAAAGTCAACGGTGTCGAGGCAACAAAACGCTTGATGGAAGTGCACCCGGAAGTCCGGGTCATCATCTTATCGATTCACGATGACGAGACATACGTCATGCACGCGCTGGGTGCCGGCGCAGTCGGTTACCTCTTGAAAGAGATGGCGACGGATGAGCTCGTCAATGCCATTCGTTCCGTCTACCGGGAAGGCGGTTACGTCCACCCGAAAGTCACACCGAACTTGTTGCAGGAATACCGCCGTTTGATGAAGATGAAACAGACGATGTCTTCGCAGCCAATCGAAAAACGGGTCGCGGAAGCACCGCTTCACGTGCTGACACGTCGTGAATGTGAAGTGTTACAGTTGCTCGCAGACGGTTTTTCGAACCGGGCGATCAGCGATACGTTGTTCATCAGCGAAAAAACCGTCAAGAACCATGTCTCATCCATTTTACGTAAGATGAACGTACCCGACCGGACAGGTGCCGTCGTCGAAGCCATTCGACGGGGCTGGGTCGTCGTCGTATAAGGACAGGACGGAAGCCGATTCGGGCTCCGTCTTTCTTTTTTTTAGACACCAACATATGGTATGATAAAAGGCGATTGTGACCTGTCAGAATACCTTATGTCACGACGGAACTCTTAAAAGCGAGGAAATTCACGAATGAGCCAGATTGTGATTTTAACGGATAGTACTGCCTATCTGCCAACTACCTATTGTGAAGAAAACAATGTCCATGTCGCACCGCTTAGTGTCATCTTCGACGAAGAGGCGTATCGTGAAGGAATTGATATTTCCGTACCGGACTTTTATGAACGGATTCAGACGGGAAGCCTGCCGACGACGTCACAGCCGAACATCGGCGATCTCGTCGATGCCTTTGAACGCCTTCCTGCAGGGACGGACATCATCGGCATCACACTCTCAAGCGGAATCAGTGGAACGTACCAGGCACTACATACGATCAACATGATGGTCGAACACGTCCAGGTACATCCGATTGATTCCCGGATTTCCTGTATGCCGCAAGCCTTTTTGGTCAAGGAAGCGGTCCGGATGCGCGATGCGGGTGCAACAGCCGCTGAAATCGTCACCCGTCTCGAAGAATTAAAAGAAGTCATCCGTGCCTATTTTGTTGTAGACGATTTGGAACATCTGCAACGCGGCGGACGTCTCAGCATGACGCAAGCGGTCGTCGGTTCGTTCCTGAAGATCAAACCGGTCCTTCACTTCGTCGATGGAAAGATTGTGCCGTTTGAGAAAATCCGGACGTTTAAACGGGCCGTCAAACGGATTGAAGAAATGATGGAAGAGACGATCCGTGGAAACGGTGCCGGTTATGTCATCGGTGTCATTCACGCGGAAGACTCCTCTAAAGCAGAAACGGAAATCGCCGTCTTACAGGAACGATTCCCGGAAGCACGGATTGAGATGAGCTTGTTCGGACCGGTCATCGGGACCCATCTCGGACCGGGTGCGATCGGTATCACCTGGTATCAAGAAAACTAATCCTGCGACAACGGCAGGACATATACGAAGAATACGGCGTGCCTGCACCAGTAGGCACGTCTTTTTCGTGCCGTTATCACAGACTAGCCGCGTATTAGCAACCGGCGCAGGAAGAACATCTGTTTTGCCGAACTGATTCCTTACATTCGTTCAGGGAGAGTGAAGCAGATGGATTTACGAAAACGATGGATCCCGGATTACCAGTTGGATGTTTCTTTTGAGCATCCGGTCGAATCGAGACCGGCCGTGACATGGCGGTGCCAGCGGTGCGGCAAATTACCGACACGTGGTCCGTGTACGTGTGGCCGACGCTGTTATTATTGCCGGCATTGTTTGATGTTTGGCAAGCTGAGGACGTGTGACCACCTCGTCACGGATCCGCGCCCGCTTGATCCCGTTCGACCCGACCGGCACAGTGAACTGCATTTGACGGTCGATCAGCAACAGATTGCGAACGCCATCACGCAGACGATTGAGCAGCGAAAACGTCTGCTCGTCCATGCTGTCTGCGGGGCGGGGAAAACACCGATGCTGTTTCCCGGCATCGAACAGGCCCTCTGTTCAAACAAACGTGTCTTGATCACGACACCGCGTGCCGATGTCGTCCGAGAATTGACCGGGCATCTCAAACGCGCCTTTCAGCAGGCAGACATCGTGTCGTTGTTCGGGGGCTCACCGGATCGCTTGAAACTCGGTGAGATTACAATCAGTACGACTCATCAATTGATTCATTACCGGACCTGTTTTGACGTCGTCTTCATCGATGAAGTCGATGCCTTCCCGTACCAAGCCGACCGGACGTTGCACCGGTATGTCCGACAAGCGATGTCTCCGGACGCGGCACTGATCTTGCTCAGCGCGACCCCGTCTTTTCGGAACCGGCTCCTGCCGACCGTCCGGCTGATGCGCCGTTATCACGGCTTTTCGTTACCCGTCCCGGAGCTCCGCATCCCCTATACGACAAACGATGTCCTGCACTGGCTTCAGCAACATCCGGCGAAGCCCCGGCTTGTCTTCGTGCCAAGAGTCGAAGCGCTCAAGACGTGGCAGATGGTATTGCAGCAACAGGGACTGGCGAGTGAAACGGTTCATGCGGCCGATCCGGACCGCGTTCAAAAAGTCGAACAGTTTCGCCGGACGACGGGGATCCTGCTGACGACGACGATTCTTGAGCGGGGTGTGACATTGCCGGACGTGCAAGTCGCAGTTCTTGATGCCGACCAATCGTTCAGTGTCGCAGCGTTGATTCAAATCAGCGGACGTGTCGGACGAAGTGCTGATTTTCCGGAAGGCGAGATCCTCTTTTTTGCGAACGACCGGTCGAATGCGATGTACCAAGCGGTTCATCAAATCAAGCATGCGAATCGGGAGGGATTTCAATGAAGTGTTTGTTATGCGGTCAGGACTTTTTACCCAGTTGGGCATTGTCGAATGTATGGACTAGGCAAACCCTGTGTCCGACCTGTAAAATAGAATTTGTAAAAAGAGGGGAATGCACGGATTGCGGCAAGCCGGGTCAATTGCTTTGTCAGGATTGTAACGATTGGCGTCAACAAGGACAGCTGCTCTTGACCCATCCTCTCTTTCTGTATCATCCGCCGGCGAAAGCGTTCATGAGGCGGTATAAGTTTCTCGGGGACACGGCATTGCTCAACGTGTTTCAAATGGAGCTGAAGAAGGTAAAAGTCAAACAGGATTGGATTGTCCCGATTCCGCTGAGTCCGGAACGGTTGCGTGACCGCCGGTTTAATCAGGCGGAACTGATCGGGCGGATGATGCGGGGGCGCATCCGCCTTGTACTCGAGCGGACGGATGGTCCGGCGTTAAGCCATCTGTCAAGGCAACAACGACTCGAACGGAACAATCCGTTTCATGTGACGGGGCCTGTTGCCGGGAAAACAATCTTGCTCGTCGATGATGTCTATACGACGGGAATCACTTTACGCCAAGCCGCTTCTCGACTGCGGGAAGCCGGCGCAAAAGAAATTTCTGCCGTAACTTTATTTCGAAGTGTTTAAAAAATCTTCATTCCTGCCGATATTCAGTATGAGGTGAAGGAAATGGATGTATTCAACTGCAAATCTTGCGGGAAGTTATTTGTTCGTCAATCTTCTGATCTGTGTGTCGATTGTATCAGAAAAGATCATACTGATTTTGAGAAGGTGCGTGAGTTCCTGCGAGAACGTCGAAAAGTCCGAACCTCACCTAATGATGTTGAGATGGCGATCGGAGTGAAGAAAGAGAATGTGTTCCGATACATTAAAGAAGGGCGATTGTTGATTTCTGAAATTTCTCAGATGGAGATCATGTGTGAGAGTTGCGGGAAGCCCTCCCGTGATGGCACGATTTGTGCCGAATGTCGTGAAAAGTTGCGACGTGACCTCGCTCAAGCGATGCTAGATTCTGCTGACTCTTCGAAACCGCGTACGTATCGAACTTGAATTAAGAATCTTGTAGTCTAGAAAGCAGGTGTTCACATGCGAATTGATTCTACGAAATGGGTTAACATGCCTAAAACGTACGAAAGAAATCAAAAAGTAGAAGGAACAGAACCAACACGTACGAATCGGCCGGACGAGGTAACGATCTCAAGCGAAGCGCGGATGCGTTTCAGTGAGACGGGCACATCCCGGACCGAGAAGATTGAATCCCTTCGTCAAGCCATTCAGGATGGAACCTATAAACCGGATGCGAAAAAAATCGCGGAACGTTTCTTGAACTTGTAAGAAGGTTAACTCAGACAGTAGAGGCGACTCGGGGCACGGATGCGCGGGTCGCTTTTTATATGAACGGATACTATAGAAGAGGAGGAACTGGCGGTGGAACTCATCAATCAGCTCACAGCAACGCATATGGATCTGTTGGAACTGGCACACGAAAAGAAACAGGTCCTGATTCAAAACGATATGCCACGCCTGTCGCAAATCGTCAAAGAAGAATTGGTTTATCTGAAACGGATGGAGCAGTTGGAGCAGCAACGAATCGAACACATGGGAGCGGTGACAATGACGGAATGGCTTCAAGTCCATCCGGAAGATGTCGAGGCCATGCGCCAGTTACTTCAGGCAATCGGTAAGCTCAAAATTATCAATGAATTGAACGCCGACTTGCTCGAACAATCGTTACAATACCTCAACTGGCATCTTGAACTATTAGTGCCGGAAGCAGATGATTTTACATACGGTCAATCGGCGCTTGATCGCGCCCACTTCAATCGAAACGCCTAAGGAGGGAAATACATGGGATCAACGTTTATGGGACTGGAAACAGGACGCCGTGCACTGACGACCAATCAGTGGGCACTCCAATCGACGGGAAACAATATCGCCAATGCCGGTACTGTCGGATTTTCACGGCAACGGTTGGTGATGGCAACGACGGAACAACTTACGATGGCCATCGGAACTGGCAAGATGGGGCAAATCGGAACCGGCGTAAAAGGTGAAATGCTCGAACGGGTCCGTGACGTCATGCTCGACAAACAATACCGTGATGAAGCAACGAAGACGTCTTACTATGGCACGAAAGAAGCGGCATTCAGCCGGATGGAAGATGTTATTAATGAGCCATCAGATACAGGGTTGTCAAAAGCGTTTGATGGTTTTTGGGAATCATTGCAGACATTGTCGACGAACCCGCAAGACTCTGGTGCCCGCAGTGTTGTTCGTCAAAAAGCAGAGACGTTGACGCAGACGTTCAACTATATGGCGAAGGCGCTTAACCAAGTACAAGGGGACTTGAAAAGTGAAATCGAGGTCTCAACCAAAAAAGTGAATGACTTGTTCAAAAAAATTCATAACATCAATGCCGAGATTCATACCGTCGAGCCGCTTGGTGTTTTGCCAAATGCCTTGTACGATGAGCGCGACCGCTATTTTGATGAACTGTCAGAGTATGTCGACTTTGAAAAAGTGTCGGTCGATGGCGATGCGATTCAACAAGGAACACTTGGAAACACCGTCAAAACGGCTGAAGGCCGAATTGACGTCCGTATCAAACTCCCGAACGGGGATAAACTGCTGGCAGTAGATTCAGATTTACCACAAGCAGGAACGCTGACGTTCACAACGGACGACAAAGGTTTGTATACAGGATTTAAAACCGATTCACAAACGATTTCATTCGACGCGGCTGGTGGTTTTTCATCAGGACGTCTGATTGGTTTAATTGAGATGTACGGACATGTAGAAAATGGTCAAGCAGCAGGCGAATATGTCAAAATGCAAGGACATCTTGATGAGATGGCGGCAACATTTGCAACTGCTTTTAACGAGGCACATGCTACGAATGTAAAAAAAGATAAGACGGCAGGTACCAATGAATTTTTCGTTTCTTCAAATGGTGGGACCATTACAGCAAATTCAATTACACTTGGAACGGATATAAAAAAAAGTCTGGATAATATTGCAACTTCGACTGACGGCAACATTGGTGATAGTGCCGGTGCCTTGAAACTTGCCAACATGAAGACCGCAAGCATCCGTTTTGAACGATCGGATACGACGACGACGATCGGTTCGTTTTATCAAAACGTTATTGGAGATATGGCGGTGGCAACAGATCAAGTCGCACGGCTCGGTCAGAGTTCGGCAGTTCTGATGGAAAGTGCGGAACAACGCCGTATGTCCGTCTCCGCCGTGTCGATTGATGAAGAGATGACAATGATGATCCAGTATCAACATGCATACAACGCGGCAGCGCGTAATATTACGACGGTTGATGAAATGCTCGATAAAATCATCAACGGTATGGGAATCGTAGGACGGTGATAATTAGATGAGAGTAACACAAACGATGTTAACAAAAACGAATATCGGACATTTATCAGCGAGTTATCAAAAGCTGAGCTCGATGCAGGAGCAACTGATCAGCGGTAAAAAAATTCAGCGTCCGTCCGAAGACCCGGTCGTCGCAATGCAAGGCATCCGTTATCGGACAGAAGTCCGGGAAGTTGAACAGTTCAAGAAAAACGTCAATGAGGCGACAGGCTGGATGGATTTGACTGACTCCGCTCTCAATGAAGTGACATCCGCGATGAGCCGAGTCCGTGAATTGACGACACAAGCCGCAACAGACACATATGATGCGACCCAGCGTAAAGCCATCCAAAGTGAAGTTGGTCAATTAATCGAGCATATTGGTACGCTCGCAAATACGAAATACAATGAAAAAGCGATTTTTAATGGGACAAAAACAGATCAACCCTTCATTTCAATGGAAAATCTGAAGGACTATTTAACGACATCGGGTAAATCGGTTGATACCGTCTTTACCGATGGAAACCCTGTAACAAAAGAGAATGAAGTGATTCGCTATGAAATATCGTCCGGCATTGAAGTGCAAGTCAATGTTTCGCCAACAAATGTGTTTAGTACAGAAACTTTCATGACGCTAAAAAAAGTGTATGATGCCTTAGGTGGTACTTCGGACGCAGGTCCCGTCGACAGTTCCAATAATGGAGCTGAACTATCGGGGATGTTGAAAGATCTTGATAGCATGCTCAATCAGACAGTTGAAACGCGGGCCGATCTCGGAGCGCGGGTCAATCGTCTTGAATTGAACGCGTCACGCCTTGAAGATCAAGAAATCATCGCAAAATCCGTCATGTCGGACAATGAAGATATCGAGGCAGAAAAGGTCATCATGGAACTGAAGTCATACGAGACATTACACCGCGCGGCACTCAGTGCAGGAGCACGGATCATTCAACCGACCTTGCTCGATTTCTTACGTTAAGGGAGTGACGGGCGATGAATCTGCCACATCTTGAGATGCGTCAAACGTCTGCAAAGATCGGCATCAATACGACGCGGGCGACGCTTGAGCAACGTCAGGCACCGGGGACGTTATCGATTGAACAGCCGAAGGGGAATCTGTCGATGGAGACAATTGCCGCCCGGCTTGAAATTGATTCGACCCAGGCGATGATTGAAACAGGACGCATTCCAGCTTTTGAGTCCGTCCAGCGTTATGCGGAGTATGGTCGACAAATGGGACAACAAGCGATTGGACGTGCCGCCTCTGAAGGGGATCAACTGATGCGGATTGAGCAGGGGGGCAACGCAGTTTCCCGCGTCGCCAAAGCACGTGATACGCCACCTGCCGAAGTAACGACACTTGGCTTTATACCGCGTAGTCTCGATCGAGTCAAAATCAATTACACACCGGCTGAAGTCCGGATCGACTACAAGGCGGAGAAACCACGGATCGAGGTACAAATCAACCGACCGGAGTTGAACGTCACGGAAGGTACGGTCGAAATTTATCTACGGGAACAAAATCAACTGGATATGTGGCCGGTCGGCGGCATATTCGATGGGGAAGGATAATCATATGCAAATCAACACGGATTTTTTTGGCACCGTTCAAGTAGACGAAAGTGAAATCATCACCTTCGCTTCGGAAGTACCGGGTTTTCCGGATGCACGACGTTTTATTCTGTTACCGTTCGGAGAAGGGATTCCGTTCTGGTCGTTTCAATCGATTGATCAGACCGAGTGTGCCTTTGTCGTGACGAATCCGTTTTGGATCGACCCGGAATACGTCTTTGAGTTGCCGGAGTCGGCGAAGGAGCAGCTCGGGATTCAGGAAACGGCACAAGTCGCGGTCTATACGACCGTCACGTTGCGGGAACCATTCCAGGAATCGACGACGAACCTGCGGGCACCGTTCGTCATGGAGACGAAACGCCGTCAAGCGAAACAGATCATTCTCGATGAAACGTATGCGAACCGACGGATGATCGGAAGTTTGACTGAAGTAGGTGGACGCTGATGCTCGTCTTAAAACGAAAAACCGGTGAGGCGATTCAAATCGGTGATGACATCGAATTGACGATTCTCGCAATCGAGGGCGACCAAGTCAAATTGGGGATCCATGCCCCGCGGCAGATTGATATTCACCGGAAGGAAATCTATCTGGCGATTCAAGACGAGAACGCTGAAGCTTCCCAAAGTACAGGTTTGATGAGTCAGTTGTTGAAGCAACGGACCGATACGGAAACTTGACCGACACTTCTTTTGCTAGTTCGCTAGTAGAAGAAGTTTTTTTTCATTCACAACGAAAAAAATGCTCATTTCTTTTGAATCGTGTATAGTAATGTAGAGAAAAGAAACCTTTTTGACTAAAGAGGGAGTGTAGTGGGATGAATGAGACGAAGCAGCTGAAGAAAGATGCGAATCGTGTATTAAAAGCGACGAGCCGGACCTTTTATATACCGATCAGCCGTCTGTCACAGGAATTGCAGGAGGCGGTAGGAGCCGCCTACTTATGTATGCGTGCGATCGACGAGATCGAGGATCACGAAGAACTGCCGACGGACGTCAAGACTACGCTATTGCGGGAAACGGCATTATTGATGCGGGGAACGTTCTCGGACGAGACGTATCGGGCGTTGATTGCACCGTACGCCGACCAGTTGCCGGAAGTGACGCTTCGTCTTTCAGAATGGATCGCTTATTGTCCGGAAGGAATCCGGTCGAAAGTGCTGGAATCGACAGCTGAGATGGCGGAAGGCATGGCAGTCTGGGCGGAGCGTGACTGGACGGTCAAGACAGCTGCGGATCTTGACGAATACACGTACTACGTTGCGGGACTCGTCGGCGTCATGTTGTCCGATATCTGGTACTGGAAAGCCGGTATCGTCACGGATAAACAACAAGCCATCGGTTTCGGTCGGGGCTTGCAAGCCGTCAACATCTTACGGAACCAACAGGAAGACGCCGAACGGGGTGTCGGTTATTTCCCACCGGGTTGGACGACGGAAACGATGTTTGACTATGCGCGCGACAATTTGGCAGAAGCGGATGCCTACCTCGCGTCGATTCCGAAACAGACGACGATCTACGAGTTTTGTAAGATTCCTCTGGCTTTGGCGCACGGAACGCTCGATGCGCTCGCCCGTGGAAAAGAAAAACTCAGTCGTCCGGAAGTCTTGAAGATTGTTGGAAGTGCCGTCTTAAAACGCTAAATACATCAAAAGGGAGACCTCGTTCACACGGAACCGGGTCTCCCTTTTTGTCGTTATCGGATATCTTCGAGGTAGGACAGGACTTTTTCTTCGTATGCTTGACGGTCATGTTTATAGGATTGGACATGTCCATCGTTTTCGGTGACATAGAGCTCCGACCGGGGCGCTGCTTTTTGTAACCGCATGCTTTCCGTGACCGGAATCGCGTCATCGTCTTTCCCGTGAATCATCAAAATCGGATAATCGATGCGGCGGATGGCTTCAATCGGTTGGACCCGTTCCGGATTGAGTCCGGTCAAAGGCGGGGTGACTTGTAAGATCACTGGCGTGAACGGGAAGTTCGGCAATCCGCTCCAGACCGGGAGATTCGTTTCGAGATAGTTTTTCAAATCACTGAACGGGCTGTCGGCGATGACACCGGCGACTTCGGCTTTTGGTGCCGTGACGAGTGAAGTCGCAGCTCCCATCGAAATACCATAGAGGACAACCGGTTCCGAGGCGCGTGACTTCGCATAATTCACGGCCGTCAACAAATCATCCTGTTCCTTGGCACCGACCGTGACCCGTTTTCCGTCCGATTCACCGGATCCCCGAAAATCGAATGTCAGCACATTGTAGCCGGCTTGATTAAATTTCTTGAATAACTGGAGCACCGGCAAGTCGTTTTGCTCCCGGTTTTTCCCGTAACCATGGGCAAACACGATTGTCAGCTTGGCATCTTCGCTTGGAATCCACCAGCCGGACAAACGTGTCCGATCCTTAACGGAGCGGAACGATACATTTTCATAAGCAAGTCCTTCTGCTTTTTTTGGATTGGTCGTCAACGGTTCCTTTGCCGGCTCCGTCAATGACGAACCGACATAGGCCGAGATGCCGACGATCGCAACGAGGACTAAGACAATTAAGACAATCAGTCCGGCAATCAGTTTCTTACGGTGTTTCTTCAACAACGACACGACAATCCTCCCTTTCTTCGACAGCGGTAGGTTAGTGGATATCTTTTTTCTTGAAGCGTCCGCCGTGGACATCGTGGATGTTCCCGATGGCGATGAAGGCTCCTTCATCAAAGTCACGGACGATTTCTTTTAATTTCGTTTCTTCCAAGCGACTGATGACACAAAAGATGATCTTTTTGTCATCTCCGGAAAAGGCGCCTTCCCCGTTTAAATACGTCATCGTCCGACCGAGCCGGTCCATGATGGCAAGCCCAATTTCTTCATGATTTTCCGAGATGATCCAGACACTTTTCGATTGGTCGAGTCCGTCAATGACGACATCGATCGTCTTGAAGGCAATGAAGTAAGTAATCAAGGAATACATCGCCCGATCCCAACCGAAGACGAAACCGGCGGCCCCTAAAATGAAGACGTTAAAGAACATGACGATTTCACCGACGGAGAAGGGTGTCGATCGGCTGAACGAGACGGCTAAGATTTCCGTCCCGTCGAGCGAACCGCTCGCCCGGATGACGATGCCGACACCGATTCCGAGAATCAGTCCTCCGAACACCGTCGCAAGCAAATCGACCCGTGTCATCGGACCGATGTCTTCAAGTAATTTGGTCGCGACCGCCATGATCGTAATGGCATACAGTGTGGATAAAGCAAAGGTTTTTCCGATTTGTTTATAACCAAAAAAGATGAACGGAATATTGAGGAAAAACAGCCAGAGGGCAAGTGTCGAATCCGTCAGCTTGGAGCCGATGATCGAGATCCCGACGATGCCGCCGTCGATGATGCTGTTCGGGACAAGAAACCCTTTTAATCCAATCGCAAAAATGACCGCTCCAATCGTCAATAACAACAGGCGGCGTACCAGTTGCCATTTCGTTGACCGGCGGTGTCGTTTGGCCTGTTCAGTCGCAGGCATCGAATCCCTCCCTTTTTCAGCACTTTTCATTACTATAACAAAAAAGCACTAAGGCGCGCGAGAACGACCTTAGTGCGATGCTTATTCTTTGTAGCGCAATGACTGGAAAAACCGTAAGACGAGTTCTGCTTCCTGTGTCGTCGTGTATTCGCCGACGTACTGTCCCTGTTCGATCGCTGTGACCGTCAAGGTGCAGGAGACAAGTTGAATCCCTTCAAACAGACGCACTTCAAACGTCGCGCTTTGCAACGGGAGTGGCATATCCGTCGTGAAGTACAGAAAACGGGTGCTGGTGCGATGAGCCTTGATGTCCGAAAAGCCTAAATCAAGTGCTTGATTTTGGTGTTTCAGCATCTTGATTTTCCCTTGAACCGAGAAGCTCGGCACACTGTCGGCTGCAAGCGAGCAGGCTTCGATCGGATACAACACTTCGCGTAATAAGAAACCTTCCATGACAGAGGCAGTGACCGGTTTGCTGAACAGATACCCTTGGATGTTCGGACAATTGAGTGCCCGGAACGTCTCGAGCTGGCGCAGTGTCTCAATGCCTTCCGCAACGACGGATAGGTTAAATTCCATTGCCATATAGAGAATGCTTTTGACGATTGCCTGTGCCTTGGCATCGTCAGCGATATGCGTCGCGAACTGGCGGTCAATCTTGACGACGTTGATCGGATACCGTTGCAGATACACCATCGATGAATAGCCTTTACCGAAATCATCGAGGGCAATCCGGACACCGATCTGGCTGACATATTCGAGTGTCCGGCTGATGTTCGGATCGTCCATGATCAAGGCGGCTTCCGTGATTTCAAGTTCCAGCAAGTGGGGCGATAAGTTATATTTGGTCAGGACTTGTTCGATTTGATGTTCAAATCCGGGAATCAAAAAGCGTTTCGGTGAGACGTTGACCGAAATCGGAATCGCAGGTGCCCCGGCATGCGCCCACTGTTTCATCGTTTTACAGGCCGTGTCGACGACCCAGTCACCGATTGCGACATGGAGCGCACTTTCTTCCGCAAGCGGGATAAAATCATTTGGTGGAATCCGTCCCCATTCCGGGTGTTGCCAGCGGATCAAGGCTTCGAGACCGATGATTTTTCCGGTCCAACTGTCGACTTTCGGTTGATACTCGAGAAACAACTCTTCCCGTTCGATGGCATAGTGTAAGTCTTGTTCCAGCCGGTAACGGCGGTAATAGTCGATGTCGAGATTCGAGGCGTAATGATGCAAAGCGCTGTGGTTTTCACGCCGTGAGCGCCGCAGTGCTGTATAGGAATGTTTCATCAGCTCAATCGGGTCATCACTGTCGTCAGGGAAGCGACTGACGCCGATCGAGACGCGGGCAAACAAGGCATACGGTTCGATTAAAATCGGTTCGGTGGATAACCCCAGTAACATGTCAGCACAAGAGGTGACATCTTCCTTGTAGCTTGACGGAATCAGCATCGCGTACTCGTCCCCGCCGAGATGACCAAAAAAGATTTCCTTTGGTTTCGATGAATAAAGCAGGCTGCTGGTCGCCTGAATCCATTGATCGCCGGTCGTGTGACCAAACGCGTTGTTGATATCCGTGATCCGGTTGAACGAGATCGAGAGAATCGAAAAGTTAATGCCTTGTTGCATCCAGTCGCGAATCGTATCCGTCAACGACAGCCGATTCGGCAAACCGGTGATCGAGTCATGCATCGCGAGTTGCTGCAACCGTTCCTCGTACTCTTTTTGCAAGGTGATATCGTGCATGATGCTGTTCGTATAGGCAATCGTTCCATCGAGTTGAAAGACGGGAATCTGTTGATCCTCAATCCACTTGCGACGTCCGTCCGGAAACAGCAGTCGATACTGGATCGTGCCGGATTTCCCGGACGTCAGTCGTTTGATGAATCGTTTCATCGCCGGTCTGTCACGCGGATCCAGTCGCTCAAACAGCCAGTCTTGACTGAGAATCAAGTCTTTTGGCAACTCCTCGAAAATCTGGAAGAAGCCTTTGGAATGAAACAGCAACCGTCCGTTCGATAAATCGATTTGCGAGATCGCTGCCTCGAGCGCCTCATAAATTTCTTTTGTTTGTTCCCGTTCCATTTTCAGTTGACGCCGGACGTCATCGACTTCCGACAAATCGTACAGAATTACGGAAATCGGACCGTTCAAACCGTCGCGTCGTAACGCTTTTAAACGTAAGAGTTGGTACTCTTGATTGGCGTTCAGCACCGACACCTCTTGTTCAAAGGTCTCGATTTCGCCATCCAGCAACCGGATCATCTGGAAGCGGAGCGGGTCGAAGTCACGCGGGTGAATCCGTTGGTGCACTTGTTCATTTGACAGGTGTTTGGGGTTCGCCGGATCGAGACCTAGGTAGTTAATCAAGGACGGGGAATACTCGATAGTCCGCGTCGATGGATCATATGTGAAAACGACCAGTTCCGGAATCTGTTCCGTCAGTTCAAGCTGGGAACGGATTTGCGCGACATCATCTTCGAGTTGTTTTTCACGGGTGATATCGCGGGCAACCCCATAGACCCCGACAATCTGACCGTCTTGTTCAATCGGCATGTTGGTGATTTTCAATGTCAGCCGATGTTGATCGACGTGCAGTCCTTGCGCCGTATAATGGACGGTTTCCCCGGCAAGGGCACGGTTGAAGAAGGCAGTCACGGCCTCAATTTGTTCCGGCGGATTGAAGACGGCAAAGTGCTCATACAAAGTATCTTCCGAATAACCGAGCATCAGTGGAAGATATTCGTTAAAGTAAATGATTTCACCGAGGTGATTGAAGAAAAAGACAGCATCCGTCGTCTGTTGAAAAAACGGCTCCACACGTTCCGGATGTGACAATTCTAATCCACCGATCAACAAGGGGGATGTGGACGAACGACTGAGTCGTTGCATCGCATTGAAAAAAGTCATGGCTGAATCTCCTCACTCGAATTTTTGGCTCTCTTTCTAGTATCGGAGTATCGGTCCCTGATTTGCAATCAAAGTTCGGCAGATAGACTTATTTTTCAAAAAAAGCGAATCATTTTCTGGGGAATGAGCAAAAAGGGAGAGCGGGGCGACTGTGTCCACGTTCTTTCGCTCGCTTTTCTCGGGCGGAACGGAAGCCGCGGTCGTCTTGACAGTCGACCGGGTCTCCCTTGTTCCTGACGGAAGCAAAGCTTCCTTTTCCCGTAGAAGTCGAGCTTCGAACGTGGACACAACCGTCTTATGTGATTCGCGGATTGAAAGGCAAAGATAAAAAAATAAATATAAAAGACGACAAGAGAAGATAAGTTCATAAATCGTAAATAACATAAAAAAAGACAAAAAGACAAACCTGATCACGCTCCACTTGGTGTGAAGGCGGACTCGGTTTGTCGTGATTTTAATACATGATCAGATGGCTAAGTCGACAGACGTGTCGCTGGCATTTGGATCCGCTTGCTCAGGTTCGGACTCGTTCATGCCGTGATGACGTCCCGGACCGTGTCCGCCGCGGGGACCTTGCTGTAAGTCGTCATAGCTTGAGACTTCATCGGCACGATCTTGCATCCGTTCCTTGATAGCTGTTGCTTGTTTTTTCGTAATGGCACCACTCTTGACTTTCGCCTCAATTGCTTTTGTCTGTTCCGCAAGCACCGCCTGTTCGAATTTTGCTAACGAGACGTTATTTGCTTCCGCAAATTCCGGTAACGATTGATCGGCTGCTTTGAACTTGGTTTCATCGAGGTTCAGTCGTTTGAGGATGGCAGAGCTTGTATCGCCAAACACGTCGTGACCGCGTCCGCCGTGTTCACCCGGTCCGTGCTGTCCGCGTTCCGGCAGGTCGTCGTAACTGTTGGCATCGGAAAATTCCTCCGTCAGCCGTTCTTTGATGTCCGTCGCCTGTTTTTTCGTCATCTTTCCGTCCTTGACGAATTGATCGAGTTGCGTCGTCTGAGCGGCAAGCAAAGCTTTTTTATAGTCGGCGAACTTGATTGCTTGAGCCTTCGCGTAAGCGGCGAGAGATTGGTTCGCAGCGTCAAACTTGTCCTGGCTCAGACCAAGTGCTTTTAAGACGTCAGCGATCAACGATTCATTGAAGAAACCGCCTTTGTCGCCGTGATGTCCTTTTGGCATCTGTTCCTTCAACTCGGCGTAACTTGAGACACCACTGAATCGTTCCGTATGGTGTTTTAACATATCGGCTGCCTGCGATTTCGTTAAGTCACCCGATGTGACGAGCGAAGCGAGTTGTTCTTTGGCGGCGGCGAGCTCCGCTTTTTTATAGTCCGTAAACGATATGCCTTTTTGTTTGGCAAGATCAGCAATCGATTGCCCTTTTTCCCGGGCTGTCTCGACCTGCTGTTCGGTCAGATTGAGTTTTTTGAGTAATAACGTCAAGTCGAGTCGTTTCATCCCTTCAAAATGCGGACGTTCGGATTTTGTAGCCGTATCGCTGTCGTTTGTCGCGGCATACGCCGAAGCTCCTCCTACGGTTAAAGCGCTGATGGTCAGTGCGGTGATCCATTGTTTTTTGAATTTCATGGGTGATCACTCCTTTCACCTTTTATGTTAGCGGGCGAGAGAATCAAAGTTGTGAGGAAGTTGCAAAGAAATCGCGAAGAAAGACCAAGCGCTTAAAAAAGGCGGTACACTACAAGTGGAGGGATGAAGATGAAGATTTTAGTGATTGAAGATGAACTGAAACTGGCCCAAGTCACGGAACGTTTTTTACGGCATCACGGTTATGCCGTCACGATAGCGGGAGCACTGGCGGAAGCAAAAAAGAGCTTAAGTTCGGATCAGTTTGACGCCGTGCTCGTCGATGTCCGCCTGCCGGACGGGGACGGGTGGTCACTTGTCCCGTCGATCAAAACCAGTCAACCGGCACCGGTCGTCTTCATGTTGACGTCACGCGGGGAAGCGGACGACCGGGTGTTTGGACTGGAACTCGGCGCCGACGACTATCTCGTCAAACCGGTTGTTCTGAAGGAGTTGATCATTCGACTGGAGCGGGCGTTGAAGCAACGTGTGCCAGCCGGACGACAGTTAGGGGACGTGACGATTGACGAAAAAGCACGTCAGGTCAAAAGTGGCGCGGAGACAATCAGTCTCGCGAAGATGGAATTTGAATTGCTCGTCTACTTTATGGAGCACCTCGGTGAGGCACTGAGCCGCAATCAAATTCTCGATGACGTCTGGGGGTATACGTTTGGCGGCGATACACGGACGGTTGATACCCATGTCAAACAGCTGCGGGATAAGCTGCCGACCGTCAAACAACAGTTGAAGACGGTGCATCGGGTCGGATATCGGTTGGAGGCGATCGAATGAGTAAGTTGATGCGAAAGTTTTTACTCGCCGTCATCGCCCCGTTACTGATCATGGGGGTGCTCAGTTTTGGTCTGACGGCGTTTCTCGTCAACCGGTTTGCCGAAGACGAACGCTACAGTCAACTGGCGCGGGAAGCGAATATTATCGAAGAAGCGCTGACGGAAAATCGACCGGTCCCGCGTGAAATTCAAGGCTTCATCACAACGAACGGCGTGACAGAACGGATTGGCGGGCGTGGCCGGCAAGTCGTCGACTTACCGATTTTAGAGGATTTGCACCAAGAGGACGTGATCGAAGTCCAAGGCAATCGTCTGTTGACCTATCAGGTGACAAACGGGGGAACGGTCATCACGACGATTCGGGAAGCACCGCTTGCGAGCAGTGCGCTCGACGGCGTCTATGTGGCGATTGGCGTCGCCTTTCTCGTGACGCTTTTGCTCGCGGCAGGACTTGCTTATTATATGGGACGGCAGTTCATTCGCCCGATCATTGACTTACGAGCCGTTGCCAAGCAGATTGGCGACGGACAGAAAGGCGTTTTGTTACCGGACCGACCAAACGATGAAGTCGGGGAATTGATCAGTGCCGTGGACGAGATGCAGGAACAATTGGTACAAAAAGAGGCCTTACAGAAATCGTTTATCGCCGGTATTACCCATGATTTACGGACACCGCTTGCCATCATCCGCAACGAAACAGAAGCTCTTGCGGCAGGTGTGATTTCGGTCGAAGAGTTGCCGGAGGTGACGGACAGCATCATCGAGGAGACGGATCGATTAGGTCTCTTGATTGACGAGACACTGGTCTACTCGAAACTGGCCGGTGGGATGATGCCGCTTGACCGAACGGAAGTACAGCTTGATCGGCTGGTGCAGGAGACGGTCGAACGCCTGCAGTCGACGTTCCAAAAAGACGGTCTCCGTTTGACGGTTGTAACGGAACCGGTTCAACGATTCCTTGATCGCCGGATGTTCGAGCGGGTTCTCGTCAATTTCCTGATGAATGCGCACGTCGCTGCCCCAAGTGGGAGTGAAGTCCGGGTCCGGCTGATGTCAAACGAGCTGACGGTTGACGATGCCGGAAGTGGTGTCGCAGAGGCGGATCGGGCGACGATTTGGGACCTTTACATCAAACAAGCCGGTGGTTCCGGGCATGGACTGGGGCTTGCGATCAGCCGGTTGATTCTCGACAGTCACGGCTTGACGTATGGCGTCCGGGACAGTGAACTCGGCGGCGCCTGTTTTTATGTCCGGTTCAAAGAATGAAAAACGTCCCGCTCCTCATACGTGATGAAGGGCGGGACATTGTGTTCATTCAGAATCGTTTGCTTGGACGAGGCTTGGTTTGACGAGTGTATAAAATTCATCACTCATCCCGACGCGGCTGCCCATCTGGCAAGCCAGTTCAAGTGTTTCTTGGTAGAATTTCGCGACCAGGTTATGGTTTTTGATGTGCATGTCCTTCATCGCTTTTTCGACACCGAGGACAACTTTCGCGATTTGATCATCGGCATCATTTCGGACAGGAACGACGTTTTCCGGAAGATCAACTTCTTTGTCGTGTCCGTTAAAGCGGAACGACGCCCCGAACCCAAGGTGCTCGAGGAAGAAATGCGGTAACAATTTACCGGCGAAGAACTGGTGCCACTCTGATTCTTTCATCGTGTCCATGTCACGTTTGAATGATGTCGTCGCGAGTGCGTAGCGGTCATGTGTATCTTTCATGAACTTCTCGAGGATTGGCACCTGCATCGCAAACGAATTCTTCAGCAGATTATCGAGCTGTTCTTGCGTTAATTGTTCTTGTTCAGCCATCAGTTTAACCCCATTTCGTTTCGTTAGTTCTATCGTAAGAAATTTAGACAATTCCGTCAAATCTTTTTCAAGAATAGAGTTTACCTATTTCACAAAAGGGAATTCTTCTACTATCGAAGAGTTAAGGGGGAGTTAGCATGAAACGAGTAGGAATGACAGGGGTATTAATCGGAGCATGTCTAATTCCAGTGACAGCTTTCGGTGCAAGTAACGTGACGTACAAAACAGGAACGATTCAAAACAAAGAGTTCGGTTATTCTGTCAAGGCGACGACGGCATTGCAGACGGCTATCAAGCAGGATAAAGTCGAGCTCGTCAAAAACAAAACCGTGAAGTCGAAATACGGCACCGTGACACGCAGCGGAACGTTTTCGCTTTATTATAAGGTAAAGGGGAAAGATCAGTTGCTCGTCAACTTGAACTTTGAACCGAAGAAATTATCGAAAAAACAATTTGAGAAACAAGTCGGATTCGGCACGTATCTCGGTACAAAAGGCAACAAAACATATTATTACGTCCAACCGACCGAAGCCGTTAAAGGGGCAGTCGGCAAAGAGAAAATTACCAACTTGATCACAAGTGACGTTCCGGCGATGATGAAGACATTTAAATTAAAATGAGAAAACTGCAAGGAGCACCAGCTTTTGCTAGTGCTTCTTTTGATGGTTCGATATAGTAAAGGTTGAGGTGAAGTGAAATGGAATGGACAGCATCAGAAGTCAAACAAACAACAGAAGTTCTACAACTTGAGAAATGTGTTAATGATCACGATGGCATTGAATTAAAAGTAGCGGCGGATTGGGTCGGGCAAAACGATTTTGCTGTTTATGACGATATGAAATTGATTGGTTATCTGCAAGCATTTGCGTACTTACCGACGGAATGGGAAATCAATGTCTTCGTCGATCCGGATTACCGGAAGCAGGGTGTCTTCAAGACGCTTGTCGAAGCGGCGAAAGAAGCAGCCCGTCCGCAAGGCGTCGAAGCGTTTACGTTCGTCATTGATGATGCGAGTAAATCAGGTCAGGCTGTCCTTGGTCAGCTGGGTGCGGAGTACCGGATGACAGAATACAACATGGTCTTGAAAAAAGCCCAGTTGTTCTTAAAAGCGGATCCGGATTTCGAACTGCGGGAAGCAACAAAGGACGATCGTCCGTTCATCGTCGAGACGCTCGGTTCATCGTTCGGAAACACAGCCGATGAAGCGGAGTCGATCTATCAGGCGATCGAGTCGGAGGATCGCATCACGTTCATCGGTGTCGCAAACGGTAAGCCGGTTGGTGTCATTCGGGCGTACTTGGCGTCTGAGACACAAGCGAGCATCCATGCGTTTGCCGTTCGTCCGGAAGCGCAAGGCAACGGCTATGGCAAAAAGATGTTGAAACTGATGGTCCAAGCGATGTTCCGCACAGGTCGGACGCAGCTTGAACTGGATGTCGAGACGGATAACGCACGGGCGCTGGATCTCTATAAAGAGGCTGGATTCGTGGTTGGACGTGGTTATCAGTTCCACGTACTCGGATTATAAGAGTGTTAAAGGAAAGTCCACGAGAGTGGGCTTTTTTAGTAGACCATAGGTCTTGATGAAAAACATCTTTCGTTTCCTGTCGTCCGTTGGCGCGCTTTCCTCGGGCGGAACGCAAGCCGCGATCGTCCTTTTTGGACGACCGGGTCTTGCCTGTTCCTGATGGAAGGGACAAGCCCTTCCTTTTGCCGTAGGAGTCGCGCCCGGACGACGGAAACTTTCTTATTAGGAAACGGGTGGCAAGTGGTGAAGGAAACAACAGGAAAAAAACAAGTTCATATTCTAAAAGAAGTCTGAAACCTTCTCGATGTTTTGTCGTATACTAAACATATGGAAAAAAAGAGGAGGCGACGTCATGGACGGTCGACAAGATTCATTACGGACGTTGAAGTGGGTATCAGGTGGTTTAGAGGCAGCACTCGGTATTCCGTTGTTGGGTGGATTGTTCATCATGGGCACAGGCTACACGCCCTTATTGTTTATGCTTGCCTTTCATATCGTGGTCGTCGCCTTGACGGCGCGAGCCGGTCGGGTCTCAAAAGGGAATATCGTCGGCATCGTTGCGTCGACAGTCGGCGTCATCCCGGTCGTCGGGATGTTGTTGCACATGGCAGCCGCGATCACGATCTTGCTGGATGCGGCATTCGGAAACCGGATCATCACGCGGACGCATGTGGAACGCGTTGAACCAATCCGTCCCCGTCCGGTCCGGAAAGAACAGGAACGCAAAGAGGATCATCCGTTCTAAGCTTTTTCGTTGACAGTTGAAAATAAGCCGTGTAAAGTAAACAACAAGTTAAGCCATATCAAACAAATCAACGACGCGGAGTAAGTACCGTCAACACTGCCGACAAAGCGAGTCAGGAAAGGTGAGAGCCTGACGCGGTAAGCTGATTAGGGAATGGACCGCTGAGAGCCTGTTGAACGATTCAGTAGACAGGACGGTTGCCCCCGTTACCGGGCTAGCTGGTTGTTGGACCAGCGACAAGAGGAGATTTTTAATCTCAACTAGAGGTGGCACCGCGCGGATACAGGCGTCCTCTATGCATCAGCTTTTGCTGTGGCATAGAGGACGTCTTTTGTTTTACGTCAAGGAACGCCGAATCATCCAACGCACATTATCTTTAGGAGGAATTTTTGATGAAAAAGACATTGATCGCGGCGGCAAGCACGGCGTTCCTACTCGCAGGATGCTCGACGACGGAAACAGACAAGGCAGCACCAAACGAAAATGAAAAGAAAGTCCTGCACACGATGGAAAGTTATGATCTCTTGTCGGTCGACCCGGCAGATGCCATCACATCGAACATCTTCAACCAGATCTACGAAGGACTGTACCGGTTTGATGCGAACAATGAGCTCGTTCCGGCAGCAGCGAAGTCGCACAGCGTGTCGGAAGACGGAAAAGTCTATACGTTTAAGCTCGATCAGAACGCAAAATGGTCGGACGGCAAGCCGGTCACAGCGGAAAACTTCCGTTATGCCTATGGACGGGTAATCGAGACGAACTCACCGTTTTCTTACTTGTTAGAACCGGTTAAAGAAACAAAAGTCATCGACGATGAGACATTACAAATCGAACTGAAACGTCCGACACCGTACTTCCTCAGCATGACGACGTTCGGCACATATATGCCGGTCCGGGAAGATATCGTCAAAGCACAGGGTGACAAGTTCGGAACAGACCCGGAAACAAACGTCTACAACGGACCGTTCACATTCAAAAAATACCAGGCTGAGCAAGGCTATACGCTGGCGAAAAATGCTGATTACGCGGACCGGAAAAACGTCAAGATCGACGAAGTCGATGTCAAAATCATCAAGGATCCGATGCTCGCGATCAACTTGTTTGAAACAGGCGAACTCGACGTTGCACCACTCAACTCAGAAAACGTCGTCACGTACAAAGATCAAAAAGAGTACAACACGTTCAGCGATTCTCGGATGTTCTTCATCCGGATGAATCAAAAAACGGAGGCATTACAAGATCAGAAGACACGTCAGGCGATTGACGCTGCCTACGATAAAAAAGCCTTGACGGAAACGTTGCTTGGAAATGGATCATTGCCGGCTGATTACATCGTCCCGCAAGAACTTGATCCGAAGTACGACAAGACCCGTCAAATCGAAGCATCGTTTGACGCAACACAAGCAAAACAAGTACTCGCCGATCAAAACCTCGAATTGACGATGATCATTGAAGATGATGACGTCTCGAAAAAAATCGGGGAGTATATCCAAGGTTCACTGAAACAACAAAACGTCGATGTTAAGCTGTTGTCACTGCCGAAAAAAGAACGATTGGCGCGTGAAGGACGAGGGGATTACGACTTGTCACTCGCGAGCTGGGCTCCAGACTATCAGGATGCAACAACGTACTTGAACCTATTCATGACAGGCAATCCGTTTAACATGATGGACTACTCGAACAAGCAGTACGATGAACTCTTAAAACAAGCGGAAAACGAACTTGATCAAGACAAACGTTTGGAATTGTTGAGCAAGGCGGAAACGATGTTGCTCGACGATCAAGCGATTTCACCGGTCTATCAACGGAAAAATGCCTTCCTTCAAAACACGGAAGTCAAAAACCTTGCCCGTCATAATGTCGGAACAGATATTTCTTACAAATATGTCGAGATTGACCGCAAGTAAAGTAAAACCATTAGACATCCAGTCAACGCCTTTCTTCTATAGAAGGCGTTGACTGGATGTTTTTTTTTGTTATGTCTATTACATATGTGACAAAAACGTGAGGAGCATGAACTGCAAAATCAGGTCAATTCTATTAAAGCGTTCTCAGAAGTGACCGATAAAGTAGGTGATGAGATTTGAAACAGGAAAGGGAGTTTCGAAGATGAGTAGATTACGAAAAAATTTAAAAATGCGATTGTTTGTCTGGGTATTGGCGATTTCGGTCATCACGGGTGGAATTTCGGCACAGTTGACGTTGTTCTTACACCGGGGACTCGAAATTGCGGACGGTCCGTCGATTTGGTTTGGTGCCGGAATCGGCTTGATTTTATCCATCATCGGTTCATCGTTGATCCAATTAATTCTCCGTCAACCAATCAAAGCGATTGAAAAGGCAACGGAAACGGCACGTGAAGTCGCGAACGGCAACTTTAACGTCGATTTCGAAGAAGCGAAGCGCGGCGACGAAGTCGATCAATTGATGCATGAACTTGAAGTTATGGTGTTACATATTCGCAAACAAGCGACACAGATGGGCAATTCAAGCGATAAATTGACAGCGTCAGCGCAAGAAATCGCTGCTGCTGTCCAAGAAGGCAATGCGTCGGGCGAAAGCATCCGCTCGGCGATGGCAGAGCTCTCTACAAAGATGAATGAAAACGTTGATCAAGCTTACTTGTCGATGGACGCCCTCGGTACTGTGAAACGGACGATGGATGAAGTCGCAAAAGAGATGAACGAAGCATTGAAATCAGCGACCGTTATGCAGACAGAAGCCGAGAACGGGAAGACGCTGGCGACAGATTCAGTCGAAGCAATGCATATGATTTCAAGCAAGATGGAACAATCAGCAACATTGAACGGTCGCTTGACAGACATGACAGGTGAAATCTCACGGATTACCGATGTCATTAGTGATATTTCAGCGCAGACAAACTTACTTAGTCTGAATGCCTCGATTGAAGCGGCACGTGCCGGAGACGCTGGACGTGGGTTTGCCGTTGTTGCCGCCGAAGTCAAGAAACTGGCTGAGCAGACAGCAACGTCTGCGAAAGAGATCACTGATTTGATTTCCGGTGTCAAACGTCTTGTCAACGATACAGCCAATGCGATGACGGACGTTCAAAAAGAAGTGGCGACCGGTGTTGGTCTGGTCGAACAAGCGGGCTCGTCGTTTGAAGAGATTCATCAGTCAACGGAAAGTGTCTATTCCCGTGTCCAATCGGTCGATCAACTTGTTATCAAGTCGGACAAAGAAATTGATCAGGTTGGGTTGACGACGGCAAATATCCTTGCAATGGTCGAAGAGGCGTCGAAACATGCCGAGCAAGTTTTACAGGCATCTAGTCATCAAGCGGCATCACTTGGTGAAGTTAATGGAGCAATGGAAGAGTTAGTTGCGGTTGCCGAACAATTACAGGAAGAGACAGGCGCAACGCGTCTGTAAATCAGAAATCGCAGACGAAATCACTGTCTGCGATTTTTTCTTTAAAGTTTTTTATTTTTTTTGAGAGAAACTGTTAAACATTTCGATGCGACGACGATATATAGAGTGGAAGCAGTCAATGACTACAACCACCGCACTACTCTTGGGCCGGCCCAAGAGTAGTGCATCTCGGAGAAGAAGGATCTTCAAAGAGACAAAAAAATTATTCCTATGGAGGGAAACTACAATGATTATCAATCACAACATTACAGCACTTAACACACACAACAAACTTTCGAGCGCATCTTCTGCTCAAAGTAAATCGATGGAGAAATTAGCTTCAGGTCTTCGCATCAATAAAGCAGGCGACGACGCTGCTGGTCTTGCGATTTCTGAAAAAATGCGTGCACAGGTTCGTGGACTTGACCAAGCTTCACGTAACGCACAAGACGGAATCTCAATGATTCAAACAGCTGAAGGTGCCTTAAACGAAACACACGATATTCTTCAACGTATGCGTGAATTAGCAGTTCAGGGTGCAAACGATACGAACGTTACTCAAGACCGCGACGCTATTCAAGAAGAATTAACAGCATTAAAGAGCGAAATCGACCGTATCGGTGAAACAACAGAATTCAACAAACAGACACTTTTAAATGGTGGACTTGGTGGAACTGTTGATCAAGATGTTGCAACTACTACAGTTTTAGGTGTTACAGGTGTAGCAGGTGCTTCTACTAACGGTGCGGTTGCTGGAACATATGCAATCACTAGCGGAACTGCTGGCGAATTGACAATGACATTCGGAACTAAAACGCAAACAATCAGCAACGCTGCTGGCGCTCAAGACTTGAACTTCTCTGAGTTCGGTATCTCGATCAAAACAAACGCTGGTTACACTGCAGATGACGCAGTTGGTAACGTTGTTGTAGATCCTGGAGCAGTTACATTCCAAATCGGTGCTAACGAAGACCAAAACTTGAGCTTGAACATCCGTAACATGAAAACAGACGGCGTATTAAACCTCGCAACTGCAGGACGTGTAGATGTTTCGACTCACGCAACAGCTAAAGCTTCAGTAACAAACATCGAAGGTGCTATCACTGAAGTATCTAAAGAACGTTCGAAACTCGGTGCTTACCAAAACCGTCTTGATCACACAATCAACAACCTTAAAACTTCTTCTGAAAACCTAACAGCGGCTGAATCACGCGTTCGTGACGTTGATATGGCTAAAGAAATGATGAACCAAACTAAAAACTCAATCCTTGCACAGGCTGCACAAGCAATGTTGGCGCAAGCAAACCAACAACCGCAAGGCGTTCTTCAATTACTTCGTTAATCATAACTGATTAGATTTATTACTTAAGGTCATGGACTTGTTCCATGGCCTTTTTCTATTGATTTTGATATCAGCTATTACAACTTAATAGAAGATGCCGATATACTACATAGAGAATAATTAAGGAGTGTTTGTTCATGAATTCCATCACTACGGAAATTCGGCTTCATTTGCCTGCAAACGTCTTACCCTACGAAGCGACACGAAATGTTTTTGTTGAAGCTAATCAAGAGGAATTGGCACAAGAGGGAATCGTTATCTTACCAACTCCACAACATGTAACGAAGCTTGAAGTGGCTATTGAAAAAGCAAACCTACAGTTAGAAACTCAAAGAACTGGATTAAAGTTTGTCAAACATGAAAAGCTCAATGAATTTTATATTCAGATTGTTGATACGAATAACCATGTCGTACAAGAAATTCCAAGCAAAAAGGAATTGGATTTTTTTGCAGCTTTCATGGAATTTAATCAACTAATTGACAAGCGGATTTAACTTGAAAGGACTGATTGGATGGCAGGAATACGTCTTAGTGGTTTAGCAAGTGGAATTGATACAGAAACGATGATTAAACAATTAATGCAAGTTGAACGTGCACCGGTTGATCGTTTATCACAAAAAAAACAAACCTTAACATGGCAACGTGACGCTTACCGTGAAATGAATAGAGGATTACTTGATTTAAGAACTGCAGCTAGTGATATGTTGTTTTCAAAGAATTATACAGCTAAAACAGTTGTAAGTTCAGATAATGCTAAAATTGCTGTTACAGCTAGTCCTTCAGCTCCAGCCGGAAGTGTGACCATTGAAAAAGTTGGACAACTGGCATCATCAGCATCTGTTGCGATGGCAACAACAGCTGGAAAATCAGCGAGTACAACACTTGCTGACAGTGGATTATTTGACACAACTGGTGGAAAAGTAAACGTTCAAATCAATACATTTTCTGCTGACGGTACAGCTGTTACTGAAACACTGTCACTCGATTCGACACAAACATTGGCTGATTTAACTTCTGCAATCAATAGCAAAACGAATCTTGGAATGAGTGCGGTTTATAATGATATTACAGGCAAACTAGTGTTAACGAAAACGAGTACTGGAAAACTTAATCCGAATGGTCCTGACATCACTATTACAGATGCTAATCTAGGAACACAAAAGGTAAATTCTCAAATCGATGGTGTTGGACAAGACGGAAAAAATGCGAAGTACACAATAGGTGGTCAAGAACTTGAACAACGAACTAACACCTTTACACAAAATGGTTTGACAATCACATTAAACGGTACTTCAAATACAGCAATCACTCTCAATACAAAACTCGATACCCAAGCAAACTTTGACTCGATCAAAAAGTTTGTTGATAAGTACAATGACTTGATTGACAAGATGAATAAAAAAGTTCGAGAAGAAAAATATCGTGATTTTCAGCCGTTGACGGATGCTCAGCGAAAAGAGTTGAGTGAAGATGAGGTCAAGAAGTGGGAAGAGAAGGCGATGAGTGGTGTCTTGAAAAACGATAGTTTCCTGCGTGACGGTATGACATCTTTCCGAAGTGCGATTTCAGCGAAGATTGATACCGGCTATTCGTATACATCAGGAACGGATACAATCCAGTTGAATTACATGTCACAAATCGGAATCACGTCGACCAGCGATTTTCGTGATGGAGGGAAACTGAGAATCGATGAAACAAAACTCAAGAAGATGCTTGAAGAGCAACCGGAAGGCGTCTACAAACTCTTTACAGCTGCGGCGCCAGAACCAGCAAAAGATGCCCAAGGAAACCCCATTCCAAGTACAAATGGGATCGACGGGTTTGTTCGTCAAATCCAAGGTTTTGCTACGACAATGCGTGATAAGGTCTCAAAAGTCGCAGGACTTGATGGTGCTGTTGCGACGACATACCGACTCGGGAAATCACTTGCAGATATCGACAAGAGCATGTTGACATGGGAAGATAAATTAAAAACAAAAGAAAATAGTTATTACCGTCGCTTTGCGGCGATGGAACAGGCGATGAACCAAGCGAACAGCCAGTCGGCGACGCTCGCTTCATACTTAGGACAATAAGGAGGACTTCATATGGCTAATCCCTACGCAGCATATCAAACAAACTCTGTTACGACTGCCTTACCACAAGACTTGACATTGATGTTATATGAAGGACTGATCAAGTTTGCGATGCTTTCGAAACGATCGATTGAACAAGGCTTAATTGAACAAAAAAACATGAATATTCAAAAAGCCCAGGCAATCATTCTCGAGTTACAATTGACGCTCAACCAGTCGATTGCCTTGTCAAAGGACTTGAATAATTTATACGACTATATGCAAGGTCGTCTAATTGATGCCAACGTTAAAAATGACGTCGTGGCGATTGATGAAGTGATTGGTTTTGCGGAAGAGTTTCGTGAGACGTGGAAAGAAGCGATGAAGCTCGCGCGTCAACGATGAGTCCGCTTGACCCGCTCCGTCTGAAGACAAAACATCTGATGGAACTGCTGGAGCAGACGCCGGAGGAAGAAGTCTACGACGAGTGGTTGCTGAAGATTCAGAACCTGTTGAATGAACGGGAAGCGTTTATTGCTGCCCATTCGAATTTATTGGCCGGTGCGAATCAAGCCGTTATTCAGGAGCTTGTCGCCGACAGTCAAAAAATCGACTTGAAATTATCGTCAGAAACCGCTAAATTAGGGGTACAAATCAATCAATTGCGTCAGACGAAAACGAGTCGGAAATCGTATGTTGATCCGTATGAAGAAGTCGAAGGCAGTTTTTCACCGTATTTTGATTCTCGTCAGTAACTTTCTAGCCTTAGGGAGGGATCTCGCGTGACAAAACGTGAAGACAAGAAACGAAAGATCGTCAAACCATTTTATCGATCTGACGGCTCGTACGATCAGTTCATCGAACCGGATGTCGAGTCGGAATCCTGGGAAGAAGCCGAACGTCCAATTTCCGATTTACCGGATGCATATGAAGAAGAAAAATATCGACGTGAGTCGTTGTAACGAAAGAGGACCTTTCCACCGTGGAAGGTCCTCTTTTCATTTAAACCGATAGGCATTTTTTTCGTGTTGTTTGACGCTGTACATCGCTTCATCGGCCCGGATCAATAGCAAGCTTGTTGTCGTCCCGTCGTCCGGATATCGGGCAATCCCGATCGACGGCGTGATCGACATCGCAGTGCCTTTGAACCAAAACAGTTGATTGAGCTGGTCGATGAGCATTTCGGTATACTGAATCGTCTCCGGCTTCGAGCGGACCAAGAAGACGATGAATTCGTCACCACCGAGCCGCGCTGCGACCTCGTCGTCCCGGAGATGGAGCCGAAGTCGATTGGCTGTCTCCTGGAGAACATAGTCCCCCGCGTCATGACCGTACTGGTCGTTGACTTGTTTAAACCCGTCGAGATCGATAAACAACAATGAGCCGATATCGAGTTGTGTCAGTTGCTTTTCCAGCTGTTCTTCAAAATAACGTCGATTCGGCAACCGCGTCAAAGCATCGTGGTAGCCGAGGCTTTCCAACCACTGTTCCTGCTCGAGCGTCTCCGTGATATCAGATAAAAGGATATAGACATAGTCATGTTCCGGGACCGGAATTAATGTCGTATCATAGGTCAACTTGTCATCCTGCAACAGCAGTTTCCGGCTGGACGTGAGACTTGTGACCTCTTGCCGTAACTGGTGCAATAACTGATCCGGTAAGTCTTGACCGAACCGTTCGGTTGCCGCTGGATTCATCGCGTGCAACGAACCCGTCCGATTGATCTGCAGAATCGGTTCCGGATGGTCAAGAAACAGACGTCGGTACTCTTCCTTTCGTAACTCGAGCAGTGACGTCTGTTCTTTCACGCGGCGGGCGAGATCCAGCTCGACGATCTCATGTTCTTGAAACAGTTGTTGATTGCGACGTTCGGAGAAAAATTGACGAATCAAAAACAATGAAAACAGGACCGTAATCGCTAAGATGTAGACGATGCCGGGTACTTCAAAAAAGGTAATCCAGATCAAGAGCAAGGCGAGACTGATATACGGAAGATAGGGACGTGATAATGTCCGCTGACTGGCGACGACGGGCGGGACATCCCGAAAATAACCAATCAAGCCGGCTAAACTGATTGGATAAAGTGGTAAAAAGAAGACGGCGATCTCCAGTTGATCGCGGACGAGAAACGTATAGTAGCCAAAGTTCGTCACACAAAACAGGGTGACGGATTGCAGTAACAGACGATGCCGTGTCGTGTCCCGTAAGCCAGTTGTATAAAGAATCAAAAATGCGAACAGGAGAGCCAAGAAACAGACGGCATAAACCGTCATCGCCACCAGTTCGAGCGGTGTCCGAGCAAATTCCGGTACATTTTGTAGAATCAGTACATATCCGAAGGCGAACGACATGCCGAACAAGATGAAGCCATCGAGATACAGTAACCGGTTTTGTCGGAATGACGACCAGTCAATCAGCCGTGCCAAGACGAGGGCGGTCAAAAACAAAAACAGGGTCAACGTCACGTTTGCTAAGGCATCAGACCAGACGGGATGCAAGTGGCTCGGTAAAAGCGCCAAGCCGAGGTTCAGGACAATACCAAGCCAGAACAACAGAATCGCGTGACCAATCAGCCGGTACGGATGCCTCGGTCGAGGTCTGATGAACTGAACATATGCCGACCGTGCACAGTAACTTAAGCCGATCAACGTACTGATTCCAGCGATGACTGGTGTCACAGACGGATTGAATGTCAAAAACAAGACGGTATAGAGTACCAGTACATACAGAATGATGACAAAGGTGCGGGTCATGTGTTCGCCTCCTTTCTAAAAAAATATCGTACTGTTTTGTTTCGTCAACAAGAGAGAAAAACCCTGTTTCATCTCACACATCGAAGACGAACAGGGTTAGAGGTCGTGCTGTTCACGATAAAGTTCCCAGTGTTGCCGAGCGTCTTTTTTTACGCGGTCAGAAACCGTTTTGCTTTGAAAAATGACGCTGTACCACTTGCGGGCATCTGCCGTTCGCTCGAGAACGGCATATAGATCGGCGAGTCGCAGCAAGAGTGCTTCTTCTGGAATTCCAGCCTGAATTGGATCGAGGTAAGCGGCATACAACGCTTCGTACTTCAGGACGGAGCGCTCCATCCAGAGTAACTCTTGAGCATGGTTGTCGAGCAATCGATAGAGCCAGGCAATCCGCACACCAAGCATCGCTTGGATGGCGTCTTTTTGCCGGGTGATCTGTGCTGTATAGAGGCAAAGTTTGTAGAGTTGCAGGGCTTGTTCCGCCGAGCGTTCGGTCGCAGCAAACGGTAAGATTGGTAACGTCGGCAAGATGTTGACTGAGAGCGTCTCCCGGACGTCCGGTGGCAGCTTGCCGAACGTATCGTGAAACAGGAACCGGCAGTGGGTGCACTGGACCGGCTCATAGTAATAAACGTTTGATCCTTTGTAATGGATCATCCCGTCACGATCCGTTTTATCGACACGGATATGGCGACTCAAGACCCGTTTCGTCTCCGTTTCTTTGAGACAATAGGGGCAGCGGCATTTTTTAAAATAGAGGTCAGGCATCGGGGTGGCTCCTCAAGATGAATTTAGACAAAAACGTTGACAAGCATCCCTTTGATTTCGCCGATTTGATCAAGAATCTCAAGACGGCGTGATTCACCGGAAATGACGTTATTAGTCAGTTGGAGCAGTTTGGCGTCGACTTGTTCGACGACTTTATAGATTTTCGTCCGACCGCGGCGGTTGAAACCGCGTTTTTCCTCGAGTTGTTGTGATTGATCGAGAGCATCCTTCAGGAAGTCCTTGATTTTCTCTTTGTAGACTTCAAGATGCTCGATTGTTTGGCTTTCCGCCAGTAATTGACCATGTTCTTCGACGAGCATCAATTTTTGCTGGAGGCGTTCATACCCTCTGTGCTCGCGTTTATCTTGCATCAAGGCCGAAAACGTCGTTGATGCTTCGACCTCACGTGGTCCGGTCTTCGGTGTCTGCAGGCGGCTTGTTTCTTGGATGCGCCGGATGTCCATCGGTGGTTCCACCTTTCGTTAGTTGAGTAGTTGTAAAACGCCCTGCGGCAAAGCGTTCGCTTGCGCGATCATCGCCATCCCCGATTGGTTGAGGATGTTGTACTTCGCATACTCCATCATCTCACGTGCCATATCGGTATCACGGATTCGGGACTCGGATGCAGTGAGATTTTCCTTGCTGACGCTGAGGACGGATGACATTGCTTCGAACCGGTTTTGGATTGCTCCTAATTTCGAGCGTTGCTGGGAAATCGTATCGATGGCTTTCGTATAGAGACTGATTGCTTGATCGGCATCGCTGCCCGTCATCACGCTGAGCGCATATTCCGGTGTTGCATTCACGCTTGGATAGTCGAGTGCCTTGGCATCGTTATTCGGTTTAGCGGTCGTACTGATACCAATATTGAGCGCGCGCATATCATCAATCGTCAAGGCGATTCCTTCATTAGCGCCGGCATTCGTCTGAATGAAGACAGCGTTATCAGCAGTGCTGAAGCCACCTGTCAGTAATTTTTTGCCGTTAAACTGCGTCGTTTCGGCAATTCGCGAGACTTCATTCGTCAGCTGATTGATTTCTTCCTGGATCGCCGTTCGGTCTTCCGTTGCAAGTGTTCCGTTACCGGCTTGGACAGCCAGTTCCCGCATCCGTTGCAGGAGGCTGTGGGTTTCGCTGAGTCCACCTTCGACCGTCTGGACCATCGAGATGCCGTCGAGAACGTTTTGTTCCGCTTTATCAAGCGCTTTGAGACGGTTGCGCATCTTTTCCGAAATCGCGAGACCCGCCGCATCATCAGCACCGCGGTTGATTTTTTGACCGCTCGACAGTTTATCCATCGTCGTCTTGACGTTCAGCTGATTGGCGCTTAAGTTTCGGTAGGCTTTTAAAGCCTGTACATTATTTGAAATCCGCATTAATAGTCCATCCCTTCGTAACGCTCATGATGTGCCGCCCGAACGAGGGGACGGTCTTTCTTTAGGCTGGCTGCTTGCCAGGTGACGAGCAATTCTTCCGTTAGTTGCAACAATTCTTCCAAGCGTGTTGGTTCGATATAAGCCTGTAACGTCTGTTCGGCTAAGTAATAGTACAGTTGATCGAGTTGCGCTGCGATGATGCCGCCTTCGTCATTCAGTCCGGCCTGCAGTTTCTCAAGCAGTTGGTAAGCTTTTTGCAGACGGCTGTTGACGGCATCGAACCGTCGTTCGTCACGACTGAGGATTGCTTGTTCATATTGCAGGACAAGTCCTTTTAACATCGTCTCCGTCAATTGTTGTGGTGTCATCTGATACAGTTCTTGTTCGGTCATGAGTTCCGTCCTTTCGTGTGATCCAGTTCTTCAATCAACAGTAACAGTTCCGCCATCACGTCATAGAGTTGCGGGGGAATCGCAGTTCCGAGGTCAAGGTCAAGCAGGTGACCGAGTAGCGACGTGTCTTGTTCGATTGCGACGCCGCTTGCCCGGGCTTCTTGTAAAATCCGGTCGGCTGCGGCACCGGTCGCCCGGGCGACGACGATCGGCGCATTGCCGGACGCTTCGTCGTACCGGAGGACGGCCGCTGATTTGCGATGTTTTAAATCAATTTTCTGATACATGGCTCCTCCTTAAATCCGGTAATCGTAACCGGTTGGGGTCTCATCCGGTTTGACGGCTGTTGGGGTGGTCTGTTCCTTCGTAAAAGCGTCAAAACGAATCTTGACGTCCTGGTAACCCGTCGCCTGCAGGGCATCGGTCGTCCGTTCAAGGAACGGTGTCGCCAGACGCTCGAGGAGCGGGAAATCATTTTCAATCGTAATCTGCATCTTCCGGTTAACGGTCTCGACACGGACGCCGATGTCCCCGAGCCGTGGGGTCTCGAGCTGAACATACAGTGTGTTGTTTTCCCAGTCGATCACTTCATCCGGTCGTTTATTTTGTAAGTGGACGTGCAGTCCGGCTGTCCCTTCGACGAGTTGAACGGGCAGGGCGAGCAACAGTTGTTGCAGTTGCTGGTTGTTGTCCGGTTTATTGACCTGTTGCTGCGTCGTCAGGAACGTCTGTAGTTTGGCGGCTTCCGGGTTGGTAGCCGGTGTCGCAAGTTTTAATTCAGCTGTCTGCAGCTGAAGCGTTTTTTGGACGGTCTCCTGTAAGACACGGGGACTGTTTTGTCCCGGCTCATACGGAATCGGTCGTTGTGGCGTTTGGGGCGGTGTCTGAGTAGTATTCGCGACGACAGGACGCGGCATCGTGTTCAATTCCGGCAAATAGGCGGTCCGGACATTGGTCGGAGCAAAGCGGAAGGCTTCCAGTGCTTGACGGACGTCCTGGACGACGGCTTTTGCTTCCGCACCGCGTCCGAGAAATGCCAGTTCCGTTCCCCGTTCCAGTTTCGATAACAGTTGAATCAATTGTTTTTCATCGCGCATGCTTGTATGTAACATCGCATCGGTCTGTTGGAACGTCTGGCGCAGGCGGTTCGCCGTGCTTTCGATGACTTGCGCCATCTGGAGCGGGCGTTCCTCGATCAGCGGTTCAATCTGACGCAGTTGCGAAACGATCGTCCGCTGCTGGCTCCGGAAATCATTGGTCACTTCCGCGAGCCGTGGCGTCACCTCGGCGATGACCGTCAGATTCGAGCGAACGGGTGGAGCGAGTGGTGCCGCTTTTTCTGAAACCGGCTGCTGGGCTTGGGTGATGACGGCGGTCAATTGATCGAGTTTGCTTGGCGCCGGTCGCTCCGCGAGCACCAGGCGTTCACTCGGAAAATACGTCTGCAGTTGTTCGCGCACTTGCGTCAGTTCGCCGCGGTCGATCCGGGCGAGGATGTCCGGTTGGGCGTCCGGTGGTAAGTGTGCTGCGATTTGGCGGAGGGCAACCGGTGTCGCCTGATCGATGTCACGATGCGTCGGCAGCGTCACCCGGGCGACGTCAAGCGCGATGACGTTGCTGAGCGTCGGTTTCTCGAGGACGGCCTGGCGCTCCGGCAAGACGTCGACCAACGAATCGGTCGAGCCGAGCAACTGGGCAATCAAGGCATCGGCTTCTGCCGGTAAAGCACTGTCAGACGGCCGCGTCACGAGTTGCAGGACCAAGTCCTTGTATGTCCCTTGGAGTGCAGCGACGAGCTTGGCAACCGTTTCCGGGGTCTGCGGCAGTTGACCGGTCGCGAGCAACCGGGCGACGGCTTGTTTCAGTTCCGGCGGGAGTTCGTCGAGTAAGGTCGCATCGACACCAGACGAATCAGGTTTGGCCGGACCGGTCGGCGGGACGTCTGCTTGGTCGGTGATCTGTTCAATCAGATAACCTTCCGCCGTCTGGCCTTTGACCTTAAATTGAAAGGTGCCTTCCGGAACTTCACCCGTGAAGGTCATCTCGACTTTCTCGCGACCGACTTGGACGAGTGCCGTGTTCGGACCGGTCTTTTCAAGGACAGTGCCGCTGTAGGTTTTTGTTTCCGACAAGGCGGTCGGGGCAGCCGAACGGGTCGGACTGGTTGGATTCATCTGGATATTCATCGATGAACCTCCTTTCTTGATAAATTCTTCATCTTATTATATATCGGCACAAACAAAAAAGGATTGAGCGAATTCATCGCCCAACCCATTTTTTTTACGATTTGATTGCATTAAAGCGGTCCTCTAATGTCATCGCGTTCAATTGCTGGTAACGAGCCATCAGCTCGCCGGTTGCTTTCATTTGGTTGCGGACGATGTAAGGAGAGGCGTTTACGGGAAGGATCATGCCGTTACGAGTTTTGAGTTTAGTCTGTCCGGCTTCCTCGATGACTTCGGACATGTGACTCCAGGCATACCACTCGCAATCATCACGTTTTGGTGATTTGGTAGGGAAAAAGACAAGACCGAGTGTCGGTTCGATGACGACCGGAACTTTTCCTTTCACGGAAGCGACACGTTTAGCGGTGACAATCCGTTCCTCGATGGAACTGTTGTACTGTCTGCAGGACAACTGCAGGAGTTGATACGGACGAAGCGGCGTCATGATCGTTGACCCGTCCTCTAAGACGATGATGGATTGTTTCATCATGTCATAACAGGGCAAAATCGCAACGGTCCGTTTCGTGATTCGATACTTTTCGTCATTATGGAATGGTCGCATTCGACTGCATCCTCCTTAGATAGGACAATGGATAAAATAGGTAATTACTAACGATATAATACAATACTACACCTGTAATGACAATGTAATTTTTTGAAATATAGAGCAATAAGTGGCTTCGTTCGGTTTGATTTGATATTGAATTCAAATTAATCAGAATTTTTAATTGTCAATAATTGCTTCTTTTGCTAGTATAGACGGTAGAGAGCTTGCTCTCGCTATCCAGTTTGCGAAGGGAACGTGAATTCGAATGGAACAAGGTAAAGTAAAATGGTTCAATGCTGAAAAAGGTTACGGCTTCATCGAGACATCAGATGCAAAAGACGTCTTCGTCCACTTCTCGGCGATTCAAGCAGAAGGTTACAAATCACTTGAAGAAGGCGAAGAAGTAGAATTCGAGATCGTCGAAGGCGATCGTGGTCCTCAAGCAGCAAACGTCTCGAAACTGTAATCCCGTTAGCAGCCACCACCGTTTTTAGGAACCCCCTAAAAGCGGTTTTTTTGTTTCATCTCAATTTGTTAAGGGTATATACGCTAATATCAACATGCAACAACTATTATAGTACGCTAGGAATCAAGGGAGATGTTCAACAGAATGTCATCGTTCTCATTTCCTTGAAGGGCTTATCGTGGTATAATAATTACGAACCAAAGAATTTGCAATTTTCAGAAGGAAACGACTGAAGAGACGACGAATTCATAGGTTCAACCGGTTACTTAAGGAGGAGTTTACATGATCTACAACATTCGCGGTGAAAACTTGGACGTCACAGATGCTCTCAAGGATTACGTCGAGAAAAAGCTTGAAAAGTTAACTCGTTATTTTACAACTCCTACGGAAGCGCAAACGGCTTATGTCAATCTCAAAGTCAACAATGAGAAACAAAAAGTCGAAGTGACGATTCCAATGCCAAACCTCTTGCTTCGCGCAGAGGATGTCAATGGCGACATGTACGCAGCAATCGACCTCGTCGTCGATAAGCTCGAACGTCAAATCCGGAAACACAAAACGAAGATCAACCGGAGAGGCCGTGCCAAAGACGGCGGTATTGGGGAGTACTTCAAAACGCTCGAAGGACCGGAGGCAGACGCACCTGTCTACGAAGAGGATGAAGCGGAACTCGAACTCGTTCGAACAAAACGTTTCACACTTAAGCCGATGGACACGGAAGAAGCGATTCTTCAAATGGACATGCTCGGTCACACGTTCTTCGTCTTCTCAGACGCAGAAACGGGTAACACGAACGTCGTCTACCGTCGGAAAGATGGTCGTTACGGCTTGATTGAACCAGAATAATGAATCTACAGGGGACTCGTTCTACGGAACGGGTCCCCTTTTGGTATGCTAAAAAACTATATATCGATAGAGGGTATGTCCGTCTAAAGTTGGATTTCAGAGGAAGCAGTCGGTCCGCTTGTTGAAATTTGACGGCGTATTCGGTACACTGAATAAAGGAAAAATCTCGGAATTCTGTTCGTTTTAAGAATCGTTCGAAGTAAGGGGACTGTAAGGCATGGCTAATTTTCTAAAAGAGTTATTCGCACCGACCAAACGTGTGCTGAAAAAAGCAGAGAAAGCGGCAGATGCCGTTGAATCATTTGAGGCCCAAGTAGGCGCCTTATCCGATCAAGAATTAGAAGGAAAAGCGGTCGAATTCCGGACGCGTCTTGAGAATGGCGAAGACCTCGATGATATCTTGCCGGAAGCGTTCGCTGTCTGTCGTGAAGTATCGACACGTGTCTTAGGCATGCGTCATTACCGTGTCCAGTTAATCGGTGGCTACGTTCTGCATAACGGTGATATCGCCGAAATGAAAACCGGGGAAGGGAAAACGCTTGTTGCGACGCTTCCCGTCTATTTGAATGCCCTCGCCGGAAACGGTGTCCACGTCATCACCGTCAACGAATACTTGGCGAAACGTGACCGTGACATCATGGAGCCGCTCTACGCGGCACTCGGACTGTCAGTCGGCTTGAACCTCTCAAGCATGTCGCGTCAGGAAAAACAGGCAGCGTACAGCTGTGACATCACGTACGGAACAAACAACGAGTTTGGATTCGATTACTTGCGTGACAACATGGTGCTCTATAAAGAAGACCGTGTGCAACGTCCACTGTCCTTTGCCGTCGTCGATGAAGTCGACTCGATTCTTGTCGATGAAGCACGGACGCCGCTGATCATTTCGGGATCTGCCGAAAAATCAACGTCGCTGTACTCGCAGGCCGATATGTTCGCGAAGATGATGAAAGCGGATGAAGACTATACGGTCGACATCAAGACGAAAAGTGTCCTGTTGACGGAACAAGGAATTGATCGCGCCGAGAAATATTTCGGTATCGACAACCTGTTTGGTCTCGAGCATATCGCACTCAACCACCACTTGAGCCTCGCGCTCCGCGCCAACTCCGTCATGCACCGTGACGTCGACTACATGATTCGGGAAGACGAAGTCATGATCATCGACCAATTCACGGGACGTGTCATGGAAGGCCGCCGTTACTCGGAAGGGCTGCACCAAGCAATCGAAGCGAAAGAAGGCGTCGAGATTCAACGCGAATCGATGACACTTGCGACGATCACGTACCAAAACTTCTTCCGGATGTACACGAAACTGGCCGGTATGACCGGAACAGCGAAAACCGAGGAAGAAGAATTCCGTAACATCTACAACATGCACGTCGTACCGGTACCGACAAACAAACCGATCGTTCGGGACGACCAGCCGGACTTGATCTTCAAGACAATGAACGGGAAGTTTGCTGCGGTCGCGGATGAAATCGAACGCGCCCACCGCGAAGGACAACCGGTTCTCGTCGGGACAGTTGCCGTCGAGACGTCGGAATTGCTCAGCAGCATCCTCAAGAAACGCGGCATCCGCCACGAAGTCTTGAACGCGAAGAACCATGCGCGGGAAGCGGAAATCATCGAGAACGCGGGACAACCGAACGCGGTGACGATCGCGACGAACATGGCCGGTCGTGGTACCGACATCAAGCTCGGACAAGGCGTCATCGAAAAGGGTGGTCTCTACATCCTCGGAACAGAACGTCACGAATCACGCCGGATCGACAACCAGCTCCGTGGTCGGGCAGGACGTCAAGGAGACCCGGGTGCGTCCCAGTTCTACTTGTCACTCGAAGATGAACTGATGCGTCGTTTCGGATCAGATTCTCTGCAATCGATGATGGACCGTCTCGGAATGGACGATTCTCAACCGATCGAAAGTCGGATGGTTTCACGTGCTGTCGAGTCGGCCCAAAAACGGGTCGAAGGAAATAACTTTGATGCGCGGAAACAAGTTCTCGGCTACGATAACGTCATGGCCGATCAACGGAAAGTCATGTACGCAGACCGGGCAGCGATTCTTGATGCTCAGTCGGTTTCCGACATCGTGCGTCCAATGATGATTCAGACGATCGAATCTGGTGTCCATCAGTACACACCAGTCGAGTTCGTACCGGAAGAGTGGAGCATCGGTGCGCTTGCGGATTGGGCCAACCAAACGCTTGCGATCGAAGAAAAAGTGTCGGAGCAAGACTTGTTCGGTAAAGAACGCGAAGAAATCATCGAACTCTTACAAGAACGTGCCTTTGCTCACTATGAGCACAAACGCTCAGAAGTGCCGGCAGAAGCGTTCGATGAGTTTGAGAAGGTCATCGTTCTCCGTGCGGTCGATCAGCACTGGATGAACCATATCGATCAAATGGATCAACTGCGCGAAGGGATTCACTTACGGGCTTACGGTCAAAACGACCCGCTCCGTGAATACCAGTCGGAAGGTTCGATGATGTTTGATACGATGAACGCGGCGATTGCAGAAGAAGTGACGCAATTTGTCCTCCGGGCGGATCTTGATCCGAACCTGAAACGCGAAAAAGTCGTCAAAGACGAAGTCGCCGTTTCCGGAAAAGAAGACAAGGTGGTCAAAAAGGCGCCGGTCCGGAAAAATCCAAATGAACAAATCGGACGCAACGATCCTTGTTGGTGCGGATCCGGTAAAAAATATAAGAACTGTCACGGCCGTCAGGCATAAGTGACGAAGCGGCTGAAAGAGGCGGGAGATTCCTGCCTCTTTTGACGGAAAGAGAAGGTGGAACACAATGGAATTAGCAGAAATACGCAATACCGCCGAGTGGATGGAAAAGAAGCTCGATGAATACAAAGCATCACTTGATCTTGAGACGAAGATCTCACGAATCGAAGAGCTTGAAAACGAGATGACATACCCGGACTTCTGGAACAATCAAGAGTCGGCGCAAAAAGTCATCGACGAGTCGAACGGTCTCAAAGCGATGGTCGATAAATACCAACACCTCGCAGACGGTCACGAAAACATCGTCTTAACGTATGAATTGATCAAAGAAGAACCGGACGTCGAGTTGCAGGAAGAACTGGAGTCGGAGCTTGGTGACATCAAGCGGAAGTTTGACGAGTTTGAATTACAGATTCTGTTGAACGGCGAATACGATGCCAACAACGCAATCCTCGAATTACACCCGGGAGCCGGCGGAACCGAGTCCCAAGACTGGGCGTCGATGTTGCTTCGGATGTACCAACGTTTCTGCGACAAACAGGGCTGGAAAGTCGAAACGATGGACTATCAGCCGGGCGACGAAGCCGGCGTCAAATCGGTCACGCTGCGGATCCAGGGGCACAATGCCTATGGGTACTTAAAAGCAGAAAAAGGGATTCACCGTCTCGTCCGGATCTCGCCGTTTGATTCGTCAGGCCGCCGCCACACGTCATTCGTTTCATGTGACGTCATGCCGGAATTCAACGATGACATCGACATCGAAATCCGGACGGAAGACTTGCGTGTCGATACGTACCGTGCGTCTGGTGCCGGTGGACAGCACATCAATACGACGGACTCTGCCGTTCGGATCACGCACGTGCCGACAGGCGTTGTCGTTTCATGTCAGCAGGAACGGTCACAAATCAAGAACCGTGAAGCGGCGATGAAGATGTTGAAAGCAAAACTGTACCAACGCGAAATCGAAGAGAAACAAAAGAAACTCGACGAAATCCGTGGCGAAAAATCAGACATCGCCTGGGGCAGCCAAATTCGTTCATACGTCTTCCACCCATACAGCATG
Organism: Exiguobacterium sp. RIT452; assembly: GCF_003598705.1. Taxonomy (NCBI): domain Bacteria; kingdom Bacillati; phylum Bacillota; class Bacilli; order Caryophanales; genus Exiguobacterium; species Exiguobacterium sp. RIT452. The sequence continues at coordinate 202,348 of NZ_QXJB01000004.1, forward strand.
GTCAAGGATCACCGGACGAACTACGAAGTCGGGAATACGCAAGGTGCAATGGATGGAGACATCATGGGCTTCATCGATGCCTATCTCCGTTTGATGAATATGTAAGTTGTCAACACCCCGTCGGCCTTCGTGTCGGCGGTTTTTTTTACCAATCGATCCAGGAGGCGAAACAGATGCAGATTCGTACAGAAATATTCAAGGATGCCGCCGGAATTCGGCTCGTTCATCAAGCCGCGTTTGGTCAACGGACGGAAGCCGATCTCGTCGACGCCTTGCGCGAAGATGAGGAATCATTGCCGCATTACAGCCGTGTCGCTGTGACGGACAAGGGGGAAATCGTCGGTCATGTCTTAATGAGCCGCGTGTTCATTGAAGACATTCCGTCGCTTGCCTTGGCACCGGTCGGCGTCAAACCGTTCTGGCAACGCAAAGGCATCGGCTCGGAACTGATCCGTCAAGTGATTGAAGATGCCCGGGAAGCGGGGGAGTCGCATATCATCGTGCTTGGTCATGACAGCTATTATCCGCAGTTCGGATTTGAACGCGCCGTCGACTACGGCATCGAAGCCCCGTTCCCGGTGCCGACGGACGTGTTTCTCGTCATGCCGCTCGAACGCCAAGCCTTAAAGGGAATCAGTGGGACGGTTCGTTATTCCAAACCCTTTAGTACGGTATAAGGGGACCACTGCGAGTTGCTCAGCCCTTCTAGTCGCTTCCCGGCTTTTCCGCTAAAATGAAAAACGGGTTGTAGAACTTAAGTAAGGGGACATGTAACGTTATGACATCAACACGTCAGGAAGTCGTTCGCGACTATATTTATTTATTACTCGGTTCATTGTTCGTCGCCAGTGCTTTCAGTTTATTTTTGGCACCAAACCAATTGGCATCAGGAGGCGTCAGTGGGCTCTCGATCGTCTTAAATGATTTGTTTGGCATCTCACCGGGCTTGTTTCAGCTGATTGCAAACGTCGTGTTGCTTGCGATCGGCTGGATGATTCTCGGAATGGGGTTCGGCGTCAAGTCGCTCGTCGGCTCGATCTTTTTACCGGTCGTCATTTTAGTCTATGAACGGTTTGAGGTACCGGCAGCGACGATGAATCCGATGCTGGCCGCGATTTTCGGCGGAGCCGGAGTCGGAATCGGATTAGGATTAATTTTTAAAGCCCGCGCCTCGACCGGCGGGATGGACTTGATCGCCCAACTGCTGCACCGGTTCACGAAGTTACCGCTTCACCTTTGTATCGCGTTGCTCGACGGAACGATCGTCATCAGTGCTGCCGTCATCTTTTCACTCGAAATCGGCTTGTATGCGCTCGTCGCCTTGTTCATCACGATCAAGATGATCGATATCGTCCAGCTCGGAATCACGAACGACAAGCTCGCCTATATCATCTCGGATCAACGGGAAGCCCTCGTCAAAGAGATCTTCCAAACGCTTGACCGGGGCGCGACGGAAATCGAAGCGGCGGGTGCCTTCACCCGGACCCGGAAACCGATGTTGATGGTCGTCGTCCGGCAGGGAGAGATCACGACGTTAAAAGAAATCGTTAAACACATCGATCCAACGGCGTTTCTTGTTGTCAGCGAAGCCCATGAAGTACTGGGACTGGGTTTTTCCGACGACAAACGTTACCGGAATGTGCCGTAACTGTTTGGAAAAGATGAAGTTTTTGTGAAATCATGCTTAAAAAGTCTGGATAACGGTTATACTCTAATAAATAACGACGCAGCTTGTTACTTATAAGGGGGACATACGGATGAAGCTCAAAAATCTTTTACTTGCGGCAGGACTTGGCGCAACGCTTGTACTCGGGGCATGCGGAAGCGATGACAGTTCGTCTGATACATCGTCAGATACGACGAAAGAAGAATCAACGATGAACGATGATTCGTCGAAAACAGAAACAGCGGTGGATGCGGAAAAAATCTTCGCTAACAACTGTGCTTCTTGTCACGGGAACAATCTGGAAGGAAACGTTGGTCCGAACTTAACGAAAGTCGGAGCGAAGTTATCGTCAGAAGAGATTCAAGAAATCATTAAAAACGGTAAAGGACAAATGCCAGCAGGCATCCTGAAAGACGATAAAGAAATCGTTGCCGTCGCTGATTGGTTGGCTGAGAAAAAATAATTATGTGATAATATGGGGCTAGAGATGACGGACATGACAAGTGTTCGTCATCACTGGTCCCTTTTTTCCTTTAAAACCGCCGGAAATGACATTTGATTGTAATGTGCACCGTTTTTTTTGCCTGTTATAATGGGATTCGATAGGCGTTAAGACCTATCTGATCACCAACCAGTAATCAAGTAAGGATGTGAAGTAAGTGATCAAGATGCAACAAGTCAGCAAAATCTATCCGAATGGTGTCACGGCACTTCGTGAAGTGAACCTGACGATCAATCAAGGCGAATTCGTCTATATCGTTGGTCCGTCTGGAGCTGGGAAATCGACATTCATGAAAATGATGTACCGCGAAGAACGACCGACAAGCGGTTCATTTTTATTTAAAGGAATTGAAGTCGGCAAGCTGAAAAATCGGCAAATCCCCGAACTTCGTCGCCAAATCGGCGTCATCTTCCAAGATTTTAAACTCCTCCCGTCATTGACGGTTTATGAAAATGTAGCCTTTGCCCTCGAAGTCGTCGGTGAAGACAAATCACAGATCCGGAAAAAAGTGCTTGAGGTATTGGACTTAGTCAAACTGAAGCATAAAGAACGGAACTATCCTGATGAATTATCCGGCGGAGAACAACAGCGGATCTCGATCGCGAGAGCCATTGTCAACCGTCCGTCACTCGTCATCGCCGATGAGCCGACTGGAAACCTCGACCCGGATACAGCATGGGAGATCATGGAAGTGTTCGAAGAAATTTATCGCCGTGGGACAACGGTCGTAATGGCGACCCACAATCGAGATATCGTCAACAAGATGCGTCACCGCGTCCTTGCGATTGACGGTGGAAAAATCGTCCGTGACGAAGAGAAAGGAATGTACGGCTATGAAGTTTAATGGATTCCGTCATTTACGGGAAGGGGCAAAAGGTCTCGTCCGAAACGGCTGGATGACATTTGCTTCCGTCAGTGCTGTTACCGTGACCTTGTTACTCGTAGGAATTTTTGCAATGGTCATGTTCAACGTCAACAAGATTTCCGATAACGTCGAAAAAGACGTCGAAATTCAAGTGTTCGTCGAACGTGAATCCGATCAGGCAAAGATCGACTCAGTTGGAGAAAAGTTAAAGCAGATGCCGGGCGTCGAGTCTGTGCGTTATAGCTCAAAAGAAGAAGAACTGGATCGCTTCAAGGAACAGCTTGGCGAAGGATCACAAGCGTACCAGTCGGTTGAGAAAGACAACCCGCTTCATGACCGCTACATCGTCAAAGCAACTTCACCAAATGAGACAGAAACTATTGCAAATACAGTCAAAAAAATGGAAAATATAGATAGCGTCGAATATGGTGAAGATTATGTTGAAAAGATGTTCAACTTCCTTGAAGGGGTTCGGATCGGCGGAATCATCCTGATTGTCGGTTTGACATTCATGGCGATGTTCCTGATTTCGAATACAATCAAGGTAACGATTTTCTCACGCCGTCGTGAAATCGAGATTATGCGACTCGTCGGTGCGAAAAACGGCTTCATCCGGGCACCATTCTTTATTGAAGGGCTCTTGATGGGGGTACTCGGGGCGTTGATTCCGATTGCTGTCGTCTACTTCGGATATGAAGTGACCTACAACGCGCTTCAGCCGCAGCTTGTCTCGCTGAATGCGTCGATCTTCACCTTGATTCCACCAGGTGAGCTGTCCGTGCAAGTCGCACTGATTCTGCTCGCATTAGGTGCCTTCATCGGTGTCTGGGGATCAACGACGTCACTCGGTCGATTCTTGAAGATTTAAGGAAAACAACCAAATAAAAGATAGAGGAGAGATGCTTCTCATGAAGGTCCGATTCTGTTCTGCCGTCCTAAGCTTGGCATTAATAGGTTCAAGTGTATCCGTTCACGCAACGTCCAAGGAAGATTTGTTGAAGGAACAACAGGAGGTCGAGTCCCGTCTGCAAGAGACGGAGCGATCACAGAATCAGACATCTGAGAAGTTAATCTTGACGAAACAGGAGCGCAAGGAAGCACAGGCGCGCCTTGATGAAGTCAACAGCCGTTTGGATGATTTAGCGAGTCAGATTGCAGATCAACAGACGGCTGTTTCTGTCGCTAAACAGGAACTGGCCATCGTGACGCGAGCCGTGGATCAGACGACATTCAAGCTCCACGCGCAAGAACAAAAGATTGGTGATCGTCTGCGGTCGGTTCAACGGGACGGGGATGTCAAATACATCGAAGTCCTGCTCGATTCCAAAGATTTTGGTGATTTGATCTCCCGGTTCAGCACGGTTCGGGAAATCATCAAACAAGATGACGGAGTTTTAAATGCCTATCAAGAAAACGTCAAACAATTGTCGGAGCAAAAAGCCGAACAGGAACTGGTACTCGGTCAATTGAAAAAGGAACAGCGGAAGCTGTTGATCTTACAGACCCGGATCATTGCCGAGTCCGACATCAAACGGACGCTCGTTGTTCAATTGAATCGTCAAGTCAAACAATTGCAGCAGGAACAGTTTACGAAAGCCGAAGAAGCAGAGATTCTCGCGGATCAAAAACGATTGATCAGTCAACAACTCAGTGATCTGCGAGCCGCCGAATTACGCGCCAAGCAACAAGCCAAGGAGCGGGCGGCAGCTGCAGCGGCAGCCGAAAAAGCGGCCCAGGAACAAATTGCGCGTGACGCAGCGCGAGCTGCAGCAGCGAAGTCAGCTACGGCGAAATCAGAGGCAGCTAAGTCAAATCAGACAGAAGAACCACTTCCGGTACCGGAAGCGACGACGGAAGCGCCTGTTTCCAGTGATGCCGGTGAAGTTGGAGCGAAACCGTTCCAATTGCCGGTCACCGGGTATGTCTCGTCCCCGTTCGGTCCCCGCAATAATCCGTTGACCGGGAAGCCGGAGCTTCATACCGGCATCGATCTCGTCAACGCCAAAGGGACACCGATCAAAGCTGCGGCAGGAGGGATCGTCCTTCGCGCCGGTAGTGCGACCGGTTACGGGAACGTCGTCATGATGACACACTTGATCGACGGGAAAGTCTGGACGACGGTTTATGCCCATTTGGATTCAATTGCTGTCTCAGCCGGTCAAACGGTGATGCCGGGTGAAACCGTCGGGACACTGGGTTCAACCGGATGGTCGACCGGACCACATCTTCATTTTGAACTTCATCAAGGCGAATGGGCGGTCGGACAACCGAATGCGGTTGATCCTGCCCCATACATCTTGTAACTTCAACAGCATAGCTGACGAAAAGATAGGGTAACCTATCTTTTTTTGCTATACTGAAAAAAATAGCAGGTTTACACCAGAAACGAGGAATCACGCGTGAAAAAATCGACAACGGCCGTCATAGCGGTCAGTACATTTGGTCTCGGTCTAGGAGCCGGTGCTGTCGGGATGTTAGCGACAGGTGGAACGGATACAGCAACAAGTACCTCGTCGAATGCAACGGGGGATTGGAAGAAGATTGATCAAGTCCGACAGATGATTTCACAAAATTACTTGGAAGACGTAACGGACCAGGAGTTGCTCGAAGGTGCCTTGACGGGGATGACGGAAGTGCTCGAGGATCCGTATTCGGTCTATATGGACGAGTCGGAAACGGCATCGTTTAACACGAATCTCTCGTCTTCGTTTGAAGGAATCGGAGCGACGCTTGAACAAAAAGGGGAATCGATCGTCATCGTCTCGCCAATCAAAGGGTCACCGGCTGAAAAAGCAGGGATCAAACCAGGGGACGTCATCTTGGAAATTGACGGCAAATCAACAAAAGGACAAAAGACGGATCAGGCGGTCAAGAAGATTCGTGGTGAAAAAGGGACGAAAGTGGTGCTGACGATTCAGCGCGGAGGACAAGATCCGATGAAAATCACGATCGTCCGCGATACGATTCCGATTGAGACCGTCTATTCCGAGACGGAACAAATCGACGGAAAAACAATCGGCGTCTTACAGGTGACACAATTCTCTGATCCGACAGCCGGCGAGTTCGAGGAACAACTGGCAGCACTTGAAGAGAAGAACATCGATGGCTTGGTGATTGATGTCCGCGGAAATCCCGGTGGTCTGCTGACGGCAGTCTCGGAAATGATTGCACCGTTCATTCCGAAAGAGACGCCGATTTTCCAAGTGGAAGACAACAAAGGCGAACGGACGCAGGAATTCGGGAAAGCGGACGAGAAGAAACCTTATAAGATTGTTGTCCTCGAAGACAGTGGTTCCGCGTCAGCATCTGAGATTCTGGCAGCCGGGCTCAAAGAAGGAGCCGGTGCCGAGGTCGTCGGGACGAAGTCGTTCGGAAAAGGGATCGTTCAGAGTGCGTATGACTTAAAAGACGGCAGTGACTTAAAGCTGACGACGAACAAATGGTTGACGCCGGACGGAAACTGGATCCATAAAAAAGGCGTCAAGCCGACCGTCGAAGTTAAGCAACCCGACTACTTCAACGTCACGAAGATTCTGACGGACGACAAGACCCTCGCCACGGGCGACTATGGAAAACCGGTCGAAAACGCGCATCTCGTTCTCGAAGCAATCGGCTTTGATCCAAAAGGACAGACAGGATACTTCGGGGATACGATGAAGCAGGCCGTCGAACGCTTGCAGAAGGATGCGAAACTTGAGGTAACCGGCAAGATCGATCAAGTGACGGCATCGGAAATGGAAACCCGTTTGTTGAAAAAATTAGAAGATCCTAAAAATGATGTGCAACGCATCAAGGCACTTGAAGTTGCCGCACAATAACTCACAGAAAGAGGTCTGAATGGGCGTGGAATTACTCGATGGAATCGGTTGGACAGCGATTAGTCTCTTCGCTAGTCCGATCTTGTGGTTAGCAATCCTGGTTAGTTTGGTACTCAGCATGCGACGGGTTAAACGCGAACGAAATCTGTTCCGTTCCCGGACGCGCAGCAAACGAACCGATGTATTTGAAACGCTGGTCCCGGGACTGGTGGTCGGACTCGTACTTTCGATCGTCAGCCTCAGCTTAAGACTGACCATCTCGACCGAGTTCCTGCTTGGTCTGATGGGACTGACCGGTTTGATTTTACTGACGGGTGTCATTCGATTCAACTTACCGCTTTGGCCGCTCGTCATTCTGGCCGGGATCGGTTGGTTCGTGACGGATGACCGGGTCGAAGGGCTGAAGGATGTCGGGGCAACGGATCTGCTGTTGCTTGCGGCATTATCCTTGGCGGCGGAACTGATCCTGCTCGCATGGCGCGGGAAAAAGAAGTTATCCCCGTCGCTTGTCTTGTCGAAGCGCGGACGTTACATCGGCGGATTGTCTGCCAACAAGCTCTGGTTGATTCCGCTTGTCGTCCTCGTCCCGGGCAGCAGCCTGGAAGCGTGGATTCCACAATGGTCGTTTCCGGAGTTTGTTCCGATCGTCTTATTCCTGCCGATCGGCTTCAGTTTCCTCTTTACCGGACAATTACCGGAGCAATTGATCCGACCGCTCGTCCAGGGACGTCTGATCACGTTCCTGCTGGCTGTCCTGCTGACGGCAGGGGCTTTCCTGACCGGACAAAACGAATGGTTGTACGGGTTGCCTGTGCTGCTTGTCGTCCATCTGCTTCTCCATCAGCGGACAAAACGCTGGAATCGTTCACAGACACCATTGTTCTTGAATGGGAAGCGTGGTGTCGTCATCCTTGGAACGCTGCCTGAAAAACCGGCGTCTGAGATGGGACTCGTCCCGGGGGAAGCGATCTACAAGGTCAACGGAGAGTTCGTCGAGTCCGAGAAGACGTTTTATGAAGCGATTCAAAAACACAAACCGTATTTGCGGCTTGAGGTGATGAATCACAACGGGGACGTCCGCTTTGCGCAACGTGCGTTTTATGAACAGGATCACCATGATCTCGGCATCCTGTTCGTCAGCGAACCGGGCAATACCCGCTCGAAAATCCGGACACTGCAATAAAATCACGTCTCACGCCTTACTTTTTCTGCAGAGAAATCAGTTCAGCTATCCGGCTGGACTTTTTCTTTTGTCGAAAAACGGGTAACTTGCTAAGAGGAGCACTTCATAATCGAATGTTTGTTCGTAAAGTGGTACAATAAAAATAGATTTTTTTACTGGATGAGGGGGAAGAATACGATGGATTTTCATTTAGTATCACCATTTGAACCGGGTGGCGATCAGCCGGCGGCAATCGAAAAACTGGTGGCGGGTGTCAAGGACGGCGAGCGGCATCAGACGTTGCTTGGAGCGACCGGGACAGGGAAAACGTTTACCGTCTCGAACGTCATCAAAGAGATCAAGAAACCGACACTTGTCCTCGCGCACAACAAGACACTGGCCGGTCAACTGTATTCGGAGTTCAAGGAGTTCTTCCCGGATAACGCAGTCGAATATTTTGTCAGCTTTTATGATTATTACCAACCGGAAGCGTATGTTCCGTCGACGGATACATTTATCGAAAAGGATTCCTCGATTAATGACGAGATCGATAAATTACGTCACTCGGCGACATCTGCTTTGTTCGAACGGGAAGACGTCTTGATTGTCGCGTCCGTTTCCTGCATTTACGGTCTCGGTAATCCGGAAGAATACAACAATCACGTCTTGTCCCTGCGTGTCGGGAACGAGATGGGTCGTAACGAAATGTTGCGCCGCCTGATTGATATTCAATATGAACGCAATGACATCGATTTTCAGCGCGGACGGTTCCGTGTCCGGGGAGACGTCGTCGAGATTTTCCCGGCGTCCCGTGATGAACAATGTGTCCGGGTCGAATTTTTCGGAGACGAAATTGAGCGGATTCGCGACATGGATCCATTAACCGGTGAGATCATTGCCGACCGGGAACACATCTCGATTTTCCCGGCGTCCCACTTCGTGACCGGGGATACCCGGCTCCAGAAAGCCATCGCGAACATCGAGACCGAACTCGAGACGCAGCTGGCGAAGATGCGCGAAGACGGTATGCTGCTTGAAGCGCAACGGCTTGAACAGCGGACGAACTACGATCTCGAGATGATGCGGGAGATGGGGTACTGCTCGGGAATCGAAAACTATTCCCGTCATTTGAACTTGATGCCACCGGGATCGACTCCGTATACGTTGATTGATTATTTCCCGAAAGACTTCCTGCTCGTCGCCGATGAATCGCACGTGACATTACCGCAAATCCGCGGGATGTATAACGGTGACCAAGCCCGAAAACAAGTCCTCGTCGACCACGGGTTCCGTTTACCGTCGGCGAAAGACAACCGGCCGCTTCGGTTTGAAGAGTTCGAAGAGAAGGTCAGTCAGGCAATTTATATTTCCGCGACACCGGGTCCGTATGAACTCGAGCACTCCAAAGAGATGGTCGAACAAATCATCCGGCCGACGGGACTCGTCGATCCGACGATCGAGATTCATCCGATCACCGGACAAATCGATTATTTGATGGACAACATCCGCGAACGGGTCGCGAAAAATGAGCGGGTCCTCGTCACGACGCTGACGAAGAAGATGTCGGAGGATTTGACGGATTACCTCAAGGAACACGGCGTCAAGGTCAACTATATGCACTCGGAAATCAAGACACTGGAACGGATTGAAATCATTCGCGATCTGCGGCTCGGTAAATACGATGTCCTCGTCGGGATCAACCTCTTGCGAGAAGGACTCGATATTCCGGAAGTTTCGCTCGTGACGATTCTTGATGCCGATAAAGAAGGCTTCTTACGCTCGGAGCGTTCCTTGATTCAGACAATTGGACGGGCTGCCCGAAACTCAGAAGGGCACGTCATCCTGTTCGCTGACAAGATCACGGATTCGATGCAACGCGCAATGGACGAGACAGAACGGCGTCGCAACATCCAGATCGCCTTTAATAAAGAACACGGCATTACGCCGAAAACGATTCAAAAAGACGTTCGGGGTGTCATCAGCACGACGATTGAAAGTGATGACACAGTCGAAAAATTGGAGAAGTTCAACAAGCTCAAAAAACCGGAGCGCGAAACATTGCTCGAACAGCTGGATCAAGAAATGCGTCAAGCCGCGAAAGACATGCAGTTTGAGCGTGCGGCAGAATTGCGTGACCTTATCTTAGAATTGAAAGCAGGTGCCTAAGTTGGCAGAAAAAAAGAACAAGATCATCATCAAGGGCGCTCGCGTCAATAACTTACAAAATATCGATGTCGAAATTCCGCGTGATCAGCTGGTCGTCCTGACCGGCTTATCCGGGTCAGGGAAATCGTCACTCGCGTTTGATACGATTTATGCAGAAGGGCAACGCCGGTATGTCGAAAGTCTGTCGGCGTATGCCCGCCAGTTCCTCGGTCAGATGGATAAACCGGATGTCGATGCGATTGAAGGCTTAAGTCCGGCCATTTCGATCGATCAGAAGACGACCAGTAAAAATCCCCGCTCGACGGTCGGGACGGTCACGGAAATTTATGATTATCTCCGTCTGTTGTATGCGCGCATCGGGAAACCGATTTGTCCGAACCACGGGATCGAGATTTCGAGCCAGACGATCAGTCAAATGGTTGACCAAGTCATGGAACTGCCGGAGCGCAGCCGTCTGCAGATTTTGGCGCCGATCATTTCCGGACGTAAGGGTGCACACGTCAAAGTCTTTGAAGACTTGAAGAAAGAAGGGTTTGTCCGCGTTCGAGTCGACGGAGAAACGATTGATTTGACGGATGACATCGAACTCGAGAAAAACAAAAAACATTCGATCGAAGTCGTCGTGGACCGGGTGGTCGTGCGACCGGACGTCGAAGCCCGTCTCGCGGATTCGCTCGAAACGGCATTACGTCTGGCTGACGGCCGGGTCATCGTCGATACGATGGACGGCAACGAGATGTTGTTCAGTGAACATCATGCCTGTCCGATTTGCGGTTTCTCGATCGGCGAACTCGAACCACGGATGTTCTCGTTCAATTCGCCGTTTGGCGCTTGTGCGTCTTGTGACGGACTCGGAACGAAGCTTGAGGTCGATGTTGATCTCGTCGTCCCGCATCCGGATAAGTCGCTGAACGAAGGGGCGATTGTTGCTTGGGAACCGACCAGTTCACAATATTATCCGCAACTGCTTGCTGCCGTCTGCAGTCATTTTAAAATTGATATGGATACACCGTTCGACCAATTGTCGGAAGAACACCGTGACATCATCTTAAACGGGAGCAGCAAAGAAGAAATTCAGTTCCGCTATGAAAATGATTTCGGAATGGTCCGCAATACGACGTTGTTCTTCGAAGGCGTCTTAAACAATCTCCAACGTCGCTTCAAAGAGACGTCATCTGACTATATCCGCGAACAGATGGAAGGCTATATGGCGAAAAAAGCGTGTCCAACGTGTAAAGGGCATCGCTTGAAACGGGAATCACTGGCCGTTAAAGTCTCCGGTATTCACATCGGCGACGTGACGAAGATGTCCGTCAAACAGGCGGTTGTCTGGTTTGAAGAGTTGCCAAGCAAATTATCAGAGAAAGATCAGACGATTTCCCGGATGATCGTCCGCGAGATTCACGAACGGTCGTCGTTCCTTGAAAATGTCGGACTCGATTATTTGACGATTTCACGAGCGGCCGGGACATTGTCCGGCGGCGAGGCACAACGGATTCGCCTCGCGACCCAAATCGGTTCCCGTCTGACGGGTGTCCTCTATGTCCTTGACGAGCCGTCAATCGGACTCCACCAACGGGATAATGACCGGTTGATCAACACGCTGAAGACGATGCGTGACCTCGGGAATACACTGATCGTCGTCGAACATGATGAAGATACGATGATGGCAGCAGATTACCTGATTGATATCGGTCCCGGGGCGGGAGACCACGGTGGGTTCGTGACCGCGGCAGGACGTCCGGAAGAATTGATGCAGGATCCGAATTCGTTGACGGGGCAATACTTGTCCGGGAAAAAATTCATTCCGGTCCCATCGGAACGGAAACAGCCGGACGGTCGGTCATTACAAATTCATAAAGCCTCAGAAAATAATCTGAAAAACGTCGATGTCGACATTCCGCTTGGTTTGTTCGTTGCCGTGACTGGTGTATCCGGATCCGGGAAATCAACGTTGATCAACGAGATCCTCTACAAGACGATTGCGCACGAAATGAACCGGGCGAAAGAAAAACCGGGGGCGCACAAAGGGATTTCCGGACTCGATCAAATCGATAAAGTCATCGATATCGACCAGTCGCCGATCGGTCGGACACCACGTTCGAACCCGGCAACGTATACCGGTGTCTTTGATGACATTAGGGACGTCTTCGCATCGACGAACGAAGCGAAGCTCCGCGGCTACAAAAAAGGCCGCTTCAGTTTCAACATCAAAGGTGGACGGTGTGAAGCATGCCGCGGAGACGGAATCATCAAGATCGAGATGCACTTCCTGCCGGACGTCTATGTTCCGTGTGAAGTTTGTCACGGTAAACGCTACAACCGCGAAACGTTGGAAGTGAAATATAAAGGCAAGACGATTGCCGACGTCCTTGAGATGACGGTGGAAGACGCGTTAGCGTTCTTTGACAAGATTCCGAAGATCAGTCGGAAGTTACAGACGATTGCCGATGTCGGATTGACGTATATGCGTCTCGGACAACCGGCAACCGAATTGTCGGGCGGGGAAGCACAACGGGTCAAGCTGGCGTCTGAACTCCACAAACGCTCGACCGGAAAAACGATCTACATTCTCGATGAACCGACAACCGGTTTACACGTCCACGATATTGCGCGTTTGCTGAAAGTCTTGCAACGTCTCGTCGACAACGGGGATACCGTCCTCGTCATCGAACACAACCTCGATGTCATCAAGACGGCCGACTACCTGATTGATCTGGGTCCGGAAGGCGGCGACGGCGGCGGGAAGATTGTGGCGACCGGAACACCGGAAGAAATCGCGGCGGTCAAAGAATCCTATACGGGTCATTATTTGGCGCCAGTTCTCGAACGGGACGCGGCACGGATTGAATCATGAAACTTTTTTGATTCAGGAATCGTAAAAAGGGAAGTAAGAGAAGTAGAGCGAAAGTAATAAGCAAGTGGAATGGATTAACGTGTGCCAGATCAGAGGAGGGAATTATTGATGAAGCAAGATATGCGCCAACTGATACTTGAACAAGTGAAAGAAGGAAAGCTGACGATTGATGAAGCGCTCGACAAACTCGAACGCCTTGAGGCAATCGATCAGCAACAGTCGACGGCAAGTGAGCATAAGTACGTGGATGAACCGGAACATTACGACCGCGTGGACCATTATACGGTCGACTCCCTTACATCAAAGGTCATGTCAGCGTTTGACGGACTCATCAACCGGATTAAGGAAAGTGATTTGTCACTGAACCAAACGTCCGGACCGAACGTCACGTACGTCAAACAATTCCCATTCAGCGGTGAGACGATTCATTTGGATCTCTTTAATGCCAATGCCGTCATCGAGCCGGGTGATTTGGACGAGTGTGAGCTGACCGTTACCGGTCGTCCGCTCCGTCAAGTTAACGAAGAACAGGCACTCGAACAGCTGCAAGCTGCACTGCAACACTCTGTCTCTGCCAACACGTTATCGATTCGTCTGAAAGACAAACGTGTCCGGGCGACCGTTCATCTGAAGATTCCACGCCGTCATTACGAGTCGTTGATCTTACAGACATTGAACGGGGAAATCACATTGTCGTCTCTTGACGCGACGACGGTGCAACTGATGACGGCAAACGGACGGATTCATGTCCGTGACCTGTTCAGCGACGAAGTGAAGACATCAACGGCAAACGGTTCGATTGAAATCGAAGAATCGGAAATCAAGTCGTTGAAGGCAAAAACTGCTAACGGTCAAGTCATCGCGACCGGCGTCTTTGAACGGTCTGAGCTGAAAACGGCGAACGGAAACGTCCGTTGTGAACTGAAGACGGTTCAGGATGCGAAGATTCAAGCCTCGTCACTTGCCGGAAGCATCGCCTTGATGTTGCCGCACGGTGCTGAAATCTACGGTGAACTGGAAACGAACTTTGGTGGATTGAACTGCAACTTGGATGAAATGGAACTGATTCGCGATCAAAAAGAAGTGGTCAATCGGAAACTGCATTTCCTATCCGGTCGTGGTCGTTCGCCGAAAATCGAGGTTGCTGCCGATACGAAGACAGGTACGATTTCTGTCACACACGGTGTCCATCTCAGCCCACAAGCATTATAAGCAAATCCCTGCCCCTTCAACAAAGGAGGCAGGGATTTTTTTGGACAAAAAATCCGACTGCTTCCTCGCGAAAGGGGCAGTCGGATGATGTGTGATGCATCTTAATAATCGTAATCCTGATCCATCATCGGATCATTAAAATCCATGTTTTCGAAATTGTTCATGTCATAGCCGAACGCGAGTAAGGTAATGATACCGATGATTCCGAGGATAATCGATAAAACGATCAACCCAATCCCAAGCCAGCTCTTGCGGCGTGAGCGATTCCAATAGAAGATGATTGCTAGAATATACGAAATGAACGAACCGCTGATGAAAATCCCGATGATCGAGATGATGAAGAACAGTAATGCCGTTTGATCTTGATTGCGTGAGTAGGCTTTCCACATGTCAATCAGTGCGATGATGAGGTACACAAACCCAACGATGGCAAGAATCCCGAATAAAATCATGATGATGATAAGGCCGATACCACTGCCTGAAGCGTCCATCATAAAATCCCTCCTTTTTATGTTATCTGTAATCCATTCCCAAGATTGTCCACTTCTAATCGAATTCCTTGATTTTCGTAAAAATATGGTACAATACTTCAAGTGAAAGGGGCTGATTGAGCGTGCAACCAAAAGTGCGAACAGCTGAAATCGTAAAGCAATTCAATTTAAAAATCGTCACCGGAGAAGAGGGCTTACACCGCCCGATTCTGACGGCTGATCTTTGTCGACCAGGTCTTGTTCTGGCGGGGTATTATGCCTATTATCCGGCAGAACGACTCCAGATTCTCGGAAAAACCGAATTGACCTTCTTTAATAATCTGACGTACGAAGAACAGCTCGAACGGGCGAATGTTCTCTGTACCGATGAGACACCGGGCATTTTGATCACCCGTGGGTTTGAAGTACCGGAAGCGATCGTCAAAGCAGCAGACGAAACGAACGTTCCGCTCTTGACGACAAAAGGACATACGACATCGGTCGAATCTCAAATTACGAACTTCCTCGAAGCAGAACTCGCACCGACGACGGCGATGCACGGTGTGCTCGTCGACATTTACGGCGTCGGCGTCTTCATCAAAGGAGCCAGCGGCGTCGGGAAGTCGGAAACGGCACTTGAACTCGTCAAACGGGGACACCGCCTTGTAGCCGACGATTCGGTCGAAATCCGTCAAACCGGCGACGGGATTTTAGTCGGGACTGCACCGAAACTGATTCAACACCTGCTCGAGATCCGCGGAATCGGAATCATCGACGTGATGACATTGTTTGGTGCCGGTGCCGTTCGTTCGCACAAAAAAATCAGCCTCGTCTGTAATTTAGAAATTTGGGATCAGACCAAAGTGTACGATCGTGTCGGTCTGGATCAAGAAACGTTGCAAATCATCGATACGGAAATTCCGTTCTTGACGATTCCGGTCCGTCCGGGGCGTAACTTAGCCGTCATCATCGAGGTGGCTGCGATGAACTACCGCCTGAAAAATATGGGCATCAATACAGCAGAAGAGTTTGCGGGGCGTCTCGCGCAAGCGATTGAAGATGGGAACGGTGGTCTTTGATGGGAACATTAGCGAGTGTACAACCGACGTTTGATCGCATCGCAATCGAACTGGGACCGATTCCGATTTATTGGTACGGGATCGTCATCGCCTTAGGCGCTGTCGTCGGTCTGATGATTGCGATCTTTGAGTCGAAACGGATCGGATTTAACGAAGAGTATGCGGTCGATGTCGTCATCTGGTCGATTCCGATCAGTATCATCTGTGCCCGTATTTACTACGTGGCGTTCGAATGGGATTATTATGGTCAGAATTTAGATCAGATCATCAACATCCGCCAAGGCGGGATCGCGATTCATGGGGCGATCATCGGGGCGATCTTGACGGTCTTGATCTATACCCGGAAGAAAAACATCTCGTTCTGGCAGATTGCCGACATCTTGGCCCCGTCACTTTTGTTTGGTCAAGCCGTCGGACGCTGGGGGAACTTCTTTAACCAGGAAGCCCACGGCGGAGAAACAACGTGGACGTTCCTGCAGGATACGCTGCACCTGCCGGACTGGATCGTTAATCAGATGTATATCGATGGCGTCTATTACGTTCCGACCTTCCTGTATGAAAGCATCTGGAACATCATCGGGGTCATCCTGTTGATCGTCTGGCGGATGAAGTTTAACCCGCGTCGCGGATATATCTTCCTCGGTTACCTCGTCTGGTATTCGATTGGTCGTTTCTATATCGAAGGCTTACGAACGGACAGCCTGATGATGGGCGACGGGTTACGGACCGCTCAAATCGTGTCGATTGCCTTGATCGTTTTTGGTCTCGTCATGATGGTCCTTCGGAAAAATGCCGTCCGTTACTTGGACGGAACAAAACGGGAGGCGAAATGAGCCGATGATTCAAACGATTTTATTTGATCTCGACGGGACGTTGATCGATACGAACCCGCTCATCCTGAAAAGTTTTGAACATACACTCAGTTATTACTATCCGGACCGGACGTTTACGCAAGCCGAGCTGCTTCCGTTCATCGGTCCGACCCTCGAAAAGTCGTTTTCGGAAATGAACGCCGACCAATGGAAAGAGATGGTCGCGTTTTACCGCAGCTACAACATTGCGATGCATGACGCGCTTGTCCTCGAGTATCCGGGTGTGCTTGACGGATTACGTCAATTGAAGCAACAAGGGTACAAGATGGCGGTCGTGACGTCGAAAAGTCGGCGTGTCGCGCTGCAAGGCATTGAACTGTTTGGTTTAACGCATTTGTTTGACGCGGTCATCGCCGCGGATGACGTGACGGAAGAAAAACCGGCCGTTGAACCGTTTGAAAAAGCGATGGCATTGCTCGGGGCGACCCGTGAGGAAACCATCATGGTCGGCGACAACGATACGGACATCCACGGCGGGAAAAATGCGGGACTGAAAACCGTTGCCGTCGGGTGGGCGATCAAAGGCCGTCCGTATCTTGAAGCGTTGCAACCGGATGTGATCATTGATTCGATGGAACAGTTGGGTGACTGGATCGAGGCCGAAAATGCCAAGGCGGACTGATCGTTATCACGTCGGGTCGACGAACCCGCTCTGGCATATGTATCGGACGGTGTCGTTCTTGAAAGTGATGTGGTGTTTTGTCATCATCACGATCGGCCGCTTCTCGCCGTCGCTCCGTTTTAAGAACGGTCTCTACCGGACGTGTTTACGGATGAAAATCGGCGACCGGACGGCACTGGCCTTGATGGTCATGCCGGATACGATGTTTCCGGAACGGATTACGATTGGTTCCAACACGATCATCGGATTCAATACGACGATTCTCTGCCATGAATATTTGACGACGGAGTACCGGATTGGTAACGTGACGATCGGCAACGATGTGTTGATCGGAGCCAATGTCACGATCTTACCGGGTGTCACGATCGGAGACGGTGCAGTGATTGGCGCCGGTTCGGTCGTCCATCGCGACATCGAGCCACATGAACGGGTATCGAGTCAGCCGCTGCGCCGGCATGAAATGTGACGAAAATGTGAGAACAGGAGGAAACGAGATGAGTAACGTCCGCTTTACGTACAAAACAGGAAAGTATTTCGGAAGATTATTTGCCGAACGTCCGCAAGGGTTGGTCGTCGAAGTTCTGGCGGTTGAAAAACACCCGATCCAAGGGGACCTGCACAATCCGAATCAGGTCGACGTGCCACTCTTCCATGTCCGTCCCGCCTTACACCCGCACGAAAAAGTGACGGTCGCACCAAGCGTCGTTTATGCGTATGACGGAGAGATTCCGCCGTACGCAGACAGCTTACGGCGCGCGTACGAAAAGGATGTCGAACGCCTGAACGGACAAAATCCAGAAGCGGATGCTTTCGTACAAAAATGCTTAGAGAATTACAAGGAACTGGAATCGATTTATGCGAAACGTTGGGGGTAAACCCTGGCGTTTTTTTCTGTTGCAACGCCTTCCGAGATAGGTTATTCTTGTCTCTGCAACTACGAAACCAGATTTAGATCTATGGGGGCTTGAATCATGATGGAATTAACTGAATACAAAGCAGACCCCTTTGCGATTACAACGCGCCAAGCGGAACTTTTTTATTTCCGCGGACGGAAGGCGCACCGGGAAGGGAGACTTGAAGAGGCGGTCTATCATCTCGATGAAGCCACGACGCTTCAACCGGAAGATGTCCGTTATCTGTTACGGTACGCCCGTGTTCTGTTCGAGACAGGTGAAACCAACCATGCCAATGATGTGTTGAAACAAGTCCGGACACTCGACAAGTCAAATACCGAATCATTGTTTTATCTAGCGAATAACTATGCGCATGTCTCTTTATATGAAGAAGCGAAGACGTATGCGCTTGAATATTTATCTTGTGCACCAAACGGTAAACACGCAGAGGCATCGGCCGCGCTCGTGGAACTGATTGATCTCGAACAAGAGATGGAAGATGACGATGAGGATGAATTGATTCGTTTACATGCTCAAGCACAACGTCAAATCGACAAAGGGATGTTATTTGCGGCGCAGGAGACACTGGAGTCCTTGATTACCCAGTATCCGACGTTTTGGCCGGCCTATAACAATCTCGCCATCGTCGAGTTTTATCTCGGTGAAAACGATCGTGCCTTTGCCTCACTTGAACAGGTGCTTGACGGCAATCCCGGAAACCTGCACGCGCTTTGCAACACACTCGTGTTGTTGCATGAGATGGGACAGGATGAAGAAGCCCATCGCTTGTCGCAAAAGCTCGAGCATGTCCGGGCCGTCAACCTCGAGACCCGTTATAAAGTCGCGTCGACGCTTGCAATCATCGGTCGCCATGACTTGGCTTACGAAGAATTGAAGCTGCTCGAACGTCGCGGTTACCGTGGGGATCCGTTGTTCGGACACTGGTTGTCGATTTCAGCGTTCAAGACCGGTCATATCGAAGAAGCCGCTGCCTTTCTCCAGTCCAAAGAAGCAAAAGGGATGCGGGAAGAACAGGAAGCGTACGATATCCGGCATAACCTGCAGTTCCGTTCAGCCTTGATTCAAGCACTGAAGACGGAAGACGATGTCTCGCGAATCTTTACGGCACTCCTGCTCGGTAAGCTCAATGACGGGGAAGCAAAACTTGCCCTGTCGATGATGCCGGAAGTCACGGATCATCCGGATGTCTTATTGCTGACAGAACAGATCCTTCATGAAATGAACGGAGAGCATGAGGTCGTCGATGCTCGCATTCATCGTGCGTTGATGACAATTCGCCTCGCGGAACGATATGTCTCGGACGAGGAACGGATGAGTCTTGAAGGCGACTTTTACGAACGTTTCGCCCGACTCGTCCTCAGTGGGGAGACTTTTGAATCGATCGAACAGTCTGCTGCTGCCTTGATTTATCTGTTCCACGATGTCCGCGAAGGGATGTTGATTGAAGACTGCGCGACGCTCGTCCATGTTTCGTTCGACGAAGTGGCGGCGACGATTCGGTCATATCAACGGCTTTTGAACCCGGCCCGTGCAAAGTGTTAGACGTTTGTACGATTCTCACCTATACTCAAATTACAACGAAAATACAGATGGGGTGGAATCATGACAGAAACTGAGCAAAAAATTTATGACGTCATCATTATTGGTGCCGGTCCTGCCGGTATGACGGCAGCGCTTTATGCATCACGTGCAAACCTTTCAACATTGATGATCGAACGTGGTATTCCGGGCGGCCAAATGGCCAACACGGAAGACATCGAAAACTATCCGGGGTATGACAGCATTCTCGGACCGGATCTTTCACAAAAGATGTTTGATCACTCAAAAGCATTTGGAGCGGAATATGCTTACGGTGACGTTCGCAGCATCGAAGACGGTCCTGCTTATAAGACGATCCACGCACACAACAAGGATTATTACGCCCGTGCGATCATTATCGCTTCTGGTGCGCAGTATAAGAAAATCGGCGTCCCGGGTGAAGAAGAACTCGGCGGACGTGGTGTGTCGTACTGTGCGGTCTGTGACGGCGCATTCTTTAAAGAAAAAGAATTGTTCGTCATTGGTGGCGGCGACTCAGCGGTCGAAGAAGGGGTCTACCTGACACGATTCGCGAAAAAAGTCACGATCGTTCACCGTCGCGAAGAATTACGCGCACAAAAAATTCTCCAAAAACGAGCATTCGACAATCCGAAAATCGACTTCATCTGGAATCATACGGTCAAACAGATCAACGAAGATAACGGTAAAGTCGGTGGCATCGAATTGATCAATACAAAAACAGCGGCAACGACAACGTATCCGATTGATGGTGTCTTCATCTACATCGGGATGAACCCGATCACAGGATATGTGCAAGACTTGGGCATCCTTAACGATCAAGGATATGTCGTGACGAATGAAGGCATGGAAACGAACATCAAAGGGATTTTTGCAGCCGGTGATGTCCGTGAGAAAACACTTCGTCAAGTCGTTACAGCAACAAACGACGGTTCGATCGCGGCGCAAAACGCGCAACACTATATCGAAGCGTTGCTTGAAGAATTAAAAGAATCATCACAAGTCTAATTCAGGAACCAGCTTGGTTGGAGGCACTTCCATCAAGCTGGCTCTTTTTTTATGTTATACTGAAACCAGAGTAAAAAATACACACGGAACTGTTGTCTGGAGGGCGAAGAGATGGAACAGAATCAACCGCAACTGGTCATCATCACAGGAATGAGTGGCGCCGGAAAAACGGTCGCGATGAATAGCTTTGAAGACTTGGGCTACTTTTGTGTCGACAATTTACCGCCGACGTTACTACCACAATTGATTGAAGTGATTGGGCAGGTGCGTCCGAAAATCGCCGTCGCCATCGATACACGGGCTCGTGATTTCATCGATAGTTTCTTTGTCGTTTACGAAGATTTAAAGAAAACGAATCTGCAAATCCGGATGCTGTATCTCGACGCCCGCAATGACGTGCTCGTCCGCCGGTATAAGGAATCCCGTCGTTCCCATCCGCTCGCACCGACGGCGTCTCCATTGATCGGGATTGAACGCGAACGGACGTTGCTCGAAGGATTCCGCGACAAGGCGCAACTGTTGATGGATACAAGTGACATCAAGCCGCTTGCTCTCAAGGAGCGGATTTTAAAAGAGTTCACGGAAGGCGAACGGATTCCGTTCACCGTCAACGTGATGTCGTTTGGATTCAAGCACGGTCTGCCGCTCGATGCTGATCTCGTTTTTGACTTACGGTTCTTACCGAACCCGTTTTACATTCCGGAACTGCGGCCGAAGACCGGACTTGATCTCGAAGTCTCGTCGTATGTCATGCAGTGGCCGGAAGCGAAACTGTTTTATAAAAAGCTTGTCGACATGCTTGAATTCCTGATTCCCCAGTACGAGCGGGAAGGGAAATCACAACTTGTCGTCGCACTCGGCTGTACAGGCGGCAAACACCGCTCGATTACGTTTGCGGAAGCAATCAGTAAAGAATTCAAGAATCAATACCATATCGTGACGAACCACCGGGATTATGTGCATGCGAAGGAGGAGAAGTGATGAAATGGGAACGAAAAGTCGTCGCCATCGGCGGAGGAACGGGCCTATCGACTCTTTTGCGCGGACTGAAACACTATCCGCTTGATATCACGGCCATCGTGACGGTCGCCGACGACGGAGGCAGTTCCGGTCGCCTGCGGACGGAATTTAATATGTTGCCGCCGGGCGATATCCGAAACGTCATCGTCTCGCTCTCGAAATCCGAGACGTTGATGGACCGGATCATGCAGTACCGGTTTGAAACGGGAGAAGGGTTGCATGGTCACTCGCTCGGGAACTTGATGCTGACGGCGGCGACCCAGCTGTGTAACGGCTCGTTTGTCGAAGCAATCGGTGTCATGGGTCAACTGTTGAATGCCGAAGGGAAAGTCTATCCGGCGACGGAGCGGACGATCACCTTGTGTGCCGAGTTTGAAGACGGGACGATCGTCAAAGGGGAGTCGTTGATTCCAAAGGTCGGGAAAGTGATTGAACGGATTTTCCTCGAAGAAGAAAACGTCCGTCCGGTTCCGGAAGCAATCCAAGCGATTCTTGACGCCGATGTCATCGTCCTTGGACCAGGCAGTCTGTATACGAGTGTCATTCCGAACGTCCTGATTGAAGAAATCCGCGATGCGATCAAACAATCGTTGGCACCGGTCGTCTATATCTGTAACGTCATGACGCAGCCGGGTGAGACGACCGCCTTTACGGCCAACGATCACCTGAATGTCTTGGAACGATTCCTTGGCAAAGGAGTGATTGATACGATCATCGTCAACAATGAATCGATCGACATCAGTTATTTACGAAAATACCAGAAGGATCACGCCGATATCGTGACGTATGATGAGACGAGTTTCGAACAGGCCGGAATTGAAGTGCTCGCCGATGATATCGTGGACTACAACCACCATTTCATCCGCCACGACTCCGATGCCGTCGCCAGTCTTGTCATGCGGAAGGTCTTATCGATTCGGCGTGTCCGTCAATTCGAAGGGAAGGAGGAACTGACGTGAGTTTTGCTTCAGAAGTCAAAAAAGAATTAACCCAAATCGCCATCACCGACCACGAGATGAAGGCCGAGCTTGCCGCACTTGCGCGGATGAACGGAGCGATTTCATTTGGTCTTGGACGCGGCTTGACGCTTGATATCTCAACGGAAAATGCGTCGATTGCCCGCCGGATCTACTCGTTGCTCAAACGGGCTTACGCCGTCCACCTCGACTTATTGGTCCGGAAGAAAATGCGGCTCAAAAAAAATAACGTCTACATCGTCCGCGTCAAACAACAGGCGGATAAAATCCTGCAGGACCTCGGCATCCTCGGTGAAGGATTCACGATGATCCGCTCGATCAGCGATTCGATTCTGAACGATGAACGCCGTGCCCGGGCGTATCTGCGCGGTGCGTTTTTAGCCGGCGGATCCTTGAATAACCCGGCGACCTCGTCGTATCACCTTGAGATTTTCAGTTTATACGAGGAGCACAATGCGGCGCTCCGGAGTCTGACGAACCAGTTTGACCTCAATGCGAAAGCGATTGAACGGAAAAAAGGGCATATCCTCTACATCAAGGAAAGTGAAAAGATTTCCGATTTTCTTAAGCTCGTCGGAGCGACCTATTCGATGTTGCGTTTTGAAGATGTCCGCATCCTCAAGGACATGCGCAATTCGGTCAACCGACTCGTTAACTGTGAAACGGCGAACCTCAACAAGACGGTCGGAGCGGCGCTGCGGCAAGTCGAGAACATCAAGTTTCTTGAACGGACGGTCGGACTCGATGTCTTACCGGACAAACTGAGAGAAATCGCGATCTTGCGTGTGACGCACCAAGACGTGACATTACAGGAGTTAGGCGAGATGGTCGAAAGTGGTTCCATCTCAAAATCAGGTATCAATCATCGATTGCGCAAGATTGATCAAATCGCGGATAAAATCCGGAACGGGGAATCGATGACCGGGGCTCTTTAGGGAGTAACTTGCGAGATGAACCATAGTCTACTATAATATATAGTCGGTGCAACTAAATGTTCGAATTAAGGAGTTTTTGAAATGGCTAATGAGAAAAAACGTATTTCGCTGACAGTTGATGCGAAGTTTGATGAAGTGCTTACGAAAAAAGCAAAAGCGATCGGGGTTCCAAAAAGTACACTCGTGACATTTGCGACTTCTTTATTCCTGAAGCAATTACAGGCAGAAGAAGAACTTTCACCACATGCGAACGGCATCTACACGCTGATCCGCGAAAACCATGATATCGTATCTGATATCACGGACATGATCGATTAATGAACAAGGACCGTTGTCTGCGTACTTCCTTCTTAACGGAAAGGTACAAGACGGCGGTCTTTTTTTGTTCTACTGGAGAAACCGACAAAAAAAACCGCCTTCACATGAAGTGAAGACGGGTTGCTGAAACAGCTTACGCACGTTCCATGACACGGTCGATTAAACCGTAGTCTGCTGCTGATTGAGCAGACATGAAGTTATCGCGCTCTGTATCACGCTCGATGACTTCAAGTGGTTGTCCTGTGTTTTCAGCCATGATTTTGTTTAAGTGTTCACGCATTTTGATGATACGTTCTGCGTGGATTTTGATATCTGATGCTTGACCTTGTGTTCCACCAAGTGGTTGGTGAATCATGATTTCAGCGTTCGGAAGCGCAAAACGTTTTCCTTTAGCGCCGGCTTGAAGCAAGAAAGCACCCATTGAGGCAGCCATTCCGATACAGATTGTTGAAACTTGTGGTTTGATGAAGTTCATCGTATCGTAAATCGCCATACCCGCTGTGATTGAACCACCTGGGCTGTTGATGTAAAGCGAGATTTCTTTATCTGGATCTTCGGCTGCTAGGAATAGCAACTGGGCAACGACTGAGTTGGCGACGTTGTCGTCAATCGCGCTCCCGAGAAGGATGATACGGTCCTTGAGCAAACGTGAATAGATATCGTAAGCACGTTCCCCGCGGTTGGTTTGTTCGATGACTGTTGGAATTAACATAGTCTTTGCCTCCTTATAGTTGGTATGTAGCTCATATTCGACTTGTCCTTATCATAATCCTTTGGTCAATATTGGTCAAAAGATACGCTGTAGGTTTTATGTATTTTTCCTGAAACGGATTGAGCTAAACATATCAGTATAGAAAAAAGGCAATACCGATAACGGCATTGCCTGTAGATTCAAGTATGGTACACCCGGAGAGATTTGAACTCCCGACACCTGGTACCGGAAACCAGTGCTCTATCCCCTGAGCTACGGGTGCATGTTTTTACTGAACAATTAATAGTATACCGACATTTTTTCAGGAAAGCAATACTAGATTGTGAAATTTCTTGTTTTTTTACAGATGGCTTGAATCCGGGCAAGAATCGACCGGTCGATTATAATAGAAACAGGTACCGATCAAGTCTGAGAAACGGAAGGTGAAGGGATGGAACAGAGGCAGGAACAGACACAACGTCTCGTGATGTCAGCATCGCATTTGTTTCAGTTGGCGATTTTGGAAGAATCACGGGCCGAGCTTGAGGAACATCTCTATCGAATGATTCGTCGCGCTACGTCTCATAAACATAATGGAAGAAAAACGATTCATCCGGATCTCGAGCAAGTCGCGAATCGGATCGAGTCGTTTGAAGCGGATCTTCTGAAGCAAATACGTTTAGAATCGGTCAGACAGGAAATAAGATATATGGCGGAACAACTCATCATGTACTTAGATGCGGATGGATTACTCAGAACGATGGATGCACAACTTGCCACTAGTTTAAAAAGTGAAGCCACGCTGATCAAGCAGGCCCGCGAACTGCTTCAACGATGCGAGCCGACCGGTATCGCGGCACGTTCGGAAACGGAGTGTCGGTTGTTGCATGCCATGGAATTAGAAGATGCCACACTCATTGATCGGGTGGCAGAACTCCATGACGGGCAATCACTACAGGACGTATTAGCCGGACTTGACGACGAAGAGCAGCGACGAGTGAAGAAGCAGATCAATCGACTGCCGAAAACGCCTCTTTTACCGGAAACGACCGTCGTTATGATGCCGGAAGCGGAAGTTCGAATGGTTGACGATCAACTTCACGTGGAGTGGTACGAGTTGCCGCTCGACACGTCCTGGACGAATCTCGAAGAAGCAAAACCCTTTTTAAGCGCCTATGAACGGCGTCGCGTCACGTTACAGGCGATCTTGGACGTCATCATGAAACGGCAGGTGAGATGGTTTCAAGGCGAACTTCATCTGGAACCCCTCACGAAAAAGGAAATCGCGGAACAAACCGGACATCATCCGTCGACGGTTGGTCGGGCGATTGCGCATAAAACGATCCGGACTATCCACGGGACACACAATCTCGAGAACTTTTTTGTTTCCCGGACGAAGGACGGGACGTCGAGCTTTTTGATCAAGGTCCGAATCGCACAATTGATTCGGGAAGCGACGACACCGTTGTCGGATCAGCACATCACAGACCGGTTAGCGGCGGACGGCATCTGTGTCGCACGCCGGACGGTCGCGAAGTACCGGGCGAGCCTTGATTTGACCCGGTCCGACATCATGAAGAAACGAAAGGCGAATGACTGATGCAAACAAAAGAACACAAGAGCTTAACACTGTATTCACGTCCGGGTTGTACGCTATGTGAGGAAGCCGCCGTCTTACTTGATTTCGTACTCGACGAATTCCCGGAGTGGACGTTCGAGGAAATCAACATTGATGAAGATGCAGCGCTCAGTTTACGGTTTTTATATGAAATTCCCGTCGTTATGTATCAGTCTGAAATTTGGAGTTATGGCAAATTTGAGACAGACACACTAAGAAACCGCTTACTTGAAAAAAGTTAAAGGGCGAGGCTTGAAACCTCGAACAGAGGCTGTTATAGTGAGAATGTACCAAGTGGGACGAGATACGACACGCGGGACGTAAAGTGTCCAGCAATTTTGAGAGGAGCGGGAATACATGATTCGGCAGTTAGTACAGATCCAAAAACGAATCGTGCCTGATCTGATCGAAGAAATGCAGACACGTTACGACATACTTCATTATGTCCGGCTCATGCAGCCGATCGGCCGACGGACACTTGCGACAAGCCTCGGCTTGACGGAACGGGTGTTGCGCCGGGAAGTGGACTTCCTAAAAGAGCAAGGCTTGCTCGAAGTGGCGACACAGGGAATGTCTTTAACGGATGAAGGACGGACCGTTTTACGGAGTATGCACAGCGTGATGGCAGAACTGGCCGGTATTTCCGATATGGCGAAAGCCTTGAAGGAAAAACTCGGCGTACGGGATGTCGTCATCGTACCGGGTGACTCGGATCAGACATTTTGGGTACAACGCGATATGGGACGTGCGACCGTCGCACGTTTGAAACGAGAACTTTCTTCATCTGTACACAACACGATTGCAGTCACAGGAGGAACGACGATGGCTTCCGTCGCGGCGATGATGTCGCCCGATAAGGAAAATCGTCCGATGACCTTTGTACCGGCACGTGGCGGCTTAGGTGAAACACTGGAATTACAAGCGAACACGGTCTGCTCACGGATGGCGTCTCGTGCACAAAGTGATTATCACTTGTTGCACATCCCGGACATGGTCAGTAAGGAAACGTTTGTCAAGATGGTGGAAGAGCCGAGCATAAAAAATGTGTTACAAATGATTAGAGATGCGTCAATCGTGGTACATGGAATTGGTGAGGCAAAAACGATGGCAAAACGTCGTCGTGCTTCAACGGAGTTACTGGAACAGCTCGAAACCGAGCACGCAGTTGCGGAAGCATTTGGGTATTACTTCGATCGGGACGGGAAAATCGTGCACCGGGTGAAGACGGTTGGTCTTCAACTCGACGACTTAAAACAAGTCGAACACGTCATCGTCGTCGCCGGCGGACATTCCAAGGCGGAAGCCATCAATGCGTATGTCAAACAGTCCCCGGACATCATCCTGATTACGGATGAAGGGGCAGCAACAACGATTTTGAAAGGGTAGCCCCCTTTTGAATAATAGATAACTCGCTTTACATTAAAAGGAGGAAAATTATCATGGCAGTAAAAGTTGGTATTAATGGATTTGGACGTATCGGACGTTTAGCACTTCGTCAAATTCTTCAGTTTGACGGAATCGAAGTAGTCGCAATCAATGACCTTACAGACACTAAAATGCTTGCACACCTCTTGAAATATGATACGACTCAAGGTCGTTTCGACGGCGAAGTTGAAGTACACGATGGTTACTTCCTCGTCAACGGTAAAGAAATCAAAACACTTGCTAACCGCAACCCAGAAGAACTCCCATGGGGCGAGCTCGGTGTTGACATCGTTCTCGAATGTACTGGTTTCTTCACAGACAAAGAAAAAGCTGAGCTTCACTTGAAAGCTGGAGCTAAAAAAGTCGTTATCTCAGCACCTGCTACTGGCGACATGAAAACAGTTGTCTTCAACACGAACCACGAAATCCTTGACGGAACTGAAACAGTTATCTCTGGTGCTTCATGTACTACGAACTGTCTCGCGCCTATGGCTAAAGTTCTTCAAGATCAGTACGGAATCGTTGAAGGTCTCATGACAACAATCCACGCTTACACTGGCGACCAAAACACACTCGACGCTCCACACCCTAAAGGTGACTTCCGTCGTGCACGTGCAGCGGCAGCTAACATCGTTCCTAACTCAACTGGTGCTGCTAAAGCAATCGGTCTCGTACTTCCAGAACTTCAAGGTAAACTTGACGGATCTGCACAACGTGTACCAGTCGCTACAGGTTCACTCACTGAGCTCGTAACAGTTCTTGAGAAAAAAGTAACAGTTGAAGAAGTTAACGCAGCGATGAAAGCAGCAGCTAACGAATCTTACGGTTACACTGAAGACGAAATCGTTTCTTCTGACATCGTTGGTATCTCTTACGGATCACTCTTCGATGCAACACAAACGAAAGTCGTTACAGTCGGCGACAAACAACTCGTTAAAACAGTTGCTTGGTACGACAACGAAATGTCTTACACTAGCCAGCTCATTCGCACACTCAAACACTTCGCAGAAATCGCTAAGTAATTCGAGCAATTAAATAGCAATTGAATAAGAGCGGAAACGATACAGTCTCCGCTCTTATTGCGGAAAAAAGTCTGGAGGGGCGCACTAGCCCCTCACTATACGTATGAGACGGAGGACGAATGTATGAATAAGAAATCAATTCGCGATATCGATGTAAAAGGAAAACGCGTGTTTACACGTGTGGACTTCAACGTACCGCTAGAAGATGGCAAGATCACAGATGATACACGCATCCGTGCTGCCCTTCCGACAATCAAACACTTGGTTGACGGTGGAGCGAAAGTCATTCTTGCAAGCCACATGGGACGTCCAAAAGGCGAGAAGAACCCTGAATTCTCACTTGCACCAGTCGTAGCACGCCTCAGCGAACTGCTTGGTAAAGAAATCAAGCTCGTTGAAGAAGCATACGGTCCGGTCGCTGAAGAAGCGGTCAGCAAGCTTGAAGAAGGCGATGTCATCGTTCTTGAAAATGTTCGTTTCTACCCAGGTGAAACGAAAAACGATCCTGAACTCGCAGAAGGTTTTGCGAAACTTGCAGATGTTTTCGTCAACGACGCATTTGGTGCAGCTCACCGTGCGCACGCTTCTACAGAAGGTATCGCTCATCATGTCGATACAGCTGTAGCAGGATTATTGATCGAAAAAGAACTTCAAGTTCTCGGTAAGGCTCTCTCAAACCCGGATCGTCCGTTTACGGCGATCATCGGTGGTTCGAAAGTCGCTGACAAAATCGGCGTCATCGATCACTTGCTTGATATCGTCGACACGTTGATCATCGGCGGAGGATTATCTTATACATTCCTCAAAGCTCAAGGTTATGAAGTCGGTACGTCACTTCTTGAAGTCGACAAAATCGAACAGGCGAAGGAATTCATGAAAAAAGCAGAAGACAAAGGCGTGAAGTTCTTGATGCCGGTTGACTGTGTCATCACGAAGGAATTCGGCGAAGAAACATATGTTGGACCACGCGACATCGACAGTATCCCAGCGGATCACATGTCACTCGATATCGGTCCAAAAACAATCGAACTGTATGCAGAAGCAATCAAGTCTTCGAAACTCGTTGTCTGGAACGGACCAATGGGTGTGTTCGAACTTGATAAATATGCAAACGGAACAAAAGGTGTCGCTCAAGCATTAGCTGACAGCGATGCATACTCGATCATCGGTGGTGGAGATTCTGCTGCAGCGGCTGAGAAGTTTGGTCTTGCAGATAAAATGAGTCACATTTCAACTGGTGGCGGCGCAAGCCTCGAGTTCATGGAAGGAAAAGCTCTTCCAGGTGTCGAAGCGCTTAACGACAAGTAATCTAAAGTTCACAAGGGAGTGTTTTCAATGCGTAAACCAATTATCGCAGGTAACTGGAAAATGAATCTTACCCTCAAGGATGCTGTGGCATTCGCTGAGGAAGTCAAAGGAACTGTACCCGCTTCTTCGAAAGTCGACGCGGCTGTCTGTGCACCGTCTGTATTCCTTGCACACTTGACAGAAGCGACAGCTGGAACGGACCTGAAAATCGGCGCTCAAAACATGTACGACCAAGAGAGCGGCGCATTCACAGGTGAAATCAGCCCAGTGATGCTCAAAGAACTTGGCGTAACATACGTCGTCCTCGGTCACTCAGAACGTCGTGAGTATTTCGGAGAAACAGATGCGTTCATCAACAGCAAAACGAAAAAAGCATTTGAGCATGGTATCGTGCCAATCGTTTGTGTCGGTGAAACACTCGAAGAACGCGAAGGCGGAAAATTCGAATCAGTGATCCGTGAGCAAACAACGAACAGCTTGAAAGGCTTAACAGTTGATCAAGTCAAAAACCTTGTTGTCGCGTATGAGCCTGTCTGGGCAATCGGAACAGGAAAATCAGCAACAGAACAAGATGCACAAGATTCTTGTAAATTCGTTCGCGATGTCATCGCAGCTGAATTCGGTACGGAAGCTGCAGAAGCAGTCCGCATCCAGTACGGCGGCAGTGTCAAACCGGACAACATCAAAGAATACATGGCTCAACCTGACATCGACGGTGCTTTAGTTGGTGGCGCAAGTCTTGAGACAGGATCGTTCCTCAAACTGTTGGAGGCGATTTAAATGAAAAAACGTCCAGTCGCACTGATCATCCTTGATGGTTTCGGTATGCGTGACGAGGAGTTCGGAAATGCTGTCACGGCAGCAAATAAACCGAACTTCGACCGTTACTGGGGACACTACCCCCATACATTGTTGAATGCGCAAGGAGAATACGTTGGTTTGCCTGAAGGACAAATGGGGAACTCAGAAGTGGGTCATTTGAACATCGGAGCAGGTCGCGTCGTCTATCAATCGCTATCCCGAATCAACAATGCCATTAAGGATCGCTCGTTCTTCTCGCGTCAAGCGATGAACGATGCGGCAGGTCACGTGAAGAAATACGGTTCAGCCCTTCATATCTTCGGTTTGGTCTCTGACGGTGGAATCCACAGTCACATCAACCACCTGTATGCAGTGCTTGAATTCGCGAAACTTCACGAAATCGAAAAAGTCTATCTCCATGCCTTCACGGATGGCCGCGATTGTGATCCACAATCAGGAGCCGGTTTCCTCCGTGATGCACAAGCGAAGATGGACGAGTTAAACGTCGGTCAATTCGCAAGTGTCTCTGGTCGTTATTACGCGATGGACCGCGACAACCGCTGGGAACGCGTCAAGAAAGTCTATGACGTCATCACGTTCGCAGACGGTCCGACAACAAAAGACCCAATCGCGATGGTCGAAGCTTCGTACAAAACAGACGTCACAGATGAGTTCATTGAACCAACGGTAGTCGTGCAGGAAGACGGTACTCCAGTAGCACCGATCCACGATAACGATGCGATCATGTTCTTCAACTATCGTCCGGACCGTGCGATTCAGCTCGCCAAGACGTACAAAGAAAAAACAGGCTTCAATGGATTTGAATTGCCGGACAACGCACCGAAGAACCTGCTGCTCGTCTCGATGACGAAGTACTCGGATGCGATTGATACGGACATCGTCTTCCCACCGGAAGACATCAAAAACACACTCGGTGAAACGTTATCAAAACAAGGCCTTAAACAATTACGGATTGCGGAAACTGAAAAGTACCCGCACGTCACGTTCTTCTTTAACGGTCAACGTGAAGAGCCGTATGAAGGAGAAGATCGGATTCTGATCCCATCTCCAAAAGTCGCGACATACGATTTGAAACCGGAAATGAGTGTTTATGAAGTAACGGAAGCACTCGTTGACGCAATCAACACGGACGAACACGACGCCATCATCCTCAACTTCGCCAATCCCGATATGGTCGGTCACTCGGGTATGCTCGAGCCGACGAAAAAGGCGATCGAAGCGGTGGATAAATGTCTCGGTCAAGTCGTTGACTTGATCATCAGCAAAGGTGGCGCAGCCATCATCACAGCCGACCACGGAAACGCGGACAAAGTTCTCAATGCCGATGGCAGCAAGATGACGGCGCACACGACAGAACCTGTTCCATGTATCGTCACAGTCGAGGACGTCGAACTCCTTGAGCCATTGACTGGCGTATTGGCAGACTTGGCACCAACTGTTCTCGATTTACTCGGAGCAGATCAACCGGCAGAAATGACCGGGAAATCGATTGTAGAAAAGAAATAATCCCGTCAATCGATGGACTGGTCACGGTCGCACTACAAACTAATCTTTCTCAAACAAAAAGGAGCGAATTTAAATGTCAATGATTACAGAGATTTATGCACGCGAGATTCTTGATTCACGCGGTAACCCAACAGTAGAAGTAGAAGTATATACAGAAGACGGCGGTTTCGGTCGCGCACTCGTCCCATCAGGCGCATCAACTGGTGAGCACGAAGCAGTTGAGCTTCGCGATGGCGACAAATCACGTTACCTCGGTAAAGGTGTCTTAAAAGCTGTTGACAACGTCAACGAAAAAATCGCACCTGAAATCATCGGCTACGATGTCTTCGACCAAGCAGGAATCGACAAAAAGATGATCGACCTCGACGGTACGAAAAACAAAGGTAACTTCGGCGCTAACGCAATCCTTGGTGTTTCTATGGCTGCTGCACGTGCTGCTGCAGATGAGCTTGGTCTTCCACTTTACACGTACCTCGGTGGATTCAACGCGAAAACACTTCCAACTCCAATGATGAATATCATCAACGGTGGATCACACGCTGACAACAACGTTGACTTCCAAGAGTTCATGATCATGCCTGTTGGAGCTCCAACATTCAAAGAAGCACTTCGTATGGGTGCTGAAATCTTCCACGCGTTGAAATCAGTTCTTAGCGGAATGGGTCTTAACACAGCAGTTGGTGACGAGGGTGGGTTCGCTCCAAACTTGAAATCAAACGAAGAAGCAATCACAGTTATCCTTGAAGCAATCGAAAAAGCTGGCTACAAAGCAGGCGAAGATGTTTACCTTGCAATGGACGTCGCTTCTTCTGAGTTCTACGACAAAGCAGCTGGAACATACAACCTCGCTGGCGAAGGCAAAGTCCTCACAACAGCTGAGCTTGTTGAATTCTACGCACAACTCGTTGACAAATACCCAATCATCTCAATCGAAGATGGCTGTGACGAAAACGACTGGGATGGTCACAAACTCCTTACAGATCGTATCGGACACAAAGTCCAACTTGTTGGTGATGACTTGTTCGTAACAAATACAGAGAAACTTGCTGAAGGTATCGAAAAAGGCATCGCAAACTCGATCCTCATCAAAGTTAACCAAATCGGTACGTTGACTGAAACATTCGACGCAATCGAAATGGCGAAAAAAGCTGGTTACACAGCAGTCGTTTCTCACCGTTCTGGTGAAACAGAAGATTCAACAATCGCTGACATCGCTGTTGCGACAAACGCTGGTCAAATCAAAACAGGTTCACTTTCACGTACAGACCGTATCGCGAAATACAACCAACTTCTCCGCATCGAAGACATGCTTTCAGACGTTGCTGTCTACGACGGAATCAAATCATTCTACAACCTCAAGAAGTAATTACGGGTTGATGATTTAAAGTGTGTTGTACACTCGCTGTACAGCCAATACCTCCTATTTATGTGCGATCTCCGCACATGAATAGGAGGTTTTTTGTGTTCTTGATGGATTGGTTAAAAAGGGTGTAAGTTGAATCTAAAAATCGATTACACAAACGAGATTCAGTTCAAAACGTGAAAAAAATCAAATTTATAAGACCTTGTTTTTTACTACCTGGTCATTAAAATGTTATAGTTATAAATAAGTTTAAGTTCGATCATTATAGTGATTAGATAAATGTAAATGGATTAAGCTTAAAAACATCTAAAAGGAGACATGATCATGTTAAATTCAGATTTAGATATACGCTTAGAACCACGCATTAAGGAACTTTACCGCTTACATAAGGAGCGTTCAGCCAATATTGATTGGAGCTATCACGAATTCATTCCATGGGACAAGGCGATGTCGTTTAAACGGGTTCCTTGGGAGGAGAGTCAAGTTACGCTTCCGGAAGGTGTCATCGTTGCCGTGGAAACGGCATTACTGACAGAAGTAAACTTACCTTGGTATACATCGCACTTGGATTACACGTTTAAAAACTCGATGGAAGTCATCAATGATTTTGTCCGCACGTGGACAGCGGAAGAAGACCAGCACTCGAGCTTACTGGAAACGTATTTACTTGTGACACGAAACGTCAATCCGACACGGTTGCATCAATTAAGAAGACGTGTCGTTGAAAGCGGCTGGTTCCCGGACTTCACGAATCCTTTGGCAACCATGGCCTACACGTCGTTGCAAGAGCTTGCGACACTCGTTTTCTATAACAACGTAGCGAGAGTGGCAGGAGCGCATGACAAAGACTTGGCGACACTGCTCCGTCGTTTGGCAAAAGATGAAGCCCTTCACTATGCGTTCTACCGCGACACGGTGAAAGCGCACCTTGAACTCGATCCGAACTTCATTGTGTTCTTCGAAGATGTCATCATCAATTTCTCGATGCCGGGAGCGATCATGCCGGACTTTACCGAGCGTATGAAGACCATTGCGATTGATACGAATTACGGACCCCTCCAATACTTTGACCAGGTATTAGATGTCGTCGTGAAATACTGGGATATTGAGAACTTGCAACCTACGAGCGAAGAGGCCAAACAATCTCAAGCGAACATCATGAAATATCACGGGCGTTTGAAACGCATCAAGGACCGTCAATCAGCAAAAACGAAGATTGATGCATAAGGAAGGGAGCACTAAAAAAATGACATGTGAAATATGCGGAAAAGAAACGAATAACCAAGTCAGTTATTTGGAACTGAACACGTGGGAATTCAATTCGTTGAAGACAGAAGAAAAAGACTTTTATCCGATTTGCTACAGTTGTTTTGATAAGCATACGAACGAGTTCATTGATCAGGAAATGGATCTTGAATTAAGAAAAAAACGTTCGCAGATGGTGAATAAAGAAGTCGAGGCAGAAATCGAAGCTATTCTTGAAGTTGAAAATTAAGTGCTCAATTAGATTCCGATATATGTTGGAATCGTCAGACTGAAGACAAAATAGTGGTTTTTCTCTTAATCGAGAAGAGCCACTTTTTGCTCGTTCTTTGAAGTATTATTTTATATTTAGTCCAAATAAAATAAAGAGGGAAAATAAATTTGATACCCTCAAAATATCTTCAACATTCATAAATGAGCTATCTTTAACAAAAAAATTCTGTACAAACTTATTCATTTACGTTTTTCTTCATATTTATTTTCAATAACGTAAAACAAAAAAAGTGTTATAAGGATAACGAATGGAGTTGTGCTATGCTCCATTAATTCAAAGTACGGTAGTGTTAAAGACAGAAGTATCAGTGACGTCGCTACTAATCGAACGATAACAAGTTTTTTATGATATTTGTTATTATCCAAATTACTTCCTCCTTTTTCAAATTTAACATTAACATTATTTCCTATATGATAAAACCTATTGCACATTAATCACGAGATTTCTTAATCCAACGTTGAAGCGTCTCATGTGGTTTCCTCAAACAAGATCTGACAGCGCAGGCTTGCGCTTTTTCCTGTAGGAGTCGCGTGAAACGCGTGATAACAGGTGCATAGAAAAACATTCATCGCTCGACTTCTAAGGGAGAAGGAAGCAACGCTTCCGCCCTAGAAAAGCGAGCGAATGAATGTTTTTTCGTAGACC
The DNA here is from genome assembly GCF_003598705.1 of Exiguobacterium sp. RIT452. Lineage (NCBI taxonomy): Bacteria > Bacillati > Bacillota > Bacilli > Caryophanales > Exiguobacterium > Exiguobacterium sp. RIT452. The sequence goes on from NZ_QXJB01000004.1 coordinate 238,305, forward strand.
TAAAAAAACGAGACCCGACTAAACGTCGAATCCCGTAGTATCAAAATGGAATTATGCTCCTTGAAATCAATCCTCGATAAACGTAACGAGGTAATGATGAGCAGAATAGAGTGGAGCACGCGTGACGAAGAACTCGGGTAAGTCGACATCGATATCAAGTTCACGTAAAGTTTGCGGATCGAGACACTCCTGGACGAGACGTTTGATGTCGCTGAGTAATTCATCGTGCAAATTCGCTTCCGCTGCGAAGGAACGTTTGGCTTCATCTTTTAACAATAAGACGACTGGAGGAAGACCGCGTAGTAAGTCGACCTGAAGTGGTTGTTCGTTGCGTTGAAAAAAGTCGTTTAAGCAACTGACGACCTTCATCGAATGTTCTTCTTTCATCGGTCGGACCCCCAACTTTCTTTAAGTAGCTGTTACTATCAAGCTATTCCCTAAAGTCAGATAGGATATGCAGACAAACTGGAATCGGTGCATTAACGGATTCAATAACCGGGTACAGAAAGAGGTAGGGGGGATGAAGATGCTGTTTCGTTATTTATTTTTGGGTATGGACCCCGCGATCGACGAGATTCAACTCCGGATCATTTATTTTACGGAATTGATTTTCTTTATCGGTCTGTATCAGATTACGAGTCGTTTTTCACGTCAAAGCATGATTCTCGGAACGGTCCTCGGCATCACGGGTCTGATTGCGCTCCTACCGGGAGCCATCTATATTCTGCGGTATAACCCGGAAGATGCGGTCATCGACATTACGTTCCTGTTGATTTACTTACTGGAGCCGCTTGCGATTTTAGCATTTCTCGTCGCCTTGTTTCGACGGTTGTATCAAAAACGCCATCCCAATCATTGAAGAAGTCCGGACAAACGTTGTCGTCACACGTTTGATCGGACTTTTTCGTCTGCCTCAAAAAATAAATAAAATATATTTTAGCAAAAAGGATTGATGTGTAACCGGTTACACAATATGATACATATTGTAAGCGTTATCAAAAGAAAGAGGTGGCGAACATGTCGACCATCCGGGAAGTAGCGAAAGTGGCAAATGTCTCCGTTGCGACCGTCTCACGCGTCATGAATGAGAAGGGATATGTCAGCGAAAAAGCAAGAACAGCAGTCCTGCAAGCGATTAAGCAGCTCGATTATCGACCGAACCGGGTCGCCCGGTCGTTGTTCCAAAAACGATCTGGTCTGATTGGTTTGATTGTCCCGGACATCACCAATCCTTTTTTTCCGCAACTCGCACGGGCTGTGGAAGATATGGCACATCAGCACGGATTTCAGGTGATTTTGTGTAACACGGATGAACAGTTTCAGAAAGAACAAGAATATATTCAGTCACTCGAAGCGATGCACATCGACGGGCTGATCATCACGACAAACTATTCGAACAACCCGAACTATGAAGGAATCGAAGTGCCGATCGTTGCCCTCGACCGTGTCTTGCAAGGCGCAATCCCGACGGTCACGTCAAACGGTTACGACGGCGGTAAAAAAGCGGCACAGTTCTTACTCGATCACGGCGCAACCGAACTCGTCGTCATCAGCGGTCCTTCAAAATTACCGACGATCAAAAAACGCCGGGATGGATTTGAGGAAGTTGCCGGGAAACACCTCGTCGCAAGCATTGAGTCGCCGTTTCATTTCCAAGGCGCACTCGGGGCGGCGAACTACTTATTTGACCATTACGACTGTAACGGAATTTTTGCGGCAAACGATGTCATCGCCGCAGCGACGATTCAAGTCGCGGCTGAGCGGGGAATCGCGATTCCAGACCAGTTACAGATCATCGGTTATGACGGAATTGAACTCGGACAGATGATTTCACCACCACTCACGACGATTGCCCAGCCGATCTATCAGATGGGTGAACTGGCGGCAAAGTTATTGATTCAACGAATTGAAGGAAAAGAGATTGCGGCCGTCCATCATGAATTGATGGTCGAAGTCATCGAACGAGAAACGACGAAGCGGAAGGGTGAACAGTCATGAAACAAATCAGTGTAGTCGGAAGTATCTCGATGGACTTGGTCGTCGAAAGCGATCGTCGTCCGTCAGCAGGGGAAACGGTCATCGGATCCTCCTTCCATACGGTACCGGGAGGAAAAGGGGCCAACCAAGCGGTCGCGATTGCCCGGCTCGGCGGCAACGTCGAAATGGTCGGCTGTGTCGGTGACGATGCAAACGGCGTCGCGATCCGGCAGAACTTCGAAACGGAACAGGTCGGAACGACGCATCTGCAGACGATCGCGAACGAACGGACGGGGACGGCGCACATTACGCTGGCAGAAGGCGATAATTCAATCGTCGTCGTCCAGTCGGCGAACTTAGCCGTCGTCTACGACGAGGCACAGCTCGACAGCCTCCTCGGTCAGACGGACATGATTTTGTTACAACTCGAAATTCCATTGGAAACGGTCAAACAGGTGGCGCGTTACGGCAAGACACACGGTATTCCCGTCGTCTTGAATCCGGCGCCAGCCATCGTCCTTGACGACGAGCTGCTGGAAGACGTGACGTATCTGACACCAAACGAACATGAATGCGGCTTGATTTTTGGACAACAGCAGTCACTGGAACATTGGTTAAGCCAGTATCCGAATAAATTAATCGTGACAGAAGGCAGTCGCGGGGCCCGTTTCTACGACGGGGACGCCATCGTGACGGTGCCGGCGATCAAGACGGACGTCATCGATACGACAGGTGCCGGCGATACATTCAACGGCGCACTCGCGGTCAGCTTGACGGAAGGAACGTCACTGACGGAAGCAATTCGGTTTGCCAACAAGGCAGCCGGTATGTCCGTCCGCGCCCTCGGGGCACAAGGCGGAATGCCGACACGGGAACAGATGGAGGTTGAAGCATGAAACGACACGGGATTTTAAACAGTCACATCAGTAAGGTCTTAACGGATCTTGGTCATACGGACATGGTCGTCATCGGCGACTGCGGTCTGCCGATTCCAGCAGGCGTAGAACGGATCGACTTGGCACTTGAGCTCGGAACACCGTCATTCGCTGATGTTGTCCGTGTCGTCGCCGACGATATGGCGATTGAACAGGTGACGCTCGCAACGGAAATCAACGACACGAACGTCAAGGCACTTGAGGTCGTCAACCAACTCGACGTCCCGCAAGACTTCGTCTCGCACGAAGCATTCAAGGAACTGACGAAGCAGGCGAAAGTCATCATCCGGACGGGTGAAGCGACACCGTATGCGAACGTCATCTTACACGCCGGCGTCATTTTTTAAGGGGGAAGCACGATGCAAATTGAGATGACAGGTATCAAAAAAGCGTTTGGTCCCGTTCCCGTCTTGAAGGGTGTCGACTTTACACTGGCGACCGGTGAGATTCATGCCTTGATGGGTGAAAACGGAGCCGGGAAATCGACCTTGATGAAGATTCTGACCGGTGTCCATAAAGCCGATGAAGGAACGATTCAAATTGACGGCGTGGAACAACAGTATAAAAATCCGAAACTGGCGGAAGAAGCGGGAATCGCTTTTATCCACCAGGAACTGAACATCTTACCGGACTTAACGGTTACGGAAAATCTGTTTCTCGGACGGGAACTGAAATCCCGCTTCGGTATTTTGAAGCAAGCAGAGATGAAACGGCTCGCCGAACGTGAACTGGCGGAACTGAACGTCTTCATGGACGTCAATCAGCTCGCCCGGACGTTATCGGTCGGACAACAGCAGATGATTGAAATCGCGAAAGCATTGATGACGGACGCAAAGGTCATCATCATGGATGAACCGACGGCCGCTTTAACGGAACGTGAAATCCGCGCCTTGTTCAGTGTCGCGACGGCACTGCGGGCACAGGGTGTCTCGATCGTCTACATCTCGCACCGGATGGAAGAAATCTTTGAACTATGCGACCGGATCACCGTCTTACGGGACGGCGTCTCGGTCTCGACCCACCAAATTGCCGAGACTTCGTTTGAACAGATCGTCCGCGAAATGGTCGGACGTGAGATGGGCGAACGGTATCCGGAGCGTCAAGTCACACTCGGTCAGACGGTCCTCGAAGTCACCGGAGCGACCGGCAAACGGTTTGAAGATGTCTCGTTTTCCGTCCGGGCCGGTGAAATCGTCGGCTTTTCCGGCTTGATGGGCGCCGGACGAACAGAAGTCATGCGCGGCTTGTTCGGGGTCGACCGGCTGAAAGCAGGGACGATCAGCTTAAACGGCAACGTCATCAAAATCAAATCGCCACACGATGCGATCAAACAGGGACTCGGCTTCTTGACGGAAGACCGAAAAGGCGAAGGCTTGTTCCTCGACTTTTCACTCCGGGAAAACATCTCCTTGCCGACAATCCGGTCGTTATCGAAGTCCGGTGTCATCTCCGATCAATCGGAGCGGCAGTTCGCCGAAGGGTATCTGAAGTCGTTATCTGTCCGGCACAGCTCGATGGATCAACCGGCGAAGTCGTTGTCCGGCGGGAACCAGCAAAAGGTCGTCCTCGCGAAATGGCTCGGAACCAAACCGGATGTCTTGATTCTCGACGAACCGACACGCGGTGTCGACGTCGGGGCGAAAAAAGAAATTTATACGATCATGAATGAACTCGCCGCATCGGGTGTTGCGATCATCATGATCAGTTCCGACCTCCCGGAAATTCTCGGGATGAGTGACCGCGTCTATGTGATGCGGGAAGGACAGATGAGCGGCATGCTCAACCAACAAGAGGCCACGCAAGAAAGTATCATGACGCTTGCGACAGGAGGACAATGACATGGAATTGATGCAAGGAAAACTGACGGAAAAGAAACCGAGACGACTCGGGATTGGTCAAAAGCTCGGTCCGCTCGCCGGACTGTTCGCTATCATTCTCGTCGTTTCGATCATGGAACCGGACTTTTTAACACTTAATAACTTATTCAACATCTTACGCCAAGTTTCGATCAATGCCTTGATTGCCTTCGGGATGACGTTCGTCATCTTAACAGGTGGAATCGACTTATCGGTCGGTTCGATTCTTGCGTTGTCATCCGCGTTCGTCGCCGGTCTGATGACCGACGGAACGTCAGCGATTCTCGCCGTGCTTGCCGGCTTGATCGTCGGCGCAATCATGGGTGCGTTAAACGGAATGGTCATCTCACTCGGAAAAGTCGCACCATTCATCGCGACACTTGCGACGATGACGATCTTCCGTGGTCTGACACTCGTCTATACGGACGGGAAGCCGATTACCGGACTCAGCCAAGGTGGCTGGTTCGAATTATTCGGTCGCGGCTACTTCTGGATCTTCCCGGTCCCGGTCGTGACGATGTTGATTGCCTTTGGCGTCCTGTACTTCATCTTGAAGAAAACGACGTTCGGCCGTTACACGTATGCGATTGGTGGAAACGAAGAAGCTGCAAAACTGATGGGGATTCAAGTCAACAAAGTGAAGATTTTGATTTACTCGCTGTCCGGTTTGATGGCAGCACTTGCCGGCATCATCTTGACGTCGCGTCTGAACTCGGCGCAACCGACAGCTGGAACATCGTACGAACTGGATGCAATCGCAGCGGTCGTCCTTGGTGGAACGAGCTTAGCCGGTGGACGCGGTTGGATCGTCGGAACGTTGATCGGTGCCTTGATCATCGGAACACTTAACAACGGACTGAACTTACTTGGTGTCTCGTCCTTCTTCCAGCTCGTCGTCAAAGGGCTCGTCATCCTGTTCGCGGTACTCGCGGACCGGAAACAAACTACGTGATTTACCATCCAAAAGGAGGATATTGATATGAAAAAACTACTCGCACTCGTCATGATGGCGTTAATGGTCTTCGCAGCGGCTTGTTCGACGGAACAACCGGGCAGTGACACGGAAAAAGAGAAGAAAACAAAAGACTTTAAGATTGGTCTGTCGATTTCGACGCTCAACAACCCGTTCTTCGTTTCACTTAAAGAAGGCGCAGAAAAAGAAGCAAAAGCACAAGGTGCCACACTGCAAGTCGCGGATGCACAAGATGATGCCGCAAAACAAGCAAGTGACATCGAAGACATGATTCAAAAGAACGTCGATCTCATCTTGATCAACCCAACGGATTCAGCAGCAGTCGGTGCAGCTGTTCAAACAGCAAACGATGCGGACATCCCGGTCATCACAGTGGACCGGAATGCAGAAGCTGGTGACGTCATCGCGCACATCGCGTCGGATAACGTTGCAGGCGGGAAACAAGCGGGTGAGTACATGATCGAACTCGTTGGTGACAAAGCGAAAGTCGTTGAACTCGAAGGAATCCCGGGCGCATCGGCAACACGCGACCGCGGCGAAGGGTTCCATGCGGCAGTCGACAGCAAGCTTGACGTCGTTGCCAAACAATCCGCAAACTTTGACCGGGCAAAAGGTCTGTCGGTCATGGAAAACATCCTTCAAAACAACAAAGACATCAAAGCCGTCTTCGCACACAACGATGAAATGGCGCTTGGTGCCGTCGAAGCGTTGAAAGCAGCGGGCATGGAAGACGTAAAAGTCATCGGGTTTGACGCAACAGACGATGCCGTCAAAGCCGTCGAAGACGGGAAGATGGCGGGAACAGTCGCTCAGAAACCGGCTGAGATCGGTAAAACCGGGATCGATACAGCAATCAAACACCTCAAAGGTGAGACAGTCGAGAAGAACATTCCAGTCGAACTCGATCTCATCAAACAATAATTTTCCTCACCAGCCGAGCTGATTTTGTCAGCCGGCTGGTGTTTTTTGGAGGGAAGCTGAACTTCATGAATCTATACCTTGTTCCCGTAGTTGTTTTTCTCTATAATGAAAGAAGCGTATATTACTGAAGGAGGATCATCGATGATCATTCATAACGTGGCTCTTGTCGGCCTCATCGTCGTTTCCGTTCTTCTCATCATCGTCGTTCTCTTGATGTCAGGCCGTACGGCTGGACTCGGAGCATTGACAGGTGGGGCAGAACAATTATTTGGTCGCCAAAAAGCCCGTGGCTTGGATGCGGTCCTAAATCGTGTAGCGTCTATTTTAGGGGCATTATTCTTTATCTTGGCGTTACTCGTCGCTTTTTATAAGTGAGTATTGAAACGACAGCCGTCCGATCGCGCTGTCGTTTTTTCTTATTTTCTCGATTTCTATTTTTTCATTTTGGGGTATAGAGTTAGAGGGGGAATCATTTTATGAAAATCACATTACCAAAACCATTCTTTTTTGAAGGCGGCAACCGGGCAGTTCTGTTGTTGCACGGCTTCACCGGCTCAAGCGCCGATGTCCGGATGCTCGGACGTTACCTGCAAAAACATGGTTATACATCACTGGCACCACAATATAAAGGGCACGCTGCCCCACCCGAAGAGCTGACGAAGACTGGGCCAGCCGACTGGTGGCAGGATGTCCTCGACGGTTACGAAGCGTTAAAAGCGAAAGGCTACGACGAGATTGCGGTCTGCGGACTGTCACTCGGCGGTGTCATGTCGCTTCGGCTTTCGATGCACCGTCCGGTCAAAGCGGTCATTCCGATGTGTGCGCCGGCTTACATCAAAAGTGAAGACGTCATGTATGCAGGAGTCACGGAGTATGCCAGAGAATTTAAGAAGCGAGAAGGAAAATCGGTCGAGGAAATCGAGCAGGAGATGGCTGTGTTCGAACCGATGCCGACCTTAAAGGATCTGCAAGCCTTGCTGAAAGAGACACGCGATTCACTCGAAGATGTCTATGCACCGACACTCGTCATCCAAGCCCGCAACGATCATATGATCAACACGGATTCAGCCAACATCATCCATGATGGTGTCAGTGCCTTACAAAAAGATCTGATCTGGTATGAGAACTCAGGTCATGTCATTACGCTCGACAAAGAAAAAGAAACGCTCCACCAAGACATCCATGAATTTTTGGACGGCTTGAACTGGAGCCATTAACTGGAGGTGTCACGTTGGAATTACGTGAACGCATATTAGAGGTCATCGCAGCGGACGAACGTCCGTTGTCGATTGATCAATTAACGAAAAAACTGGAACTAACGGATACGGCACAGTTCAAGGAACTGATCCGGACGTTAAATGAACTCGAAGAAGAAGCGCTTGTTGCGCGGACCCGTTCGAACAAATACGGAACCCTCGCTCAAATCGGACAAGTTGCCGGAAAAATCTCGGTCCACCAACGTGGATTCGGATTCGTTTCACCGGAAGACGGTTCGGCAGGCGATATCTTCCTGCCGGCACCGGAGCTCGGCAATGTCTACAACGGGGACCGTGTCCTCGTCAAAGTTTTTGCTGAATCAAACGGCGGAGACCGCCGCGAAGGCAAGTTACTCAAGATTCTCTCACGCGGACCGGCTGATTTCGTCGGAACGTTCGTCAGTCCAAAAGGACGGATTGAGTCGATCGCCTACATCGAGCCGGATGATTCGAAGCTGACGTTCCTGCCGGTCGTCGCAAACGAAGATACGCTTGGTGCCGTCGACGGCCATAAAGTCCTCGCGCGGATTACGAAGTATCCGGACGGCCGTTACGCCGGAACCGCAAAAGTCTTGCAAATCATCGGCCATAAAAACGACCCGGGTGTCGATATCCTGTCGATCGTCCACAAGCACGGCATCAATGTCGACTTCTCGGACGCAGCGATTGCGGAAGCAAATGACATTCCCGATCAAATCGACGAGAAAGATCTCGTTGGTCGCGTCGACTTACGCAATGAAGTGACAGTCACGATTGACGGCGCGGACGCAAAAGACTTGGATGATGCCGTTCACGTCAAGAAACTTGCGAACGGGAACTATGAGCTCGGTGTCCACATCGCCGATGTCTCACATTACGTCAAGGAAGATTCACCGCTCGACGAAGAAGCACGCGAACGCGGAACCAGTGTCTATCTCGTGGACCGCGTGATTCCGATGATTCCGCACCGTCTGTCAAACGGGATCTGTTCACTGAACCCACACGTCGATCGGTTGACGCTCAGCTGTATCATGGAAATCGATCAGAACGGTGCTGTCGTCAACCATGAGATTTTACAAAGTGTCATCAATACGACGGAACGGATGACGTATACCGATGTCCGTAAAATCATTGAACGCGAAGACGAAGAAGTGGTCGCGAAATATCACGATCTCGTCGCCAACTTCGATCAGATGGCGGAACTGGCTGCGATCCTCCGCGAACGTCGCTCACGCCGTGGTGCGATTAACTTCGACTTCCCGGAAGCGAAAGTCCTCGTCAACGAAGAAGGCAAGACAAGCGAAATCATCCTCCGCGAACGGTCGGTTGCTGAAAAACTGATTGAAGAGTTTATGCTCGCCGCGAACGAAACGGTGGCGGAGCACGTCCAGCACCAAAAACTGCCGTTCATGTACCGGATTCACGATGAGCCGAAAGCAGAACGTCTCGATACGTTCTTCAAGTTCATCGCGAACTTCGGGATCAATGTTGAACGCAAAGGCGAGTCGGTCGCACCGAAGACGTTGCAATCGATCCTGAACGCCGTTGAAGGCGAGCCGGAAGAAGCCGTCGTCAGTACGGTCATGTTACGGTCGCTCCAACAAGCGAAATATGACGTCGAACCGATTGGTCACTTTGGTCTGTCGACCGATTTCTATACGCACTTCACGTCACCGATCCGCCGGTATCCGGACTTGATGGTCCACCGTCTGTTGCGCGAGTACATCATCTTTAATGATAAATCGCAAAAGACACAGGACCGCTACTCTGCGATCTTGCCGGAAATCGCCGATCACGCTTCAAAACGGGAACGCCGTGCCGTTGACGCGGAACGCGAAACAAATGCCCTCAAAAAAGCCGAGTATATGGAACAACACATCGGCGAAACGTTTGAAGGGGTCGTCAGTGGGGTGACCAACTTCGGGATGTTCGTCGAGTTGCCGAACACGATCGAAGGACTCGTTCACATCCAGGCGATGACGGATGACTTCTACCGTTACGACGAAGCGAACTATCAATTGATGGGCGAACGGACGAAACAACAGTTCCGGATCGGCGACGTCGTCGAGATTAAAGTCACCGGTGTCAACATCGATGAGAAGACGATCGACTTTGCTGTCGTCGGGATGCCGGAACGCCAACCGAAAAAACGGTTTGAGTCGAAGACGATCCGTTCAACGGGCGGCCGTCCGGGACAAAAACGCGACGATAAGAAAGACGACCGTCGCGGAAAGTCGAAGCGTCCGAGTAAACCGAAGGACCAGTCGAAAGGCAAAGGGTTCGCGCTGAAGGACAAGAAGGATAAACCGCCGTTCCATAAAGCGGTCTCGAATAAAAAACGGAAGCGCAAATAAGCGCTTCTGTTTAGAAATGTGGTGGAAGAGAGATGCCAAAAGGTACAAGTTCAAAAGTATTAGCCAACAACAAACGGGCGTCGTTTGATTATGCGATTGAAGATACGATCGAAGCGGGTCTCGTCTTGACGGGAACCGAAATCAAATCGGTCCGGAAAGGAAAAATCAGTATCGGCGACGCGTTCGTCCGCTTCGACGGCGGGGAAGCGATTCTCTGGAACTCGAACATCGCCCACTTCGAACAAGGGAACCGGTACAACCACGAACAGCTCCGTCCGCGGAAACTGTTGCTGCACAAAAAACAAATTGCCAACTTGATGGGACTCGTCTCGCGCGACGGCTACACGATCGTGCCGCTGAAGGTCTACATCAAGAACGGCTACGCGAAATGTCTGATCGGACTCGGCCGCGGGAAGAAGAAATTCGACAAGCGCGACGATCTGAAGAAGAAGGATGCGAAGCGTGATATCGACCGTGCGTTACGCGACAAGCAAAAGTATTGAACCCGTAACACTTTTCTGCTATTATAATAGTATTCGGAAAGCCCCAATTTTATATCTTGGGGACGTTACGGATTCGACGGGGGTAGTTCGGTCTTCTGTGGCGTGTCGAGGGGTCGGCCTCGTTAAAACGCATCAGCCATAACTGGCAAAACTAACACACAACTCGCAGCAGCTTAATAGCTACTACGGATCCTAGCAGCCGTCGCCTGGTCGGCTGATTTCTAGGGTCTCACTTTAAACAGGCTACGCTTGGACCCTTCCGTCTGGAGGGAAAGAGAAGAGATGGAATCAGACTGGTCGGACGGACGCCTGTCAATTGGCAGCCTGACGACGAGATCCCAATAAATTGACTACACACGTAGAAGCTTAAGTATACGATGCCTTCGGACGTGGGTTCGACTCCCACCGTCTCCATATCCTGAAATCTTATGATTTCAAATAAGTGCCACATCCTGTAAAATAAATGGATGTGGCACTTATTTTTGTATAGTGTCATTTTAATTTAGTGGTTGTTATAAAAAAGGACGTGATAAAGATGTTAGTATACTTTTTAGCAAATAGTAATTCAAATTTAATCAATTGTGATTTGAATTTTCAAAGTGAATTCAAATTTCACTATGATGAAGTCAAAAAAACATTAAACATTAAAAAAAATGATAGTTATTTGGAAGATTACTGGGGTGAAAATGTTCAATCCTTAACTACGATAGCAGGGGACAATGGTATCGGTAAAACATCTATCTTAGAACTAATAAAAGATAGATTTTTATGGGGATTTAATCATCCAGACAAAACAATTATTGTTCTAAAAAAAGATGAGAAATATGAATTATATTATGATGAAGAACTACTAAGAGAGCATAACTCGATTATTGTAAATAATATTCCTTATGACTTGAATTCTTTGAGAAAGGAAGAAGGATCGGAGAAAAGAATACTCGAAGATAGAGATTTAAAATTATTATATATTGAAAAAATATCTTTAAATAAGTATAAAACGTTTAGTTTAAACGATAAAGTTTTTTTGCAAACTAATACTCGACTAGGAAAAGAAAAAACTATGGTCTTTTATACCAATCATTGGAATTATACAAGAAGAAATAGAATGTACAAACACGATGTTGATACAAAGAAATTAGACTATATAGACAATTCAATAGGGTATAGAATAGATTCATTGATAACTCAATTTAAAGAGTACGAGGTATTGATTTCAAATGACATGTTAACTGTAAATGGTTTAGTACAAAAATCAAGGTTTGACGTTGACTACTTATTTAAATTACAAGAA
>NZ_QXJB01000005.1:0-222507 GCF_003598705.1 Exiguobacterium sp. RIT452
AACGGTGGTTCTGGAGCATACGCTCAAGGGCCGCCGCTTTTTTATGGACTTTTTTTGGTTTTTTCATATATATAATAAGGAAGGAATGTGAGACTCATGGCAAAAAAACAAAAAATGCGCGTTGCCGTAGAAGAAAATGAAACAATCAGCGAGTGCATTGATCGGATTGATGCCATGGGTTATCGTCCGACCGTTCGACGGGAAGAACCGATTTTTGGACTTGATGCCAACGGAGAACCGTACCCTATCCGCCAACAAATCATCTTTGACTGTAAGCCGAAACTCGAATCTGAGAACGCATGAATCGAATTGTTTTTTCGCAAAGACCATCCTTTCTTTTATGAGAGGATGGTCTTTTTTAGTAGTTTTTCTTTCTGTCAGGTTGACAGCAGTTTAAATTTCCGAATGGAAAACTAACCGAATGGGAGAAATTAAGTATAAAACCGAACGATGAATTTTCAGATAATTAAATTGTTCGCCTTTGGTTGACGAATCGAGTTCAGTCTTGTTAAGATGAAGGCGTGATAGGAAGATTGAATATAACACCTCGTATAATAGCAGGGATATGGCTTGCAAGTTTCTACCCGACGACCCTAAATCGTTGGACTATGGGGTATATGGATGTTCGTCGATCGTTTTTTGGCGTACCTTTTTATACCCTAAGCCACCCTTTTAGACGTGGTTTGGGCTTTTTTTATGCAAAAAGGAGGAAACGAAGATGAGTAAGGTGGAAATCGGAGTCATCATGGGCAGTCAATCGGATTGGGTGACCATGCAGAAAACGTGTGACGTACTGGATCAATTGGACATTGCATACGAAAAGAAAGTGGTCTCCGCACACCGGACACCGGACTTAATGTTTCGTTATGCGGAATCGGCTCGGGAACGAGGATTAAAAGTCATCATTGCCGGTGCAGGTGGGGCAGCCCACCTTCCGGGAATGGTGGCAGCGAAAACAACGCTTCCCGTGATTGGTGTCCCGATTCAGAGCAAAGCACTCCAAGGCATCGATTCCTTACTCTCGATCGTTCAGATGCCAGGTGGTGTTCCGGTCGCGACCGTTGCGATTGGGGACGCTGGAGCGAAAAATGCCGGTTTGCTTGCGGCTCAGATTCTTGCGACCGTCGATGAACGGATTGCCCGGGCTTTGGATCATATGCGGGTCGAACTGGAAGGGGATGTCATCGCTTCGGAGGTGCATCTGACATGAAACGAATCGGAATCTTAGGCGGAGGACAATTGGGGCGGATGATGGCTTTATCTGCACGCCAAATGGGATATTCGCTCATCACGCTTGACCCGACGGAGAATGCACCGTGTGCGCAAGTAGCCGATCAACAGATCGAGGCACCGTTCACGGATGTCGAGGCAGCAAAACGACTGGCTGACGCCTCGGATGTCGTAACGTATGAGTTTGAAAACATCTCACACGAAGTAGCGGAAGCCATCGGCGGTAAATTGATCCATGGCACAGAACTTCTGTTTCGGACACAACACCGGATTCGCGAGAAGGAACTGATGGAACAGCTCGGTTACCAGGTGGCACCATACCAGGCAGTTCAGACGACCGATGATCTTCTCGAAGCGAAACGGCAGTTAGGTCTTCCCTTCGTCTTAAAAACAGCACGTTTTGGGTATGACGGCAAAGGGCAGACAGTCATTCGAACGGAACTGGATCTAGAAACGGCCGTCGCCCGTTTTGAACCGACAGAATACGTCGCCGAAAAGTGGTTGCCGTTTGACCAAGAGATTTCCGTCATCGTCACGCGAAGCGAGCGGGAAACAAAAGTCTTCCCGGTCAGTGAAAATATCCATCAAGACAACATCCTGCATCTGTCGATCGTTCCCGCCCGCATCTCAAGCGACTTGGAGCAACAAGCGATTGACCTGGCGACGCGTCTCGCGAACGATGTCGATTTGATCGGAACACTGGCAATCGAACTGTTCGTCGTCGGTTCCGAACTGATCGTCAACGAACTGGCGCCGCGTCCGCACAACTCGGGTCATTATTCGATTGATGCGTGCGAGACGTCACAGTTCGAGCAACACATACGAGCCATCTGCGGACTGCCGCTTGGCGATACCCGCTTGACGACACCGGTCGTCATGGCGAACATCCTAGGTCAACATATCACAGCATTAGACGAGGTATTACCGATGTTATCCTCGCGGACGAAAGTCCATTTATACGGAAAACAGGACGCAAAACAGGGCCGGAAGATGGGGCATCTGAACATCTTGGCTGATTCGGTCGAAGAAGCGTTAGCCGAAGTTGCGCGCCTGCAGATATGGAAGGAGACGGTTAGATGATCGAACGCTATACACGTCCTGAAATGAAAGCGATCTGGACAGAACAGAACAAATTCGAAGCCTGGTTGAAAGTTGAGATTTTAGCATGTGAAGCCTGGAGTGAGCTTGGCGTGATTCCAAAAGAAGACGTCCAGTTGCTGTGGGAAAATGCTTCCTTTGATGTCAATCGGATCAATGAAATCGAGCAAGAGACACGACACGACGTCATCGCCTTCACACGTGCCGTATCGGAGACACTTGGCGAAGAACGCAAATGGGTTCATTACGGACTGACGTCAACGGACGTCGTTGATACGGCGTTATCGTATCTGTTGAAACAAGCCAATGATATCTTGGCGGCCGATCTCGATCGTTTCATTGAAATCTTGAAGGTCAAAGCCAACGAACATAAGTATACGGTCATGATGGGACGTACACACGGCGTACATGCCGAGCCGACGACGTTTGGTCTGAAGCTGGCCCTTTGGTACGAAGAAATGAAACGGAATAAAGTCCGGTTCGAGGCAGCACGGGAAACAGTCGAATACGGCAAGATGTCGGGAGCGGTCGGAACGTTTGCGAACATCGACCCATTCATCGAAAAATATGTCTGTGAGAAGCTTGGCACGAAACCGGCACCGGTCTCGACGCAAACCCTGCAACGTGATCGTCATGCCCATTACATGTCGACGATTGCCTTAATCGCGACATCGATTGAAAAGATGGCGACGGAAATTCGTGGTCTTCAAAAAACGGAGACCCGTGAAGTCGAAGAATTCTTCGCTAAAGGTCAAAAGGGATCATCGGCGATGCCGCACAAACGAAATCCGATCGGTTCGGAGAACATGACGGGTCTTGCCCGTGTCATCCGCGGCCATATGGTGACAGCGTACGAAAACGTCTCACTGTGGCATGAACGGGATATCTCCCACTCGTCTGCGGAACGGATCATTTTGCCGGATGCGACGGGATTACTCAACTACATGTTGAACCGGTTCGGCAACATCATCAAAAATCTGACGGTGTTCCCGGAAAACATGAAACGCAACATGGACCGGACGTTTGGTGTCATCTTCTCCGGTCACGTCTTACTCGCTTTGATCGAAAAAGGCTGGTCACGTGAAGCGGCCTACGACTTCGTTCAACCGCGGGCGATGCAGGCATGGGAAGAACAAATCATGTTCCGCGATGTCTTATGGCAGGAAGCGGACATTCAACAACTCTTTACAGAAGAAGAACTCGATGCTTGTTTTGATCCAACGTATCATACGAGCCGAGTCGATGAAATCTTTGAACGGTGTGGCTTGAACTAATCAACCTGGGACGGGAGCTCGGCTCCCGTCTACATCTTAGGATCATGGGGGACGAAATCGATGCAACCACTTTATGAAGGCAAGGCGAAACGGTTATACACGACGCAGGAGCAGGATGTGCTCCGCATCGTCTACAAAGACGAGGCAACAGCATTTAATGGAGAGAAGAAGGCAGAGTTTGCCGGTAAAGGAGAATTAAACAACCGCTTGACGAGCCACTTTTTTGAGGTCCTCGCAGCGGCGGGAATTCCGACCCACTTCATTGAACGGACATCGGAGCGCGAACAGCTCGTACGTCGTGTCACCATCATTCCACTTGAGGTCGTCGTGCGAAACATCGTCGCCGGCAGCCTCAGTAAACGGCTGGGCATCGAAGAAGGAACGGTGCTCGAGACGCCGATCGTCGAGTTTTATTATAAAGATGACAGCTTAGGTGATCCGCTTGTCACACCGGCACACATCAATTTACTGAAGATTGCGACTACAGAAGAGCTTTTACGGCTTGAACAGGAAGCTCATCGTGTCAATGACGTCTTGCGTCCCTACTTTGACAACAAGGGCATCACGCTCGTTGATTTTAAACTGGAATACGGTAAAACACCGGCCGGCGAAATTTTGCTGGCAGACGAAATCTCACCGGATACATGCCGGTTGTGGGATAAGGAAACGGGCGAACACCTCGACAAAGATGTTTTTCGCCGCAATATCGGATCACTCATCGACACATACCAAACACTATTCAATCGCCTAGGGGGAAACGGACAATGAAAAAGGTTACAGTAGCGGTCGCATTACGAGAAAGTATTTTAGATCCACAAGGTGTCGCGGTCAAAGGCGGTCTTACCCAGCTTGGTTTTGCGGGGGTCGAAGAAGTTCGGATCGGCAAGCGGATTGAGTTGCTCGTTTCCGATGAGACAACGGACGCGATGATTCATGAGATGTGTCAGAAACTGCTCGTCAACACTGTGATGGAAGATTACCGTTTTGACGTAGAAGAGGTGACGACCGTATGAAGTTTGCCGTCATCGTTTTTCCCGGATCGAACTGTGATCTAGATATGTATCATGCTGTCAAAGACGCACTCGGCGAAGAAGCGGACTACGTCTTCCATACGGAAACGTCCCTTGAAGGATACGACGGTGTCCTGTTACCGGGCGGCTTCTCCTACGGTGACTATCTCCGGTGTGGCGCGATCGCTCAATTCTCACCGATCATGGAGGAAGTGAAACGATTTGCGGCAGAAGGCAAAACGGTCCTCGGCGTCTGCAACGGGTTCCAAATTCTTGTTGAAGCCGGGCTTCTCCCGGGTGTCTTACACCGGAATACGGGACTGAAGTTCATGTGCCGGACGGTTGAACTGAAGGTCGAAAACAATGAGACGCGTTTTACATCCGACTACGCAGCGCAAGAAACGATTACGATTCCGATCGCGCACGGAGAAGGCAACTACTACTGTGACGATGCGACGTATGCGATGTTACAGACGAACCGACAAATTGCCTTTACGTATACCGATAACCCGAACGGATCACGCGGCGATATCGCCGGCATCACGAATAAAGCCGGGAACGTTCTCGGCATGATGCCACACCCGGAACGGGCAGTTGAGCTGCTGACCGGCGGAACCGATGGACTTAAGTTATTCACTTCACTCGTCAAACAGGGGGCACATCATGTTAAAACAACAGTCTGAACCAACGATGGAGCAAATTCAGGAACAACGGATCTACGCAACAATGGGACTGAGCGATGCGGAATATGAGATGGTCGTCAACTTACTCGGACGCCAACCGAACTACACAGAAATCGGATTGTTTTCCGTCATGTGGTCGGAGCACTGTTCGTACAAGACGTCGAAGCCGGTGTTACGTCAGTTTCCGACGACAGGTCCACGCGTTTTGCAAGGTCCGGGTGAAGGAGCCGGTGTCGTCGACATCGGGGACAATCAAGCCGTCGTCTTTAAAATCGAGAGTCACAATCACCCGTCAGCCGTCGAACCGTATCAAGGGGCAGCGACCGGTGTCGGTGGGATCATCCGCGATATCTTTTCGATGGGAGCCCGTCCGGTCGCCTTGATGAACTCGCTTCGTTTCGGACACCTCGGCACACCGCGTGTCAATCAACTGTTTGAACAAGTGGTCGCTGGAATTGCCGGATACGGGAACTGTGTCGGGATTCCGACGATCGGGGGAGAAGTCGGCTTTGATCATTCGTATGAGGGCAACCCGCTTGTCAATGCGATGTGTATCGGCTTGATCAACCATGAAGACATTCAAAAGGGTCTCGCCAAAGGGGCGGGGAACTCGGTCATGTACGTCGGAGCCGCAACCGGACGCGACGGGATTCACGGGGCGACCTTTGCTTCAGAAGATCTAGGGGAAGATACGGAAGCGAAACGTCCGGCCGTTCAGGTCGGGGATCCGTTCATGGAGAAACTCTTGATCGAAGCCTGTCTTGAAATCGTTGGTCATCCGGCACTTGTCGGCATGCAGGATATGGGAGCTGCCGGACTGACATCATCATCAGCCGAGATGGCTTCGAAAGCCGGTATGGGCATCGAGATGCATCTGGATGATGTACCGCAAAGGGAAACAGGCATGACAGCTTATGAAATGATGTTATCGGAATCACAAGAACGGATGTTGTTGGTCGTTGAACGCGGACGCGAATCGGAAATCGAAGCGATCGTCAGCAAATGGGGACTCCATGCGGTGCATGTCGGAGAAGTCATCGATGAAAAAGTCCTTCGTTTGGTCCACCACGGCAAAATCGTCGCTGAAGTACCGGTGGATGCGCTCGCGGAAGAAGCACCGGTCTACAACAAACCATCCCGTGTCCCGGCATATTATGAAGAGTTCCAAACGATGCAGGAAACGTTACCAGTCGTTGACGATGTGGTCGAGACATGGCGTGCCCTACTCAAACAACCGACGATTGCTTCAAAACGTTGGGTCTACGACCAATACGATCATATGGTTCAAACGTCAACGGTCGTCGCACCGGGTTCTGATGCAGCCGTCATCCGGGTTCGCGGAACGAACAAAGCACTCGCGATGACGACAGACTGCAACAGCCGTTTCGTTTACCTCGATCCGTTCGTCGGCGGACAGATTGCCGTCGCTGAAGCAGCCCGCAACATCGTTGCCAGTGGTGCGACACCACTCGCGATCACCGACTGCCTGAACTTCGGGAATCCGGATAAACCGGAAGGCTTCTGGCAACTACAGCAAGCGACGGCCGGAATGGCAGAAGCGTGCCGTGTGCTCGAGACGCCGGTCATCGGCGGGAATGTCTCTTTGTACAATGAATCCGCCGGCAAAGCAGTCCATCCGACGCCGGTCGTCGGGATGGTCGGTCTTCACGAACAGACCGAATGGATTACGACGCAACACGTCAAGCAAGCAGGCGACGCTGTTTACCTGCTCGGAGAAACGACAGCAGAATTCGGCGGCAGTGAACTGCAATACCTGCAATTCGAAAAATCATTCGGGAAAGCACCGCAGATTGACTTAGCCGTCGAACAAGAGCGGTTACTGGCCTTGCAAGCAGCGGTTCAAGCAGGACAAGTCACAGCGATTCATGACGTGGCAGAAGGTGGTCTCGCTGTTGCCTTAGCCGAGATGACATTCGGAACGACGCTTGGTCTTGACGTGACATTTGACGGTCCGGCACTAAATCTGTTCAGTGAATCGCAATCACGTTTCGTCGTGACGGTGAAGCCGGAACAGGAAGCAGCCTTCGTAAAACAGACAGGGGCGCATAAAATAGGATACGTTACCGATCAAGATGCTTTGCAAATCAAGACAAGCGATACACTCATCGAAGCGACACGTTCAACACTGCAAGCCGACTGGGAAGGGGCGATCGCGTGTTATATGACATCAAAGGATTAAATGAAGAGTGTGGGGTATTCGGGATTTTTGGACAACCGGAAGCAGCGCAACTTGCGTATTACGGACTCCACAGCCTGCAACACCGGGGACAGGAAGGGGCAGGAATCGTCGCAAGCGACGGCAAACTGCTCCTGCCGCACCGGGGACAAGGGCTCGTCACGGAAGTTTTTTCGCAAGAAACACTGGATTCTTTATCCGGGCACCACGCCATCGGACATGTCCGCTATTCGACGGCCGGGGGAAATACGCTTGAGAATACACAACCGCTCCATTTTAAATCACGGACGGGCGACCTGGCGCTTGCGCACAACGGGAACCTCGTCAATGCCGATTCATTAAAACATCTACTCGAAGCAGAAGGAGCGATTTTCCAAACGACGAGTGATACGGAAGTTGTCGCTCACCTCGTCAAGCGGAGTAAGTTACCGACGCTTGAAGACCGGATTGCCGATAGTCTGGCTCGACTCGTCGGCGCGTTCGCGTTCTTGTTCTTGACGGAAGATACGTTGTACGTCGCCGTTGATCCACACGGTCTGCGACCGTTGTCACTCGGGAAAACACCGGACGGCGGAATTGTCTTTTCATCGGAGACATGTGCGTTTGACATCGTCGGCGCCGAGTTCATTCGGGATATCGAGCCTGGGGAGCTCGTGACCATCACAACGTCCGGCATGTCATCGCGTCAATATATGGAACCACATGAGCGGGCGATGTGTTCGATGGAATACATCTACTTTTCCCGTCCCGATTCGATGATTGATGGGGTCAACGTCCATACGGCACGAAAAGCACTTGGCAAAAAGATGTTCGAAGAAGCACCGGTCGAGGCAGACGTCGTCACCGGTGTGCCGGATTCGAGTATTTCCGCTGCCATCGGGTATGCGGAAGCGAGCGGCATTCCATATGAAATGGGTTTGATCAAAAACCGTTATGTCGGTCGGACGTTTATTCAGCCGTCACAAGAACTCCGCGAGCGCGGTGTCAAGATGAAGTTATCGGCGCTGCGGGGTGTCGTCAACGGCAAACGGGTCATCATGGTTGATGATTCAATCGTTCGCGGGACGACAAGCCGCCGCATCGTCGGACTGTTACGGGAAGCCGGGGCAACCGAAGTCCATGTCCGCATCACGGCACCGCCCATCACCAATCCGTGTTATTACGGGATCGATACATCCTCAAAAGATGAACTGATTTCCGCCCGCTTGACACCAAGTGAGATTTGCCGGGAAATCGGAGCCGATTCGCTTGAGTTTCTGACGGTCAACGGAATGGTCAATGCAATCGACCGCCCGTTTGATGGTCCGTTGAAAGGTCAATGTACGGCTTGTTTCACAGGCGAATATCCAACACCGATCGGTGCATTAGAATTAGAAGCCAAACTTTGAACAGATGGGGGAACAAAGCATGAGTAAACAATACGAAGCAGCAGGTGTCAGCCTGACGGCAGGATACGAATCCGTTTCTCGAATGAAAAAACACGTGGCCCGCTCGATGCGCAAAGAAGTCATGACGGGACTCGGCAGTTTCGGTGCAATGTTCGACCTCAGTCAATTGAATTTGAAAGAACCGGTCCTCGTCAGCGGTACGGACGGCGTCGGAACGAAGCTGAAGCTTGCCTTCGCCCTCGACCAGCACGATACGATCGGGATTGATTGTGTTGCGATGTGTGTCAATGACATCATCGTCCAAGGGGCGGAACCGCTCTATTTCCTCGATTACATCGCTCTCGGAAAAGCGGTTCCGGCTAAAATCGAGCGGATCGTCGCCGGTGTTGCCGAAGGTTGTGTCCAGTCCGGTTGTACATTGATCGGCGGGGAAACGGCAGAAATGCCGGGGATGTATGCAGACGGTGAATACGATATCGCCGGATTCGCGGTCGGTGCCGTCGAAAAACAAAAATTGATCACAGGAGAACACGTTCAACCGGGAGACGTCATCTTAGGTCTCGCTTCGTCCGGCGTTCACTCGAACGGCTTTTCACTTGTCCGGAAGATCGTCGCCGAAAGCGGTCTGCGGTACGAAGATGAGTTGATGATGTTCGGCAGTACAATCGGCAATACGTTACTGATGCCGACGCGGATTTACGTCGAAGCGGTCAAAGCGGCCCTCGAGACAGAAAAAATTCAGGCGATGGTCCATATTACCGGCGGCGGTTTTTACGAAAACGTTCCACGTGTTCTTCCTGAAGGATGCGGTGCGACGTTTGACCCGAAAAAATGGCCGACGTTGCCGGTCTTCGATTGGCTCGAACAAGCCGGAAACGTGCCGCGTCACGATATGTACAATGTCTTCAACATGGGCATCGGTTACATGATGATTGTTAAACCGGAAGATGTCGATGCCGTCACGGCACGCCTTGCCCGTGAAAATGAGACAGTCTATACGATTGGGACAGTCACGGATGAGCCGGGCGTCCGCATCCATGGAGTCGATCAATGAAAATCGCCTGTTTTGCCTCGGGAAGTGGCAGTAATGTCGAAGCATTGTTCGAAGCGATTGAAGAAGGACGTCTGCAGGCTACGATTGAACTCGTCGTCTGTGATCAAAAACAAGCGAAAGTGATTGAACGGGCACGCGCACGTAACTGTGATGTGTTCGTGTTTACAGCCAAGGAGTATCCGGATAAACCAACGTTCGAGCGGGAAATCGTCGCCGAGTTGGAGCGGCGACATGTGGAACGAATTATCTTGGCCGGTTATATGCGATTAATCGGGGATGTTTTGCTGGCACACTATGCCGGACGAATCGTCAACATCCACCCGTCGTTGCTGCCGGCTTTTCCCGGAAAAGATGCAATCGGGCAAGCATTTCGTGGCGGAGTCAAAATCACAGGTGTTACAATTCATATAGTCGATGAAGGGATGGACACGGGACCGATCATCGCACAAGAAGCGGTCCGGATCACAGAGGATATGACACGGGAAACGCTGCAACAGGCGATTCAGCAAGTCGAGCATAAACTGTACCCGCAAGTCATCGAAGAGTGGATGAAAGAGGAGGCAAACGTATGAGAGCGTTAATCAGTGTATCAGACAAAACCGGCATCGTTGAATTAGGACAGGCGATGCACCAGGCAGGGATTGAACTCGTTTCGACAGGTGGGACACATCAAGCCCTTGAGGCAGCAGGACTTCCGGTCATTGGTATCAGTGAAGTCACACAGTTTCCAGAGATGCTGGACGGACGGGTCAAGACCCTTCATCCGATGGTCCATGGTGGACTGCTTGGACGACGTGATCTCGAGAGCCACCGGGAACAGATGGCAGAACAACAGATTGAACCGATTGATTTTGTTGTCGTCAATCTCTATCCGTTCAAAGAAACGGTCATGCAGGAAGACGTCTCGTACGCCGATGCGATTGAAAACATCGATATCGGTGGACCGAGCATGATCCGATCTGCTGCGAAAAATCATGCGGCGGTGACGGTCATCGTTGATCCGGCAGATTACGCAGATGTCATCAACGAGATTCATCTTGGTGGAACGACGTTCGAAACACGCCAGAAGCTGGCAGCAAAAGCGTTCCGCCATACAGCGGCTTACGATGCCTTGATTGCAGACTACTTCTTGACGCAGACAGGCGAAAAGTTCCCGGATCAGTTGACGATCACGCTAGAGAAGGTTCAGGATCTGCGTTATGGAGAGAATCCACACCAGGAAGCCGCCTTTTACAAAACACCGATTTACCGCGGGGCATCACTCGCTTCGGCGAAGCAACTCCACGGCAAAGAATTGTCCTACAACAATATCCAGGATGCCAATGCAGCGCTTGAGATTCTCGATGAGTTCCGTGAAGCGGCAGCCGTCGTCGTCAAACACATGAATCCATGTGGCGCCGCGGTTGGTCCGACAATCGACGAAGCCTTCCGCCGGGCGCACGCCGCCGATCCTGTCTCCATCTTCGGTGGGATCGTGGCCTTGAACCGCGAAGTCGATCTCGCAACAGCAGAACAGTTAAGCGGAATTTTCCTCGAAATCATCATCGCTCCTTCCTTTACGGAAGACGCGTTTACGTTGCTTGCAGCGAAGAAAAATCTTCGGTTACTCGAACTGGATGTCAAACGTGTCCAAGCGATTCGTTATACGGCAGTCGCCGGCGGCATGCTTGTGCAGGACAGTGACGATGAGACACTCGATGATGCGTCAGCACGTGTCGTAACGGACCGGAAACCGACGGCAGCCGAATGGGAAGACTTAAAACTCGCTTGGCGTGCGGTCAAACACGTCAAATCGAACGCCATCGTCATTGCGAAAGACGAAGTGACGGTCGGCGTCGGCGCCGGACAGATGAACCGTGTTGGTTCAGCGAATATCGCGATCACCCAAGCCGGTGAGAAAGCGATTGGTGCCGCAATGGGATCAGACGCCTTCTTCCCGATGGGGGATACGGTCGAAGCAGCGGCAGCGGCAGGCATCACGGCGATCATCCAACCGGGTGGATCGATTCGCGACCAGGAATCCATTGATGCGTGCAATAAACACGGTATCACGATGATCTTTACGAACGTTCGTCATTTTAAACACTAAGCGGAGGCGGTCCGAGTGAAAGTATTAGTAGTCGGTAAAGGTGGACGCGAGCATGCGCTCGTTTGGAAACTGGCACAAGATGTCCGGATTGATACGATTTATGCAGCACCTGGAAACGTCGGGATGACGGAAGCTGTTTGTGTCCCGATTCGGGAAGACGCCATCGGGGAATTGGTTCAGTTCGCCCGTGACGAACAGATTGATTGGACGATCGTCGGACCCGAAGGACCGCTTGTCCTCGGAATCGTCAATGCGTTCCAAGCAGCCGGATTAAAGATCTTTGGACCGTCCCGTGAAGCGGCGGCGATTGAAGGCAGTAAACAATTTGCGAAAGCCTTGATGGACCGGGCCGGGATTCCGACGGCTGACCATGCGGTCTTTACTTCCGCGGTTGAAGCGAATGCTTACATTCGGGCGCAAGGAGCACCGATCGTCATCAAAGCGGATGGTCTGGCAGCAGGGAAAGGTGTGACCGTCGCTGCGACGACGGAACAGGCCAACCAAGCTGTCGACGAAATTTTTGCCGGTGATTTCGGGGAGCAGAGCAGCGTCGTGATCGAAGAATGTCTTGTCGGAGAGGAATGTTCGCTGATGGCTTTCGTGCACGAAGAAACCGTCATTCCGATGGTCTTGTCGCAAGACCATAAGCGGGTCTTTGATGGTGATCTTGGTCCGAACACGGGTGGTATGGGCGCTTACAGTCCGTTACCACAGTTTGATGAACAGGCGGTAACGGAAGAAGCGATGCAACGGGTCCTCCGGCCGCTCGTCGAACAGATGGCGAGTGAAGGGATTCCGTTTACCGGCTTCTTATACGCCGGTCTGATGTTGACCGACCGTGGACCGTCCGTGATCGAGTTCAATGCGCGCTTCGGCGATCCGGAGACGGAAGTGATTTTGCCCCGTCTCGAAACCGAACTGCTGGATGTCATCATCCCCTTGATGGAAGGTGACGTTCCCGAAGTCGTCTGGTCGGATGAAGCCGTCGTCGGTGTTGTCATCGCAGCGAACGGATATCCGGAACAGCCGACAACGGGCCATCTGGTCCGGACGGATACGATCGGTTCCGATGTCCTTGTCTTTCATGCCGGAACCGTCGCCGGTGAACAAGAGACGGTGTTATCTGCCGGAGGACGCGTCCTCGTTTGTGTTGCGAAAGCGGCGAACATGGAAGATGCGGTGTCGGCAATCTACAGCGGACTCGATTCATTTGACCGGACCGGCTTCTTTTACCGGACGGACATCGCCAAAAAAGCATTTCGAACAATCTGATTTTATAACGGCAAAAGCCGGTGCCTCACATGATTGTGAGGCACCGGCTTTTTTTGTGTCCGGCGATGAAAGACGCTTGTCTTCCGTGGCGGTTTTGTGTTATTTTGGCGAAATGAGTCGAATTGACGACGAATAAGCTTGAAACTTTTCCGGTAACATTTTAGTATAAGAACTATAAGAAAGCGTTTTCAAATAAAAAGGAGGTCGAGCTTTCATGAAAAAAAATTGTGGACGGTCCCCATGGACGAAAACAGAAGTCCGGACCCATCAAGCGGTCATCAATGGAAAGCTTGCGCCTACACTCGTGATTGAAAATGCGACGTACTTAAATCAAGGACTCAAAGCGTGGCGGACGGCGAATATTTGGATCAGCGGCGACCGGATCATCTACGTCGGACCGGACATGCCGGAAACGGCGGACGAAGTGTACGATGCTGCAGGGAAATTCATCGTCCCGGGCTACATCGAACCGCACGCGCATCCGTTCCAACTCTATAACCCGGCGACGCTTGCGAAGTTTGCAGCGGAACGCGGCACGACGACACTTGTGAATGACAATATGCTTCTTTTGTTAGAGCCGGTGGAGCAAGCGTTTGCGCAAGTCGAAGCACTAGCGGACCTGCCGACTTCGATGTATTGGTGGGCGCGACTCGATGCCCAGACGGAACTCGACGCCGACAGCATCACGATTGATAACCGGCGGATTCAAGCTTGGCTGAAGCATCCCCAGGTCATTCAAGCCGGCGAACTGACCGGCTGGCCGCGTCTTTCGCAAGGTGATGACGAGTTGCTGCAATGGATGCAGGATGCGATGAAGCTTGGAAAACCGATCGAAGGACATTTTCCGGGAGCATCCGCGAAAACGTTGACGAAGATGGCATTATACGGCGTGACGAGCGACCACGAAGCGATGACGGTCGAAGAGGCACTGATGCGGCTCGAGCTCGGCTATACGACGACCATCCGTTACTCGTCGATTCGTCCCGACCTACCGGATATTTTTGCGGGTCTCGTTGAAGCGGGATTACAGAACTACGAGAAGGTGCTCGTGACGACAGATGGATCGACCCCTTCCTTTTATAAAGCCGGTCTGATGGATGAGACGATTCGGTTGATGCTGGCCGCAGGGATTGCTCCGGAAGAAGCGTACCGGATTGCCTCTTATAATGCGGCACGTCACTTTAACCTGGATCATCTGCTCGGCAGCATCGCACCGGGACGGATTGCCCACCTGAACATCTTGGAAGCAAAAGACCAACCGACACCGGTCGATGTCTTGGCACGAGGAACATGGGTCCGGAAAAACGATATCCCGTGTTACCCGGTCGAAGCGATGGATCATGCGCTTGACTTGATGCAGAAGTCTGAAATCGGGATTGAACTGACGGAACATGACTTTTCCTTCAGCATGCCGGTCGGACTTGAAATGGTCAATTCCGTCATCATGAAGCTGTATCAGATTGAACATGATACGAGTATGCAAGTGTTACCGGACGGATGTGAGGAGTCGTTTTTGATGTTGGTTGACCGCGAAGGGAAATGGCGTCTGAATACCGTCTTAAAAAACTTTGCGACCCACGTCGGTGGACTCGTCAGCTCGTATTCGATCAGCGGCGATATCTTGTTGATTGGAAAATCCAAACGGGACATGCAGATTGCCTTTGAACGGATGAAATCGTTTGGCGGCGGCGTCGTTCTCGTTGATGACGGCGAAGTGATTGCGGAAATTCCTTTAACGTTAATGGGGCAAACGTCGGATTTGCCGCTCGAAGATTTAATCATTCAAGAAACGGCTTTGCGCGAAGCGTTATTTGCCCGAGGATACAAGTTTGAAGATCCAATCTATACCTTGCTGTTCCTGGCTTCGACCCACCTGCCGTATGTGCGGATCACACCGCAGGGGATTTATGAAGTCTTACGCAAGAAAGTACTTTTCCCGGCAATTTTGCGATGACGCTTGAAATTTAAAACGTCGCACTTTAAACTGTTAAAGAGCAATGAATGGGAAAGGGAGTTAGATGATGCAACTCGATAAATTGCGTGGAAAAGAACTTGATCAATTATTTACGGCTATCATGAAGATGGATTCATTAGAAGATTGTTATACATTGTTTGAAGACTTAGCGACGGTCAATGAGATTCAGGCATTGGCACAACGACTTGAAGTCGCCCGGCAGTTACGGGAAGGAAACACGTACCACAAGATTGAAAAAGCAACAGGTGCTTCAACAGCAACGATTTCCCGTGTGAAGCGGTGTCTGAACTACGGTTCTGGCGGCTATGACTTGGCACTCGCACGATTAGGTCTTGTAGAGGAGGAAGTAGCGGATAACTAACCGGTTATCCGCTATTTCTGCGAAGGAGGACGAAGCCGGATGGATTTAGCGTTTCAACAAAAAATGCAACATTTTATTCGAAAACTGACGCCGATCCAGTCACTCGTCATTATTTATTTCGTTGCCGTCATCATCGGAATCATTATGCTTGGATTGCCCTGGTCGACACGGGGAGATTACAATTGGGACTTTACGGACCTTGTGTTCATGGCTGTCAGTTGTGTCAGCGTGACCGGTCTGACGACGGTCTCGGTCTCGGATACGTTTACGACGTTTGGTTACTTTATGATCATGATTTTGGTCCAGGTCAGCGGGATCGGCTTGATGTCGCTGCATATCGCGATGTGGGTTATCCTCGGCAAACGGATTGGTTTCCGGGAACGGCAACTTGTTGTCCGTGACCAAAACCAGACGACGATGCAAGGCGTCGTCAAATACATCCGCGAAGTCATTTTGATC
The DNA here is from genome assembly GCF_003598705.1 of Exiguobacterium sp. RIT452. Classification (NCBI taxonomy): domain Bacteria; kingdom Bacillati; phylum Bacillota; class Bacilli; order Caryophanales; genus Exiguobacterium; species Exiguobacterium sp. RIT452. The sequence goes on from NZ_QXJB01000005.1 coordinate 16,091, forward strand.
ATCTTATCGATTGAACTCATTGGAGCCTTGATTTTAGGCTTGTATTATACGAAGTACTTTCCGACGCTAAGTGAGGCGATGTTACAAGGATTGTTTGGTTCCGTCAGCGCGACGACCAATGCCGGGTTTGATATTACCGGAGAATCGTTATTGCCGTTTCGCGGGGACTTATTTGTCGTGTTCATGCAGATTCTGTTATTGACGCTCGGGGCGATCGGTTTCCCGGTCTTGGTTGAAGTCCGGCGCTATATCTCTTACCGGGCGACACGCCAATCAACGCGTCAACCGTACCATTTTTCATTATTCACGAAATTAACGGCTTCGACGTTCTTTATTTTGGTCCTGTTCGGAACAGCCAGCCTGCTGCTGTTTGAATGGAATCAATCCTTTAAAGGATTACCGGTCGGTGAAAAGCTGGTCGATGCCTTGTTCCAATCCGTGACGACCCGAAACGGCGGGCTGACGACGGTCGATATCACGACCTTCTCGCAAGCCTCGATTTTCGTTTTATCGATTCTGATGTTCATCGGGGCGTCGCCTTCCTCCGTCGGGGGAGGGATTCGGACGACGACGTTTGCCGTCGCCGTGCTCAGTGTCGTTGCCTTTATCCGCGGAGAGTATGGGATTAAGATTTTTGGACGTGAGATCGGACAGTCCGATATTTGGAAAGCATTTGTCGTCATCGTCGTCTCGACTGGCGTGACGATGATCGGATTGATTGTCTTATTGATCTTTGAAGATGCCCCGTTCCTGGTCCTGTTTTTTGAAGCCTGTTCGGCGTTTGGAACAACCGGATTGTCACTTGGGATTACGAGTGAATTATCCGATGTCGGCAAGTGGACCTTGTCCGTCTTGATGTTCATCGGACGAATCGGTGTCATTTCCTTTGTGCTGCTGCTCAAAGCCAACCAGCCGAAACGGAATTACAATTATCCAAAAGAATCGGTCATCATCGGTTAAGGAGGTTGCGTCATGCAACGTGCATTTTGGATCAACTTTGGTTATATCTTCATGGTTCCGGCGTTGCCGTTTCTGGCGATCGTTAACGGGCGGGCGCTCTGTTCGCCGGACTCCCCGTTACTGGATGTGCCGGTGCTTGGTTTTTTCTTGGCTGAACCCTGGGCGTTTGCCGTCCTCTATGCCTTCCTGGCCCTTGGGCTTGCCGCATTGTTGACGAAACGCCAAGTCCGGACTTGAAAGGTCTGTCCCATCTCGCTCTGCGCGGGATGGGTTTTTGTTTTATACTGGACACAGCGAATCAAAAGAGAGGGTGGAAGCAATATGTTGTTACCGTATAATGAATGGCGTCATGTCTTTAAGCTCGATCCGGCAAAGGAAATTGAAGAAGACGCCCTCCGAGCGATTGCCACGTCAGGAACCGACGCCATCATCGTCGGCGGAACCGATGACATCACGCTCGATGCGACACTTGATTTACTGATGCGATTGCGTCGTTATCCGGTGGCCGTTGCCTTGGAAGTGTCAGAGCTCGAAGCGGCGACGATGGGGTTTGATACGTATTTGACACCAAGCGTCCTCAACAGTGGAACGCTTGAGCACGTCATTGAAAAACAAGTCGAGGCACTCGAGGAAGTGGGCCATATGTTAGCGCACGCCGATCTTGTCGGGGAAGGGTATATCGTACTGAATCCTGATGCCAAGGTCGCCCGTGTCACGCAAGCCAAGCCATTGGCGGACGATACGGTCATTGCCTACGCACAACTCGCAGACAGCGTCTTCCGGATGCCTGTCGTTTATCTGGAATACAGCGGGATCTACGGTGATCCGAATCTGGTCGCCTCGGTCAAACGCGTGCTGAAGCAAGGTCGGTTGTTTTACGGCGGCGGCATCGACTCGGTCGAGCGGGCGAAAGAAATGCTGGAACATGCCGATACGATCATCGTCGGCAACATCATCTATGAGAATTTGGAAGCAGCACTTGCGACAGTCACAGCAACACGATAAAATATAAGAACAAAAGTTCGGAATATAGAAATGAGGCTATTTAGATGTTTAATTTAAGTGAACAGCTTGTCAGCGGTCTGAATCCGGAGCAAGCAAAAGCGGTCAAACATACGGACGGACCCCTGCTGATCATGGCGGGAGCAGGATCAGGAAAAACACGTGTTTTGACGCATCGCGTCGCCTATTTGATGGCTGCGAAACAAGTCGCCCCGTGGAACATCTTGGCGATCACGTTTACGAACAAAGCGGCACGCGAGATGCGTGACCGGATTTCCCGGCTCGTCGGCGGTGTCGCCAACGACATCTGGGTATCGACCTTCCACTCGATGTGTGTCCGGATGTTACGTCGGGACATCGAAAAAATCGGCTACAACCGAAACTTCACGATTCTCGATTCAAGCGACCAGCAGTCGGCGCTTAAACTTGTGTTAAAAGAACAAAACCTCGATCCGAAGAAATGGGATCCACGGTCGATGTTGTCGATCATCTCGAGTCAAAAAAACGAATTGCGGAGCGCGGAGTTTTACGCCTCGATCGTCACGAACCCGTACGAAAAAACCGTTGCTGAAATCTACAAAGGATACGAAGCCGTCTTGCGCCGCAATAACGCGCTGGATTTTGACGACTTGATCGGGAAGACGACCGAGTTGTTCAAACAAAATCCGGACGTCCTGGCGTTTTACCAACGCAAGTTCCAATACATCCATGTCGATGAGTATCAGGATACGAACAAAGCCCAATATGATCTTGTCAATCTGCTCGCAGCGGCGCACCAGAACTTATGTGTCGTCGGGGACTCGGATCAGTCGATTTACCGTTGGCGCGGAGCCGACATCGCCAATATCCTGTCGTTTGAGGAAGACTATCCGACAGCGAAAGTCATCCTGCTTGAACAAAACTACCGGTCTTCAAAACGGATTCTGGACGCGGCGAACCACGTCATTCAGAACAACAGCACCCGTAAAGATAAAAAACTCTGGACGGAAAACGCGGAAGGCGAAAAACTGGTGATCCATACAGCAGAAAACGAACGGGAAGAAGCGTTTTATATCGTTCAGGAAATCCGCAATGCCTTGCGTTACGGAATGAAATTAAACGATGTCGCGATTCTGTACCGGACCAATGCCCAGTCACGGGCGATTGAGGAAACGTTGCTCAAATCCAATGTTCCGTACAAGATGATTGGCGGTACGAAGTTCTACGACCGGAAAGAAATCAAGGATGTCTTGGCTTACCTGCGTCTGATTTCGAATCCGAACGAAGATTTATCGTTTGCCCGCATCGTCAATGAACCGAAGCGCGGAATCGGTGCGACGACGATCGATAAATTACGTGATTTCGCCGATTTGCAGGGGGTCTCCCTGATGGAAGCGATCCGTGACATCGAATTGTCGAGCATCGCCCCGAAAACGGCAGCAAAACTGACGGACTTCCGGACGATGATTCTTGGTCTGCAACAGATGCAAGAGTTCATCAGCCTATCCGAGCTGGTGGAAGAAGTGCTTGAGAAGAGCGGCTACCGTCAAGTCTTAAAAGAAGACAAGACACTTGAAGCACAAAGCCGTCTCGAGAACATTAACGAGTTCATCACGGTGGCACAAAACTTTGAAAAAGAAACGGCACAAGCGGATCCGGAAGAACAGACGATCATTGCCTTCCTGACCGATCTGACGTTGGTCGCCGATGTCGATTCCCTCGATGAAAGTGATCCGGGTGAACAAGTGACGCTGATGACGTTACACTCGGCCAAAGGTCTCGAGTTCCCAATCGTCTTCCTGATCGGAATGGAAGAAGGCTTGTTCCCGCACAGCCGTTCGTTGCAGGATGAAGATGAGATGGAAGAGGAGCGCCGTCTCGCCTATGTCGGCATTACACGCGCTGAAAAACGATTGTATCTCTCGCACGCACGAATGCGTTCGCTGTACGGACGGACGAATGCCAACCTCGAATCCCGTTTCCTCGCCGAATTACCGGAGGAAGTGCTCGAGCGTACCGGCAAAAAACCAAAACCGTTACCGTGGGAAGACCGTCCGGTACCACAAGGAAAAGCCGTCATCGGACGTTCGGTCACAAAACCGACGGCGATGAAGACGTCCGGTGCTGAATCACTCGGCTGGAACGTCGGGGACAAAGCGGAACACGGGAAATGGGGACGCGGAACGGTCGTTCAGACACGCGGATCAGGTGACAGCTTAGAAATCGACATCGCTTTCCCGGAAGTCGGCGTCAAACGATTGCTTGCGAAATTCGCACCGATCAAAAAGGTATGAGTGGAGGCACTAAGATGACAGGACAAGTACGAATCGATGAATTGCGCCAGAAACTGAACCAGTACAGTTATGAATATTACGTCCAAGATCAGCCGACGGTACCGGACAGCACATACGATCAACTGTTGCGTGAACTGACGGAGCTTGAAACCGAACATCCGGAGTTGATTACGCCCGATTCGCCGACACAACGTGTCGGCGCGGCTCCGCTTGACGCGTTCGAGAAGGTGACACATGACTTACCGATGTTATCGCTCGGGAACGTATTTGATGAGACGGAGATTCGGGAGTGGGTCGCCCGGATTGAACGGTCGCTCGGCCGTTCGACGACATATGTCGCCGAATTAAAGTTTGATGGTCTGGCGATTTCCTTAAAGTACGAAGACGGACGTCTCGTCCGTGGTGCAACACGCGGCGACGGAACTGTCGGCGAGAACATCACGCAAAATCTGCGGACAATCAAAGCCTTGCCGCTGCGGTTACGTCAAAATGAAACGGTCGAGGTACGTGGTGAAGCTTATATGCCTAAACAATCGTTCGAACGCCTGAATCAAGATCGGGCGGAACGGGAAGAAGCCTTGTTCGCCAATCCGCGGAATGCGGCAGCCGGAAGTTTACGCCAGCTCGACTCGTCGATTACGGCATCCCGTAATCTGTCGTTGTTCGTGTACGGTGTCGGTGTCAATACACTCAGCGCCCGTTCGCACAGTGAAGCGATGCTTCAGCTTGCTGATCTCGGACTGCCGACGAACAAAGAGATGCAGACGTGTGAAACGGTGGAAGATATCTTGGCGTACATTCAGCACTGGACGGTGGAACGGGCAACACTTCCGTACGAAATCGACGGGATCGTGCTGAAGGTTGACCGCTACGATGATCAAGAAGAGCTCGGGTTCACAGCGAAAAGTCCCCGTTTTGCAACGGCTTATAAATTTGCTGCGGAAGAAGTCATGACGACGGTCGAAGAAGTTGATTTCAGTGTGGGACGAACCGGAAAAGTCACGCCGCGTGCACGTTTTGCTCCGGTCGTCGTCGCCGGTTCGACGGTCAGTTATGCCACACTTCACAATGCCGATTTCATCACGGAAAAAGATATTCGTCTGCACGATCAAGTCATCATCAAAAAAGCCGGCGATGTCATTCCAGCGGTCGTCAGTGTCGTCGTCTCAGAACGGACAGGGAACGAACAACCGATTGAGTTTCCGACACACTGTCCGGCTTGTGCGTCGGAACTTGTTCGCCTCGAGGGCGAAGCGGATATCCGGTGTGTCAGTCCGGAATGTCCGGCACAACTGGTGGAAGGCATCATTCATTTTGTGTCGCGACAAGCGATGAACATTGATGGACTGGGCGAGAAGGTCGTCCGCCAATTGTACGAAAACGAAGCGATTCGGACCTTAGCCGACCTGTATCGGCTCGATCGGGAAGAATTGTTGACATATGAGCGGATGGGCGAAACCTCGGTCGAGAATTTACTGAAGGCGATTGAAGCGTCCAAGAACAACTCATTGGAACGGCTGATGTTTGGTCTTGGTATCCGATTGGTCGGACAAAAAGCAGCCTACTTGTTAGCGGAACGGTTTGATACACTCGATGGTATTGCACAAGCGGAGTACGACGATATTCTGGCGATTGACGGCATCGGCAGTAAGATTGCTGATTCGGTCACGAAATATTTTGAGCATCCGGAAGCGCAGGCCTTGATTCAAGATTTGGCTGCACTTGGACTCAATCAACAGTTCCTCGGACAACGGGTCGACCAGTCGAATGCGCCACTGGCCGGAAAGACGATTGTCCTGACGGGCACACTCGAAACGCTGAAACGTTCTGAAGCCGGAAAACGGTTGGAATTGCTCGGGGCAGACGTAACCGGCAGTGTCAGTAAAAAAACGGACATTTTGGTGGCAGGAGAGAAGGCCGGTTCGAAGCTGACGAAGGCGGAATCGTTAGGAATTGAGATTTGGAATGAAGCGCAATTGCTCGAAGAGTTAGCCAAATATGAAGGGTAATACAAGGTTGATCAAGTGGATGACCTGAATAGAACAAGGGACTGACTCAAAAGTCAGTCCCTTTTCGTATTAACGTGGACGGGGAATCACAGTGACTCCGTTTTGATCAAAGTCCCTTGTTTAATCAAACGATTGGTTGCCGTTTCCGGCGGGTCACATGTGATGAGGGTGATGGTCGCTTGTTTGACGTCTTGGTTCAAGACGGAGACATCGGTTGGTTTGACGAGCTGTGACGTCATCATCTTATACGTATAGCGGTGACTTTTTGTCGTCACGATGACGTGTGCTCCCTTTTTTAACTCCGGCAAGCGATTGAAGTGAAGTCCTTTTGTGAAGCTGCGGTGTCCCGCTAAGGCATAATTCCCTTTACCCGGTGATCCGGTCTGCTTGATATGCCCGATGCTTTGGTCAAGAATGTCAGTCGAAGCCCCTTCTAAGATGACCTGCTCAAAACCAAGCGACGGAATCGTCAGTAAGCCGGCTCCCGAAGTCGCAACCGGTTGCTTCGTTTCTTTGGCATCGACGGCTTTTAGATCCTGTGTCCAACGTTGTTTCAGTTCTTCAGCGGCAGCCTGTTTTTGATGCGATGTGTAGAGCGGCCAGATGATAAGTAAAATACCAGCGGTCAATAGAAGCAGACCTAAAATTTGTCGTCGTTTCATAAAAAATCCTTTCGTCTGCTGAAAAGCAGGGTGTACTTTTTTGAAAAACAGGGAAAAACTACACCTTCCCCGATGGAAAACTATTCTGTTATGATAGAGAGAACGATTTTAAAAACATGGGGTGCGTAAATCAATGAAATATAAAAAAATGGTGGCAGTGACGTTAACAAGTACATTGTTCCTCGGTGCGTGTTCGTTTGACTTATCACAAAAAAGCGATACAACAGAAGTCATTACAGAAAGTGAACAAGGAAAAGAAGTCCAGGCCGTCGTCAGTCCGGCGATCGATACGACAGATTCCTATTACCGGACCGTGTTACCGTTTCGACCGAGTGTTGCACGCGGTATGACACAAAAACGTGTCAGCTCGCGCCTTGAGCTGGATGAAATCGAGACCGGTCTGATGCGGCATTCGACGCAATTCTTTGATCCGGAAAAATATTATTATCAAGAAGGTCAATTGCTGGAAGCGGATCAAATCGCCCAGTGGCTTTTGCGTAAAGGGAAAGCCGGAGACGGAGTCAGTGACCCGAACGGATTAAACCCGGCGTATACGACCGGAAAAACTTACAAAGAAAAAAACCAAAAGTCTCCTTTGATTCTATCGCACATCCTCGAGCAAGACTATATGTTGGAAGAAGATAAAAAGCTGGAGCTCGGCGGGACGTCAATCGCTCTCGTCTTAAACAGTGAGTATGTCTTCCAGGATGAGAATTATGGACCAACCTACACGGTCAAGCTGGATGAGAAAAAGGTCGTCGCGCAAGGGAAACAGATGGCGAACGAACTCGTGAAGAAGATGCGAAAAACAGAAGGCATGAAAACGACACCGATTCATGTGGCGTTGTACCTGCAAGAAAATGAAGGGTCACCGGTTTCCGGTCATTACCTGTCGTCTGCTTTCATTGGACGCGGGAACCAGATCAGTGCCAACGACTGGAAAAACTATGATGAAAAGTATTATTACTATCCGTCAAGTGCTGCAACCAATGATGTCCGCGATGATGCGGCCAAGTTTGATCTGTTCAAGGACCGTCTGGAAGACTACTTCCCGAACTACACCGGCATGATGGGGGAAGGGTTTTACCAAGAAGGTGAGCTGAAAAAACTGGAGATTAAGATTCCGGTTCAATTTTACGGAAAAGCAGAGCTTGTGGCGTTCATTCAGTACGTGACGTACCTGTTGGAAAACCGTTGGGAGTACAATCGTAATGTACCGACGACGATTACCGTCACGAATCTGAACGGGGATACGGAAGCGATGCTGTTCGTCGAACCGGATACAAAAAAACCAATCGTCAAAATTCGTTGATTTCAGCATTAGAAAAGGGCTCTTTGCGTAAGCGGGAGTCTTTTTTGCTACTTAATTACATCGATGGACTTGTTTGGATTTACGAAAGCTATCTTGGAGGAGCATAATAGAAAAGAAGCATAATGCGGATCAGGCGGATTGACGCTGAATTCGTCTGTTTTAATCCATTGTAAGGGAGAGAATTGCATGAAAGGTGGTATTTTTTCACAGATTAGTGCTGTCCGCGAAGAGTTGCCCTCTTCATCACGGAAAGTCGCTGATTTTGTTTTGGCGCATATGAATGAAATTGCGGGAATGACGATTCATCATTTAGCGGAAGAATCGGGAACGAGCGCGGCAGCCGTCGTCCGTTTTTGCCGGGCGCTTGGTCTAAAAGGATATCCGGAATTGCGGATGCGGATTTCAGCCGATACGGCACGAACGGATTTGAAAGGGTATCACGATATCGAAAAAAATGAACGCCCGGCGGATCTGGTGGAGAAGACATTAAGCAACAGTATCCAAGCCTTGCAGGATACGGCGAAGCAGCTCAGTGAAAACCGGATTGCGCAAGCGACGGAAGTGTTGGATCAGGCACGGGCCATCTATTTTTATGGAATCGGGGCTTCCAACGTTGTCGCCTTAGATGCCGCACAAAAATGGACACGGGTCGGGAAGTTGACGATTCAAGAATCCGACCAACATCTCGTCGCGACGATTCTTGCGAATGCGAGTGCGGATGATGTCTTTTTTGCGATTTCTTACAGCGGGGAAACGGAAGAAGTCGTCGAATTGATTCGTCTTGCCAAGATTCGCGGTTTGAAAGTCATCAGTTTGACGCGGTTTGGGGACAACCGGATCAGTCAGCTCGCAGACATTGCGTTATGGACGTCGCGCGCACCGGAAGCCCCGTTACGCAGTGCGGCTCTCAGTTCCCGGTTGGCACAGTTGTTTGCGATTGATGTCTTGTTCTTGTCCTATGCGGCAGTACATTATGACGATACGATTGAACGGCTTCAATATACACGGGAAAGCGTGAAGATGTTGCACAGCAAAAAATAGGAGGCGTACATAATGAAACAGACAGTGGAAGAGATGGTTGAGCAGTTATTTCCAGTCATGGTTGAACGGCGTCGTTATTTACATCAACACCCCGAACTGTCGTTTCATGAGGTCGACACACCACGGTTCATTGCCGAACGATTAACGGATCTTGGGATTGAAGTCCGAACCGGAGTGGGCGGACGGGGTGTCGTCGGGACAATCCGCGGTGGTCAACCGGGCAAAACGGTTGCGTTGCGGGCTGACTTTGATGCTTTGCCGATTCAGGATGAAAAAGAAGTCGACTACCGGTCGACGGTTCCCGGTGCCATGCATGCCTGCGGTCATGACGGTCATACTGCCACGTTGTTGGCGGTTGCGGAAATCCTTGTCGGTCAAAAAGAACACTTGGCGGGAAATGTCGTGTTGATTCATCAACACGCGGAAGAAGTCGTCCCGGGTGGAGCGCGTGACATGATTGCCGATGGTTGTTTAGACGGCGTCGACGTCATTTTCGGGACACATCTCTGGTCGACGACGAAGCTTGGTACGATCGGTTACCGCGTCGGTCCGGTCATGGCGGCAGCTGATAAATTTGAGCTGACGTTATTTGGCCGCGGCGGACACGGGGCGAAACCACACGAAACGATTGATGCCGTCGTACTTGGAGCAACCGTCGTCAAGGAACTGCAAAGTATCGTCAGCCGACGACTTGACCCGTTGCAACAAGCTGTGTTGACGATCGGTACCCTTCATGCCGGGAACACGTTTAACGTCATCGCCGACAGTGCGGAATTGACCGGAACGATTCGGACGTTTGACCCGCTCGTCGCCGATCAGATTGTCAGTGAGATGGAGCGGACGATCAAAGGCGTCTGTGACGCGGCAGGGGCAACGTACGCGTTTCGGTACGAAAGAGGTTATCCGGCGGTCGTCAATCATCCGGCGGAAACGGAGCTGGTTCGCGCCGTCGCATCGGACGTCGTCGGAGCAGATCAGGTCTTTGAGATTGCACCGACGATGGGCGGCGAAGACTTTGCCTATTACTTGCAACAGGTTCCGGGGACGTTTTTCTTTACCGGTGCAGGTGATGAAACGTTTTATCCGCATCACCATCCGAAATTTGATTTTGAAGAACAGGCGATGCAATATGCCGCCCGGATTTTAATCGAAGCGACGAAACGTTATCTGGCGGAATGAGCCGTGAAAAAGACACCCGTTTTTTGGTCTATCACCAAAAAACGGGTGTCTTTGATATAGAGGGTGTCATGTACGGATGATTATAAAATTTCTTGAACCCGACCGACTTGCCCATCTTCGAGACGGACTTTGATACCGTGCGGGTGGTTCGGAGACTTCGTCAACAAATCTTTGACGATGCCTTCCGTCCGTTTACCTGTCCGTTGATCCTGTTTTAACACGATACTGACTGTTTGTCCGATTTTGACGTCGGCTCGTTTTTTCCCATCCATGTCTTAATCGCTCCTTTTTAGTGATGATAGTTGTCAGTATATCATGCTTCTCCGAGCGAAACTTGTTTGAGGAAAATCCGTAAAGTGAAAAGAACAAAAGAATCGTTCTAAAAAAGTTTGACTATATTTGACCAATGGACTGACCAATTCTATAATTAAGATACAGAACAAAAGTTAAAGGAGTGATCAGAGTGGCGAAAGATTATTATCGAACGCTCGGTGTCGAGAAGACAGCCTCGAACCAGGAAATCAAACGAGCGTACCGGAAGCTGGCAAAACAGTTTCATCCGGACGTCAACCAAGAGGCAAGCGCCGATCAACGGTTTAAAGATATTCAAGAAGCGTTTGATGTCCTCGGGGACGAAGAAAAACGGGCACAATATGACCGCTACGGCAGTAACTTCGAACGGATGGCTGGAGCGGGAGCGGGACAATCGGCAGATTATGACGATCTGTTCCGTCAATTTAACGGACGTCAATCACGACCGACCGGATCAGCCGGGCAATCGTTTGGATTTGAAGACATGTTTGGCTCCTTCTTCAGTCAAGAGGAAGAAGCGACCGACGAGGAACTCGAGTTGACCGTTCCGCTCAGTCATCTCAGCACGAATGAGAAGGTGACGATTCGTTTAGCATCCGGTGCGATTCAAATGAGTCTCCCAAAAGATTTATATGACGGTAAAAAAGTCCGGTTGCGCGGAAAAAGTTCGATGCGGAACCGAAAAGGTGTTGCCGGGGACGTGTATGTAACGATCCACCTCAAAGATGATGATCGTTTCCGCCGTCAGGAAACAGATGTCATCTCGACCGTTCGCGTCTATCCGACGGTATTTGTCCTAGGAGGCGAAGTGGTAGCGGATACGTTGGAAGGAAAACGGGTGAAGCTGAAAATCAAGCCGGGCACAAAACCGGGGGCACGTCTCCGGATTCCGAATCGTGGACTCAGCAATCGAGAGGGTCACCGGGGAGCCTTGCTTGTTCAACTGGAAGTAAAACTTCCGGAAATGGATCCAGCGTTTTATGAAGAATGGGAAAATCGTTTATCTGTGAAGGAGTGACGTGAAATGGATTTCGAAAAATTGACAGATCGCGCGCATGAGGCAATCGTATCGGCACAAGCGATTGCCAAACAACGTCGACACAGTGAGATTACGGAATGGCATCTCTTACTCGCCTTACTTTCTCAGGAGGAAGGAATTGCCCGCATCGTTTTTGAGAAGCTCGACCAACGGATTGATCAGTTGGAGACCGGAATCAACGAAGCAATCAGTCGATTACCGGCACTTGCTCAATCCTCAACTCCGCGCATCAGCAACTCATTGCTGCAAGTCTTGACGGAAGCGGAAACAGAAGCCAGATTGATGCAGGATGAGTATGTCTCGGTTGAACATTTGCTGATGGGGCTGATCAAGCAATCAAGTCCGGCGACCCAGTACTTGCGGAGCCAAGGCGTGACGGAACAGCTGCTTCGTGAAGCCATCATTGAGATGCGCGGGAACCGGAAAGTGACGACCAAAAATCCTGAAGCGACCTTTGATGTCCTCAAGAAATACGGACGCGACCTCGTTGCTGATTTTCGGTCGGGTAAAACGGATCCTGTCATTGGACGGGATGATGAGATTCGCCGGGTGATCCGCATCCTCAGCCGCAAAACAAAAAATAACCCTGTCTTGATCGGGGAGCCGGGCGTCGGGAAAACGGCAATCGTCGAAGGACTGGCACAACGGATTGTCCGGGGCGATGTGCCGGAAAGTCTGAAGAACAAACAATTGTTCAGTCTCGATATGAGTACGCTTGTCGCCGGTGCCAAATACCGGGGCGAGTTTGAAGAACGGTTGCAGGCCGTCCTGAATGAAGTGAAAGAAGCGGAAGGTCAGATTCTGTTATTCATTGATGAACTGCATACGATTGTCGGAGCCGGAAAGACGGACGGGGCAATGGATGCGGGGAACATGTTAAAACCGATGCTTGCCCGCGGAGAGTTACATTGTATCGGAGCTACGACGCTGGATGAGTATCGTAAATACATCGAAAAAGATCCGGCACTCGAACGCCGGTTCCAACAAGTCCTTGTTGCGGAACCGGATGTCGAAGATACGATTTCGATTTTACGCGGCTTAAAGGAACGTTTTGAGATTCACCATGGTGTCCGGATTCATGACAATGCCCTCGTCGCAGCAGCGATCCTGTCAGATCGCTATATCACGGACCGGTTCATGCCGGATAAAGCGATTGATCTTGTGGATGAAGCCTGTGCGATGATTCGGACCGATATGGAATCGATGCCGGCAGAACTCGACTCGTTGGTCCGACGGGTGATGCAGCTCGAAATCGAAGAGGCGGCACTGAAAAAAGAAACCGATGACGCCTCACGCAAACGACTCGAGATTTTACAACAGGAACTCAGTTCTGTCCGCGAAGATGAAAGTGCACTCCGGACACGTTGGCAACGTGAAAAAGACAGCTCGCAAAATGTCCAACAATTGCGGGCGGATCTTGAAAAAGCGAAATTGGCCCTGCAAGAAGCAGAAGGACGATATGATTTAAATACAGCGTCTGAAATCAAGTACGGTCAGATTCCGGCACTTGAGAATCAGTTGAAAGTAGCGGAAGAATCGGCAGAGCATGTGTCGCATGAATTAGTCCGTGAGGCGGTGACGGACGAAGAAATCGCAGATATCGTCTCGAAGTGGACAGGAATTCCCGTGAGCCGTTTGGCACAAGGGGAACGAGAAAAGCTGTTGTATCTGGAAGAGACGCTTCATGAACGGGTCTTCGGTCAGGATGAAGCGGTCCGGCTGGTCTCGGACGCCGTCATTCGGGCACGGGCTGGCATCAAGGACCCGAATCGTCCGATCGGTTCCTTCTTATTCCTTGGTCCGACCGGTGTCGGGAAAACGGAACTGGCGAAAGCACTTGCCGCAGCGATGTTCGACAGTGAAGACCACATCGTCCGGATTGACATGTCGGAGTATATGGAAAAACACAATGTCTCTCGTCTCGTCGGTGCGCCTCCGGGCTACGTCGGTTACGAAGAAGGCGGTCAGTTGACGGAAGCCGTCCGCCGCAGTCCGTATTCGGTTCTGTTGTTTGATGAAATTGAAAAAGCACACGGCGACGTCTTTAACATCCTGTTGCAGGTCTTGGACGACGGCCGTTTAACGGATGCCCAGGGACGGGTCGTCGATTTTAAAAATACGATTGTCATCATGACGTCGAATATCGGAGCGAACATTTTGCTCGAAGCGGCGAAGGATGGGGAAATCGATGCGGCGGAAGAGGAAGCTGTCCGCCAGGAATTGAAAAATTATTTCCGGCCGGAATTTTTAAACCGGATTGATGATACGATTCTGTTCCATCCGCTTCATCGGGCGGAAATCGAACGAATCATTGATAAAGCAGTCAGCAAAATGAGTGAGCGTCTGTCGGGTCGCGAGATTACGATTGATGTGACGGAAGCAGCAAAAACGTTGATTTTCAATGAAGCCTTTGAACCTCAATATGGTGCGCGCCCCATCAATCGTTATATTCAACGGACGATCGAGACGAAACTCGCACGCGCCCTAATCAGTGGAGCGATTCAAGACGGTTCACACGTCGCGATCGATACAGACGGGACAGAATTGATCATTCGCTAAGGACTACAAGCAGGAGGCTGACTCACAAGTCAATCTCTACACAAACGAGGGTGGCAGATGATAAGTCTGCCACCCTCGTCTTGTTCAGAAGGAATCACTCCCTTGAGGAAAGCGCATGCTTCCTTTTTGAGGTGGTCCCTTTTTTGACGACGACCGTTGAAAAAGAAGAACGGTCATATCTCGTTTCCAAAAAGCATGATAAGCTAGTGAAAACGACAGGAAGAGGGACTTTAATGAACGTAACGCAACAACAACTAGAAGAATTAATTGCGGAATGCCGTCCGTACACGGTGCTCGGGCAAGTGGCAAGTTATATTCCGGAACTGGCAAAGTCGGAACCGACACAGCTCGGAATCGCGGTTTGTAATGCAGACGGGACGTTTGTGTCTGCCGGTGATGCGGAAACGATGTTTACGTTACAAAGTGTTTCCAAAATCATCACACTGGCCTTTGTCTTAGAGACGTTCGGCGAGGATTATGTGTTCTCGAAAGTCGGAATGGAACCGACCGGCGATGCGTTCAACTCGATTGCGAAACTCGAGGAGACGATTCCGACGAAGCCGCTTAATCCGATGATCAACGCAGGGGCGCTTGCCGTCACGAGTATGTTGCCGGGAGAAGATGCGGCGGACAAGTTAAATCAACTGCGTCAATTCATTGCCGATCTGCTCGACATTGAACTGGATATGGTCAAATATGATGCGGAAGTCGCGAAATCTGAATTTGAAACGACGGATTTGAACCGGGCGTTGCTCTACTTTATGCGTTATCATGGAGTCATCGAAGGAAACGTTGAGGAAATCATCGACGTGTATACCAAACAGTGTGCGATTTTAACGAACTGTAAGGGTCTGGCGATGATGGGCAAGATTTTAAGCCAGTCCGGGAAAACCCCTTCGGGAAGACAAGTCATTTCCCGTCGGAATGCGCGGATCATCCGGGCAATCATGACGACTTGCGGCATGTATGATGCTTCCGGTGAATTTTCGGTTCAAGTCGGATTACCCGGAAAGAGTGGTGTCTCCGGCGCAATCGTCGCATGTGGTCGAAGTGATTTCGACATGGCGGATCTTGGCATCGGTATCTTCGGACCGGCATTGGATTTGAAAGGAAATTCAATCGCCGGAACAAAAATGCTTGAATTGCTTGTCCAACGCCATCCTTAAGCGAACGAAAGTTGATCGAGCATCTTCGCTAACTTTCGTTCGAGACGTGCGACTTCTTTGGTTTGGTCCGGCTCTTGCGCGACCGGTGGGCTGAAGAGGCGCCAGCGTTCTAAACGGTTGTACGTATCGTTGACGTCACCGAGTTGAGTCTGAATACGTTTAAGTCGGTCGACAGTGGTCTTTTGGACATCCGTGTAAGGACGCAAGTATTCTACCGTATACCTGTAGAACTTCGTCGCAAGACGCAGTTCGTGCATCATCTGAATCCGTTTTGACCCTTCCTTGTGTTGGACTTTTTCATAGTTCAATTTCTTTTTATCGAATCGTTTTTCAGCAGTTTGAAGCAGCTCCTTTTCATGGATACGTTTCAACTGTTTGGTCAAAGGACCTGCCAGGAAGCGGCGGACCGAACGATCCAGTTCGTTTGAAATCAACAGATGCATCGTTTCAATCAATGTCGCGCGTTTTCCTTGCAACTGCAAGGCAAGATGTTCGGCAAACAATTGTTCAATCGGTGATTTGACGGATTGTTGGCTCAGTTGGACGTCCAAATCTCGGACTTGCCCGAACGCATGCATCAGACGTTTCCAAATGAGATAAATCGGTTCTTCCGTTTGATCGAGTAATTTGGCGAACGTAATCAATTTCCGCAGACGAATCCGGGCCTGGTGTACATCCTCCGGATTTTTAAAGGTTTGTGCTTCTTTGGCATAATGATTAAACGTCGACCAGGTTTCCAGCAATTCAAAGGTTAAATTTTCGACATCACGATGATTCATCTGAATCCCTCCTTATGTGTTTTACGTAGAACAGACGACGGCAATGACCGTTGATTAAAAATAGGGCGAATGTGTTGCCCTGGAATGTGGTGGAACAATGTTAGAGACAACTACGCTATCCGGAAAGATTCAGCAATTCATGAAAATCTTCTTTCCGATTCTGGTCACACAGGTAGCGTTTTACTTAATTAGTTTTTTTGATACTGTCATGGCGGGTCGTTACGGATCAGCTGATTTGGCGGGTGTCGGCGTCGGAGCCAGTTTGTGGGCGCCTGTTTATACCGGATTGACCGGTATTTTATTGGCTGTTGCGCCACTCGTCTCCCAGGCGATGGGTGCCCGGAAGGAACGGGAAGTCAAACGAATCGTCATCCAGGCCCTGTATGTGTCGGTCGTCATCATTTTGCTGACGGTTGTCCTTGGATTTTTACTCGTCAACCCGATTTTAAATCAGATGGAGTTATCCGATACCGCGCGCCACGTGGCTCGTGTCTATCTCATCATGTTAGGTTTTGGTATCATTCCGATGTTTGTCTTTTTTGTCCTGCGTACCCTGATTGATTCGTTAGGGAAGTCAAACATCACGATGACGTTATTATTATTCTCTTTACCCATTAATGTCGCTTTCAATTATCTGTTCATCTTCGGAAAGTTTGGTTTTCCTGAGCTGGGCGGAATCGGTGCCGGAGTGGCGACGGCCATCACGTACTGGATTTTATGTCTCGCGGTCATCGGCGTCGTCTTAAAAGGAGAACTGTTCCAACGTCTCGGGATTCTCCGGCGTTTCTACAAACCGGATCTCAAGCGGATCAAGGAATTGGTTTTACTCGGTGCACCGATCGGATTGGCGATTTTTTCAGAAGTCAGTATCTTTTCGGCTGTCACGTTGCTGCTCGGCGCTTACGGCGATGTCGTCATCGGGGCCTATCAAGCTGCAATCAACTTTGCTTCCTTCGTCTATATGATTCCGCTCTCTGCCGCCTCGGCATTGACGATTACGGTTGGATTTGAGGTAGGGGCAAGACGAGTCAAGGATGCCGTGCAATATGTCTGGATCGGTTTGTTGCTGTGTCTCGCCGTCTCTTTATTTTCAGGAGCATTGCTCTACGTTCAAAACGAACAGATTGCGGCTCTTTACAGTAATGATCCGGCTGTCATCAAAATGGCTGCCCACTTCATGATCCTCGCGATTTTCTTTCAGTTATCGGATGCGATCGCCGCTCCGACCCAAGGAGCGTTGCGCGGCTTCAAAGACGTTAATGTCACCTTCATTTTGACGATTACCGCTTACTGGGTCATCGGCTTGCCGCTTGGATTCTACTTTGAGCGTTTTACGGCGCTTGGACCAGACGGGTATTGGTGGGGACTGATCATCGGACTTGCCGTTGGCGCCGGTCTTCTGTTACTCCGCTTAATGCATCTCGTCAGAAAATCGAAGGAGGTTGCAGAATGAAAATCAACAAACAACGCATCATCACGATTGCCAAAGTCATTTTGCCGATCGTCTTGATTGCTTTCATTTTCTATCAGGGACAAAACGAATTAAAAAGTTTGTCGTTGAAAGAATCGATTCGGGCGATTCAGCAAATTCCGTCTTGGGAATTTATTTTATTGATTCTCGCGGGATTGGCAGCTGTCGCGACGATGTTCTTTTATGATGTGTTCTTATTACGCTCCCTCCAAGTTAAAGTGCCGCTTGGGTTGATATTTCGGGCGTCGTGGATTGCCAATTCGTTTAACGGCATCATCGGTTTCGGGGGACTGGCGGGGATTGGTGTTCGTTCAGCGCTGTATCGTCCCTTTGTCGAAGGGACCCGGTTGCTGAAAGCGATCGGATGGATGGCACCGACATTGATCAGTGGACTATCCATCTTGTCTGCCCTGTCGTTGCTGAACATTTTCCCGGCATTTGAAGTGTTGGATCTGAAAAAATGGTTATGGCCGGTCATTATCGGTGTGGCCTTTTTCTTCCCGGTTTATCTGTTGTTTACGTTCCGGCGGGGGAGCAGCAGCATCCGTCCGTCTTCGATTGCCCTGTATTCATTAGTGTCACTCGCGGAATGGTTCAGTGCCGGAGTCGTCGTCTACTTCATCTTGGCGGCGCTCGGAACGGATGTCAGCTTTTCGAAAGTCATCGGCGTCTTCATCATTGCAGCGACAGCTGGATTGATTTCGATGGTTCCCGGAGGATTTGGTTCGTTTGACTTGGTCTTTTTGATTGGAATGCAACGGGCTGGTGTCGAAGAAGGAATCGTCTTGAC
The DNA here is from genome assembly GCF_003598705.1 of Exiguobacterium sp. RIT452. Lineage (NCBI taxonomy): Bacteria > Bacillati > Bacillota > Bacilli > Caryophanales > Exiguobacterium > Exiguobacterium sp. RIT452. Next base: position 34,645 of record NZ_QXJB01000005.1, read on the forward strand.
GGGACTGTTGATTTATCGACTGGTCTATTACTTGATTCCGTTTGTGATTGGTGTGATTTTCTCGGCACGTGAATTCAGTGGTCCGGTCGTCAAAATGATTGAAGACAAACCGATCGTTGGACCGTCCGTTGAAGTCGGGGGAGTCATCTGGCGGCTTCAATTACGCTTTTTAAGCAAGGTGCGCCACTTTACGCTCGCCTTGATTACGTTACTTGCCGGAATCACGATTTGGGGACTGGCGATTTTACCACCTAACTCCACTCAATACGAATACCTGGAGGCCCGTCTGCCGCATGAGTTATTATTGCTTGCCAACAGTTTCTTCTTAATGGGCGGTCTTCTGTATGTGTTACTCGCACCCTCCTTATACCGGCGGACAAAACGTTCGTTGTATATGGTGTATGGCGCATCGGTCTTTGCCTTGATCGGGATGGCTCTCCGTGGATTTAATCTGATTTCGTTGTCCGTCGTTCTGCTTGTTCTCATTCTGGTGATGATGTCGCGGAACGCGTTTCAACGGGAACGGACGTTGATCACGACGACACGGCTGATTCGTTCGGCCATTGCCGGATTTTTATACATCGGGGGTTTCATCTTTTTTGGATACGCCTTTTATACACTCGGTTCTGCAGATGGAACAAAAGTTTATCCGGCACATGAAATCTTTATGTTCGCGGCGAGTGCCTCGATCTTTGCCCTGGTCTACACGCTTGTGTTCATCCGTTTGTTCAATACATTTAATCAACCGGTCTTGGGAGAGAAATTGGATGAACAAAAAGTGCGACAGGTTTTGGCAGAGCAAGGGGGAAATTACTTAAGTCATCTGGCTTTCTTAGGGGACAAACGCTTTTTCTTCTCGGAGTCGAATCGTTCGTTCATCCAGTTCAGTCAGACGGGCAATCGAATCATGATGCTCGGTGATCCGAGCGGTGATCCGGAAGAACATTCACAACTGATTGCCTGCTTTTTACGCCGTGTCGAAGACTTGGGCTATATCCCGAACATCTATCAGATTCAAGCGCAAAATATGTCGCTCTATCACGATTTTGGCTTCAACTTCTTTAAACTGGGTGAAGAAGCGATCGTCGATATTACAAGCTTTACGGTCTCAGGGAAAAAACGGGCCGGACTGCGCTCGATTAAAAATCGTTTTGAGCGGGAGGAAATGACGTTTGATGTTATTTCGCCTCCCTTTACAGAAGAGTTCCTGCACCAATTGCGTGATGTCTCGGATGAGTGGTTAGGTGGAAAGTCTGAAAAAGGATTTTCGTTAGGCTATTTTAAGGAAACCTATCTGAACCAAGCGCCGATTGGTGTGATGCGGGATGCAGAGGGACAGATGCTTGGGTTCATGACCTTCATGCCCGCTTACCAAGAAGGTGTTCTGTCGATTGATTTGATGCGTTTTCGTCCGGACGGACCAAACGGCATCATGGACGCGATGTTCATCCGCTTGTTTGATTATGCGAAAGACAACGGCTATCATACATTCAATATGGGGATGGCACCGTTATCGTCAGTCGGAGAAGACGAGACGTCCTTTTGGCAGGAGCGGGTTGCAGCAGACGTCTTTAATAACATCCGGTATATGTACAGTTTCACCGGCTTAAGACGGTACAAAGAAAAATATGATCCGAAGTGGGAAGGACGTTATCTCGCTTACCGGAAACGCCAATCTTTGACGATGGCGATCCTGAAAGTAACACGTCTCATCTCGAAGAAAAAAGATCGGATTTTATTGCCGTAACGACTCAAGAAGGATTGCTTCCGAGGCAGTCGCTATACAAAATAGGACTGACTCAAAAGTCAGTCTCTCCAAAGGTAAGGGTGGCGGAATGATAATCTGCCACCCTTACCTCGTAAAAAAGAATTACTCGCGTTACACGCAACTCCTAGAGGAAAGGGCGTGAAAAGACGAGTGATTCTTTTTTGAATCATCTTCATTTTTCTATTCACGGTTAAATGTATAAAGGTCTATACAACTAGAATCAATCGCGTTATACTGAGGAAGAAGAAACATTGACGGCCGGAATCATGAACCGAAAGGGAGCGAAAACATGACAAGTATCATTCATGCAGAAATTTATACAGGTCAGACGATCATTCACGACGGCTACATCCGATTCGATCATGTCATCGAAGAAATCGGTGAGATGACGGAGTATATTCCACGTGAAGAGACAGTCATCGATTTAAAAGGAAAACGGTTGATACCGGGCATGATTGATATTCATGTCCATGGCGGATACGATGTCGACACGATGGATGCGAGCCGGGAAGGATTGGTTCGTTTCAGTGAAGCGATGCTTGCGGAAGGTGTCACTTCCTTTTTTGCGACGACGATCACTCAAGACTGGGACCAGATTACGAAAGCCTTGGAAGTCGCGGGAGAGGTCATAGCTTCTCGCCAAACGACGATGGAGGGAATCCATCTCGAAGGACCGTTCATCAATCCGGAATATGCCGGTGCACAGCCTTTGGAATACATCGTGGAACCGAGCGTCGAACAGTTCCTGAACTGGCAAGAGGCTTCCGGTAATCAAATCAAACTGGTCACGTATGCGCCGGAACGACCGGGCGCACGGGCATTTGAAGCAGCCGTCCGAGAAACAGGGGCGATTCCTTCTGCCGGTCATACAGACGCGACGTTTGAACAAAATCGTTCTGGTGCGGTCACGCACGGAACACATCTTTACAATCAGATGCGGGCCTTGCATCACCGTGAACCGGGGACGGTCGGGTACTGTCTGTTAGAGCGGACGGTGTTCGCCGAGATTATTCCGGACGGCATCCACAGTTCAAAAGAGATGGTCGAATTCGCTTACCGGATGAAAGGTCCGGAACGATTGACAGTCATCACTGATGCCATGCGGGCAAAAGGTTTAGCGGACGGAGAGTATGAATTAGGCGGACAGGCGGTATATGTGAAGGACGGAGCTGCGCGGCTCGCGACTGGCAATTTAGCAGGAAGTGTCTTGACGATGGACCAGGCGCTTCGCAATATCATTGCGTTTACCGGCTGTTCATTGGAACAAGCCGTGCAAATGACATCGGTCAATCAAGCGGAAGAGTTTGGTCTGACACAAAAAGGGCGGCTTGAACAAGGCAAAGATGCGGATTTTGTCGTGTTGAGTGCTGATTTGGAAGTGGAACAGACGATTCACCGCGGGACGATTCATCGATTCAAAGGACAAGAGGGGGAATAACGGATGAAATGGATGATTGTAAAAAAGGCAGAAGAACTGGCAAACGTTTCGTATCAATTGATGAAGCAGGAGATTCTGAGACATCCGGAAGGCTTGACGATCGGACTTGCGACAGGCAGTTCACCACTTGGTGTGTATGAAGAGTGGCGTCAAGACGAACTGGATTGCCGTCACGTGACGACCGTCAATCTCGACGAGTATGTCGGACTCAGTCCGGACCATCCGCACAGTTACCATACGTTCATGAAGGAGCATCTCTTTGATACGGTGACGTTCAAGGAATCGTATCTGCCGATTGGCAACACGGCGGATTCTCATCAGGAAAGTGAACGGTACGAGCAACTCGTCCGGACGTTGGGAATCGATATTCAACTGCTTGGGATCGGATCAAATGGACATATCGCCTTTAATGAGCCGGGGACACCGTTTGACGCAAAAACACATGTGACAGAATTAACGGAATCGACGCGGATGGCGAATCAACGATTTTTTGATCGGTTGGAAGATGTCCCGACAGAAGCGATTACGATGGGAATCGGAACGATCATGGAAGCGAAGAAAATCTTGCTTGTCGCATCCAGTGAACGAAAAGCGGAAGCGGTTCGGGACATGATGGAAGGACCGGCGACAGTCGATTGTCCGGCGACGATTTTACAACGGCATGCGGATGTCATGGTTGTTCTCGATGAAGAAGCAGCCAGTTTATTATCAGAGGAAGCCAAGCGGACAGGGCGGGCAGCCTATACGAATTTCATGAAATGAGTCAGATAAACGTTCTTTTCGTCAATGCCTTCGGTATTGGCGACAGGGAACGTTTTTTTGTTTACCGAAGTAACTTTTGTTCAACGTCAAAGGAATGTTGCGATCTGATCTTAACCGAATCGTAAATTGACATTTGTATAAAAGTCCGGATAATGGAGGATAGTGAACTTTACAGAAAATTTACATGAAAATGAGGGCTCAAAGATGCAGACGAGATCAGCAAGAAAAAGGCAACCGAGCGCTGGGAAGATGTTCCTTAAAGTGATTGCTGCCTTGTTATTACTTTTCACTGTCATTGGTTCCGGTTATGCGGGAGCAGTTTTTATAAAAACACAAGAAACATTAGCGCGAACACAAATCAATATTCCAGGATCAAATGTCAGTTCGAAGTACGACGATGTGCCGTCGGAGTCATTCCTGATTTTAGGAACGGATGAGACAAAAGCGAGTAAGTCACGGAATGAACCGGCACGATCAGATGTCATGATTGTCGGGGTCTTGAATAAAAAGACCGAACAGCTTGTGTTGACGAGTATCCCGCGGGATTCTCTTGTCAACATCGACTACTCGAAATACGACGTGCCTTACGGAAAAACAGGCGTCGAGCAGGATAAAATCACACATGCCCATTACTTTGGCTCGATGGATCAATCGAACTCCTACAACGGTATCAAGTTAGCACGTGAGACGACAGAAAACCTGCTTGGGATTCAAATCGATCACGTCGTCAAAGTCAATTTCCAAGGATTCGTTCAGTTGATCGATGCTTTGGACGGTGTGGATATCGATGTCCGTTACGCCTTTAAAGAACAAGATTCAGCGCGAAAAGCTGGAACGATTACCGTCGAAAAAGGAATGCAACATCTGAGCGGTGAACAGGCACTTGCTTATGTCCGGAACCGTCATGACGATCCGCTCGGGGACATCGGGCGTGGTCAAAAACAGATGCAAGTCATTCAGGCCGTTGCGAAAGAAGCGGCGAGCTTCCGGTCACTAGGTGCGTACCGTGACATTTTGGATGCAGTCGGAGACAACGTCGAAACGAACCTTGGTCCGAACGACTACACACGTCTGGCGGACTTCACGACGGCATTACGTGATACGACCGAATACCAGCTTGCCGGAGAAGGATATATCGGCATCAGCGGCAAATGGGAATATCATCTCGATCCGAATCAGTTGGAACTCGTCAAAGCGAATTTAGCCAAAGCGATGCAAGGACAAGAGGTTGCTCCACTTGAAGAGGAGACGGAAACACCTGTATCGACTGATGAGACAACAGTAGAAGAACCTGTTCAATGATTTTTAAAAAGACCGTTTTTCCCATCGTTAACTGATGGAAAAAACGGTCTTTTTTTACGATTCATGTCATCCACGTTGCCGTTCCATTTCGACCGTGAACGTATACCGGTCGCCCCGGTAAGCGGAAATGACATACTCAAACGGTTGATCGGTCGCAAGAAACGTCAATTGTTCGACGGACAGTACAGGTGAGCTGACCGACAATCCGAGATGCTGTGCCTCTTCTTTTGTGGCGAGACGTGACTCGAACGTCTGACTGGCACGCCCGAGGTTAAGTCCACTGGCTTCCGCAAAGGCATACAAGGAAGTGATGGCGACTTCTTGATTCAAGCCGGGTAACAGTTGTTCCGGAATATAGACGGTTTCAAGTGCAAGCGGTTGTTCATCGGCAATGCGTAACCGCTTTAATTCGTAAATCTGAGCCCCTTCACGAATTCCGAGTTTGTTGGCAATCGGCATGTCAGCAGCAATCATTTGATAGGACAAGAGTTCACTCGCCGGTTCCAGACCGAGATGTTCCATTTCCTCCGAAAAGCTGGTTAATCCAGACAGTTGCATGACGATTTTTTTGTTGGCGACGAACGTACCCCGTCCTTTTTGACGGATCAGATAGCCGGCATTCACTAAATTCGAAATCGCTTGACGCACCGTCATTCGGCTGATTTGATGAGCTTCGGCGAACTCTCGTTCAGAAGGGATCAAATCACCGGGCTGTAACAAGCCGCTTTCGATTTGTTGTTTTAAGGCAGCTTCAATTTGGTAGTAGATTGGAAGTGGTGAATTTTTATTGATGTGCTGAATCACGGCATTTCGTCCCTTCGCGGTCGATAGTCTTTCATCTAGTGTACTAGGAAAAGGGGATGCCGACAAACGATTGTAGTTAATTTGTGGCATAATAGAAGCGAAATCAGATGAAGAAAGGTGGACGTAGGATGCGTCTTGAACAAATTTACCCGGAGGTCCGGACGTTCGAAACGACCGTGACGGATGTCAAAGACCAGCAAGGGCAATGGGTTGCGCTTGAGAAAAGTTATTTTTATCCGGAAAGCGGCGGTCAACCGGCCGATCGGGGCACACTGAACGGAATCCCCGTACTGGATGTGCAACTCGAAGAGGGAATCGTTTGGCATCGACTTGAAACACCACTCCTTGAAAACGAAGTGCAAGGTACAATCGATGACAGCACGCGAACGGATCATGCCGCCCAGCATACAGCCCAACATGTCATTTCCGCGATTCTTCAAGACGAGTTTCAAATCAAGACGGTCAGCTTCCGTACCGGATCAGAAGAATCGACACTGGATCTTGAGCTGAACGAATGGACTGAAACGATCCAAAGCCGTCTTGAGGACCGGTTGCGAAGTGTCATTCGAGCGGCGTTGCCGATTACAGCAACGGAATATACAGAAGCCGACGCTGTCCGATTACCGTTACGGAAAACACCGCAAGTGACGGGACAGATTCGAGTTGTCCAGATCGGCGAACTTGATTACAGTGCTTGTGGAGGGACACATCTCGGATCGACATCGGAACTGGAACTGATTTTATTCACGGGTCAGGAAAAAGTCCGGGGGAATGTCCGTTTGATGTATGTTGCAAAAGACCGCGCTTTCCGTTTGTTGACGGCTGAACGACGGGTTTTAACCGAGACGGCACGGGCATTGTCCGCGAAAAAGGATCAGGTCCACACCGTCGTCGAAGAACTCAAACAGGAGCAACTCCGGTTGAACCGTCAAATTGGACAAGCGGAAGATTTACATGTCACAACCGTTCTGCAACAGGTGTTGACTTCATCAGACCCCGTCTTGGTGTTGCACCATGAACAGGAAAACATCCGATTTTCCGAAAAGATGATGAAAGCCTTGGCAGAGGAAAAACGGACAGCGTTGATTTGGAATGAGACCGCTAAAAAATTATTGATGTGCAGTTCAGGACCGGTCCATCTCGGCAAATTTGCGAAAACCCACTTAAAACAATTTAATGGACGCGGCGGCGGAAGCGAAAAAAATGCCCAAGCCTTGTTTACGACGTATGAAGATGCAAGTGGCTATATCGAAGCATTGAAGGAGGAATTACATACATGACGGTAATTCAGGTAAAGACAGCAGAACAACAACAGGCAGTCCGGATGATTCGCGAGCGCGTTTTCGTCGAAGAACAAGGGGTGCCGCGCAATTTGGAATATGACACGCACGACGAAACGGCGATTCATCTTCTCGTTCTCGATGAAATGAATCGTCCCGTTGCAACGGGACGGACACGTCCCTATGACGAACAACGGATGAAGGTGGAACGTGTCGCAACCCTTGCTGCGACAAGGGGGAAAGGATACGGCGGCGAATTGATGCGGGCGATGGAACGGGTGGCTCGGAGGGAAGGGCGGACAATTTTGACACTCGGTGCCCAAGTCCAGGCGATTCCGTTTTATCAAGGTCTCGGGTATACAATCGTATCGGATGAATTTGATGATGCCGGTATTCCACACCGGACGATGGAGAAAAAAATTTAACGGTTATTTTATGAGAAATCCTAAAAAAGGGTTTCTTTTTTTGAAAGTTTATGTATATATATAATCCATAGTGAATTTTTATACAGACAGATACAGTCGATATCAAGGAGGAATCAGTAATGACAAAACAAAAATTGATTTTAGCGTATTCCGGTGGACTCGATACTTCAGTCGCCATCAAATGGTTAAGCAAGGACTATGATGTCGTCGCGTTATGCATGGATGTCGGTGAAGGAAAAGATTTGACGGTCATCAAAGAAAAGGCATTGCTTGTCGGAGCCGTTGAATCCATTGTCCTTGATGTCAAAGAGGAATTCGCAAACGAGTTTGTCTTACCGGCACTTCAATACGGCGCTCATTATGAAGGCGCGTATCCACTGATTTCAGCTCTTTCCCGCCCGTTGATCGCTGAAAAACTGGTCGAAGTCGCACATGCCCATGGTGCAACAGCAGTGGCGCACGGTTGTACCGGAAAAGGTAACGACCAAGTCCGGTTTGAAGTTTCGGTCGCCGCTCTTGATCCGTCACTCGAAGTCATCGCACCGGTCCGCGAGTGGAAATGGTCACGTGAAGAAGAAATTGCCTACGCAAAAGAAAACGATGTGCCGATTCCGATTAACCTCGACAGCCCGTATTCAATTGATATGAACTTATGGGGACGCAGTAATGAATGTGGGGTCCTTGAGAATCCGTGGACGGAGCCGCCGCAAGATGCGTACGCTTTAACCGTTGCACCGGAAGACGCACCGGATCAAGCAGAAGAAGTCATCATCGGCTTTGAAGCGGGCGTGCCGGTTTCCATTAACGGAACAGCATATCCACTCGCAAAACTGATCACAGAACTGAATATCATTGCAGGGGCGCACGGAGTCGGTCGGATTGATCACGTCGAGAACCGTCTTGTCGGGATCAAGTCACGTGAAGTCTATGAATGCCCGGGCGCAACGGTTTTACTCAAAGCGCATGCAGCACTCGAAACGATTACGTTGACAAAAGATGTCGCCCATTTCAAACCGATTTTAAGCAAACAATATGCAGAAACCATTTATAACGGACTATTCCATGCTCCGTTAACAAAAGGACTCAAAGCCTTCTTGTCAGCGACACAGCAGGATGTGACCGGCGAAGTCCGTGTCAAACTCTATAAAGGGAACGCAAGCGTCACAGGACGTCAATCGGCTGTTTCGTTGTACGACGAGAAACTCGCGACTTACACAAAAGAAGATGCCTTTGATCACGAAGCGGCAAAAGGATTCATCAAACTGCATGGTCTAGCGATTGCGACACATGCGAGTGTTCATCGTCAGGAAGGCGTGAAAAAATGACGAAACTATGGGGCGGACGGTTTACGGAAAGTGCTTCCGCTCAGGCGGAGGCATTCGGCGCATCGATCTCATTTGATCAAAAATTGGCGGCTGTCGATTTACAAGGCAGCCTGGCCCATGCGCAGATGTTATACGAACAAGGGATTCTCGAGGAGACGGAATGGCAGCAAATCGAAGCTGGACTTAATCATTTACAAACGACGATTGATCAGCATGTCTATTCACTGGCCGATGAGGATATCCATATGAACCTCGAGCGGTTATTGACGGAACAGATTGGTCCTGTCGCCGGTAAACTGCATACAGCGCGCAGTCGAAACGATCAGGTCGCAACTGATCTTCATCTCTGGATGGAGCAGCATGTTTTAGAACTCCTGTCGAGTCTTCGCAATCTGCAATCCGTCATCACGGAACAAGCGGATCAACACGTCGAAACGGTCATGCCCGGCTATACCCATCTGCAACGTGCTCAACCGATTTCGCTTGCACATCACTTGCTGGCTTACTTTTGGATGTTTGAGCGTGATGCCGAGCGACTGACGGACAACTTAAAACGGGTCCGGATGTCACCGCTTGGTGCCGGTGCACTCGCCGGAACGACTTTCCCGATTGATCGGTTCAAGTCAGCCGAGTTGCTTGGATTTGAACACGTCTATCCCAACAGTTTGGACGCCGTCTCGGACCGGGACTTCGTCATTGAATACCTTGGCATCGCTTCGACGGTCATGATGCATCTGTCACGGTTCTGTGAAGAAATCATCATCTGGGCGTCACAAGAATTTTTGTTCATTGAACTGTCCGATGCGTTTTCGACGGGATCAAGCATGATGCCGCAGAAAAAGAATCCGGACTTCGCAGAATTGATTCGCGGAAAGACAGGACGGGTATATGGAAACTTGATGGGGTTCTTGACGACGATGAAAGCATTACCACTCGCTTACAATAAAGATATGCAAGAAGATAAGGAAGGCGTCTTTGATACGGCTGATACGGTTTTACAATCGGTTCAGATTTTTACCGGGATGCTCGAATCCGCTACGTTTAAGACAGAAGCGCTCAAGAAGGCGACAATGCAAGACTTCTCGAATGCAACGGAACTGGCCGATTACCTTGTCACAAAAGGCATTCCTTTCCGGGAAGCGCATGAAATCGTCGGCAAAGCCGTTCTGCATTGTGTCCAGACCAGCTGTTTCTTGAAGGATTTGACACTCGAGACGTATCAGACATTCCATCCGGTCATTACGGAAGATGTCTATCCGTTGCTCGATCCGGTTCAAGCCGTCGCAAGACGAGGCAGTTATGGCGGGACTGGTTTTAACGCTGTTCGCGAACAGCTGACCCAAGCAAAGCAGACCCTTCAAAAATCATAAAAATCAAAAAAAGTTTGGCAAATCACTGGATTTAACAAAAAATGTTTGCTATAACTGTAACTAACAACCGACAGATAGAGGCGCGGATGACATCAGTAGCAACACTTACAAAGGCAAGCATGCCAAGTGATGTGAAAGGGGAAATCCGCCGAAGTGAACAAGAAAATGCTTTTTCTTGGTTGCTGGTACAACGGTTAAGATCCGTTGTACTGCCGAAACCCACGTTTCGGAGCGCTATCTTACGTAAAAGAACGAATGACACTGTCATCGTTTGTCCGATCGTGATAACGACGGGCCGTAGGAACGCTCCTACCGGCCCGTCGTTTTTTTCTGTTTCGGGACAAAAGGAGATAGGATTGTGACAACTGTACTTAAATTTGGTGGTAGTTCGGTTGCGACTGTCGAACAGATTCAGTCAATTGCGAATTATTTGAAGAATCGGACGGATCAAGGAGAAAAATTAGTCGTCGTCGTATCGGCGATGGGAAAAATGACTGACTCATTGATTGCCCAAGCCCAGGCGATCACGGATCGACCGGAACGGCGCGAACTCGACCGTCTGCTTGCAATCGGTGAAGAACAGACGATTTCGTTGCTCAGCATCGCCTTGAACTCACTCGGGACAAAAGCCTTGTCCCAGACAGGCGCACAAGCAGGCATCAGTACGATGGGACTCCACACGAAAAGTAAAATCAAACAAATTGACGGCGAATTGCTCCGGAAAAAACTCGAGACCTACGATGTCATCATCGTCGCCGGTTTCCAAGGGGTCAATGAACTGGGGGACGTCACGACACTGGGGCGTGGCGGATCGGATACGACAGCCGTCGCACTGGCAGCCGTTCTCGATAAACGATGTGAAATCTATACGGACGTTGACGGCGTTTATACGGCTGATCCACGGATCCATGCCGCAGCACAGCCGATTCCACACATTTCATATGATGAGATGATGGAAATGAGTGCTCTTGGCTCCAAAGTCATGGAGATGCGGAGTGTCGAGTTAGGTAAAAAATACGGTGTACACATCTTTGTCGGAAAAACACTTGAATCGGAAAGAGGGACTTGGATCATGGAGGCAACGGAAACGATGGAACAAAAAGCGGTCACAAGTGTCAGTGTGACAAAAAACGTCATGACGGTATCGATCAAACACGTACCACAGACAAACTCAGCGGTCGCAGATATCTTTGAATTGTTGTCAGGACGTCACGTCAACATCGATATGATCAGTCAGACGACGTTTGACAGTGACATCTTCCTCTCGTTCTCGTGTCCGCTCGACGAAGAAGAGTTTTTGGAAGAAGCCTTGCAGGATATCATCAATCGTTTCCCGACCGTCAAAGTCGACCGTCATAACCAACATGCCAAGTTATCGGTCGTTGGAATCGGAATGCGTGACGCAACAGGCGTCGCTTCGAAATTATTTGCGACATTCCGGGCGGAAAACATCACGTTTTATCAAGTCACGACGTCAGAAATCAGCATCTCGTATACGATTGCCCAAGCCGACATCGAACGGACCGTCGCAGCAATCGCCAATGCATTTGATCTGTAAGGAGGAAACCATATGTATCATGTAGCAGTCATTGGCGCAACAGGCGCCGTTGGACAAAAAATGTTGCAAGTCTTGGCGGAACTCGACTTTCCGGTTCGTCAAATTTCAGCTTACGCTTCAGCCCGTTCTGCCGGGAAAACCGTCCAGTTCAAAGGGCAAGACGTTACGATTCAAGCATTATCGGAGCAAATCACAGAAGACGGCATCGATGTCGCACTGTTCGCAGCAGGCGGAACGATCAGTGAACAGTATGCCCCGTTACTCGCTGCAGCAGGAACACTCGTCGTCGACAACTCGAGTGCCTTCCGGATGCAGGCGGATATCCCGCTCGTCGTACCGGAAGTAAACCCGAAGGCAATCGGTCCGGACGATCGATTGATTGCCAATCCGAACTGTTCGACGATTCAATCCGTCGTCGCCCTGGCCCCGCTTCAGCAGTTTGGTTTACAGCGTATCAACTATACGACGTATCAAGCGGTCTCCGGTTCGGGTCAAAAAGGAATTGAGGATTTAGCTCGCGGCAGCCGCGGCGAAGAACCGGTCAATTATCCGCACCCGATTCACGATAACATCCTGCCGCATATCGATGTGTTCTTACCGAATGGGTATACGAAAGAAGAACAGAAAATGATTGACGAGACACGCAAAATCTTCCGCTTACCGGAGTTGCCGGTCAGTGCGACATGTGTCCGCGTCCCGGTCACGAACGCTCATTCCGTTGCGATCAACGTGACGTTTGAGCAGGAGACGACGGTCGAAGCAATCCGCGAAGCATTGCGTCAAGCACCCGGCGTCGTTCTGGTCGATGATGTCAGTCAAAATCAGTATCCGATGCCGCTTGACGCCAGTGGAACGGATGACGTATACGTCGGACGGATTCGACAGGATCAGAGTCTTGCGAACACCTTCCACATCTGGTGTGTCGCCGATAACATTCGAAAAGGGGCCGCTTCGAACGCCGTGCAAGTGGCGCGCCAAGCACTTGAAAGTTCAATCCATTCTTAAGAAACAGGGAGGAATCCGACATGTTTAAAGGAGCAGGAACAGCACTGGCAACACCGTTCACTTCAACGGGTGAACTGGATTTAACCGTATTTGAACAACTCATCGAACAACAACTCGCGGCAAACATTCAAGCATTGGTCGTCGGTGGGACGACAGGAGAAGGATCGACGCTGACGAATGAAGAGTTCGAGACGTTACTGAAAACGGCGGTCCGTGTGACGGCAGGACGCGTGCCTGTCATTGCCGGAACCGGAACGAACAATACAGCGCAGACGATTGAAAAGACACAAGCGGCGGAACGTCTTGGTGCCGATGCAGCGATGCTCGTGACACCGTATTACAACAAAACGTCACAAGCCGGGCTCGTAGCGCATTTCACGGCTGTCGCGGATGCGGTTTCGCTGCCGATCATGCTGTATAATGTCCCGTCACGTACGGGGGTGGCGATTTCAGTTGAGACTGCCGTGACGCTTGCGAAGCATCCGAACATCCAAGCGTTCAAAGAAGCGAGCGGAGATGTCAGCTTCATGGGTGAACTGATGACGGCTTTACCAAACGACTTTGCCGTTTTCTGCGGCAACGACGATCAAATTCTCCCGTACATGGCATGGGGGGCACAAGGCGTGATTTCCGTCTTGTCGAATCCGTATCCGGCTGAGACGCAGGCCTTGGCAGAAGCGCTGCTTGCAAACGACTACGACACGGCACGCCGGATTCAGAGTGATCTGATGCCTGTCATTTCCGCCTTGTTCAGCGACGTCAACCCGATTCCCGTCAAAGCAGCACTTGAAGAAATCGGAATTGCCGTCGGGGCTCCCCGTCTGCCGCTCGTCCGTCAGTCGGAAGCGGGACATGCGCACCTGCTTGAGACGATGCGGAGTTATAAAGGAGTGGTTGGATGAGACTCGCCATTCACGGATACGGAGCGACCGGACATTACGTGCATGAACTGGCACCGGATGCCGTCGTCGCCGTCATCGACAAAACGAAAACGGCGGAACGTGTGCCCTCATACGGCACGCTCGCCGAAATGACGGAATCGGTTGATGCGATCATTGATTTTTCGCATCCGAGCTTGTTGCCGGATCTACTGGATTATGGCATGAGAACGAAGACACCACTCGTCATTGCGACGACCGGCTTCTCGGAAGCCGAGCTGCAGACGATTCGTGACGCTTCCAAACAGATTCCGATTTTTCAATCGTATAACATGTCGTTTGGGATCGCGATGATGCAACAGTTGTTGAAAACACTCGTTCCGCTTGCTGGAGCTTTCGACATCGAACTGCTTGAGAAACACCACAATCAAAAAGTCGATGCACCGAGCGGGACGGCGGAGCTGTTGCTCCGGACCATTCAGGATTTACGAAATGTCCAACCGGTCTACGAACGGGAGTCGACGCGTGAAAAGCGGGAACCAAACGAAATCGGGATGCACTCGATGCGTGGGGGAACGATTTTCGGCGAACACGAAGTGTTGTTTGCCGGGGTCGATGAGTTGATCGAAATCAAACACACGGCGTTATCCAAAAAAGTATTCGCTTCAGGCGCCATCAAAGCGGCGGAAGCACTCATTCAAAAATCAGCGGGACTCTATACACTGGAGACGCTCTACACACAGGAGGATTCACATGTTATTAACTGATGCTTATGAAATTGCGAAGTTCATTAAAGATGCGAAAAAACAAACGCCCGTCAAATTGTACGTCAACGGTGACTTGGCAGGATTGACGATTGAAGGAGCAACGGCATTCGGAACGGATCAATCCAAAATTTTCTTCGCCGATGCAGGACTTGCTTCAACTTTCTTAGAAGAGAATGCAGACCGGATTACTGAAGTGCACGTCGAATACGACCGTCGCAACAGTGCCGTGCCAATGCTCGATACACGTCATTTGAATGCCCGGATCGAACCAGGTTCATGGATTCGTGATCATGTCGTCATCGGCGACAATGCGGTCATCATGATGGGGGCAATCATTAATATCGGTGCATCGATCGGAGATGGTACAATGATTGATATGAACGCCGTCGTTGGTGCACGCGGAACGATTGGTAAAAACGTTCATGTAGGTGCCGGTGCAGTGGTCGCTGGGGTCCTTGAACCACCTTCAAAAACACCGGTCATCATTGAAGATGGTGTCTTGATCGGAGCGAACGCCGTCATCTTAGAAGGTGTCCGCGTCGGAAAAGATGCCGTCGTCGCAGCGGGCAGTGTCGTCACAGAAGACGTTCCTGCCGGTAGCGTAGTTGCTGGTACACCAGCACGCGTGATCAAACAGAAAGACGAAAAAACAGCAGAAAAGACGCAACTCGTGGATGATTTACGTTCACTCTGATTGACGTCTAAGAGGAGGAAAACACATGGCAGTGGATACACAGTATGGTGAAGCGATTTGGTTAGACGGGGTTTTTCATGATCCAAAAGAAGCAAATACGAGCGTCATGTCACATGCGATCCATTATGGAAGTGGATTCTTTGAAGGAATCCGTGCGTATGCGACACCGGATGGTCCGGCGATTTTCCAATTGACGGAACACATTGAACGTCTGTTCCGGAGTTGTGCTTTTTATCACGTGACGATTCCTTATACAGTGGAAGAACTCGTCCAAGCGACGATTGATCTTGTCGCCAAAAACGGCTTTGAATCTTGTTACATTCGCCCATTTGTTTTCCTCGGTACACCGTGGCAGGCACTGATGGCAAAAGATACGACGGTTCACGTCGGGATTTCTTGTTGGGAGCTCGGTGAATACTTTGATAAAGGTGCCGGCATCCGTGCGAAGGTCGCTTCATACCGTCGCGTTTCGTCGACGATGATGCCGATGCAAGCAAAAGCTGCCGCCAACTACATGAACTCGCAACTCTTAAAAGGGGAAGCACTTCGTGATGGATTTGATGAGGCGATTGCCCTTGATATGAACGGAAATGTCAGTGAAGCGAGTGTCGCCAACTTGTTTATGTTGAAAAACGGCACGATTTATACACCTTCACTCGACTGTTCGGTTCTTGACGGTATCACACGTCAAGTCATCATGCGTCTTGCGCAGGATCAAGGGTATCCGGTCGTCGAGCGTCATATCGGTCGTGATGAGTTATACGTCGCAGACGAAATCTTCTTGACGGGTACAGCTGCAGAAATCACTAGTGTCGGTGAAATTGATCATATCGTCATCAACGGCGGAACACGGGCTGTCGCAGATGAGTTACTTGGTCTTTACCGTCAAGCGGTCTCGGGTCAATTGCCACAATATGCGGCATGGTTGACTTACGTGACACCTGCCATCGCAGAATAATGAGTTCACGAACTGTCGTTACAATCGATCGGGAAGCGGTGCGACATAACGTCGCATCGGTTTTCGCCCGGTCCAATAAGCAGATTTTTGCCGTGGTCAAAAATAATGCGTATAACTTAGGAATGATTGAGATGGTCGCCACATTGATGGAAGCCGGTGTCCGGCATTTCGCAGTGGCAGAAGTCTACGAAGCAATTGAAATCAAAACGAATTTTCCAGACAGTTATGTCCTGGCGATGAATCCGGCGTCGCATTTTAAAGAAGTCCGGTTGCATGGAGTAGCACTTGGAATTCCTTCGCTCGACTGGCTGAAACGTCATCAGGCTGAGTTATCAGGAATTGAACTTCATCTAAAAATAAATGTCGGGATGAACCGTTTTGGTGTCAGTTCGCTTGAAGAAGCGTTAGCGGTACTTGAGACAGTGCGCGAACAGGAGCTTATCCTGACGGGGCTCTACACGCATTTTCCACTGGCGGATGAGCCGGGAGCCGATCATGACGGTCAGGTCGAACGATTCCTCGAAATCGGCGGACCATTACGGGCGGAACATGACTTTACGTATCTGCATGCGGAAAACAGCGCGACGATCGTCAAACATGATCCACGTCTCGCTTTTTGTAACTATGTCCGTCCCGGTATTTTCTTGTTCGGTTACTCACCGATTGAAAAAATGGACTGGCTCGTGCCATCTCTCCGGATGACGACGGAAGTCGTTGAGATTCGTCAAGTGGAGGCAGGGGAACACGTTGGCTATGGTACGTCGTATACGGCGCCGGAAGCGATTCGTGTTGCTGTTCTGCCGGTTGGATACGGAGACGGGGTCGTCCGCGGACGCTCATCGCTGCCGGTCATCATCAACGGGAAAAGATATCCGATCATCAGCAAATTGTTCATGAGTCATACATTCATCGCCATCGATTCGACGGTTCAAATCGGTGACAAAGTTGTACTGTACGGGGACGGCATCGAAATCGATGATATCACCCGGACCGGCACAGCCAATAATTCGGAGCAGATGTGTGCCCGTTCGTGGCGTTTGACACATCGTTATTTATAAGGGGGAATCCAGATGTACGGAAGCCAATATTTGACGGAACAAGAGAATGAATTACAAATCGATGGTGTGGCGGCAACGGCGCTTGCGAAACAATACGGGACACCGCTTTATGTCATGGCAGAGCGTGAATTGACAGACCGTCTGGCGACCGTACGGGATGCCTTCTTAGAAAAATATCCGAATACGTATGCCTCGTTTGCTTCTAAAGCCTTAACGATTGGTGCCGTATATCAGCAAGTCGTCCAGCACGGACTTGGAATCGATGTCGTAACGGGCGGCGAACTGTTTATCGCCCGCAAAGCGGGTGTCCCGGCCGAACGGATCTATTTCCACGGCTCGAACAAGTCGTCACAGGATTTACGTTATGCCGTCGAAGAAGGTGTCGGTAAGATTGTCATCGACCATTACGGCGAAATCGCCCAACTCAATCAAATTGCCGCAGAAGCGTGTCAAACGGTCCACGTCCTGATTCGGATCGTACCGCAAGTCATTGGTGGGGCTCACACGAAAATTCAGACCGGTGGTGTCGATACGAAGTTCGGTTTTTCGACGCATGACGAGTCGTACCTGGAAGCGGTCGAAGCCGTTTTAGCAGCGGAACATCTGGTGTTACTCGGTATTCATTGTCACGTCGGTTCGCAAATTCAAGAGATCGAGCTGTTTGAACGGACAGCCCGGACGATGATGGGGTTTGTGGAAACGATTCGTGAACGGACGGCGTTTGTCGCAAGTGAAGTCAATCTTGGCGGCGGATTCGGTATTGCCTATACGCAAGCGGATCAACCACTTGATTTCGAACAGACGATGGAGCGGGTGATGGCGATCATCGACGAAGAGACATCCCGTCTCGCCATCGATCGTCCGCGAATCGGCATTGAGCCGGGACGTTGGGTCGTCGCGAATGCAGGAACGACTCTCTATACCGTCGGGGCAATTAAAGAAGTACAGGGTGTCCGAACGTATTTATCCGTCGACGGCGGAATGGCGGACAACATCCGTCCTGCTTTATACGGAGCGGTGTACGAAACGGTCATCGCCAATCGAATCCAGGGGGAGACACGTCACGTGACCGTTGTCGGTGCAGCGTGTGAATCAGGAGATTTGGTCGCTGAGTCAGCTGATCTGGCGGAACCTGTCAGTGGAGATACACTAGCTGTGTTCGGAACAGGTGCCTACAACTATTCGATGGCGAGCAACTACAACCAATTTCTACGACCGGCTGTTGTTTTCGTCAACGCCGGGGAGTCCCGTGAAGTCGTGCGTCGACAGACGTATGCCGACTTGATCCAGTGTGATCTCGGACTGGAAAACATTCCATCCTCTTAAAAAACCAAAAACACCTTCGCCTTTAACGGACGAAGGTGTTTTTTTAGTTACTTCGGAATGACAAGAACTTGTCCGACCGAAATCAAATTGACATTGGTAATCTTGTTGGCACTGGCGAGAGCGGTAACGGTGACGCCATATTTCGTTGCGATGGAATATAACGTATCTCCAGCCTTCACGGTATAAGTGACGGTCGCAGGTGGAGGTGTAGTGCCCGGAATGACGAGAACTTGACCAACGTTAATCAGATTGTAGTTCGTGATATTGTTGGCTTTCGCAAGAGCTGAAACGCTGACATTGTATAGATTGGCAATTTTGTACAAGGTATCACCTGATTTAACGGTATAGGTTTTACTGCCGCTTGGAGGAAGTTGCAGCAGTTCAGAAATCGTGACGAATTTGTAGCCCTTTGCTTTAAGTTGCGAAATCATTGAAGGGAGAGCAACTGGAGTACCCGGCGCCCCTACACCGGTGTGCATCAAGACGATTGAGCCCGGTACGACGTTCGGCACGACACGCGCCAGGATGGCGGTCGAACTGATGCCTTTCCAGTCTGTTGTGTCGATGTTCCATTGAATCGTTTTGGTGTAACCGGCATTTCCGACGGCAGCGAGGACCGCACTGTTGCTGGCACCAAACGGCGCACGGAAAATCGGTTTAGTCGTCCGGCCGGTCAGTGATTTGATCAATGTCTCGGTTTTGGACAGTTCGCTTGTCATCTGTGATGCAGTTAACTTCGTAAAATCGGGGTGCGTGTAAGAGTGATTCCCGAGTTGATGCGTCGGGGTGGCGGTTGCAATGTTTTTGATCAGTTGAGGGTGATTGTTCGCCCCTGCACCGGTCAAGAAGAAGGTTGCTTTGACGTTGTTACTTTTTAAGATACTGAGAATCTTCGTGATATTGCCACCATCTGAACCGTCATCAAACGTCAGTGCGACGACTTTACTCGTCGTCGATCCTTTCGTGACAAATGTCGAACTCGCTGCATCTGCTGTCAAACCATAACTGAAGAAAGGAAAAAGCGACATTAACACAATCATGATGATCCGAATCCACTTGCTGTGCATGTGTAGTTCGCCTCCTTTTTCTCGGATGACTCTGCCTCGTCTGCCTCTACTTATCTATTACCCTTTCTCAGCAAAAAAATTAAAAAAGAGGGAAATAATTCCCGAATTTTTACGGGTTCAAACTGAAAAAAATAAAATAATTGTTTAATCATGAAATGAACAGGGAAAACATGGTATATGGAAATAGTAAAAGGAGTGGAATATGGATGATTGAATTTAAAAACGTTGGGAAGCAGTTTAAAGATAACGTTGTCTTAAAAGGCTTGACCCTCGAAATCAAAGAGGGCGAACTGGTCGTCTTCATCGGACCCAGTGGTTGTGGAAAAACAACGTCTCTTAAAATGATCAACCGATTGATTGAACCTTCATCAGGTACGATTTTAGTGAACGGAAAAGACATCATGAAAACCGATACGATTGAATTACGTCGTCACATGGGATACGTCATTCAACAAACGGGTTTATTCCCACATATGACGGTTCGGGAAAACATTCAATTGATTGCCGGTCTTGAAGGGAAAGATCATGATCAGATGGATCTCCGGACGGAAGAGTTACTTCAGATGGTCGGTCTCGATCCAAAACAATTTATTGATCGTTATCCGAGTGAACTCAGTGGTGGCCAACAGCAACGTGTCGGTTTTGCCCGGGCGTTGATGAATGATCCGGACGTCATCTTAATGGATGAACCGTTCAGTGCCCTTGACCCCGTAACCCGCAATGACCTCCAAGAAGAGTTATTTAATCTCCAAGAAGAAGTGAAAAAAACGATTGTATTCGTCACCCACGATATGGATGAAGCGATTAAATTAGCTGATCGGATTTGTATCATGCGTGATGGGGAAATCGTTCAATTCGATACACCGGAAGAAATCCTGCGTCACCCTAAAGATGAATACGTCGAATCATTTATTGGAAAAAATAAGATTTGGAGCAGTCCGGCGTTCATCAAAGCAGAAGACATCATGATTGAAGATCCTGTCTCAATCAGCGGGAAACGTACGCTGTTGCAAGGTATTGAAATCATGCGTGGACGGAAGGTCGACAGTCTGTTGATTACGGACCGTGACCGGATTTTGCAGGGAATCGTCAAACTGAAGAATATTCAAACAGCACCGGATAAAGGGATTCGGATTGAAGACGTCATGGAAGGGGAACTTGTAGCGGTTGATGAGCAGGATTCCTTACTCGATGTGTTGGAAGTCATGAACCATGAAGAAACAGGTTATCTGCCGGTCACCAATAAAGCCGGTCAATTACGTGGACTGATTACAAGAAGTAGCTTACTTTCCGTCTTGAGTGAGCAGTTCATTCAGGAGGAGGAAGCACAATGAATGGATTTTTCGATTATGTACAAAATAACACCGGTCAAATTTTTGACCTCTTACTCGAACATTTACAACTGACTGTATTTGCTGTCGTCATTGCCGTCGTCTTAGGGATTCCAATCGGGATTTTAATCACACGGTATCAACGGTTTGCCAAACCGATCCTCGCCTTGACGAGTGTTGTCCAAGCAGTTCCGAGTCTCGCCTTGCTCGGTTTCCTGATTCCGTTCATCGGAATCGGATCGACACCGGCGATCATCATGGTCGTCCTGTATTCACTCCTCCCGATCGTTAAAAATACGTATACCGGTCTGTCGAGTATACCGGGAGATACGCTGGAAGCGGCAAAAGGAATTGGTCTGACTGAACGCCAGATTTTAGGGAAAGTTCAGATTCCGCTTGCCTTACCGATCATGATGGCCGGAATTCGGATCTCGGCCGTTACCGCTGTTGGTTTGATGACGATTTCTGCCTTCATCGGTGCCGGTGGACTCGGTTATCTGGTCTTCTCAGGTATCCAAACCGTCGATAATAACCAAATCCTTGCCGGAGCGATTCCCGCCGGTATCTTGGCCCTTGCGATCGACTTCATCGTCAGTCGAATTGAGTACTCTGTCGCACCAAACGGTATCCCGCTTGCAGACGGTCGTATCAAAAGTAAGGCGCGTAAACGTCGGAAAGCGATGTCGGCCGGAAAGAAAATCGCCATTGCGAGTATCGTATTCCTCTTGATTGGTGGAACGGTCGCTTATTCGTTCTTGAAAGAAGATAAAATTGTCATCGGCTCTAAAAACTTTACGGAACAATTGATTTTAGGAAACATGCTGGCAGACTTGATTGAAGAAAAAACCGATCTTGAGGTCGAACGCCAGTTGAACCTTGGTGGAACAAAAGTCGCCTACGGGGCACTGGAGACCGGTGAAATTGATGCGTACGTCGAATACACCGGAACATTGCTGATCGATGTCTTGAAACAAGGCGTCGAAACCGATCCGGAAGCCGTCTATAAAAAAGTCGGGGAGATGATCCCGGCGAAAAGTCAGGTCGATGTCCTCGATCCCATCGGTTTTAATAACACGTATGCGTTAGCAATGACAAAAGAAGATATTGAAAAGTATGACTTAAAAACGGTATCTGACATGGCAGCAGTCAGTAACCGTCTCATCCTCGGATCGACGATTGAATTCGCGAACCGCGAAGACGGATACCTCGGACTGAAGGAAAAGTATCCAGACATGAAATTCCAAGACGTTCAACCGGTTGACGGTGGTCTTCGTTATACCGCGTTAACTAATGGAAAAACAAATGTCATCGATAGTTTCTCGACCGACGGCTTGTTGAAGAAATTTGATTTAACGGTCCTTGAGGACGATAAAGAATTTTTCCCGCCGTATTACGCGGTGCCGCTTGTTCGTCAGGAAACGCTGGAAGAACATCCGGAACTGAAAGAAGTCTTGAATCTGTTGAAGGATAAAATCACAGATGAAAAGATGCAGGAACTGAACTTTAAAGCGGACGTTGAAAAAGAACGTCCGGAAGATGTCGCACGTGACTTCTTGATTGAAGAAGGTCTCATTAAAAAGTAAAAAAAGAGAGCCGAGGCGGGAATCCGCTTCGGCTCTTTGTTATGCGCGCTGACGCGCTATATCGGTTTGGAAAATAGGTAATCCTGATTAGATCATTATTTTTTGATTCGACTAGCGAGCCAAGCGCGAACTGTACTTTGCTGGATCATACAAGTTCTTCCTCTCTTGATTGAATTATTCCTAAGCTCAAGGATTTTTGCTCGGCATCACTAACGATACGTGCTTGAAGCTCTTCCGTCAACCAATCTGTTTCCTGTTCCAGTAAAGTAGGTAAACCGTAACTTGGATTGTTCGTCGATGAAAACAGCTCAACCATTAACCGTTCTTCGAATAATGGAGTCATTTCAAATCCCCCTCAGTCTCGATTCATGTCTTACACCTGTAGTGTAATCGATGGATGTAAACCATGTAGCAGGGAATTGTTAAAAACAGGTGAACTTTGTAAACGTTTTCACATGGTTGTCAAATCTTCTTGAATCGGCTCACATTCCGCAGCGTACTGTTGTCCACGTTTCACATATTTTCGAATGGTCCGTTCCATGATAAACCGGTCATGGTCATTGATTTCGCGTACGACTTTAGCCGGTACCCCCATGACCATTGAGTTTGGCGGGATGATCATCTTCGGAGGAACGACGCTTCCGGCAGCGACAAACGACCCGCTCCCGATTTCGGCTTCATCGAGAATCGTTGCGGACATACCGATTAAAGCACCCTGACGGATAATCCCGCCGTGAATCATCGCCATATGCCCAATCGTGACATCATTTTCAATAATGGTCGGGTACCCTTCATACTGGTGAATCATCGATCCATCCTGAATATTGACGCGTTCGCCGATGGTGATCGGTCCTTCGTCGCCACGGATGACCGTATTGAACCAAACCGTTGAATCTTTCCCGATCTCGACTTCACCGATGACTTTTGCCCCGTCGGCTAAATAGACACTCGAATCGACGTTCGGGACAAGTTGACCTACACGATATTTCATGTGGATTCCTCACTTTCGCTTTTAAATGTACGTTTTCATCTTGACTTGTCGAAAAATAAATTGCAACTGCTTACACACTAATTGTAAGATGGTAAAAATACCGTTCACAACAGGAGGAAACAGGATGGATCAAACAGTTCGGGCACGGCTTATCGCGATTGCTGCAAAAAAAGAAAAAGCAGCGGTCGTCTATCAAGGTATTCAAGTCATCGATGTGATGACGCGGGAAACCTATCAGGCGGATGTCGCGGTGGATTCCGGCTACATCGTTGCCGTCGGCGACGGATATGAAGGGCTGGAGACGATCGACGGGAGCGGAAAGTTCATCGCGCCAAGTTTCATCGATGGACATGTCCATATCGAATCGTCAATGGTGACACCAAGTGAATATGAACAGGCAATTTTACCGCTCGGTGTGACGACCGTCATCGCGGATCCGCATGAGATTGCGAACGTGAAGGGGGCGGAAGGTCTGCAATTCATGTTAGACGATGCGGAAGGACTGGCGCTGGACGTCCGGATGATGTTACCAAGCTGTGTGCCCGCGACTTCATTTGAGCACGCAGGCGCGTCACTCGATGCAAAATCACTTGAGCCGTTCCTTCACCATCCCGGTGTGCATGGTTTGGGGGAAGTCATGGATTATCCGGCAGTCGAACGGGCTGATGCGGATATGCTGAAAAAAATTGAACAGATTGAAGCCGCCGGTAAACTGGTGGATGGGCATGCCGCAGGACTCGGAGCACGTGAATTGAACATTTACGGCGTCGCCGGCATCCGGACGGATCATGAGTCCGTCAGTAAACAGGATGCGATTGAACGCGCGCGTCGCGGGTTGTACGTCGAAGTACGAGAAGGGTCAGCTGCCCGGAATCTAAAAGAGGTGCTCGACGCCGTCACAGAAAGTAATGCGAGCCGATTCTTGTTTTGTACGGACGATAAACATCTCGACGATACATTACGCGAAGGAACGATCGACTACAACATCCGCTATGCGATCAAGCATGGCATCAAGCGGGAAACTGCCTATGCGATGGCTTCTCTTCATGCCGCGAACGCCTATCAACTAAACGACCGGGGAGCCATCGTACCGGGTCGTCGTGCCGACTACGTCATTTTAAGTGATGCCGATCAAGTGACAATCAACGAAGTATTCGTCAAAGGCCAACAGGTTGTGCGGAACGGGAAAACGATTATTGCATCTGAAAAGAGACCTGTTCCATCGACACTGCGCGGGGAATTGAAAACAAAACCGATTACGGATCAAGTCTTTGAATTGGTGTTGGAGAAACCGAAAGCGCATGTCATCGGAATCATTCCCAAAAGTATCGTCACCGAACACTTGATTTTAGAGGTGCCCTTGCAGGACGGAAAATTCGTCGCTGTACCCGAACAGGATTTGTTGAAGATTGCCGTCATCGAACGCCATAATGCGACTGATTTTTCGGCAGTCGGCATCGTCAAAGGTTTTGGTATGAAGCGCGGGGCGATTGCCGCAACCGTTGCCCATGACTCGCACAACCTTGTCGTAGTGGGAACGTCTGATGCCGAAATGAAACTGGCTGCGGAACGTCTTGTCAAAGCAGGGGGAGGGGTCATCGCGGTGAATGGAACAGATATCTTGGCGGAGCTGCCGCTTGAGATTGCCGGCTTGATGACGAGTCGACCATTCCAGGAAGTCGGCGATACACTCGAAGCGCTGAACGACGCGCTTGATGTTCTCGAAGCGGATCGTTCGTTTAATCCTTACTTGACGATGTCGTTTCTTTGCTTGCCGGTCATTCCGAATTTGAAATTGACGGACAGTGGGTTGTTTGATGTGAAGACGTTCCAACATATTTCCGTTCAAGCTTGATTCAAAGGTAAAGTCCATCGACTGGACTTTACCTTTTCTTAATAGTTTTCCGGTTGAATCATTATTTGATCCTTGTTATAGTAGGTCTTATCATCTTGATGAAAAGCGCTGATTTTTTGAAACCTTCAGCGATTATTTTCGTAAAGAAGAGTATAGAAATTAATGATCAGGAAAGGACAGATTTGATGGATAAGTCATATTTTGAAGGTCACGAACAGTTGATTTCTGATGTTTACCGTTCCTTTATCGACCGGTTTCATGAGTTACCGACGAATCGCCGGACGAAACGTCAGTTGCGTAATCTTGCGTTTTCGGTCATTCGCCAAGCGGGTCCGACCTATCAGGAACGTACCGTCTTGTACGCATTCTTTGCCGAATTTTTCCGCGCCGTCGAAGAAGGACAACGGGAAGAAATCGAGTTTTACAAACAAATCGCACAGTAAAGACCCCGATCGGCTCCGGCAGAAGGGGTCTTTGTTGTATAGAAAAACCGGTAATCAAGGAGACCTCGATTACCGGCAGAAATCCTCTTATTTAACTTCCATCCATTTGAAGCTCATATCTGCTCCGAATGGGTGACGGTATAATTTATCGATGTTCGCCCGTTGCAAGTACGCTTCACCTTTTTGGTAGATTGGCGCAATCGCATAGTCGTCCGCCAAGAGCATCTTTTCAGCTTCTTGGAGAGTCGACCAACGTTTCGCTTCATCCGGCTCCGCTTTCGCATCTTTGATCATCTTGTCGAACTCTTTGTTCGAATACTCCATCCGGTTAAAGCTTCCGTCCGTTAACCACATATCAAGGAACGTCATTGGATCCTGGTAGTCAGGTCCCCAACCGGCAGCTGAGATATCGTAATCACCTTTTGCCTCAAGATCCAAGAAGTTTTTGAACGGCTGTTGTTTGATGTTGATTGTCAGACCCGGTAAGTTCTTTTCAAGGTCACCTTTTAAGAACTCAGAAACCTTTTTGAAGGCATCTTCGTCACGTGACAGCATGTCCACTTCAACAGTTTTGACACCCAACTCTTTTAAGCCGGCATCCCAAGCTTTTTTCGCTTCAGTTGCATCGAAGCTTTGAAGATCCGGATATTTTTCACGGAAGTCTGCACCGTCCGGTGTGAACGTAAAGTCTTTCGCGACGATAAAGTTCGCAGGTTTTGAACCATCGTTTAAGATGACATCCGTGATGCCTTGTTTCTCAAAACCGAGTGCCAACGCTTTACGGATGTTTTCGTTTTTGAGCGCTTTATTTTTCTGGTTGAAACGCAGGAAGTTAATCCGAGCATCCGGACGTGTCTTATAATCTTCCGATTGCTCGTACTGCGAAACGAATTCCGAAGTGATCGGGGCGAAGTCGACGTCTTTTGACTCAAATAAGTTAACGCCGGTCGAGATTTCTTTAACGACCTTCACGTCGATTTTTTCCATTTTAACGTTTGCTTTATCCCAGTAATCCGGGTTCTTTTTGTATGTCCAGCCTGCGTTTGACTGCCATTTATCGAGGATGAATGGTCCGTTGAAGATCATCGATTCGACGTTCGTTGCGAACTTATCACCTTTGTCTTCCACAAATGATTGCTTCAGCGGTAAGTAAGTAGGGAAGCTTGTTAAGCCTAGGAAATAAGGTGCCGGAGCTTCCAGTTGAACTTCGAGTGTTTGATCGTCCACTTTTTTGACACCAAGTGAATCCAGTTCCGCTTCACCGGCTAAGATTTTGTTAGCGTTTTTCAAATCTTGAAGGATGTACGCATACTCAGCTCCCGTTTCTGGGTTGAGGGCGCGTTTCCAAGAGTAGATGAAATCGTCCGCCGTAACAGCCGAACCATCCGACCATTTCGCATCTTTCCGGAGTTTGAATGTATAAGTTTTCTTGTCATCGGATACTTCAACACTTTCCGCGATACCTGGAGTCGGTTTATTTTCTCCATCGAGACGGTACAGCCCTTCAAAGACGTTGTTTGTGACGATGATGGATGTCGAGTCTGTTGTTTTGGTCGGATCAAGTTGTGGAACATCCGTCGTCGAGACGAGTGTCACTTCTTGTTTCTTCTCATTTGATGAAGAAGAATTTCCATCCGATTCATTACCTTGGCCACAAGCTGCTACTGCGAGCAGCGCTGCGCTGGATAAACCAGCGAAAGCGATCTTAGTGTGTTTCTTCATGTGAAAGATGACCCCCCGATTTAATTTAAAATAATTTCAGAAAAGTGTGAACATAATGTAAATTTAAGTGAAAACGAATGAAAATGCAACACAAATTTTCTGACAATTCTTATTGATCAAGGTCTATATGCTCAATTCCGAGTGATTTCAAGTAGTCATAAAGTATGAAAATCGTTAATTTATGAGGGGAATACATCCGTAATGTCAGCTGTTGCGGATGACCGCGTAACCGGATGTTCGTAATGCGAATACCTTGTTGTTCCAAAGCTTCTTTAATCTGTTGGGCGTCCGTTTTGTTTGATAACGTCAAGTGAGCAACAATCACATTTGCTTCGAAGCGACTATTGTTGAAACGTTTCATGATCCAAGTGATGCCTTCTAAAGAAAAAAATAAAAACAAGACTAAGAATGTTGCTTCTAAGATGAATCCTGCGCCTACAGCAATTCCGATTCCGCTTGAAGCCCAGATGATGGCCGCTGTAGTCAGGCCGCTGACGATATCGTGCGGACGTCTTAAAATCACTCCTGCTCCAATAAAACCGATTCCGGCGACGACTTGAGCGACAAGTCGCATTGGATCCATTTGAACGTTCGGAGCAATCGTGCTGTAAAGAACCACAGATTTAATGGAAACGATGGTTAACAGGCAACTGATCAGGGTAATTACGAGGCTAGTACGTATACCAACTGGCTTATTTTTAATTTCACGTTCAAAACCGATGATGATTCCAAATGCTGCAGCAATCATTAATTTTAAGAAATCTTCCAGTTGGAACGAATGGACCCAATTCATGATGAACAAATCCTTTCTTTACATTAGTTCTGATTTTGTTATAATGAATTTTGTGTCTTTCGAATGAATATACGTTTGATATGAATAGATATACAGAATTAAAAGGACGTGTTTAATAATGAATCAACAAAAAATTGGCTTTTTTGCACTCGCTGCCATGGTCATCGGCTCGATGGTCGGTGGAGGCGCCTTTAACCTCCCGGGAGCAATGGCTCAAAAAGCAAGTGCGGGTCCCATCTTAATCGGATGGAGTATCACCGGTCTTGGAATGATCATGTTGGCACTTGTGTTTCAACACCTTGCGAACAGCAAACCGGAACTGGAGGGTGGAATCTACGCGTATGCGCGTGAAGGATTCGGGCGTTTTATCGGTTTCAACAGTGCCTGGGGATACTGGGTATCGGCTTGGATCGGGACAGTCGCCAACATTACGTTAGTCTTTAATGCACTCAGTTACTTTTTCCCGATTTTCTCATCGGAAAATCGCTTATTTTTGCTGGCGATGAGCGTTGTCGTCGTCTGGGGATTATTCTTTATCGTCTCCAGCGGGATCAAGGAAGCGACACTTGTCAATTTAATCACGACAATCGCAAAACTGGTGCCGATCTTGATTTTCATCCTATTGGTTGCGATCGCCTTTAATGTGAAGACGTTTAATCTCGATTTTTGGGGAGAAGGAACGGAGCTTGGGAGCATCTTTACACAAGTCAAAGGAACGATGCTTGTCACGCTGTGGGCTTTCGTCGGAATCGAAGGAGCGGTCGTCCTGTCGACGCGCGCGAAAAAACGGAGTGATGTCGGAAAGGCGACGGTCATGGGACTTGTCGGTGTACTTGTCATCTACATCTTAATTTCTGTCTTGTCGCTTGGTGTCTTGAGTCAAGGACAATTGGCGGGTCTGCAAGAACCGACGATGGCGTATGTGTTGGAAGCGGCGATTGGTCCATTTGGTGCGACGTTGATCATGATTGGGTTAATCATTTCCTTGTCAGGCGCCTTGTTAGGTTGGACGATTCTTGCTTCTGAAATTTCTTATTTGGTGGCGAAAGATGGTGCGTTTCCGAAATTCTTCGCGAAAACCAATCGGAAAGGGGCGCCGGTCGGTGCCTTGTTGATTACACAAATCGCGACACAACTCGTGGCGGGCATCGCCTTGTTCTCGGCTCAAACCTATCTGGTTCTGTCGAGCATTGCCGGTATTTGTGCCTTGTTGCCTTACTTGTTGTCAGCCATCTACAGCGTTCGCTTCTCAAAAGCCGAGCGCAATAAAAAAATGCTGATTTTCTCAACGATTGCCGCGTTGTATTCCCTTTGGTTGGTCTATGCTTCCGGGATCTGGTATATCGTGATCGCGGCTCTTGTTTATGCGCCGGGTATCATTGCTTATTTGATGGCCGAGCGGGAACAAAAACGCGGCGGTATGTCGCGTTACGAACTCATTGCCAGCGGTGTACTCGTGATTTTAGCAGCAGTTGCCGTCTACGGGATGGTCGGTGGACAAATTCAATTGTGACGCAATCGAAAAATACTAACGAACGCCCTCATCCAATACGGTTGAGGGCGTTAATCTGTTTGCTGAAGGAACACGATTTTATTGCGCCGCGTCACCGAAACGGGCGGCCACTTCGTCGGCGGATAACGGCTCTGCGAAGATGAAGCCCTGCATTTGCTGGCAATCCGTCTTTTCTAAATAGTGCAGAGCACTTGACGTCTCGACGCCTTCAGCGACAAGGTTCAAGTTCAAGTTCCGGCCAAGCTGGATGATTGAATCCAACAAACCGTTTTCACCTAAGTCGATGCCGTCGATAAACACTTTATCAATCTTGAGTTCATCAATCGGGAACGCCCGAAGATACTGTAAGGAAGAGTAACCTGTCCCGAAATCATCAATTGACAGGCGGAAACCCAATGATTTGATCAATTGCATCCGTTCGATGGTCCGCTGCGTTTGGAGAATGGCGATGTTCTCCGTTATCTCCAGAGTGACAAACCGCGGATGAATTTTTTTCTCAGCCACGACATGTTGCAATGTCCGGACAAAAGAGTCGCTTTGGAACTGGTGAGGTGAAATATTGATGGCCATCGTCAAGTCAGGTGAAATCTGTTGATGCCACTTGGCCAATTGATCACACGCCTCGAGTACGACCCAGTTGTTAATCGGCGTAATCAAAGCCGCTTCTTCAGCAAGGGGGATGAATTCATCAGGCGGGATGCTACCAAGTGCTTTGTGATCCCAACGCAGTAAGGCTTCAAATCCATCAACATGTTTGGTTTTTAAATTGATGATTGGTTGGTAAGCCAGGTGTAATGCTTCATCTTCGAGTGCGGTAAAAAGTGACCGTTCGAGCTGAAGTTTTCGTGTGAACTGTTCGTCCATTTCGTGAGTCAGATATTGAATCGTTCCGGTGCCGACCGTTTTCCCGGAATATAACGCCATTTCAGAACGGCGATATAAATCTTCCAGTGATTTTGCTTGAGACGGATAAACCGTGATGCCGAACGTACACGAAATAATCAAGGAATGTCCATTGATGTAATAGGGACGTTGTAAAATCTGTTGTAATTTCCGAGCGTATTGAAATAAAGAGTTACGATCTGTCACGGTAACGAGTAATCCAAACAAGTCACTTGTCGGATGGAAGGTCAACATCCGTTCCGCATGTTGAGAAAGGCGGGTCGCAAGCGATTGAAGCAGTTGATCACCTACATGCGTCCCGAACGAATCATTGATGACTTTAAAGCGGTCGATATCAAATAAAATGAGAGCAATCGGATCCGTCTCCGTCGCGTGTGTAAACAGAGCATCCCCTTCGCGAAGAAAACCGCGCCGATTTAACAGATGCGTCATCTCATTGTGATGGACAAGAAAATCAAGTTCTTGTTCGAGTTGTTCGGTTTCTGTGATGTCGGTTCCGATGAAGATATGTTGGAAACGGACACCGTTCACATCATAAATCGGGATTAGTGTCGCCTGTAAAATCTTTTCACCCGTGTCATTGGTTTGAAGCGGTAATTTACCTGACCAGGCTTTTCTGTTCTTAATTTGCGAACGGATTTCCGCTACCGCCTCTGCTGAAGGATTTAATAATTTCGTCCACGGCTGGTCGAGCAACATCCGGGGACAAAATCCGGTTACATCTGTCATGTTAGCATTGGAATACTTGATCGTTCCACGCGCATCAAAAACAAGCACACAGGCAATCTGATCAAACGCGTAACGCAAGTCCATCAATCCTTGAAACAAGGGTTTACTTCCTAATGACGCATTAGAGGTAGGAAGGTTACAGAAGAAGGCACCGGATATTTGATCTTGTGCGTCAAACAGGGGCGAGACAACCAATGTCGATGTCGTGCGTTCCCCTGATTTGTGCAAGAAAGTCGTATTAGAAAGTTGGATGGTTTGACGGCGCTCCAAAAAAGAGTGCCAAATTTGTTGACTGAAAGCGGCATCTTCTGGTTCAACGAGAGGAATCGTGAGACCTAAAATATCTTCAGCCTTCCACCCCCAGAAGGATTCAGCGGCTTCATTCCACGAATGGACGGTTAAATCCACGTTTAAAATGAATGCGGGTAAAGGAAATCCTTGCATGACGATTTCATAGGAATCAATGGTCGAACGATCCATTACAGGCGCACACTCCTTTTAGTTATCCGAGTTGACGGTTCACTTGTCTTGTCTATTCCCAATATATTCAATTCTCAAGCAAAGAAATCCTGTATTTCGATTGAAGATTATTCGTGATAATCTGTTATAATCATTTTGAAAGCGTTTTCTAAGTGAAGGGGGAATTATTTATGAACCAAACAGAAAAAATCATCACACAAACAGAGAAGTTCGGAGCACACAATTATCATCCGCTTCCAATCGTCATTTCGGAAGCCGAAGGGGTCTTTGTCAAAGATCCGGAAGGACGACAGTATATGGATATGCTCAGTGCCTATTCGGCCGTCAACCAAGGACACCGTCATCCAAAAATCATCGATGCCTTAAAACGTCAAGCGGATAAAATTACGCTGACATCACGTGCGTTTCATAACGATCAGCTTGGATTCTTTTATGAGAAAGTGGCACAATTGACCGGCAAAGACATGGTGTTGCCGATGAATACAGGGGCAGAGGCTGTCGAAACGGCAGTCAAGGCATCGCGCCGCTGGGCATATGAAGTCAAACAAATCCCGGGTGATGCAGAAATCATCGTCTGTGAGGGGAATTTCCACGGACGGACGATGACAGCGGTCTCGATGTCGACAGAAGCGGAGTATCAACGTGGTTTCGGTCCACTTTTACCGGGCATCAAAACGATTCCGTACGGCGATCTGGACGCTTTAAAAGGGGCAATCACAGAAAATACAGCGGCCTTCATCGTCGAACCGATCCAAGGCGAAGCAGGAATTCTGATCCCGTATGAAGGATTCCTAAAAGACGCACAAGACGTCTGTAAGGAGCACAATGTATTGCTCGTCTCAGATGAAATTCAATCAGGGCTCGGTCGTTCAGGAAAATGGTTCGCATCCGACTGGGATGAAGTCACACCCGATATGTATATCTTAGGTAAAGCACTTGGTGGCGGTGTGTTCCCGATTTCTTGTGTTGCTGCGAATCGCGATATCCTGAATGTGTTTAATCCGGGATCACACGGTTCGACTTTTGGTGGTAATCCGTTGGCTTGTGCGGTATCCGTCGCTTCACTGGAAGTATTGGAAGAAGAGAAATTACCGGAACGTTCATTAGAACTGGGAACGTATTTCATGAACCGTCTTAAAGAAATCGATAATCCGTTAATCAAGGATGTTCGCGGACGTGGTCTGTTTATCGGCGTCGAGTTGACAGAAGCGGCGCGTCCGTATTGTGAAGCGTTAAAGGAAAAAGGATTGCTGTGTAAAGAAACACACGACACGGTCATCCGATTTGCACCACCACTCGTCATTACAAAAGAAGAATTGGATTGGGCGTTTGAACGGATTGAACAAGTGCTTGGCGTTTCCGTCGCCCAATAAAAACAAAACTCCCTGCAGGAAACTGCAGGGAGTTTTAGGTTTGATTCTGTCTGACGTGGGAACATACTATTATGCGGTTAAAAAATAGGGGGTAATGAATATGTCAAACGATAGCGGATTAAACAAAAAAGTGGATGGTCTAGTTGATAAAGTTGCCGGTAAAGCGAAAGAAGCGCTTGGGAAAGCAACAGGAGATAAATCAACAGAACGCGAAGGCAAAAAAGATCAATTAAAAGGCGACGCGAAAAAAACAGTCGGGAACGTTCAACAAAATCTTGATGACACAAACCGTCGTTAATTGATACGTACAAGGTCCCTTACACAAGGGATCTTTTTTTATTAAAAAATTTGTATAAAGGTCTAGTCATTTAGATGTGTATGTGGAATAATAATAAGTGTTAAAGCGTTTTCATCGTCATGTCATTATTTGTTTTTATTTAGAAAGGGTGAAGTATATGTTGCAGTTTTTACAACGAATCGGTAAAGCTTTAATGCTGCCGATTGCCGTTCTACCGGCCGCAGGAATTGTCCTTCGACTTGGTTCGGCGGATATGTTGGACATTCCGCTGATGGTGGCAGCGGGCGGAGCGATTTTTGATAACCTTCCGCTGATTTTTGCGATTGGTGTAGCAATCGGGTTATCGATTGACGCAAGCGGGGCAGCCGGTTTAGCCGGAGCCGTCGGTTACTTGGTTTTAAAGACCGGTGTCGACTCCATGAACAAAGATTATTCGAATGCCCAGATTCAGGCAAAGTATGATGCGATTGCCGCCATTGTCAATGATTCCTCGACCAAAGTCGACGGAGCCACCTTGACGTCCATTGCGAATCAGGCGACGTTAGGTTCGATGGTCAACATGGCCGTCTTCGGCGGAATCATTGCCGGTATCGTCGCCGGACTGTTATACAACCGGTTCTATAATATCAAATTACCGGATTGGTTGGCTTTCTTTGGTGGGCGTCGTTTCGTTCCGATCGTCACATCGGCAGCGATGTTGGTCCTGGCGTTTGTCTTCGGTTACTTATGGCCGTTCATTGAGGACGGTATTAACAATGCAGGGGAGTGGATGGTCAGCCTCGGAGCAGGTGGAGCCGCACTGTTTGGTTTCTTCAACCGTCTGTTGATTCCTGTTGGTCTGCACCATGTCTTAAATAATATTTTCTGGTTTGTTTTCGGTTCATACGAGAAAGCAGACGGAACAATTGCGAACGGGGATATTGCCCGCTTCTTCGCAGGCGATCCTACAGCTGGAATCTACCAAGCCGGCTTTTTCCCGATCATGATGTTTGCCTTGCCGGCAGCGGCAGCAGCCATGGTCATGGCTGCCCGCAAAGAGAACCGGAAAGCGGTCGCAGGGGCAATGATTGGTTTGGGATTAACGTCGTTCTTAACGGGAATCACAGAGCCGATCGAGTTTTCATTCATGTTCTTGTCACCTGTTCTGTATGTCATCCATGCGGTCTTGACAGGAGTTTCGATGGCGGTCGTCAACCTGCTCGGTATTCTGCACGGATTCTCCTTCTCGGCAGGATTCATCGATTATGTCTTAAACTTTGGAATCGCAACGAAACCGTTATTGTTACTTCTGGTCGGTCTCGCGTTCGCGGTCATCTACTACTTCCTGTTCTACTTCATGATCACGAAGTTTGATCTGAAAACACCAGGTCGTGAAGATGAGACGCTCGTCACAGACGCCGGACTTGTAGCAGACGTTTCGGATGATAAGTACGAGCAACAAGCAGCCCGGATTTTTGCAGGGTTACAAGGAACGGAGAACGTGACGGCGATTGATAACTGTGCGACACGTCTTCGTCTGCAAGTAAAAGATGCCAGTATCATCGACGAAGCCGCAATCAAAGCAGCGGGTGCGAAAGGTGTCATGAAGATGGGGGCAAAAAATGTCCAGATCATCATTGGTACGGATGTTGAATTCGTCGCAGATGCCATGAAACGACAAAAATGATCATAAAAAAACGGCCTTTCCTGACGAATCAGGAAAGGTCGTTTTGGCGTTGAGTGGACGTGGTTGTTTGTTTGAGGCTGCTGACATAGATGGGATAAAAGATCCCGATCAGGATGATGACGATCCCAATCCATTGTGAAGCCGCGAGGTGTTCCCCTAAAATAAGGACTGAACAGATGACCGCGGTCGGCAGTTCCGCTGCGCCAAGCAACGAAACGCTTGCCGGACTGAGGTGAGGTGCTCCGGCAGCAAACAGCAGTGGCGGCAAAATCAAAGCAAAGAGGCCGAGTGGGAGAGCGTACCAAATCAATCCCTGTTCTAAGTTCGCTGTCGTCAAGAACGTCGTCGGTGGATACATGATCATCACAAACGATAAGCCGCCCGTCATCATATAAAAGCTCTTTTTGATGACCGGGACGTGATTCGCGACACGACCGCTTGCGAGCAGGAAGATCGAGAAACTGACCGCCGCGCCGAGTCCGAACAGCGTTCCCCGAAGATCAAGGGCACTGGAATATGCCGCACTGGCTAAGATAGCCCCGCCAATCAACAACAGGGCGGATAGGAAATGCGGACGTGACGGAAGACGTCTTGTCAGAAGTGAATCAATGACGACTCCAATCCATGTGAATTGGAACAGCAGGATAATGGCGACGGAAGCGGAAACGGTTTGCAGACTTTGATAATACAGATATCCGGTCGTTCCGCTGGAAATCCCGATTGCCATCAAGGTAAGCGCAGTAGCGGGAGACAGACGTAAATTTTTGGTCAGTAAGGCCAAGATGAAAATCATCAGCCAGCCGAAAAAGAACTGACTGCCGGAAACAGCGGCAGAGTCAAAACCGGCGCTGTAAGCCAGCTTGACAATGGTCGATAAGACGCCGTAACTGATGGCGCCGATTAGGACAAAAAGTGTTGCTTTTGAACGGTTCATACAGATTCCTCCATGTTTTAGAACGCACAAAAAAGGTTGCAACGGGGCCTTGTCCAGGTTTTTTGGACAGGGTTTGGTTGCAACCTGTGTGAGTTATTTAATGTTGAGTCCAGCCTTGTCATAGAAGGTTGGCTTTAATTCGTTATAACGGACTGTCAATTGATTAAACGTCTTTAAAGCGTCTGTCGCTTGACGAGAAGTCCGGTTTAAATCGGCTGTTGCTTCATCAATCTTAACGAAATTTGGTTTTTCGGTCAAGTAGGAAAGCACTTTCTTTTCAGAGGCGATTGCCGCTTCGTAACGCTTCAAAAAGGTATTAAAGGCTTTTTTTCGCTGATCAAAAATATCCAGTAATGCCGTACCATCTTTTTTGGCAGCAGCCGGTAAGGTCGCTATTTCATCCGCCAATTCCTGTCGATCGAACTCTTCGAACGCACGGCTCCGGACTTTTTGTTCTTGTTTTAATAGATCAACCCGCTTCTGATTCAAAGCCGTCAGTTCATCACGTTCATTTTGAGCACGTTTGATGTCGTCGGCTCCGGCCTCTAGCACCGCCTGATACGTGTTGACAGAAACTTCATCCTGACGCGTTCGTTGCTCCGCGATCGGTCCGGATTTTTGTTCGAGCTGAGCTTGTTCTTCCAGCCGATCGTAGATCGAGGAAACAGGGTCAGCCGAGCATGCACTGAGTAGAAGGATGCTGAGACCGGTCAAACCACTAGCTAAAAACATCCGTTTTTTCATTATCATGGCTCCTTACAGATTTGGGTATTTCGCAAAATTATAGGGAATATGAAAGTCTTCATCATAAATCGAGAATTGATAACCTTTTTTCTTGAGACCTGCAATGATTGCCGGTAATGCGCGCAACGTTTGCGGTTGTTCGTGTAACAGGATGATTTCGACGGGATCCTCCGCCCGATCAATGACTGTTTTAGCAACTTCCTTGGCGCTGTCCTTGTAGTACCAATCCATCGAATCGATTGACCAGTCCCAGACCCGAAGATTTGATTGTTCCATTTCTTTCGCAATTGATTTGGTGATGCCGGGAGACGAACCGTACGGCGGACGTGTCAGAAGTGGGGCATGATCCGTCAGTTGCTTGATTTGTTTTTGAACACGCAACATTTCGGGAACATACTGCTTCTTTTTGTACAACGTATCGTAGTCATGCGTTTCACTGTGTAATCCGATGTAGTGACCGTCGTTTGACATCGTACGCACCACATCCGGTTGCTGATCGATGTTTGGACCGATCAAAAAGAACGTTGCTTTGGCGTTTTGTTCCTTTAAGGACTGTAAAATATCTGACGTCAAAACTGTCGGACCATCTTCAAAAGTCAGGTAAGCCACTTTTTTAGTAATACCGTTCCATTTTTCGACACGTGCTTTGTCGAGATTTGCAACCGGGACCTCACTTAATGATTGCACAGATTTTACGGCAGTTTGCTGTTGGTTTGAACTGAGGTATTGATAAATGACATAACCGCCGATCGGAAGCAACAGAAGGGCTAGAAAAATAAAAAGCTTCGCAAGATATTTTCGTTTTTGTTTACGTTGTCTTGGACCAAGTCCGATTGGATTACCTGAGTTGTATGAGTCCATCGCTGTCTGAGCTCCTTTACGGAAAATCTTATGAGTTAACTGTAACATTTTGTCTATTTCATTTGTAACAAAAATATTACAAAAAGATGACTGGAAGGTCTGTTTTTTGAAAAAACTAATTTTAAATAGAAGAAGAGTGTTTTTCTGTATAAAAACAGGATCGATGCAGCGGCATTAATGTGAAGTGTCGCATCATAAATCAGACGAATTGATGTCTTTATTTTATATGTAGGCAATATCAAGACATGTAGAGGAAGTACGACGAGGAGAGAGAATACTTGATTAAGAATTGGAAAGGAGCGTTGTTCATTTGCAAGCGTCATACCGTCAGCTAATTTCGTATGTAAGTGAAATCAAGAATCGGAATCACAGTAGTGCCGCTGCGTTGCTTGTCATGCAGCATGACAACATCATTCTCGAGCATTATGAAGGGTATCATTCCAATGAGGACTCGAACCCGATTCATATAAATTCCATGTTCAATATCGCTTCCGCCCGTAAAAGTTACCTGGCATTGGCCATCGGTTTCGCCTTGTATGAAAAGAAAATCCACAGTCTTAACGATTTGATCTCACACTATTTGAATACGTATGATACGGGGGTCGTTCAAGGTACGACCATTCGCCATCTGGTCACGCATTCGTATGGATTGAATGAACGAGCTGACGGATCAATTTACAGGGAGTTCGCTGCTGGTGAAGGGTGGGCCTATCGTGGAATCAATGTCAAAATCATGACCGAACTTTTTAAGCATCTGTATGGGTATGATTTCCCTCGACTGTTAGAAGAGCGGATTTTTGTTCCGTTAGGGTTTAAGTACACCGAATGGTCGACGGAGATATCGACCAATTTAGTTAAAGTCATCGATGATCCCAAACAAGCGGCAGATTTTCAGCTTTATCCTTTTGCTGACGGAATGGGTTCAAATCTGCATACCAGCGCAAGAGAATTGGCAATATGGGGAAACCTGCACCTGAATATGGGACGACATGAAGGGATTCAAGTAGTCCCGGAAGAAGTCATTCGACTTTATACATCCATTCAAAATCTGCAATATGATGATGCACGACTTCCCGACAATGGATTGTTTTGGTATGTACAAGACGAAGCAAAGGACAGAAGTGAAATCGGAGAACAAGTGCCAAAGGGGTCCTATCAAATTCTTGGAAACACAGGTCCACTTTTACTTGTCGTACCAGAACAACAACTTGTTGTAGTGAGGATGTACAACAAACGGTATAACTACGGCGGCAGCAACTATCTTCATTATCTGCGTGAGTTTAGCAATCTGGCATCGAAGACCTTTACAATCCGTTGATCATCAAACATAGAAAAAAGAAGAGCGGACGCATTGTGGCGTCCGCTCTTCTTTTTCGTGCTGTGCCTTTTAATGTTCCGTTACAGCACACTCATCGCACTCTGTTTTATACGATTCACACTGTTCGTCCATTTCTTTTCCGCAATGTGAACAAGTTTTGACGGGAAGTTGGCGGTAAAATTCTGGAGACGTCTCTTGATACAGGGGTTGTTCCATGATTAGATTCCTCCTCTTAGTCCTCGTTGTGTCAGTAGGTGGCACTTGAATAATTTTATTGTACTAGTACAGTGTGATTGTGTCAATTATTGTTTTATAACAGAAGGCAGTTAAACGAGTCTTGTCATATGACAGCTGGCACAGAGGATGATACGATAACAAAGTAAACAGATGTATTTTAAGGGGGATTATCATGAATCAAACATTAACTGAAACACTATCGCTTTTGACGGAACGCCGATCAGTTCGTCATTACGACGAAACCTTTACACTTTCGCAAACAGAAGTCGAGGAACTGATTGAATTGACGACAGCTGCACCAAGTGCCTGGAACTTGCAACACTGGCATTTCTTAGCGTTCCATTCAGAAGAAGCGAAACAGCAACTGGCTCCGATTGCTTATAATCAACCGGCCGTCAGTTCCTCTTCAGTCGTCATTGCAGTGCTCGGGGATCTGCAGGCAAACCGGAACTACAATCCCGTATACGGACCGGCAGTCGAGGCGGGCGGAATGACGGAAGATCTGTTTGATTCCATTAAAGGGCAAGTTGAGGGAGCTTATCAAAGCGAAGCCTACGCCCGTGATGCAGCGATGTCGAATGCGAGCCTGGCTGCGATGCAACTCATGTTGGTTGCGGAAGCGAAGGGATTATCGACGCTCGCAATGGGTGGCTTCAACCACCAAGCCTTTACGGATACGTTCATTACGGATGAGCGATATGTGCCCGTCATGTTGATTGCTGTTGGTAAAGCAGTTGAAAATGCGAAAAAACGTCCGACACTCCGATTACCGGTTGATCAGGTGACAACGATCTTATAACAGGAGACGGGACTGAAAAAAATCCTGTATTTCTTGATGCATGGTGTGCTTCAGTCCCGTTTCTCGTTCTTTTTCATATTTTTTTAGAAAAGCACTTGTCAGATTGTTAGTTTCTTGCTATATTAATACATGTCCTAGCAAGTACATAACGTACTGCATCATGATTCTGTAGCTCAGCTGGGAGAGCGCTACCTTGACAGGGTAGAGGTCGCTGGTTCGAGCCCAGTCAGAATCATACCAAAAAGCCCGTTCATCCTTTGATGAGCGGGCTTTTTTTAATTATCTGCCTGAAGTTCATCCTCTGTGACCCATTTATGATTCTTAACGGTTTTTCCACCCGACGTCGGTTTAAAATCAACCATATAGACCGTCGTCTGTTCCGCACTGTCAATCGTGGCTTCAGCGCCATCCATTCCTTTCATGTGATCAGCGGCAAGTGTCACGTCGTCTCCCTTACTTAAAGCCGAAGCAGGGACAGGGTCGAGTTCTTCCTGGATGACCCATTTATGATTGGTGACTTTTTTTCCGCCGGTCGTTGGCGTGTAACTGACCGCATAGACCGTTGTGTCAAACGAATCGACGACCGTGCCTTTCGCACCATCCATCCCTTGCATATGATCAGAAGCAAGAATGACTTTACTGTTATCCTCGAACTTCGGATTTTCAGCTTGTTTGATTCCTTCTGGAACTTTTCCGTCACTTGAATGCATCATTCCATCATGTGAGCTGCTTTTATCAGCGTCATGCATGTCATGCGAACCGGAGGAATCAGAGTCGGTTCCACAAGCACCGAGACCTAAAACGGCAGTGAGAGCCAGTGTTGTAACAAACAGTTGTTTCTTCATGTGTGTACCTCCTGTATGGATCTGATTACATTACGACTATACCCGTTGCGTGTGCAAAAACCGTGCAGAAAGCGTGACGATTTGTGGTTCCTGTGTCCTGACACACATTTTCAAATCAAAAATCCTTATACTTAGCAGAGGGAAGATAAGGAGGGGGAACATGCGGCATATTTCTCATTACATCGGTCTGCTGTTTTTAACAGCGCTTTTTCTGATAGGGAGTATTCTTTTTAGTACGTTGTATTTAAATCTTGTGAATCAACGTACCGATGAAGTGTTGTCCGGATTATTGAGTCGCGGAAATACGCATCGAGACGTTTTGGAGAAATCATTTGATCAAGAAACAATTGATCACGTCAGTTTAATGGAATCTGCTTCTGAATTTACTGTCGTCGTGACCGATCAAAAGGGAAAAATCCTGAAGTCTTCCAATCGTTTAACGGAAGAAATGAAAACAGAATTGACGCATACCGAATTTCAAGATCAACGAAAGGATTTAGTGCTTCAGACGCCGACGGAGCATGGAAACTTTTTGATGACGGATAGTCCGATCACCATCGCGGACAGTCATCGCGGACATGTTTTTATGTTTGCTCCTGAAAGATTGATTCAACAAGTCGTCAAACCGTTGCAGCAACAGTTCATTCAAGTGGGAATCATCGCAGTCCTACTGTCACTGGTCACTGTAGCGCTCTGTACACGTTTAATCTCGAAACCGCTGATTAACATGGAACGGGCAACCGCAAAGTTGAGGGACGGAAACCTGGAAGTGGATTTACCGATTGAGCGTTCAGATGAACTGGGTGCATTGGCACGATCGATTACCCAACTGGCAAAAGATCTCGACTACGTAAACCGTGAACGCACAGAATTTTTAGCACACATCTCGCATGAATTGCGAACGCCACTGACGTATGTCAAAGGGTACGCTGATATCTTGAGTCGTCCCGGTTTGCCCGACTCTGACAAAACGATGTATCTGTCGATCATCAAGGAAGAAAGTAATCACCTAAGTCAACTGATCGAACAATTGATGTTACTTGCTCGTTTGGACGAAAATCAGTTTTCGGTAGATCGTTTGCCGCTTGCACTTGACGAGGTGATTTTATCCATTGCCGACAAAATGCGACCGGCGATTGAAGAAAAGGGACTGCGATTTGTGGTGTCAGGTCATCCTGTAACCGTAATGGGAGATCAAGTCCGGCTTGGTCAAGTCCTGTTAAATTTGCTGGATAACGCACGGAAATACACGGAAGTCGGTCAAATTGAAGTAGAGTATGGAAAAAATGAGACCGGAGCATATTTTATAGTAAAAGACACAGGGATAGGGATTTCCGAAGAGGCATTGCCGCATGTGAAAAAGCGCTTGTACCGGAGTGAACCATCACGCTCCAGAAGCCACGGCGGGTCGGGTCTCGGGTTAACGATTGCGACGGCAATCGTCCAAGCACATGATGCGACACTCGATATAAAAAGCGAGTGGCATGCCGGGACATGCGTCACAGTTCAATGGAGGGCGTGAAAAAATGGCACGAATATTAATCGTAGATGATGAACCACGGATGCTTCAATTGATGAAGTTATATCTGGCACCTTATGGACATACCTGTCATTTGGTCGATTCAGCCCAAAAAGCGTTAGAGCTGGTTCGAACCGTACCGATCGACTTGGCCTTGTTGGATGTCATGATGCCTGAAATGGATGGGTGGATATTATGCCAAAAAATCCGACGGGTTGCTGATTTTCCAATCATCATGGTGACAGCACGTAATCAAAAAGAGGACATTTTACGAGGTCATGAAGTAGGGGCGGATGACTATGTCGCGAAACCAATCCATGAAGGAGAACTACTGGCAAGGATCGAACTATTGATTGGTCGAGTCAAACAGGAACAAGAGACATTTCATGGACTGTCTTATGATGCTGCTGCGTACCGTTGTGAATTCAATCAACAAAAAATCCTCCTGACGAAAACGGAATTTCAGCTGTTAGGGAAATTGCTCGCCTCGAAGAATCGTATTTTATCGAGGGAGCAGCTCGTCCTCTCACTGTGGGGAGATGACGAGTCCATTGAACCACGAACCATCGATTCACATATCCGCCACCTGCGCGAAAAATTACGCCGTGCCGGGTTTCCAATTGATGTTCATTTAGAGACAGTCCGGGGAGTGGGGTATCGATTGCTCGAAACAACAAATGAGAGTTGAGAAGGGAGACATCATGACAACCATCTATTTAGTAAGGCACGCCCATTCGACCTATTCGCCGGACGAAATAGCACGACCACTATCCGAGCGGGGCATGACTGATGCCAAACAACTGATTTCACTTTTTCGAGAGGTTCAACCGGATTACATTTATGCGAGTCCGTACCGGCGGGCAATTGAAA
Organism: Exiguobacterium sp. RIT452; assembly: GCF_003598705.1. Taxonomy (NCBI): domain Bacteria; kingdom Bacillati; phylum Bacillota; class Bacilli; order Caryophanales; genus Exiguobacterium; species Exiguobacterium sp. RIT452. The sequence continues at coordinate 78,237 of NZ_QXJB01000005.1, forward strand.
CCGTTCAACCTGTAGCGGAACACTATGGACTGCCGATCGAGGAGGCGGAAGCATTTCAAGAACGATTACTGGCTCCCGGTCAACTGGATGATTTTCAGCAAGCTGTCGAGTACGTCTGGAATCACCCGGACAAAAATCCATATGGCGGAGAATCAAACGACATTGCGCAGCGCCGTGTTGTTGTAGGTACGCAGCAGTTAATCAGGAAACACACAAATGAGACAGTTGTCGTCGGGACGCACGGGAATATCATGGTGTTGTTGATGCAGCATTTTGATCCGGCATACGATTACTCCTTTTGGTCGCGTTTAGCGATGCCAGCCGTTTATCGTTTAGTATTTGACGGCGAGAGATGCCTTCAAATCGAAGAAGTATCCCTAGCTTCATCATCAAAATAAAACAGGAGATCATCCCCCTTAAGGGACGATCTCCTGTTTTATTAGTTATCACGCTTTGACGGGATTTTCATGTTTCTGGATTAAATCAGCCGTGAGCTGACCAGACAATGTGACCATCGGTACGCCTCCGCCCGGATGCGTTGATCCACCGACAAAATAGAGCCCTTCATACAGATCACTCTTCGATGGGATTTTAAATCCACCATTCTTTTTGCGGTCAGCAGCCACTCCATAGATGGAGCCGCCGTTTGGACCGTACAGCGATTGTAAATCTTCCGGTGTGAAACGGTATTCGAATTCAATCGCTTCCCGTAAATCTGTTAACCCCATTCGTTCCAATTTATCGAGGACAACTTCGCGATAAGCATCCCAATCGGTTTTTCCACCTTGTTTCGTCAGTGGCGGAACGTGTGTCAGGACAAACAAGTTATCCTTTCCTTCTGGCGCCTGCGAAGCATCGGATTTAGACGAAACACCGACATAAATCGTTGGATCTTCCGGTGGTACACCTTCCTTGAACATTTGCGCGAATTCACGCTCCGGATCGTCGGAGAAGAAGAAGTTATGATGTTTTAAGTCTTTGTATTCGCGATTGACACCAAGGAGGAGGACAAGACCCGAGACAGATGGAACAAACGATTGATTAAGTTTTTTAGCCTGTTTTGGTCCTTTTTTGTCAGCAACGAGACGCTCATACGTCGGAATGACCTCGAGATTCGACACGACGACATCAGCCGGATAGAAAGTACCGTCTTTTGCTTCCACGCCAATCGCGCGTTTTCCTTCCGTGACGACCCGCTCAACCGGTGTGTTGACGTGAATCGTAACACGAAGCTCATCGAGGACGGTTTTCATCGCACGGGCGATATTGTACATACCACCTTTGACATAGTAGATGCCGAGCCCCATCTGAACATAAATCATTTGATTGAAGACAGCAGGTGCTTCGTACGGATTGGATCCGACGTACATAACCATATAGTTGAACAACTGTTCGAGATACTTGTTATTGAGATGTTTTTTTGTACCGCTTGCAACGGTATTAAGCGGATCCATCTTCAGTAATTCTGACATCGTATGGTATTTTTTTAAGTCTTTTAAATCTTCGAGACTATATTTATAGAAGCTGTCCAAGCAGAGATCATACATTTTTTTCGAATAGCTGAACAGTTCGACGAAGTCAGCTTGATCAGAGACTTTTTTAAACTCTTCGAGCATCCCTGGCAAATCGCCTTTGACATCGAGCTGTGTCCCGTCTTCGAAAAATGTCCGCCATTGCGGTTCGATTCGTTCAATTTCTAAGTAATCGTCCAGGCGACGATGCACACTCGTAAAGAGTTGTTCGAGCACCCAAGGCATTGTCAAGATGGATGGACCGGTATCAAAGGTGAACCCTTGACCACTCCGTTGGTTCAACTTCCCGCCAACATTTCCGTTTTGCTCAAGCATCGTGACGTTGTATCCGTCTCCTGCGAGGCGAATTGCGGCGGACATACCTGCTAAACCTGCTCCAATGACTACAGCTTGTTTTTTCAAAAAAATCACATCTCCTTATGTCTTAGTAAATGAACGGAATTAATCGTTTTCTTTTACGTGCCCATGCAGTATAAGCCGGTCCGAAGCCTTCGGTTAACAGCCGTTCTTCGATTCGAATGCGATGTAATAAAGCAAAAAACATCAGCACTGTCGCGAATAACGTCAATATCAAGTGTCCGAAGTACAGGGGAAAGCCGGCCGTGATGAAAAGTAAACCGGTGTAAAGCGGATGACGTAAGGCACGATAAGGACCTGTGCTGACAAGTTGATCTCCCGGATTGACTGCAACGTGACGGGTAAATTGATGTTTCAAATGATAAATCCCCCAATAACGCAACAGAACCCCGATACTTAAGAAGGTGAGTCCGATTTGTTGTAAGAGGACGGATGGTTCTGATCTGCTGAACAAAATGGACAACAGAATCGTAACGACTAAAGTAGCCAAAATGGAGTAAAAACTTCGTCGTTCTTCAAGTGGAGACGGTTCTTTCTGCCGGTTTCGAAAAAGAAACAATTCGAGTAACCAAAATACGGAGACGGCGATGAATACCCCATCTAAAATGGTCATGAAGATTCGCCCCCTTGACTGATGCCAATCATTATTCAAAGAAAACGCATACAACCGATATTTACCCGAACCAGACGAGATTCAATCATCGAGAACGCATTCATTTGAATAAAACAGGGAATTAATTCATTTTGATTACACCATGAACAAAAAATGGTGACGTCTTGAAATGAATGTTATTCTAAAATCAAAGATTCATTACCCTGTTCTTGAAAAAAGGAGTTTATACGAACCATGAAAAAGATGAAACAAACGATGCTCGTTTTATTAGCAGTCGTCACGTCAACGGTCAGCTTTTCTCTCGCGGCAGAAGCTTCGAGTTACCGTCAAGCGAAAACACCCCTTAACCTGCGGGCCGGTGCATCGACGGAAAAAGCAGTGGTCACGATCATTCCAACGGGCGTCTATGTAAACGAGATCAGCCGACTCGGAACCTGGTCGAAAGTGCGATATGGAACGAAGACGGGTTATGCCAGCTCAAAATATTTACTGACCGATCAACAAATCGGCGGATTACGCATCGGCAAGACGTTGATCGTCAATCCGAATTACCCACTCCGTTCGTCGTATGCTCCCGGTGAGAGTACGGTGGCGCGAGCTGCCTTTGAAAAGATGAAGCTCGCTGCCAAAAAAGAAAAAATCACCTTGGTTGCATTCAGTACATACCGTTCGTATGCCTATCAAAAAGCTCTGTTTGACAAGTATGTGGCACGGGACGGTTTTGAAAAAGCAAGTACGTACAGTGCACAACCCGGGAGAAGTGAGCATCAGACAGGACTTGGTTTTGATATCGGCGGAGCAGACTCTTCCAAATATGCGAAGTTCAGCTTCTCGAGTACAAAAGAGGCAAAATGGCTGGCTGCGAATGCCCACCGTTACGGGTTCCATCTCCGCTATCCGCTCGGTAAAGAATCATGGACCGGCTATACGTATGAAAGCTGGCATTTTCGTTATGTCGGGGCGACGCTTGCTGCCCAGTTGAAGGTGAGCGGCTTGACGATGGAAGAATACTACAAGTTGGAACCGGGGAAACCGATGACGCCGTAACAGGTTTCGTTTCAAGCGACGAATGGTAAATAAATGGTGTGTCACTCATCGTCAACGGTTGCGGTCTGTCTTTTGTGAAAGAGGTGGAAGCTGTGGCTAAAAAAGAAGAGAAGCATCATATCATTACCTTTACATTCGAAGAAGAGGCGACATCGTATCAAGTGTTCAGCGAACTGAAAAAGTATCATGCCAACGGTCAAGTTGATTTTGAACAAATCGCTGTCATTAAACGAAGCGAAAGCGGAGCGTTTTCGTTTGAAGATGCGGTCGATTTAAGCGGCTCGAATAAAGCTTTCAAAGGTTCTTTAATTGGGATGGCCGTCGGGATTCTCGGAGGACCGTTCGGCATTATGTTAGGCTCGATGACAGGGATGTTGATTGGCGGCTCAAAGGATTTAAAAGAAAATCAAGCCGTCCAGGAAACGTTTAAACGCACACTCGGTGTGATTCCACCCGGAAAAACAGGAATCATTGCGATTGGTGAAGAATTTGAACCGTCTGTACTGGACGGTCTTGTTGCTAAACATAACGGAACGATTGATCGAACTGATGAAGTGCTTGAGAAATAATCAAAAAAATCCTTCCCTCATAACTGAGAGAAGGATTTTTTGTTAGGACTGACGTTCTTTTTTCACTTTTTTGAAGAAGAACAGTTCGTAGACGACAGGGACAATGATCAACGTCAAGAGCGTTGAAGTCGTTAATCCACCGATGACCGTCAAGGCGAGACCTTTTGAAATCAATGTGCCGGATGACGTAGTGAGTGCCAGCGGAACAAGGGCCATGATGGTTGCGAATGCTGTCATTAAGATTGGGCGAAGTCGTGTTTTACCGGCTTCAATCAACGATTCGCGGATCGGTAAACCACGTGTGATGTTCTGTCCAATCCGGTCGACGAGTACGATGGCATTGGTCGTTACGATACCGATGAGCATCAAGAAACCAATCATGACACTGACGGATAACGGCTCGTTTGCCAAGAACAAGGTGACGAGTGAGCCAATCGGAACGAAGATGAGCGATGACAAGATGATGAACGGAATCCGTGCTTTTCCGAACGTGATCAGCATCGTCAAGTAGACAAGTCCGATAGCGACGACGATGGCAATACCAAGCGATTGGAAGATTTCGACTGTATCGTCGTTTCCGCCACCACTCGTTAACGAGACACCGTCTGGCAAGTTGATTTTTTCGACGTCTGCTTTGACGTCGCTTGAAACCGTTTGGACGTTATCGCCCTTCACTTGTCCAGAAACACGTGCGTACACTTTTCCATCCAGTTTCTGAATCGACGTGAATGTCTCGACTTCGTTTACTGTTGCGACATCTTTTAAGGCGACAGGACCAGCTGCCGAGAACAATTGTACGTTTTCAAGATCTGCTTTTGATGTCAAATCTTCTTGGTAAGACAATTGAACGTTTTGGTCTTTATCGTCGAGGTTAAGCGTTCCGACGGTAACCGGTTTGGTTTGATCGTTGACCGTACCAAGAATCTGGAAGCCGGATAAACCACGATCACTTGCTTTTTCAGGATCAATCTCAACGAGGAACTGTTTCTGTTTCTCGCTGAAGTTATTCGTGACGTATTTCAAATCGTTGTTTTTAGTCATGTTATCTTCAACGAGTTTTGCTGCTTGTTGTAACGCTTCAAGATCCGTTGAGAATAGGTCGACGTCGACATTGTTGTTCGATGGCGGACCACCTGTCGAAAGTTCAGCGATACTGATTTTAACATCAACGTCGTCTTCTTTCGCAATGTCTTCCATCTGTGTTTCGAGCGACTTGATTGTCTGTTCGACATCAGCGCCGTCTTTTAGATTCAAGAAGTAACTTGCTTTGTTATCAAGACGCAGACCTGTCGTGAAATCACGGGCACCGACTGAAGTCGTGACATCGGCAATCGCGTCTTCCTGGTCGAACATCTTTTCCATGTTAAGCGAAACATCACTTGTTTTCTCAAGAGACGTTGCAGCGGGAAGTTCAAGCGAAGCCGTCAATGTTTTGGAAGCTTCGTTTGGAATGAACGTAAACCCGAGTTGCGGCACGATCGCAAGCGAACCGCCAAGCAATAGGAATGAAACGACGAGAATGATCGCTTTGTGCGACAGTGATTTTTCAATCAGTTTTCCATACCAACGTTGCAAGGCACCTTCTTTTTCTTCAGCAGGTACTTTTTTGAAGGCAAATTTCGCTAAGATCGGTACAATCGTGATCGCAACGAGAAGCGAAGCGAGCAACGAGAAGATGATCGTCAAGGCGAATGGCAGGAAGAACTTCCCTGTGATACCACCGACAAAACCGATTGGTAAAAAGACAACGACGGTCGTCAAGGTAGAAGACGTGATTGCTTTTAAGATTTCTTTCGTCGATTGCTCGATGATTTCATTCGTCATACCTGAATCTGATTTTCGGACCCGCCGGAAGATATTTTCAATGACAACGATACTATCATCGACGACACGACCGACCGCAACCGCCATACCACCAAGGGTCATGATATTTAACGAGATGTCCTGCCAGTTCAAGAAGATCGCTGCAATTAAAATCGACAGCGGGATTGAGACGATGGCAATGATGGTCGCCCGGATGTTTCGTAAGAAGAGGAGGACGGCAAGAGAAGCAAACAAGGCACCGAGTAATCCTTCTTTTACGAGAGTGGCAACCGATTCCTCAATATCTTTAGCTGAATCGATTCCAATCGTATAATCGATTTGATCATCGTATTTGTTCAAGATGTTTGTGACACCATCTGCAATTTCAATAGTGTTGGCATCTTGTTTTTTCGTGATGGCCATCGATAACGAATCTTTTAAGTTGTAACGTGTTTTTTCACTTTGCTCGGAAACGGCTTCGATTTCTGCGATATCTCCGAGACGGATTGGTTCTGCTGGTTCTGCTTCTTCTGGTGCACCTGTTGCACCCGGTGCTCCGGCTTCTGAACCGGATCCTCCTGCAGGAGGACCTGATGGGGCGCCTGTTGCCGGACTTGACGCAACAGTAGATGTCAGCTGAAGATTTTTTAACTTATCTAAGTTTTCCAGCTTTTCTTCGACCCGAATCGGGATTTTTGAATCACCTTCTGCAAGTTGACCAGACGGGAACGATACGTATTTGGCATTGATTTGTTCTTTGATGCTGGTTAACGACAAGCCGGCAGCGGTCGCCTTATCATTGTCGACAGTGATTTGAACGAGGTCGTCTTTGTAACCACCGACGGAAACACTGTTGATGCCGGGAATTTTGTTGAGTTCTGGTTCGATTTCATCCTTTAATAAGGATTCAATTTCTTTTCCATCTTTACTAAAGAAGGAAATGTTGTAGATCGGGAACGATCCAAATGAAAAACGATTTAACTTTGTTGTTGCTTCTTCCGGAAGATTTGCATCTTGGATGGCAGCATCAATTTGTTGCTCGACCTTGTCCATATCCGTATCAAATGGGAATTCGATATTGATGATCCCGATACTTTCATAGGCAGAGCTCGTAATTTTGGTGGAGCCTTCGACTCCTTTGAGTGCGGTTTCCAGTTTTGAGACGACTTGTTTGTCGACATCATCTGGAGATGCACCTGGATAAACGGCTTCTACTGAAATTTGAGGAAATTCAATTTCAGGAAACTGATCTACTTTGAGTTGAGTAAACGAATACACGCCGCCTAAAATTAAAAGAATGGCAATAATAAACACGGCAACTGAGTTCTTCAAACTAAATCTTGTTAAAAAATTCAACGGGTACCCCTCCTTTATTTTATATGTGCTTATTTACATAGTAGAGGACAGGAGAAAACCCTGCAACTTTGAACTGTTGCCGCAGAAGAAAAAAAATAAAAGAAAATCATAAAAAATACTTTACACATTTCGATATGTTGCTATAATAAACATATACCCAGTACGACATCACATGATTCTGTAGCTCAGCTGGGAGAGCGCTACCTTGACAGGGTAGAGGTCGCTGGTTCGAGCCCAGTCAGAATCATACCAAAATCCCGTTCATCAAAAGATGAACGGGATTTTTTTGTATAAAAAAAGCTATTCCTTCATTAACAATGAAAGGAATAGCAACTGTGCCTTATTGGATCTCTAAACGAAGATCGCCCATTTTTGTCCAACCTACCATCGTCGTCATCCGGTAAAAGACGAGCGTCAAGATACCGGGAAGAAGCACGCCGGTTGCGAAAAAGACAAGGAAGGCATTGAATCCTTGATTGACGAAAATGTTGAGCGGCGCAATCATTGAATTTAGGCCAAGTCCCGCTAATTCGTATGGTACTTCCAGTGAGAGAACAAGTGTCGCGATCGGCGCTGAAATCATGGCAGCCAAGAACGGAGCGACGACCAATCGTGGATTTTTGACGATGTTTGGAAACTGGACTTTTGGTGTGACGAAGAAAGAAGCAATCAATCCACCGGGATCGGTCTGACGATAAGCCATCAACGTAAAGCCGACAAACTGGGCGGAACAACCGATCAAGGCGGCAGCACTGGCGACGGGATCGAGCTGAAGAGCAATCGCGAGTGCAGCAGATGAAGCAGGTGACATCAATAAGACACTAAAAATAAGGGCGATGACAAGTGATGTCGCGATTGGAGAAGATTCGACGGATGTCGTGACCATAGCACTGAATCGTGTTAATAAAGGTGTCGTAACAGCAGCGGCAGCGATGCCTGTCACACCACCGGCAAGAACGGCGCTGACGGGAATAACCATCATATCGAATTTGGTTTTTCCGGTCATTCGTTTACCGACGAATACGGCGACGGCAGCAGCGAGCAATGCACTGATTGGTTGACCCGGCACGAGGACAAGTCCGGCGTCCGTTGGCTGAAGTGCCGCTCCGCCAATCGTTGCGGCAATCATGGCACTGAATAAAACAAGTGTATTCCCGCCGAGTTGATAAGCGATGCCGGCTCCAAGAGCAGGTGCAAGCAGGACCTTGGCAACACCGCCAATCGTCAACAGCATCTCAATATGTAACAAGTTGCCGAACGTTTCAATCAATAATCCTACTCCTAACGTCACCAAGACGGCATTCGCCATACCGGCAGACACTTTCACCATTCGATCCATCGCATATTCCTTCAACTCACTCATCCTCTCTCTTTTTCGTTTTGCCATTAAAAAAACCTATCCGTTATCGGATAGGCGCCATTATTCCTGCGGGCGCCTCATTCGATGCATCGAAAGGAGGGCCCAAAATCAATTCCGAAATGTAACCGGAAAGGTTTCAGTCCCTCGAGCATAGAATAATCAGTCGGCCTGCAGTTTGGTGTAAAGACATAAAGGTGTTCTCCTCTCCGTGAATTTTTCTAAGCCTAACATGGCTAAAACGAATAATCAATATTTTCTGACAATTTATTTTTCATGAATTTTTCGTATGAAACAAGGGAAAAGGCAGGAATGGCGTTAAATTAGCAATGGAGGCGGTTTCATGAAATTTGCAGTCATTACGGATATTCACGGCAATGCAACGGCATTAGAAGCAGTTTTAAAAAGAATAACGGAAGAAACAGGTGTCTCAGAAATTTTTTGTCTCGGAGATTTGATTGGTATCGGACCACAAACGAATGAAGTCATCGAAATTGTGCGATCGACACCACAAATGACGACCATCAGCGGGAATCATGACGAGAATGTCCTTGCGTTGATACATGGTCAAAAATATCCGGACAGTTACCGTCATGCGAAAAACCATCATCAATGGATTGCCGATCAGTTAACCCCGGACAATCAACGTTTTTTGGAGCAGCTCCCAAGAACCGTCCGAAAGACATTTTCGAAACAGGAAGCATTGTTTACACATTATGCGTATCTGGATGAACAGAAGCCCATCGGAGAGGAACCATTGGCGGAAGCGGTTGACGGAACAGAACAATCCTTGCCAAATCTCTTTAAAGGACACGAGGCGAGCCTGATTTGTTTTGGACACCATCATCCGGAACAAGTCATCCGGGCAGAGGGCGTAACGTACTTAAACCCGGGAGCGCTCGGCTGTCAGCCGGAAGCTGTGGCACCATTCGCCTTAGTCGAGCGGAGCGGCGGAGAGTGGAAGGTGGATGTCATTGAAGTGGAGTATGATGACCGACCGTACTTAGAAGCGTTTAATGCGGCACCGATGCCGGAAAAAGAACTGTTGCGTAAACTTTTTTTAGGCGGGAGAACATGACAAAATGACCCGCACAAAAAGTTACGGGTCGTTTCGTCAGGAACGCTTGTATTATAAAAAGCGACTTACCAGAACAAGAGTCAAAGGGATACCAATCAGTAGAATCCCGATGACCCGCTTCGCCCGGCTTCGTTTCCACTGAAAAGCAAGTGCGAGAAAAGGGGATGCAAGAAATCCGATAAATAAGGTGATTAACGTCAAAATAAAAAATAGAAAATCTGTTTTAGAACTGGTACGGGTGTAGGATTTCCACATATCAAAAAGCGAAACAATGACGTAGACCAGTAAAGCTAACGTAAAGAGAAGATTGGACAGTAAAAGTTGAGACAAATAAAACACTCCATTCAGGTACGATTCGGAATCGATAACGCAAAAATAGCCTCTCAATTTATTGAGAGGCTATTTTATTATAACAACTTTAACATCGCTTGGCTGATTGTTTTCAAATCGAGTGGCGGGCCGATCAACGGCCATTCAGAAATCAACGCAATATAGGTCTTGAACAGTAAGAAAGCCGTTACTTCGACCGGAACTTCCGGAGAGCGTTGCTCGAGTTCTAAACGTGTCTCGAGCAAGTTCTTGATGTACTCGACGATATGCTGCTCAATCCGTACGCGCAACTCAAACATTTCCTGTAATTTTAAAGTGTGTGTCTCTTGGGTGATTTGCAGAATGAACAAGTGTTGCTGTTGATGATTGACGATCGCATCAATCATCGCCTGTTTGTTCTCTTCGACAGAAGCTGTTTTTGTATAGGCATTCTCAGCTTCGGCCTTCATTTCTTGCAGGACACGTGTAACAAGCGATTCAAATAAATCGAGTTTACTTTCAAATAATTGATAGACGGTCGGCTTACCGACGTGAGCGCGTTTTGCGATCCGTTCAATCGTCGTTCCTTTATAACCCAGTTCAGAAAAACAAGCCATTGCCGCATCTAAAATCAAATGTTCCTTATCAGACAGTGTCATGGCGTTTTCTCGCTTTCGTCGAAAGTAGGATTCGTTTTCCGCCTAAAGCACCGGCAAAGCTGATCGCAAGGGCGGAGAATAGAATCAAACCAAGTACCTGACCGTTTGAAATAAGTGTGTCCGTCACACCGATTCCGAGTGCTTCCCGGAAACCGGTCACCGAGTAGGTCATCGGAAGGAAGCGGTGAATCGCCTGGAAGAAGCTTGGTGTCATTTCGACCGGGAATGTTCCGCCACTGCCGCCGATTTGCAGTAACAGCAGTAAGAAAGCACTGAATTGACCGACACGACCAAAGAGCATCGTTAAAGTAAACAGCAGTGTGATGAACGTCATACCGGTCAATGCAGCAAAGCCGTACAGGGCAGGAGTGCTTGCGACGTCAGCATCCAGTACATAGACGATGGCGGCGGAAGCGGCAATTCCCTGCAAGGCGCCGATCGGTAAGACGAGCGATAATTTCCCGACAAGGAAACGCCATGTCAATGTTTCTCCGTGTTCCGGACGGATTTGATAGACCGACGAGAACATCAAGGCACCGGCGAATAACGCAATGCTGAGAATATAGGCTGCCAGACCAGAACCATAGTTGTTGACGGTCGAATAGTCATGTTCTTTTAAGACAACCGGTTCAGCGAGCATATTGTCCCGTTCGTTGGACGGCTTGACGGTAGCATCCTTAGCACCTTTACCGAGCTCTGTTTTTAAGGTGTTAGCACCGTCGACAAGTTTTGAGTTCCCGTCCGCGAGACGAGAAGCGCCGTCTGTTAATTGTCCTGCACCGGATGAAAGAGAAACTGCACCGTCAGATAATTGACCGAGTGCTGACGTCAATTTGCCGGATGCCGTGCTCGCATCATTCGTACCGGTTGCAATTTTTTGAGCACCTGCCGTCAGCTGTGTGCTTCCTTCGGCTGCTTTATGAACACCGTCAGTATAGGTGGTCAAGCCTTGAGTGAGCGAGTTTTGTCCTTGTTCTAAGCTTTTAGCTCCAGTGAGCAGTTGAGCCTGCCCTTGTTCCAAACGTTTTGAACCGGCAAGCAGCTCTGCTAAACCACCATCCAGTTGCGAGACACCGGATGCAATTTCTTGGCCACCAACCGCCAGTTGATTGATTTTATCTGTGGCGTCATTAGCTGCAGCAAGACTTGCATCAAGTGCGGTTTCCTGTTGCGATAGATTTTGTACATCTTGTTCCATGGTTGCAATGGATGCAAGTAACGCATTTTTTTCTTCTTCAGATAAAGTTTCGGAAGCCGAAATGACACCTTTGATTTTAGCGACATTGGCTTCAATCGCTTCGCGACGTGCACTTAAGTCTGTTTTTAACGTCGCAGCTGCATTGTTTAAGTCTGTAATCGTCGCATTGACCTCTTGCGCTTTATCGTTTAGTTGATTAAGACCAGCAGTAAATTTCGGCAGGTTGTTGTCGAGCTTCGATGCTCCGGCAGAAGCCGTCTCAAGACCTTGGCGAAGTTCAGTCGTTCCACCGGAAGCTGTTTCGATGCCTTGACGCAGTTTAGCCGATCCTGCCTGCAGGTCTGTTGATCCTTTAATCAGTTTTGCACTGTTGTCATCAAGTTGGTTCAGACCGCTTGATAGTTCACCGGACTTTTCTGCAAGTGTTTGTGTTCCGTCAGTAAGGGTGTTCAAACCGCTTGAGATTTGAGCAGAACCCTCATTCGCTTTCGTTAAATTCGTCGATAAAGTATCGGTTCCGCTCGTCAGTTTTCCGAGGTTGGTCGTAAGCGTCTTGGCGCCGTCTGTCGTTTTTTTGGCACCATCCTCGAGTTTAGCAGAACCTTCCGAAGCATCTTCGAATCCTTTGGCGATTTTTTTTAGTGATCCAAAAATCGCGCTACTGTACTGTTTGGTTACGGATTTACGGATTTTTTCATTTAACTGTTTAGCAGCGGCACTTGAAATTTGAGTACCGGAATAGTTTTTTGCTGGATTGAGATAATACTCCAACTCGATTTTTTTTGGATGATCGTCCAGTAAAGTCGTTGCGTTATGCGAAAACTTCTTTGGGATGACGACTGTCATGTAAATATCCCCGGAGCGCAATTGTTTTGCAGCTTCTTTACGGGACAGATACTGCCAATCAAAATCGTTGTTTTTTTTCAGCTTTTTGACGAATTGATCCCCGATATCAATTTTTTCGCCTTCAAATTTCGTCGCCTTGTCTTCGTTGACAACGGCTACTTTAATGTTCTCCGTTTGACCGTACGGATCCCAGAACGCAGATAAAAAGATCGAATTGTAAAGGAACGGCACAAGGATGAGAGCAAGAATCACGATAATCATCATCGGGCTTTTTAATTTTTTCCATTCTGAGCGAAACATAAATCAGATCTCCTTCTTGAAACTAAAAACTAATTTGAGTTTCTGGTTTTGATGAGATTTACTTTACGCCTTTTAAGAGTGGAATGCAACTACTTAAGCAAATGAATTGCTGAGCAAGAGAACTGTTTCCTGTTTGTAATCATTAAGAACAAAAAACATCAAAAACTCCCTGCACCAAAGTGAGGGAGTGATCATGGTTCGGCCATTACTTAACCATCATGGGATTAACAAAATTTTGCCTGTACTTTGCCGGCTCTCGAGGTAATCGTGCGCCCGTCGACCATCGGAAAGCGCAAAAAGTGTAGGGGAAGCGAGTTGTAATTGATCTGATGCAATCCAACTGAATAATTCGCCGGCGCGGTGAATCCGTTCTTCCCGAGTCGTCAAGACATTCCAAAGGTCGCCACCCGTCAATGTTTTGGAACTGTCCATCAACAAGCGGGGATCGACGGCGACAGGATCGCCACCCGCCATACCGTAAAAGACAACGGTCCCGTGGATTTTCGTTGCCCGGAAGCTTTCCATCAACGTGGAACCGACGGACTCGTAAACAACGTCAACCCCTCGTTGATCCGTCAGCGTGAGAATCTGTTCGACCCAGTCGTCTGAATACAGGAATACATGCTCACAGCCATTTTGTTTTGCGATATCTGCTTTCGCCGTCGAGGATGTCAGACCGATTGGAACCGCACCGCGTAACCGGACGATTTGTGTCAACAGTTGCCCGACACCGCCGGCTGCTGCATGAATCAACACCAGATCACGCGGGTGGATGTCATAACTGTCCCGTGTCAAATAGTGCGCGGTCAATCCTTGTAATAAGATCGAAGCAGCTGTCTCATAAGAAATCGAATCCGGTAACGGAATGACTTTATCAAATGGTGCCGCGACGAACTCGGCATTGGCATTTGGAACATCGGCGAAAGCGACCCGTTGACCGATCTGCAAGTCCGGTACAGCGTCTCCGAGTTTAGTAATGATACCTGCCCCTTCATATCCTAACAGATAGGGTGGGGTTCCCTCTAAATGATAATTTCCTTTGCGACGGTAGATGTCGGCAAAATTCAGACCGATGGCTTTCATCTCAATCATTACTTCATTTGGTCGAAGTTCAGGCGTCGGATGTTCTTGATAGGTCAGAACACTGGAATCTCCGAAGGAGCGAAACGTAAGAGCCTTCATAGGTACACTTCCTTTTTAGTAGTTGTCAGAAGTAGTATAATTCACTCAAACAGAAAATCCTTTTGATATGCGTTACAGTTAGGAAAAGAAGGTGGGGAAAAATGAAAAAAATCATGCTTGGCGGTATTCACTTTTATCAGAAAGTGATTTCACCGATGAAACCGGCGACGTGCCGATTTTATCCGACGTGTTCTCATTACGGGAAAGAAGCGATCGAAAAACACGGCGCCATTAAAGGCGGCTATTTAACGACCCGACGATTGATGAGGTGTCAGCCGTTTCATCCGGGTGGTCTTGATTTTGTGCCGGAGACCTTTGACTGGAAGGCACCGCTACAACGCGAAAATCCGGCAGAGCAGCAAAAGTAATTGGAAAAGGAGTCTGAACTCGGCATACGCTCGAGTCCAGACTCCTTTTTATAAACACGAAAAACGGTTTAAAGATCACCTGTTAAAAATTGTGCTTTGCCGAGACCAAAGCTCCAATCTGCAGCGTCATTTTCAACAATGGAAACCATTAAATCACTTGGCGCCAGTCCGCATACCGCTTCCAGCCGCTCAGCGAGTAAACGGTAGAGTGCCTGTTTCTTTTCCTTGGTTCGTGTCTTACTTGTCACGCTGATCAGGACGACATGATTCGTCCGTGTGAGCCCAAGACCGGTATCTTGGATGACCATTTCGTTTGCTTTGTGAGTATGAACGATTTGATAGCGGTCTCGTTCCGGTACATCAAACGCTTCGAGCATCGCTTCATGTGCTGTATCGAGTAATAACTTTAATTCTTCATCCGAGCGTCCTTCGATGACATCAAAACGAAGTAATGGCATGTTACATCTTCCTTTCATATGTAGAAGTACGGGAGAACCCGTACTTCATGTCGTAAGATTATCTTATTCGAAAAATGGTTTGTATTGACGGCGTTCGTGCATGACGGATAACCATTGTACCGTCGAGAACTCTTCGAGGACCCATTCTCCGTTAAAGCGGCCAAGACCTGAATCTTTTTCGCCGCCAAACGGCATATGTGGCTCATCGTTAACCGACTGATCGTTGATGTGGATCATGCCTGTTTCAACTTGAAGCGCAAATTCTGTTGCCCGTTCAATAGAAGAACCGTGAACAGCACCACTTAATCCGTAAGGAAGTGAGTTGGCCAATTCAAGTGCTTCTGCATCATCTTTGAATGGAATGATGACAGCGACCGGTCCGAAGATTTCGTTTTTAGCGAGCGGCATATCATTTGTAACACCAGTGACGACAGTAGGTGCGATGACGTTACCGTCTGCTTCACCGCCGACACGAACTGTTGCACCAGCAGCTTTTGTTTTTTCGATTTCTTCCATGATGCGATCAACTTGTGATTGGTTGATCAGTGGACCAACTTGCGTCCGACCGTTTGATGGATCACCGAATTGAAGCTCTTTGACACGAGCGACATATTTTTCGACGAATTCATCGTGAATCGATTGAGCAACGAGAATTCGGTTCGTCGACATACAGATTTGACCTTGGTGATAGAATTTGCTGTAAACAGCGGATTCGACCGCACGATCTAAGTCTGCATCATCAAGAACGACGAAGACGTTGTTTCCACCGAGTTCAAGAGCAGTTTTTTTCAGGTGTTTCCCGGCCAGCTCACCGATATGGCGGCCCACTTCCGTTGAACCTGTGAAGGAAATCAAACGTGGGACCGGGTGCTCGACGATGGAATCGCCGATTTCTGATCCGCGACCGACGATGACGTTTAAGACACCTTTTGGCAGACCCGCTTTTTCGAAGAGACTTGCAAAGATCAAGCCGCCTGATACCGGTGTATCGGTTGCCGGTTTAACGACGACCGCGTTTCCGATTGCGATAGCCGTAGCGATCGAACGGATAGCAAGGTGGAACGGGAAGTTCCAAGGACTGATGATGCCGATGACACCAAGTGCTTTCCGGTAAATCCGGTTTTCTTTGCCCGGAACGACAGATGGACGAATTTCTCCGTGCATCCGCAACGGGAATGTTGCAGCTTCTTTAACGATTAAGACAGACGCGAGAAACTCGCCTTCTGCTTTAATCCGTGTACTGCCGGATTCTTTGATCAGCCAGTCGATGATTGTTTCTTTTTCTTCGTACATGACTTTTAAGAACTGTTCGATGAGTCCTTGGCGTTTCAATGCCGGAACTTTCGCCCATTCTTTTTGCGCGACTTTCGCAGATTGATAAGCATCATCCAAGTCGTCGTTGTTTGCTGCTGAAATCTCAAATAATGTTTCGCCTGTGAAGGGATTTGTGTTTGTCATATTGCTGTCACTTGCGCCTTTGCGCCACTGACCGTTAATAAAAATCTTCGTGAAATCTGTATGGATTGTTGATTCTGTTTGCTGTTGCATGGATATTCATCTCCAATTCGTTTTTGATAACAGTTAAGTTATTCACGTTATGTGGAGAAGTAAAACACAAACTTACACTTTCACAAAATGAATTGACTCGGCAAGTTTTAAAAAGATATATCGAACACGTTTTACTAGATGAAGAAACAGGAATTAAAAAATATAGCGGTATATTTAAGAGTGGAGTGATTGAGGCATGCAGAAGTTGAAATTATTGTATCGAGAGACAAATTGGTGGTGGCCTCTCCTGTATGGTGTAGGGGGAGCGTTTTTAACAGCGTTGGTCCTGGCCATCGATTTATACGCAAAAGAGTTGTTCCCGAACGATTGGAAAACGACACTCGGACTGGCACAAACCATCCACAGCGCTGTATTTACGGGCTTGCTGACGATGATGACATTCACGTTCTCGACGATTTTAGTTGTCCTGACAACCTATTCATCCCAATTTTCACCCCGGACGTTACCGAATTTCATTGAGAACCGGCAAGTCCAGCACATCTTTGGAATTTTTATCGGGACCGTCACCTATTCGATCACAATGCTGTTTTTCATGCGGCCTTCGCTAAAGGACAGCGTCGTCGCCTCTGCTGTTGCAGTCATCGTCGTCTTAATTGCCATCATTGCGTTTGTTGCTTTCGTCCACATCGTCAGTCAGTCGATCCGGGTGACGACATTACTCGATCGTCTGCATGAAGAAGGATGTACACTGATTACCGAACACATCGATGCCATCAAAGAAGGGGACTATCAACTGGTATCGAGTCAGGAAGAGTCTTACCCCTTCCATGTGACAGCCGCGCAAACGGGTTATTTACAAGCCATCGATTATGATGTCGTAATGAAATCGGGTCAACGGGTGACAATCGATGTTGCAATCGGAAGTTACGTCACACAAGGACAGCGCATCGGCAGTGCCGCTCAACAAGAAGTGGAACAGGGAATCATCATCGGACCGACTCGCTCAGCTCAACAGGACTTTCCATTTGTCATCCAAAAGCTGACGGAAGTAGCACTTCGAGCAATTTCACCCGGTATCAACGATCCAAACACGGCACGTCATGCGTTGCGGCAAATCGGAGATTTGTTGAGACGCTACACTGTCTTGCAGGACGGGGATTTGTTGGTGACCGGAGAAGGGACTGTTACGGTCAATCGATTAGCGTTTTCAGACTTCCTTTATCTGACGTTTTACCAACTGAGACATTACGGTGAAGAAGATATTTCAGTCCTTGCGACGATGCTTGAAGCCCTTGAAATCATGAAACGGGATGCCCTGCTGGAACATAAGGCGAGCATTGACCGATTCATTCCGTTTGTTTGTTCGGAAGTGAACTGGTCCGCGTTAAATGAGTGGGATCGTCGACATCTGGAACAGGCACAGGAAAAAGCTCTTTTATGAAACCTGAAGAAGACACTAAACGTAATAGAAAAAGGAAAGAAATCAGAAAGTAGGAGATTGGCATGACGACCTTATTGTGGATTTTAATTGCATTATGTTTTTTAGCGGCCTTCGCCGGTCTTGTGTATCCTGTCATACCAAGTGCACCATTACTCATCGTCGGATTTTTAATTTACGGATTTGGATTCAGCTTCACGGAACTAACCGTCAGCTTTTGGATCATCCAGACAGTGTTTATCGTCTTGCTCTTTACCTTGGATTATCTGGTCAGCTCTTATACCGTCGACCGGCGTGGAGGATCACAGGCGGCAAAGATTGCAACGACCGTTGGTTTGATTACAGGACCGTTTATCATTCCGGGAATCGGTCTGCTGATTTTTCCGTTTGTATTTGCCATCTTGACCGAAAAAATCATCAGTAAAAAGACATGGAAAGATTCGGTTTCCATCGGGATCGGAACGGTGCTCGGAATTCTCTCGAGTGCTTTGCTGAAAGGGATCGCGATGTTGTTGATGATCGTCGTGTTTATCATGTACGTCGTCTGAATGAAAAGAAGATTTGCCTGCAAGTACACATTTTGTAAGAGTTCCGTTATAGTATGAATATGAAAAAGTAGAGAAGCTTGTTCCTTAAAACAGGCTTCTTTTTGATGGAGAAGACCGGCATAATGCATGCCGGCTTAATTAAATGGAGGTGAATCCCCTTAGTTTGGGGAAACGATTGGACAGTACACACGCAGTGGAGACATTCGATACAACAACGATTATCATTCGGCTTTTGATCATTGCATTATTAATTGTGTTGACCGCATTTTTTGTCGCAGCAGAATTTTCGGTTGTCAAGATGAGGATGTCCCGAATCGATCAATTGATCACAGAAGGCAGTAAGACCGCAAAGACGGCGAAAAAATTAGTGGAGAACCTCGACTATTATCTGTCTGCCTGTCAGCTCGGGATCACCGTGACGGCACTTGGTTTAGGATGGTTAGGCGAATCGACGGTAGGGGCTATTCTTGAGATGCTCTTCAAGGAAATTGAACTTCCGCAATCCGTTTCAACCGTCGTTTCGTTCACTTTGGCATTTTCCGTCGTGACGTTTTTACACGTCGTCCTCGGCGAACTTGCCCCTAAGTCATTGGCGATTCAAAAAACGGAAGCCATCACGATGTTACTGGCACCACCACTCTACTGGTTCGGTAAAGTGATGAAACCGGTCATCTGGTTATTAAACGGATCAGCCCGTGTATTCTTGCGTTTGTTTGGTGTCGAACCGGCCGGACATGAAGATGCCCATTCGGAAGAAGAGATTAAAATCATCATGACACAAAGCTATAAGAGCGGTGAAATCAATCAAACCGAATTGTCTTACATGCAGAACATCTTTTCTTTTGACGAACGAATCGCAAAGGATATCATGTTGCCACGGACGGATTTGATCACCATTTCAAATGACGCATCGATGCAGGATATCATCGCCTTGGTCGAAGAATATCAGTTCACGCGATATCCTGTCGCGGAAGAAGGCGACAAGGATAAAATTCTTGGCTTCATCAATGCGAAACAATTGTTTACGGATCATATGGCAAACAAAGGCAAGGCGTTGAGCTATTACGTGCACAATTTACCGATTGTTTCGGAATACTCCCCATTACAGGACGCCATGCTGAAAATGCAAGTCGAACGGACACCGATGGCTCTTGTCATCGATGAGTACGGCGGGACAGCCGGTGTCATCACGATGGAGGATATACTGGAAGAAATCGTCGGCGAAATCCGGGATGAATTCGATAAAGATGAAAAAGCAGATATCGAGCAGATCCATGAGCGGTTGTATCGGATTTCCGGTCGTGTCTTGATTGATGATTTAAACGAACGTTTTAATCTCGGAATCGAGGAAGAGGATATCGATACGATTGGTGGATGGGTGATGGCGCAAGATACGGAAGTATCAAGTGGACAGGAGTTCCGTTACAAAAACCATACGGTCAAAGTGATGGAGGTCGACAATCATCAGGTGAAATCGATTTATCTCCAATTACCGGAGAAAGAACCGGTGACGGAAGACATCGTCTGAACAAAAAAAGGTTGCGCGCACGCGTAGCCTTTTTTGTTCGCTTAAAGATAATTGATTGTTTATTCTCATGCTGACAGTGGTATTACTGTTTATGTGGCCAAAACATGCTACTAAAAATTAGCTGATAAAGGGGTTCTTATTCATGACGAAAACAATTCTTACTTCACGCGCAACTGCAGTAGGGGGACGCGATGGAAAGGTCGCCTCTGACGATAACGTAATTAATTTAGATCTCGTAATGCCTGGTACAAAGGGCAAAGAAAATATACCAACATCGAATCCGGAACAATTATTTGCAGCCGGATATGCGGCTTGTTTTGATGGGGCTTTTAACTTAATGGCACGTCAAGATAAAAAGCGAGTAGAAACACGCACGAATTCTGAAGTCAGCCTCATCGAGGATGAAGAAGCGGGCGGCGTCAAAATCGCAGCGAAACTTGTCGTTGAAGTGGTTGGAGTAACAGAAGAAGAAGCAAAAGATTTACTCGAGAAAACACACCAGTTTTGCCCGTATTCAAAAGCAACACGCGGCAACATTGATGTTGATTTGTCGGTAAAAGTAGTAGAGTCCTTAGACAACTGATTTTGTCTTGAAGAGGGAGGAAAGCAAAATGGCTCCAAAAGGAACGGATCGACCAAACGAAAAGTTTGAAGATGAACGAAAACGTTTGACGGACAAGGAACTTGAGCTTTCGCCCGAACAGCAAAAAGAAGTGCTGAAAGGAAAAGATCAGATGCCAGATGATCCGGTCTCGTCAAGAGATCGGGGATTCGACAAGTAAGGTAAACTTTTATTTGGGGGATGAACGAAATGAGTAAAAAAGTAGCAGTCGTACTTGCCGATCATTTTGAAGATGTCGAATTCACTGGACCTGTTGATGCTTTAAAAGAAGCGGGTCATGAAGTGACAGTCATCGGAACAAAAAAAGGTGCAGAATTAGTCGGAAAACAAGAGGAAGCAAAAGTCACAGTTGATGTAACCATTGATGAGACTTCTTCTTCAGACTTTGACGCATTATTGATTCCGGGTGGTTTTTCACCGGATTTACTCCGTGAAGACGATCGTTTCGTCACATTTACGGAAGAATTTGATTCATCGAAAAAGCCAATCTTCTCAATCTGTCATGGTCCACAATTGATGATTAACGCAAAAATCGTCAAGGGACGTAAAATGACAGGCTATAAATCGATTCGAGTTGACTTGGAGAATGCGGGCGTAACGTTTGAAGACGAAGAAGTCGTTGTCGACGATAACTTTGTATCCAGCCGTCAACCGGATGACATCCCGGCATTTAACCGTGAAATGTTAGCAAAATTGTCTTAAAAAAATGTTCAAACAAAACGAGCGTCTAGACCTTAAAAAGTCTAGACGCTCGTTTTTTTAGTTTTCCGGATAATCGCACAGCTCTGTGATCACGCCATGGGAATGACGGGGATCCATATAAATCAGTCGTCGTCCGAGTGGTGTCGTTCGATACGTATCTTCTAAGAACGTAATCCCGCGTTCCTTGGCTTCTTGGATGGCTTGATCTAAATCATCAACGCGATAGGCGATATGGTGTACCCCTTTTCCACGTTGTTTTAAGAATCGGGCAATCGGGCTTTCAGGACTTGTTGGTGTCAACAGTTCGATGTGGGCATCCTCAAAGGCGATGACAGCGATATTTGAGGCAACACCTGGAGTTGGATTCGAGTATTCACGAATCAATGTCCCGCCTAAGATAGTGGTATAAAACGTAATGGCTTCTTGCATGTCGCGAACGGCAATGCCGGTATGATCTAAATGCATAACTAGTTCCTCCTTTACTTCCATAGTCTTAGTGTGTCAAACTCTTCCACAACACGCAACGACGAGAAACCAATCAAGATGTTGCCAAAGCCCGAAAAGAGAACTTATCAAAAATGACATACCACTGAAATATAATAGAGGCAGAATGGATGCTATAATCAAAAACGTTCTTATAATTTTTAAAAACTATTATGAAATTTAAATAAAACGACTAAATTACTTATATAAACTACACAGAAAAAGAGGGATTACTACATGAAAAAAACGTTCGCGTCGCTCATCGTTTCCGCACTTGTCCTTTCATCAACTCCTCATTTTGCATCAGCAGATGATTTAAGTGAACAAAAAGCCAAAAACGAACAAAAGCAACAAGAAAACTCTAAAACTCAGAAAAAGTTAGAATCCTCCGTTAATCAAGAAGGTCAAAAAATCTCAAAAACACAACAAGAAGTGAATCGTTTAGATCAAGCATTAAACGAAAAAATGTTTGCCGTTGAAGCAAAAGATCGTCAAATTAAAGCAACGGAAGCTGAAATTGTTGAACTGGGAAAACAGATCGAGAAGTATAAAGCAAAACTGAAAAAACAAGAAAAATTATTGGGTGACCGTTTACGCGTCATGCAGGAAAATGACGGAAACTCAATTAAATGGGAAGAAGTCATCTTCGGTTCTAAGGACGTAGGCGATCTCGTCAGCCGTGTTTTGGCAGGAAAATCGATTTCACAACAAGATGATAAGATGATCACTGATTACCAAAACACACAGAAGAAATTAGCAGCTGCTCAACAAGAGCTAAAGGATAAAAAAGCAAAACTAGTGACAGAAAAACAAGAACTGAAACGTCAACAAGCAGAACTTGAACAACAGATCAAAGAACGTAACCAACGTTTGAAAGAACTCAGAAAACAGAAAAAGAAATTTGAAACACAGTTGATGGACGCTAAAGAAGTTCAACAAATCTTGATTGCACAGGAACAAGCGATTGCAGCGGAAAAAGCAGCACGCGAACGTGAAGCACGAATCGAGAAAGAGCGTCAAGCTCAAGCAGCACGGGAAGCTAAAGCACGTGCGGAAGCTCAAGCGGCACAAGCGGCAGCGGCAGAGCAACAGGCGGCTGAAGCAGCGGCGGCAAAAGCAGCAGCTGAAGCTAAAGCGAATCAGAAATCGTCGGCACCTGCGACAGGTTCAACGAAACAATCTGCACCAGCCGTAACAGTACCAAAAGCAACGCCAGCACCGACACCGACACCGGAACCAGCACCGGCACCTGCTCCATCATCATCTTCTCTGTTCATTCATCCAACAAGTGGATCAATCACACAAGGATATGGTTCAGCGAATGGTTCAAACGGCTACTCGTTCCACAACGGAATTGACTTTGGTGCACCCGTCGGAACACCAATCGTTGCAGCAGCAACGGGGACTGTCATTACAGCATCAAGTGGTGGACCGTACGGAAACCACGTCATGATCGCACACCAGTTAAATGGAAAAACGTATACGACAGTGTATGCCCATATGAGTTCATTAAATGCTCGTGCAGGACAACGTGTCAGTCAAGGGGAACAAATTGGAGCCCTCGGTAGCACAGGGAATTCAACAGGTCCTCACCTGCACTTCGAGATTCACGTAGGTGGATACAGCTACAGTGCTTCCGGTCCAGCAAATACAGTTAATCCAATGTCTATGTTATAAAAATCCACAGGAATCCTTGCTTCGGCAAGGGTTTCTTTTTTTTTGCGGTTTACTGTCATACGTGAATATGACAAAAAAACGTTTTCACTTGAAACACAAATGAAACGTTACTGAAACTATCCCGGTGATATAATCAATCTCAGAGAGAAATACTTCGAATTAAATGCTTTTCAAATAAGAATTTATACATAAGTGAGGAAACCATACATGTTAAAAAAATTACTTTCAACGGTATTATTCGGAACATTATTGTTTACAAGTGTACCGATTTCAGCGAATGCTGCGACGATTAAAGAGAAAAAATCGCAAAATGCAGCAGAACAGCGTAAGTTGGAAAAAGCCATCAAAAAACAGGAAGCTAAAATATCCAGCGAACAACAAGAAATTAACAAAATTGATGCTGCGATTAATGAAAACATCTTCCGGATTTCGGAAAAAAATAAGCAAATTCGTCAGTTGAATGTGCAAATTGAAGATCTTGAACAAGAGATTATTCGTTATGAAGAAATGTTAGCCAAGCAAGAGGAATTGCTCGGAGATCGGTTACGGGTTCTTCAAGAAAATGATGGGAATTCAATTAAATGGGAAGAAGTCATTTTTGGATCAAAAAACTTAGGGGATCTGTTCAGTCGTGTCATGGCAGGAAAAAAGATCGCTGAACAAGATGATAAGATGATCGTGTCGTATTTGGAAACACAAGAAAAATTAGCTGAAGCAAAAGCTGAACTTGTTACGAAAAAAGCAGAACGTGTTCAAGAAAAAGAAGCTTTACTTGTTCAAAAGAAACAGTTGAAACAGCAGATGAAAGAGCGAAGTGCAACGTTGAAAAAGCTGCGTAAAGGGAAAGTGAAATTTACGACAGAGCTACTCGATGCAAAAGAATTACAGGCAACACTGGAAGCACAGGAACGTGCCATTGCGGCAGCAAAAGCCGCAGCGAAAGCAGCAGCAGAAAAGGCGGCAGCAGAAAAAGCGGCGGCTGAACAAGCAGCAGCTGAACAAGCCTCAAAAACAGCGGCTGACACGACACGTAAGTCGACTGGAAAAGCAGACAGTCCTGCACCTGTCGTCAGTGTGCCTGCTGGATCGGCGAAGTTTATTCGACCGGCAGCCGGTGGTGTCTCACAAGGATTCGGACCAGCAAGTGGTGTAAATGGGTATACATTCCATAATGGAGTCGACATCCGTGGTCCTGTCGGGTCGCCGATTCGCGCAGCAGCAGCAGGAACAGTCATTACAGCCGGAAGTGGCGGACCATACGGAAATCATGTCATGATTTCACACTTCCTGGATGGACAAGTGTATACGACGGTTTATGCGCATATGAATTCGTTATCTGTTGGGGCGGGTCAAACCGTATCACAAGGACAATCACTTGGAACACTTGGAAGCACAGGAAATTCAACGGGTCCACACCTTCACTTTGAGTTACATGTTGGTGGATACCAGTATAGTGCGACAGGACCGGCGAATACGGTCAATCCTCTCGGATATTTCTAAAAACGGGCTTCGGCTCGTTTTTTTTTTATGGCTGTGCTACAGTGAAAAAGAATATTATTACGAGCAACTAGGGGAGCTGGAGGAGTCCGGCTGAGAGGAAAACCATTCTGTTTTCGACCCTGTCACCTGAACTGGATAATACCAGCGTAGGAAAGTTGAGATCGAAGACATGAAAGTATCGTCCGGTATAACCGGTCGTTCATGGCGTCGTCTGCTTTTTTACAGCGGACGGCGCTTTTTGTTTTGTCGTCCGTTTTCTCTCCTTAGATTTGCTCACACGAAAGTGAGGAAACGATATGAAACATGTACTGACGATTGCAGGATCTGATTCTGGTGGTGGAGCGGGAATCCAGGCAGATTTAAAAACATTCTCCGCCCTTGGTGTCTACGGTATGAGTGTCATTACAGCAATCACTGCCCAAAATACGTTGGGGGTCCAGGCGGTTGAAGATGTGTCGCCGGCGCTCGTCGAGGCACAACTCACCTCGATTTTTTCAGATATTCGTGTGGATGCCGTCAAAATCGGGATGGTCTCGAATCAAGAAACCATCCACGTCATCGCGCAACAACTCAAGCACTGTCGCGTTCCGATCATTTTAGATCCGGTTATGGTCGCGAAAGGCGGGCACGATTTACTGCAGACGGATGCGAAGCAGGCATTGATGGAGGAACTGTTACCGCTCGCGACACTCGTGACGCCCAATATTCCGGAAATCGAGCGGATGATCGGTTATCCGGTTCAATCGATCGAGGAGATGCGGCAGGCCACAATCGAGCTGTCTAAACAACGGGTGGATGCCGTCTTGCTGAAAGGCGGACATTTGGAAGGGCAACAAGCCACGGATCTTTTATACACTCAAGGTCAACATCATTTCTTTGAGCAGGAGCGTCTGGATCGTCTGCATACACATGGGACAGGCTGTACGTTGTCAGCTGCGATTGCAGCACGCCTTGCGTTAGGGGACTCGCTTACCGACAGTGTAGCCCATGCCAAGCGGTATGTGACGGAAGCGATTCGTCATGGTTTTGCGCTTGGTCACGGGATTGGACCGACGCATCACTTTTATGAATTCTGGAGGGAAAATCATGTTACGAACCATTGAGGAAAAAAAACCATTGATCCATCATTTGACGAATACCGTAACCATCAATGATTGTGCCAATATGACACTTGCACTCGGCGGATCTCCTGTCATGGCGGACGATTTGTTAGAAGTTGAAGAGATGGTGGCACTTGCCGATGCCGTCGTGATCAATACAGGAACGCTGAATCCTGCGATGCGAAAGGCGCAACTGTTGGCAGGTAAAACCGCCAATCGTTTAGGGAAACCGATCATTTTGGATCCGGTCGGAGCAGGTGCGACTACTTTACGAACGGATTTTATGAAGGAATTGCTGCAACAGATTCAATTTACGGTGATTAAAGGAAATGCTTCAGAAATCAAAACGCTACTTGGGCAGGCGACGACAACAAAGGGAGTCGACGTCGCCGAAGGAGAATCGCTTGATCTTCATGCAGTCCGGGTGTTTGCGGCCGAATCCAATCAAGTCATTGTGGTCACAGGACCGGTTGACTTCGTGACGGACGGACAGCACGAGCTTCATCTTGATGTTGGAACGAAACGGCTCGGTCAAGTGACGGGGACGGGATGTATGACAGCTTCTTTGATTGCGACGCTGTTAGGGACTGGTTATGCATGTTTTGAAGCTGCTGCTTTAGGAACCTATTTGATGGGGAAAGCCGGGGAGCAGGCGGATGAGAAAAAAGGAATCGGTGATTTTCGGACCGGTTTGTTTAATGCCGTCAGCTTGATGACAGAGGAGACACTCCGGGAGGTGCACTTTAATGAAGCCTGATTATTTAGTGTATGCCGTGACGGATCCACGTCTTCAATCCAGACCCCGGCTGGTCGAAGCAGTGGAAGCGGCGATCAAGGGCGGGGCGACGATCGTTCAATTGCGGGAAAAAGAAGCCTCCGGAAAGGAATTTCTAGAAGCGGCCACTCAACTGAAAGCACTCGCGGACCGGTACAGGGTTCCGCTTATCATCAATGACCGGATCGATATCGCGCAGCTCGTGCAGGCAGGACTGCATATCGGGCAGGAAGACATTCCGTTATCCGAAGCCCGTCGACTCATGCCGACCGCTACAATCGGTGTCTCGGTCTCGACAGTCGAACAAGCCATCTCGGCGGAACAAAACGGGGCGGATTATCTTGGTGTCGGTTCGCTTTTCCCGACTGCAACCAAAAACGATGCGACGTTCATGTCGAAAGAGACATTGCATGCAATCCGGCAAGCGGTTGAGCTTCCGTTGGTCGGGATCGGGGGCATCACGCTGGAAAATGTTTCAGAAGTAGGGGCGGCGGTGGATGGATTTGCCGTCGTCTCCGCGTTATTTGCCCAACCGGATGTCGAACGGGCGACGAGAGAATTTCTAGAAGCCGCCAAACAGGTGCATCAGAGCGTTTCAGACAGGGTATAATCACCTGAGAGGTGATGTACGTGAAATGGCAGTCTATTCGATTTCGGGGACGGTGGATTCGATACAGAATCGAACCACAAATCATTCGGGTCGATAATCGTGGGAAATATCATTTAGGGGCAGTACTGTTTCCTTTTCCCAATCGTTATTCTTATCAATTAGCCGTTCTGTTAAAAAATAAATATCAACAACGGTATAAACGATCGTTATTCATTCAAACAAGCTCCATTGCGACAGAGATTTGGGGTCATACCCATCTGGATCTTTACTACCGGGTCATGTTGCGTCTGCCGTTGCCCAAACTGTTGCGGAGACGATACCGGGAACGGTTGACGAGTACAGGCATCATCGATATTGGCGTCCGGGCCGTCGATAACAATCGAATTGTCTGGGATATCGGAAATTTTTTAGGGGGTTGGCTTTTTTACTCGATCACGAGACGAAATCACCATAAACGATGATTTCGTAAAGACATCAGACTTCGTTGCAAACAGAGTGTTGATTCAGCTCTTCTGACCAAAAGCTCATGCTTGATTTCATTTGCTTGCAATTGAGACAAAACGGTGGTGCAATTGGAAGGAAAGAGGTGATGACAATGGAAGCACCCCGTTGTGAAACGATTGCCATTGATGCGAAACGCGCCAAAGAAATTGAACAGGTCGTCGATACGATTCCGACGCTTGAAATCGGAAAACTGTTTAAAGTCTTATCAGACGCGACGCGGTTACGAATTGCGTACGCCTTAACTGTTGAGGATGAACTGTGTGTTTGTGACGTCTCGGCTTCAGTCGACTGTTCGATTGCAACCGCTTCTCACCATCTGCGGACCTTGTTGAAACAAGGATTGGTCAAATATAGAAAAGAAGGCAAAGTTGTCTATTATTCACTTGATGACTACCATGTCTCCTCTCTTGTTCATTTGGCGATGGAGCACGTCAATGAAGGTAAAGCAACACACTAAAAAAAACACGTATCGAATATGCCATGAAAAGAAACGGCGTATCCGATACGTGTTTTTTTGTTTTAAGAAGCGTTTTTGGAGCGATGGAAGACGATGATAGTCGTCGCAACAAGTAAAAAGGCTAAGATTGATAAACTAAAGCACATTCGTTTGTATTCTGTCGTCATCTCCGTCGTCAATTCCAGTTTTTGCTCCAGTTCACCATATAACTTGTCTTTTATTTGCGAAAGATCCTCGAGTATTGTTTGGGTCGTTTGCGTCGTTTGCTTCGCCAATCTTTTGGCGGCCTGCGGATTATCTTGTTCATAGACGGTAAAGACTTTTTCGATTTCCGCTTCCCACGCATCATTTCGCATCAGTAAATCTTTGACGGCTCCCGGCGTTTGATTCGAAGCGTTGAGCAATCGGCGTAAATCATGAGCTTTTGAAGTGGAAAAATAATACTGTTCGATGTACCGGTCGTCTTCATACAGCAGGAGGCCTCGGACAGCGTTAGCCCGATCCCGGTTATGTTCAATTAATTGATCGACTTGTTGAATTGTCGGAATATCTTGCGTGTGCATACCTTCAGTCATTTTCGAAATGGTTTGGTATCCGCCTAATGCATAGATTAATGGAATGGAAGCAAACAGACTGATAATAAGAATGAGAACAATACGTTGGCGCCAAAGCTGATTCATGTAATCCGTCCTTTTTCAGTAAAACGTCATGTCATTAGCTTAACCACTATTTCCCAAAAAGTGAAGAGTTCTTCAAAAAATATGGAACATTTTCTGCTGACTTGCGTATTATACACAAAAAAACCGTCGCAACCCATAGTTGCGACGATAGAAGTACATAAGGATTATTAAAATGAATACGAATGTTCCTTGTAGTTTCCAAAAACGGTATGAATTTCTGAGAAAGTCACAAAAGCGTTGGATTCAACAGAAGAGACGATCTCTTGGAGCTTGAGAATCTCGTTGTTTTGTACGACGACATAAACCATCTTTTTTGTCCGTTTCGAGTACCCGCCACGGGCATCAAGAATCGTTACGCCCCGACCGAGTTCTTTCGTGATGACTTCATTGATTTCATCTGCTTTTTCACATATGATGATGCACTGTTTTGAGGCTGAATAGAAACTGTAGACGGTTTGGAGTGCTTTGGCACGAACGAAGCTCATGATTAAAGCGTACATGACGTGTTTCAAGTCGAATACGAACCAGACCAGAATATAAATCACCAAGTCTTGCATCAAAAATATACGGGGAAGCGGCCAGTTATGAAAACGAGCATAGAAAAATTTCCCGAGGATATCAAGCCCGCCTGTCGAGGCACCACCAAAGAAAATCAAGGCCATCGCAAGGCCGGAAACGAGTCCTGCAAAAATCGAGGCGACAAGAGGGTCATTTAGAGATTCAGGGACAATTTGTGTCGGAATCCAATCGATTAAAAAAGAGGATACAAGGACAATGATTCCGGATAAAAACATGAATCGTTTTCTTAAGAAACGAAAACCGAGTAAAAAGAGAGGGATGTTTAATACGAGCTGGGTTAATCCGATTGGTGTGTGAAACAGTTCTTGTGCAATCAGTGTAATTCCCATGATACCACCCGAACCGATATCGTTTGGTGATAACAGTAAGCTGATGTATAAAGAGTACAACAGCGTTCCAATCAAGAGGAAGCCAATTTTTTCCGTCCGTTTTTTCTTTGCGGGTTGTTTAGTTTTCATTGTGATTGATGAGAAATCTCATGCTCCTCCTCTAAAAAAAGTATCTGCCTGCAAGAGTACGCTGATATTCGGATAAATTCAACCCCTGATTTGAAAAAGGTCAGCAGAACGTTTGGAATTTCGAGAAGGGAGACGGTCATCTTGAAAAAAATCATCCTTGTCCTCCTTTGTATCGGGATTGGACTGTCGAGTGGTTCTTTGTTTGTCCTGAAACAGGAAAAACCTCCGGAAGAAGAGGGGTGGAAAGATGGTCGCGTAGTCGTGCGACATGTCGGAACATCGGTATCGAATACAGCTGCCATTCAGGAATTGATTAAACAACTTCCGTTCTCAGACGCGCTTGACAACGTGTCGATTGACGGATCCTCCGTCCAGGTGTCTTATCGTGTGACCGGACAGGAACGCATTGATTGGACAGGCGTGAATACGGAGAATATCACACGGGACAGCCAATCTTTTTCGGAAAGTCGACTGTCAAAGTTGATCATGCATCATACGTTGGCTCTTTTTCTCAGCATTTCAGATCTGATGGAGTTAGAGATTCAATACAGTGATCCGTTCACACGTATCGTGTTCAGCGTAGATCGCCCCAGGATTGAAGCCTACACACCGCAAGACATTGATCGAGCCACTTCGTCCTCCGACCGCTTCAATCGGGTCGTCGTCGAAGACTACATTCTCGTGGATTCAAGACGGTTGGTATTTTTAGAAAAGTTCGCGGATTCCTTAAAAATCATTCCTGAAAAGTAGTTGTATCTAGCAAGAAAAAGCATTTTTCACAAACTTGACACAATGGTATCGTTTTCATCTCGTTCTTTCAATAAAACAGTAAATAAGGTCTATTCATCACTTGAACATCTTATAAGATGGAAGTATGATAATAAATGAACAGACATTGTGAAGTGTTGAACAAGAGAAAGCGAGGTTTCTACGATGAACGAGGTAGAAGCATTAGAAGGATTAAGAAAAAAAGCCGTCAAATCGACGCAAATGTTACAGATGCGTCCACTCGAATATTTGGTTCGTGCGATGCTGGCAGGCGTTTTCATTGGTTTTGCAATCATATTTACACTTAAAGCAATCAACGGTTTATATTTAAACGAATCACCGGTCACGACACTTGTTGGCGGATTGACGTTTGGTGTTGCCCTCGTTTTAATTGTTTACGGTGGAGCTGAGCTGTTTACGGGGAATACGATGTATTTTACGACAGCGACGATGCGTGGGTTCACTTCAAAAATGGATACGTTTAAAGTATGGACACTTTGCTTCATCGGAAACGGTCTTGGTGGTCTGGCATTCGCCTTACTGTTTTCACAAACCGGCATCATCCAAGAACTTGGTATGAATAACTGGTTGTTTGCAGTGTCCGAAACGAAGATTCACCATACGACATGGGAAATCTTCACACGTGCCATCTTTTGTAACTGGATGGTCTGTCTAGCGATTTTCATTCCGAAAAACATGAAAAATGAGTTGGCTCAGATCATGATGATGATGATTTTGGTAGCTGTATTCTTTGCTTCTGGATTTGATCACGTTATTGCCAATATGGCTCTGTTCTCACTTGCTTTAGTCGTACCACACCCTGAAGCGATCTCATTCGCCGGCGCAATCCACAATCTAGTTCCGGCCTTGCTCGGTAACATCGTTGGTGGAGCTGTCTTCATGGGGATGGTCTACACATGGTTGAACAAATCGAAATTAGAAGTGGATCAATCAAATCAACAAGCAGCAACGATTAATATCGCTTCAAAACAAAAAGCATAATATCGTACAGACGATGAAGCCTATACAAAAATGGACCTGACGGTTAGCCGTCGGGTCCATTTTTTGCTGTGTGTATGCAATCATGTTCTTTAGTGACCAAAATCTGCTGTCTTTATTCGAGGTGCTGAAAACGATCGACGTCCGCCGCCAGTTCCTCGTAGATGGCTTCGACGATTTGAGCATCGTCAAACAAACCTAAGATGTTTTCATCCGGTAAGGCATCAACGGGAGACGTGAAATAGAGAACTGCCGTCAATAAGAGTTGTTCTTGTTCAGGTTGCATCTCGAAACGTTTGTGAGATAAAGCGCGTAACATGTCCAGCAACTGTTTGAGTTGGAAATAGAGCACGAGTTCAGCTTCACGTTCGATATCCGACCCGTCTTCTGACGCGAGATCAGTCGTCAATCGTGCCAATCCGAGTTCGCCTTGAATCAATAAATCTTCCTGTGCTTGTGTATTACCGACAGCTGCTAATGCTTGCCGGTGAAAATAGGTATACGCGGATTTAAAATCGCCTGGTGTAAATTCCATCATCAACACTCCTTCTATATCTCTAGTTTCACCTTATTTCTTGCAAAATTGCAACTATTTCGTGAAAATAAGAGTAATAGTTGAAAGGGGATTACATAATGCCGACTCAAGAACAGTTAAAAAAATATGCCGCACTTGCGGTACGAACAGGCGTCAACCTGCAAGCAGGCCAACAACTCGAAATTCGTGCCGGAATCGAAAATGCACCACTCGTCCGTGAAATCACACGTGTTGCCTACGAAGTAGGTGCGTCAAACGTTTACGTCCAATGGTCTGATGACGAAATGACGAAGATTCGTTACTTCGATGCACCGGAAGATTCATTTGATGTATTTCCGCAATGGCTGACAGCCCGTTTTGATCAGTTGGCTGAAGAAAAAACAGCCTTTTTATCCGTCGTCAGCGAAGATCCGGATTTATTGAACGGAGTCGAATCGAGCCGGATTGCAAGAGCGAACAAAGCAGCAGGTGTCGCGTTAGCCAACTGGCGTAAATTCGTCATGAGTGATAACGTCAGCTGGTGTGTCATTGCTGCGCCGTCAGAAGCTTGGGCGGCTAAGGTATTCCCGGACTCCGAACGAGCAGTAGAAGAGCTGTGGGATGCTATCTTGAAGGCGACACGTGTCGACCAAGACAATCCAGTCGCTGCTTGGGAACAACATGATGCCAACTTGCGGACAAAAGCGACCTTCCTGACAGAAAAGAAATATAAAAAATTACACTACACTTCACCTGGAACAGAATTGACGATCGAATTACCGGAACGTCATGTGTGGCTCGGTGGCGGTGGTCCAAACGCGGACGGAGTCGACTTCATCGCGAACCTGCCGACGGAAGAAGTCTTCACGTTACCGAACAAGACGGGTGTCAACGGTCATGTTTCGAGTACGAAACCGCTCAGCTACAGCGGAAACTTGATTGATGAGTTCACGTTATGGTTTGAAGACGGGAAGATTGTCAAAGCCGAGGCGAAACAAGGGCAGGCAGCGCTGGATGAGTTGATTTCACTGGATGAAGGCGCACGTTATCTCGGTGAAGTGGCCCTCGTGCCACATCATTCACCAATTTCAGACTCGGGTATTTTATTCTACAATACGTTGTTTGATGAAAATGCTTCTTGTCACTTGGCCATCGGTCGCGCGTACTCGACGTGTCTTGAAAATGGACCGAGTTTATCAAACGAAGAGTTGGCCGAGCAAGGTGCCAACGATTCGATGACCCACGTCGACTTCATGATCGGTTCAGCAGGTTTGTCGATTGACGGCGAACTGGCGGACGGAACACGTGAACCCGTCATGCGTGAAGGAAACTGGGCGATTTAAAGATCTCATTGCATAAGAAAACAGGGAGTGAACGGATCATACGATCTGTCCACTCCCTGTTTTTAAGTTGTTGGTTACAATTCTTCGCCGATGATTTTTACTTCAGGTTCGAGTAGGATACCGAACTTTTCTTGGACGGTTTCTTGCACATGGCGAATGAGTGAAATATAGTCCGTTGCCGTCGCATCTTTGATGTTGACGATGAAGCCGGCATGTTTTTGAGAGACTTCGGCGCCGCCGATCCGCGCTCCTTGCAGACCACTGTCTTGGATTAATTTCCCGGCAAAATAACCTTCGGGACGTTTGAAGACGCTGCCACAAGACGGATATTCGAGCGGTTGTTTCGTTTCACGTTTATGTGTCAAATCGTCCATCATCTCTTTGATTAAAGTCGGATCACCTTCTGTAAGCGAAAACCGGCCTTCTAAAATGATGTACTCTTTTTTCGAGAAACAGCTTGTCCGATATCCGAGTTCAAGCTCTTCATGTGAAATGTTCAACAGCTCGCCTTTACGTGTCAGAACGGTTGCACTGTGGAGGCAATCTTTTACTTCCCCGCCGTAAGCACCGGCATTCATGATGAGCGCGCCGCCGATCGTGCCTGGGATACCGCACGCAAATTCCAGACCACTCAGGGCGTGATCGTAAGCCACGCGTGAAGCCTGAATAATCGCGGCTCCACTCTGGGCAACGAGCTCGTGTCCTTCGACTGAAATATCGGTTAGTTTCTCGAACGACAGAACGATACCGCGAATCCCACCGTCGCGGACGACAAGATTCGAGCCGTTTCCGAGCATCGTCAAGGGGAGGTCATTTTCGTACGCGTATCGGACAGCGAATGCTGTTTCTTCGTATGTCGACGGAATGAGGAACAGGTCCGCTAATCCACCCATCTTTGTGTACGTATGATATTTTAATGGTTCATTGATCAAAACAGCTTCTTTTGCGATACCTTCATATAATCCGGCCAATAATTGCTCAGTCATCATTTCTCAGTCCTTTTTTCATAAATTCCATTCAGCTAAAAAGCGCTCAAAATATATTTTACACTAATTCAGTGTTTGATGTTCAACATACAGTTCCCAAAATACAGAGTTGACAGGTAAAAAGCAAGTCGTTCTAGAAGAATGTCATCGAATAGTCATGCAAGCGCTGTGGTGTTTTCTGAAAGAACACAACGGGATGAAGCATGAATCAAAGAAAAAAGGGGAAAAAAATAAAGAACCAGCTCAAATGAGGATAGGGGGATTTAACATGGAAAGTGAACGGTTAAGAATGCGGCCATTCTCAGAGGCAGACTATCCATTTTACAAAACGCTTGTCCAAAATGAACTCGTCATGCGTTATATCAACGGTGGAGTCGCGTTGGATGACGCAGAAGCTCAGATTTGGTTTGAGCGACAATTCGAACGGTATGAAGATGAACGGCAAACCGGTTTTTTACTGTTAGAGAAAAAGGAAACGCGAGAAGCTGTCGGGTTTGCCGGTCTTGTGCTTCAAGAAGTGGATGGAGTGGAGGAGTTAGAAGTCGGATACTGGTTAACACCGATCCATTGGAAAGTCGGGTATGGCCGCGAAGCCGCCAACCGCTTGATGCGTGAAGCCTTTGAGCGAGGCAATGACCGGTTGATTTCCATCATTCATCCGGAAAATACGTCTTCTCAAAACGTAGCCCGGGCAAACGGGTTACAATGGGAAAAAGAAACAGTGTTCAAAGGGGTTCCTGTCGTCATCTATTCCTGTCGACTCTCTCGTCTGTTTAGAGGATGACAGATTAAAAGCTAAAGGAGCGAGTCACTTATGTATCAAACCAAGTTGGTTTCATTTAATGAGTTGGATGGTGCGAGCCTATACCAATTGTTAAAGCTGAGAACAGACATTTTTGTCGTCGAACAAAACTGTCCATATCCGGAACTGGATAATCGGGATCAAGCATCGTTGCATGGTCTGGCATATGAAAATGACACCTTGATCGGTTGTCTGCGTATTCTTCCAAGAAATCAAGCCGGAGCAGTAGCCATTGGGCGGGTTGCCGTACATGCTGATTACCGTTCGAACGGCATAGCAAGAAAGCTGCTCAATGAAGCGATTGAATCGATTCGAGAGCAGGGCGAAATCTTGATTGACTTGCAGGCGCAGGCTCATTTAAAGAAGTTTTATGCTTCATTTGGATTTGAAGAAAAGTCAGAAGTCTATTTGGAAGACGGAATTCCGCATCTCGATATGCAAATGCGGATAGAAGAAGTTTCAAAAAGACTTCAGGAATAGAGGAGACAAACCGATGATGATAGCAGGAAGAAGTCTATTCGGAGGTGAGTCAGTCATTGAAAAAAGTACTGGTCATTCTCGCACTAAGTCTGATTGGCGTCTTATCGTTTGCAGTCGGCATTTCGTACGCCGAACTCCAAAGCAGCCAACGCCGTTCGGAAGAACAGTTAGCTAAGGTGCTTCAAACACGACACAACATTAGTAAAACGTCGCTTCTCGAAGTTAAGGCGTCCTTTTCACTGAAGCATCGACAAGTCATCACGGTGCGTTTACGTGGAGAACCTGCTGTTACGTATGAATTCATTCAACCTAAACAACAAATCGAGTATATCGGTTCGGTCGGAACAAGTGTCGAAAAGACTGGTAAGCAAGATGAAGCCTTTCGAAATTCACACTTAAAGGTGAGTGAAAACTAAAAATCCTGGTGTGTTCTTGAAGTAGAGAACCATCAGGATTTTTTTGAGCCTTTCAAGAAGAACCGATATTGCGTACACTACTAGGAGAGATACTATTCAGGAGGTAGGCGTACTTATGAAACGATTTGTTAAAAATGAAGCAGTGGGTCTTGCGGTAGAAGCCTTTCGAACGATGGATCGGGAGAGTTTTTATACATACAATCAGCAGTTGACGCCGGAAGAACGTCGGGCACTCAATTTTATCAACCGAGCGGTTTCTCTTCAGTCGATCGAACATTTATCATTGGCACTTGAAACCGATCAACCGGTCGTGGAGCTGGATCGGATTTTCCTGGGGTTAGCAAACACGAAAACAGGAAAAACCTTGTTAGAAAACTTGTTCACGTCCGGCGTAGATCCAAATCAGTTAGTCGTGATTGATGGTCACCGTTCACTCGTCCGGCAACCGTTGGCATTCCCGGTCGGACTATACGGCGTTTATGATCACGACTTATTTGATTTGGCTGTCAAAAACGGTCTGGATCTTGCGTACACGACGACATTACAACGGAGTGATCGTTTTTTGGAAACGCATGAAATCAACACGCTCGACATCGTTCTGTTGCTTACCCATACAGAGGAACTGGATGAACGGAGTCTCGTTGCATTCGACAGACCGACGACCGTCGGGTTAGTCGAACGCTTGCACCGTTCGAATGCAAAGAGTCTCAAGTATATCGTCGACCAAACGAACTATGATGTGTCTTTTCAATACGCGAAACACTATCCGCTGTTTTACGCAATCGTTGGCCGTCAAACGGATCTGTTTGAACAAATGCTTCAAGATGCATTAAGACAACCGCATCATGAAGCGATGATCAAGGATGCTTTGCTTGCTTTTCATAATTATCAGCCGGGACTGGCGACGAGTATGGGTGAGGTTTATCAAAAAAGTCTATTCGAGATGGGGCATCAGCTGAAGACGTATGCGAAGGTAGATTTTAATCAGCTGGATGATCAATATGTATTGCCGGAGTATCGAGAACTTGTAGAACAGTTACGTCGTTAAGGACACCGTGTCACAACAGTAACGATGCCAGTGGGAAAAGATTTGAAGATCACAAAAGAGTGCAGGTTGATAAAGGCGAAGCGCCTCCTGATGCGCTGAAAAACAATAGACTTCAAAAGAGAGAATGTTCTTTTTCCGGAGCTTAGCCTGAAACGTATCTAAAATACGTCGACCATATCCTTGATTCTTGAGCTGGGGCAGACATGCCATTTCAAGAAGGCGAACCGTTTGTTTATGTGTTTGAATGACGATGGTTCCGATGACTGTTTTCTGATCATAGACGAGATAAGGCAGCGCACCCTGATCGATTAGGTAATTCAAGTGTTCGAGCTCGTAGGAAAAAAGAAAATCGGAAGTGCGCACCGCATCATTTCGGATGTTCAAAAAAAGATGACGGTTCCGCAGGGTAAGGGGCTTGAACTGAACAGAGGGGACACGTTCATGCGTCAGACCGATTAAGCGGAACTGTTCACTGGACAGCACATAACCAAGCGTCGTCCAGGTTGATACAAGTCCGAAATCGTGTGGTGGGATGATTTGTACATCGATATGTTTGGGGGAATAAGAAAGTGCCCTGTAATGAACATCGTGTGCAAGAGCACGAAATGCCTGCAGGTTGGTGTAAGCTGCATTGAGTATTTGGACGGAGTGTTCAAAAACATGGAGCCCGATTGTCGCACAGACCGTATCCCCTTCCCAGATGGTCCATTGCTGATGTTCAGCCGGTGGGGGTGTGATGACCGGAGGGAAAAAGCGGTTGTTTTGCAATAATTGATGAACGAGACGACGTTGGTAATGGGACAACTGCCCATAGGGTAAGATGTGCACAACAGACACGTCCTTTCATAAAGATGATGCAAAGCAAATTCAGTATACAAAAAAATATAGATATAATATGGTTTTATTTTGAAAAATAAGGAAAAGTATAAGGTGGTGATCACATCGTGAAAAAAAGCTTAATGGCGTTAGGATTCTTGTTTTTCTTGATCGGCATTCCATCGGTTCACGCACAAGAGTTAGAGAAAAATGAAATAAGTGTCCGTGAGTCGCCGACATATGGGAACTACGGGACAGTCGATGAAATCATTACCGATCAAAAAGAGCCGACCTATGATGGATTTGATTCGCCAAATGACATGGCCTTCCTGTTTGCCTGCATCGCATTGCTTGCGACGGTGGGTCTCGGGATCGTCAATGCGACGGACTAAACAAAAAGGCGCGTTTTCTCTAACAAACTTAGAGGAAACGCGCCTTTTTGATGCGGAAGGATTAAAAATGAATATGTTTTCTCCGGCCGACCCGTTCAATCCGGTCATGTTCTTCGTTTAATCCGGCTTGTTCAAGTAAATCAAGATAATAGCGAAACGGCGTCGAACGATGTGAAAAATAAGGAATATATTCTGTGAATAACATCGCTTCCGCCCGTTCGAGTTCGCGTAATGCAATCAAGGCATGAAGCTCGGCAAATCGGATTTCTTGATACAGTAACAGGACATCGGCATCGATTCGAACTTTCATTTGGAGTTTTTTAGCGTGTGCATTCAGCAACGCGACGTAGGCTTCGCGTTCTGAAGCGTTTGTACAATGTGTGAGCACGGCAAGAAAAAGGTCACTCCGTTCCGTATCGACATCAATCGGTACCTTGACGGCAGTGTAGATGGCCCGTTGCATCCATGTTTGGTCCTTGGACTCGAGTTTATAATAGCCGACCAGTTCTTCAAATAATTCAACCTGAGTGACTTTGATGAGTCGAAAGGGGTCATTGCTCAAAAAGAGAGGTTCCTCGCCTGCAGCGGAAGAGAGTAGAAAAAAGAATTCCTCAAACGCAACACGCGTGCCGTTTTTACGACCGATGTAATGCCGTAAATGTTTGAGCAAACGTTTAGCGGTGATGTACCAGTTTTTTTGTTCGCGGACCGAAACCAGTTTATTGGGTTCTAGATACTGAAGATCGTAAGCGAGTTGAATGAACTGATCCGTCTGTTCGATCGTTTGTTCGACCGTCGGTTGTTCCTGTTCTTTTTGAAGATTTTTGTATTTAGCGAATTGAGCCAACATTAAATCCAGTTCTTTTTCTTCGATGACTTGTTTGGGGAGTTGGCGATAGATTTCTACGATGATGTCGCGAAGGGTCGTATCGCCATATTGTTCGAGTAAAAGACGTAGTTTACGAATTCTCATAATCGCCCTCCTTCGACAAAAAAGACACAATACTTCTCTTATCCCTTTCCCGCTTTTTTTAGAAGTTAATCGATAGGATGAAGAACGAAAGCGATTTTAAGTGTAAAAACCGAACGTCTTTCGGTTGCACTTTCAGGAGATGTTTGCCTATCGTTAAGAGAATCATTAATTCAAGGGAGCGATTATTCATGAACGAAACCATTCAGCATCTACTTAATCACCGATCCATCCGTAAATTCAAGCCGCATCAACTTGATCAGGAAACGATTGAAATCCTGGTCCGTTCCGCACAGGCGGCGTCTACTTCCTCTTACCAACAAGCTTATGCAATCGTTGGTGTGGAAGAAGACAATCTTAAACAACAACTGGTCGAAGTCGCGAGCGGACAGACATACGTCGCTGAAAACAGTTATTTTTTCGTCTTTTGCATCGATTACCATAAGCATGTGCTTGCGGCCGAACTCGCATCCGGTTCAGTTGATCAAACCGTCGAAACGACAGAGGCCTTGATTGTAGGTGCCGTCGATGCCGGACTGGCGGCTCAAAATCTTGTAGTTGCGGCAGAATCGTTAGGATACGGGACGGTTTATATCGGCTCATTACGAAATGACGCTGCTAAAGTGAGTGAATTACTCGAATTGCCAAGTCATGTCGTGCCGCTGTTTGGCGTTGCCGTCGGCATTCCGGATCAACAGCCCGGGAAAAAACCCCGCCTTCCGATGGATGCGGTCTTCCACCGAAATACGTATACTGATGACGACACGATGCGTCAGTTGCTGTCCCAATACGAAAAAGAAACATCTTCTTATTACGGCGAACGGACAGACGGACGTCGGACAGAAGGCTGGGTGAACCAGATGGCTGCTTCGATGAAGGATCCGAAACGGACGTATTTGCGTCACTTTTTACAGGAAAAGCACTTATCGCGCGATTAAAACGGAGGTAATCTATGGAAGAGTTTCATTCAGGGCGTTCACGGTTAGAGCGAAAACGTCAGGAAGAGTTACGTGAACAAGAAGAAAAAA
Organism: Exiguobacterium sp. RIT452; assembly: GCF_003598705.1. Taxonomy (NCBI): domain Bacteria; kingdom Bacillati; phylum Bacillota; class Bacilli; order Caryophanales; genus Exiguobacterium; species Exiguobacterium sp. RIT452. The sequence goes on from NZ_QXJB01000005.1 coordinate 119,001, forward strand.
ATCAAGAGATTCATCAACAACCGGAACAACCGGAACAACCGGAAGAAAAGTTGTCCGCCCGTCAACGTTATTTAGATGAACCGTCGGAAGCGGAGCAAAAGCGGGCATCTTCTTCGAAAAAAACGTCAAATAAGCAACGTCTTTCATCCGGTTTTGGAAGCATCATGCGTTCAGGAGGCAAAATGGCGGGGCTTGTCCAACATCGCTTGAGTCAACGTCGTTCGTCACGGAGCCGGAGGACCGAGCAACCGGTTCGCGAAAAAACATCAGACCAACGCTTGAAAAAACAACCGGTTCAAAAAAAGAAGCGTCGTTTCAAATCCAAGCTGATCGGTTTGCTGCTGATTGTTTTAATTGGTCTTATCGTATTTGCCTCACAACCATTTACGTTTTTATTGATCGGAAGTGATGCACGACCGGGTGAATCGTTGCGCGGTTCCAGATCAGATTCCTTGTCCGTCATGCAGTTTGTTCCGCTCTCCCGGACGATCCAATTGACGTCGATTCCCCGTGATACGTACACACCGATTGCTTGCGAAGACGGGAAAAAAGATAAAATCACGCATGCCTTCGCTTACGGGGGAGAAGATTGCACCAGCAGTGCCGTCGGCGGATTGCTGGAACAAGACATCGACAGTAAGATTGTCATCTCGTTCGACAGCTTCATCGGCTTGATTGACGAAATTGGCGGGATTGATCTCGTGTCGACCGGTACGTTCAGTGAACAAGATGCGAGTGGAAAAGCCAATCAGTATGCTTTCCAAAAAGGGAAAGAATATCACATGGATGGCGCGATGGCGTTAGCCTATTCACGCCACCGGAAAACGGATACCGACGTGGCCCGGGCGAACCGTCAATCGGAAGTCATTCAAGCTGTCGCGACAGACTTGATGAAACCAACCGGCTGGTCGAGTATTCCTGCTGCGAACCGTTATATGAAAGAAGAAATGAACCTGGATGTCAGCGTCCGACAAATGATGACAGCAGGTCTGTCGCTGGCGTTACTTTCCAAACGGGAGCACCTGGAAGTCGAGGGTGTCAGTGAGCGGCTGAACGGGATTTTCTATGATTTCCCGAAGGAAAAAGAATTGGCGGAACTCCGTGCCAAACTGGAGACGACGTTTTACGGGACACTAAAAAACGATTAATTCTTCAAAAAGGGTTTGTTCTTTCTCGAACAGTGGAATTTACTAAAGGTGACTAATCTATCGAGGAGGGACCTATCATATGAAAGTATTAGTTGTAGGTGCATCAGGTACAATCGGAGCTCGTGTCGTCAAGTCGCTAGCCAAAGGTCATCAAGTCACTGTCATCGTCCGGCATCAGCATTTAGTCGAACGATTTGAGAAACTGGGTGTCAAGGCGCATTACGTCGACATCGAAACAGAACTCGAAAAGGTCATCGAACATGGAGTTTCGGGGCAGGATGCTGTCATTTGTGCAGCGACGGCCGGTGTTGACGGAGAAGCAACCGAAATCGAGTTGCTCGACCGGACGGTTGCTCTGAAAACGATTGATGCTGCGAAAAAGGCGCGTGTTCGTCATTTCGTCCTCCTCAGTGCATACGGCGCTGACCGCCCGAATCAATTTAAAAAAGACATGTATCCTTTCTACGCGGCAAAGAATGCGGCGGAAGAACAGATCGAGCATAGCGGACTCACTTATACCATCATCTGTCCCGTGAATATCGTGGATGGTGAAGGACGCGGATTGATTGAAGCGGACGAAGATTTAAAAGATGTCAAAGAAGCTACGATCTCTGAAACGGATGTCGCGTCGATTCTAGTCGCAGCTGTCGACAACCGAGCCGTGTTTAACCGCCGTCTCGAAGTCAAGCAAGGGAAGACGGCATTGAATGAAGCGCTTGGCGGAGATGAAGCGGTTGGAAGCGTCAAAGATAACCGCCAAGTCAAAAAACAATTGCCACGATACAATTAAGCAGATGATTGGAACAAAATCTCATAAAATATAGATGGCAAGGCAAGTGTCCGATTCCGATTCAGGGATTCGGACACTTTTTTTGTCACAAATGTAGCGAAAGATTCTGCTACACTGAATACATAGAGGAGTGAAGATATCAGTGAAAAAATATGTTTTTTATCTAGTGATAGCGGTCGTCCTTTCAGGCATTGCCTACACCAGCTACAACGCCTATCAAACCAAACAAGACCAACAACAGATTCAAGCAAAACAACAGGCGGAAGGCGGACTCGAAACAGGAATGAAAGCGCCGGACCTCGAAATAGAACAAGACGGTCAACCGATTCGTTTATCTGACTTGACGGATCAGCTCATCGTCATTAATTTTTGGGCAACCTGGTGTCCGCCCTGCCGGCAGGAAATTCCGGAATTGAACGCCTTTTCTGAGTCGACGTCCATTCCGGTATATGGCATCAACGTGACGACATCCGAAAGACGACTGACCGATGTCGAAGAGTTTTTAAAGAAAACCCCCGTGGACTATCCGGTACTTTACGATACGAAAGGGCAGTCGGAGAAAGAGTACCGGCTTCTCGCGATGCCTGCGACCTATCTGATTGACGAAACAGGCACGATTGTCGGGAAACATGTCGGACCGGTCACGGAAGAAATGTTGAAAGAGATGGTGCAGAAGATCGGAGGATAAAACATGGAGCTGTCTTGTGGGGCCTGTACGTATCACCAAATCATTGAAGTCGGACAGCAAGAAGAATGGAAGGCATTCCCGTCCATGCTGACATACGGCATGGGAAACTACACGTCAGCGTTGCCGTTTTTATTCGTACCACCGTATCAGGAACCGCTTGTGAGCCGCCAAAAAATCACAGATTCCATGCGCGCTTATATCATCAAGACCTATCATGCACACATCGATGAAATCGAAGAGGGATGGGTGCCGCATCAATATGATTTGTTTCAATGCCCGTGTTGTCTCCGTATCTCGACGCATTTCTGGTGTGCCCTGTTTCTGAAAACGGAAATCATCGAACCGTTGCATCAATGTGAACACGACGGTTCGAAACTAAGACGACTTTCGTTATCGGATATCCATCACATTCAGTGTCCACAATGTTCCAACAGGGAACTTCGAATCCGTTAAACAACAAAAAAAGCCATCTGTAGGTAAGGAAGGACTGAAGAAGACAAGTGTGTCTACTAGTCAATTCTTATCACCAGAAGGCTTTTTTACGTATCAACCCATTTGCCGAAACGAAAACGTTTGAAAGGAAGATTGACTAGAGCTGGATGCGTCAATCGAGTAACTTGTACCATCAAATAAAATTGTATCACCAAGTCGTGCTTCAGTCGGCAAATAACGACGGGGAATAAAACTAGATCCATTCTCCCAGAGAAGAACAGCATATTTGCCATCAAGCCGTTCTAATGTGCCACGTTTGATCATAATCGAACTCCTCCTACAAATTACACCGAAAGCATCTCCTGAAGCAGGGTGCACGTTTCTCTCTCTCAATTCGCTGTAATTTTTTTATCTTATGTTTGGTATATTCCCATTTCACTTTAGATTTACACATCTTTCTCGACAATCGTTGCATTCTGTAGAGTTTTTGTAAAAGTAATTAAAAAAAGAGTAAAACTGAATACACAGTTTTACTCGAAAAAATACGACCGGAATACAGATTAAGCCACCAGATCCTGTGCCGGTTTTTTAGTGGGGCGGATAAAGGCGAGCAGGAACGTAAAGAACGGCGACAACAACAAGAAGAACGCGAACGGAACGTACGCTGTCACGGGAACACCAAGTGTTGATGCGAAAAAGGCACCTGAGACGCCCCACGGGATTAACGGATTGACGAGTGTACCGCCATCCTCCAGTGCACGAGACAAGAAGCGAAGATCAATCGAACGATCCTCAAAAATCTTTTTGAACGCTTGTCCGGGCAACAAGATGGACAAGTATTGTTCGCCGGCCATGATGTTGACACCGATCGAAGCAAGGGCAGCAGATGAGATGATGCTGCCGTCCCGTTTCAGTTTCGAAACAGTTTTCTCGATGATGACATCGATGACGCCGATGCCTCGGAGGACACCCCCAAAAGCCAATGCAAGCATGACGAGGGAAACAGACCACATCATCGATTGCAGACCACCTTTACTGATGATGCTGGCGACGGTTTGATTTTCTGTTTCTAACTGCAATCCGTTTTGGATGACACTCATCCATTGGCCGATATTCCAGTTGCCTTGTGTGAGACCTGTTAAGAGAAGACCACTCAAAACACCGGCAATCAACGTCGGAACGACAGGCGTTTTACGCAAAGCAAGAATCATCACAAGGAGCGGGGAAAGCAGTGTCCAAGGTGATAATTGGAACAACCGTGCCAACTCTTGTTGGGTCGATCCGATCGTTTCTGCATCGATTGAACCGTTCCCCCGTCCGAAAATAAAGAACAGGATGAAGGTGATGGTAATGGCGGGAACCGTTGTCCCCATCATGAAACGGATGTGATCAAACACGGAAACATTGACGATGCCGGGTGCAAAATTTGTCGTATCCGATAACGGAGACATCTTATCCCCGAAACAAGCACCGCTGATGATCGCACCTGCGGCGAGTGCCGGATTGACACCAAGCGCGACGGCGATTCCCATCAAGGCAACGCCGACGGTTCCAATCGTCGTAAACGAACTTCCGGTAAACGTTGAGACAATCATCGTGATGATCAAAGCACTTGGTGCGAACCAGGTGGCGGATAAGGTCTCGAGTCCGAAATGAAGCAGTGTCGGGACGGCCCCGCTCATCATCCAGACAGCAATCGTCATTCCGACGAGCAACATGATCAAAATCGGTTTGATGGCTTCACGAATGCCGTTGATCATATGTTGTTCGAGTGTTTCATAACCGAAGCCGCGAAAGGCAGCGTAAACCGTCACAAAAATTAAGCTGGATAAGATGGCAAGATGCGGTTCGGCTTTGGCACCGAATAAAACGGATAATAAAATAATGATACTGATTCCTAGGATAGCTGCGGATTCACGAAAGGACATGCGCATGCTTCCACCTCCTTGTTTCTATAATGCGTTTATGCTTGTTTGCTTTTACGTGTGAAAGTAAAATGTGGAACAGTTGCTATGTTATCGAAGATGCGCCGGTTCGTCAACTGTTTGGATTTTAATTAAAAATAAAAAATAAAGCAAAATGTGACGATTTTTTGTCGTAAACGCTTTCTTTTTTGCCGGAAATCTTGCACAATAGGAAATAAGAGATGTCTATTTTGTGAACAGGGGGAGAATACATATGTTTACTGCAATTTTTGTAGTGGTCATCGCGTTAATGGGAGCAAGTGTTTTTGGAATCGATCATCTCGTCGCACAGCGTGCAGAAAAACGATAATCATTTAAAAAAAGGCTTTGATCAGTCACATCAGTTTTGATGTCATTGATCAAAGCCTTTTTTGTCGTTCTGAATAATATATAAATAAAAATACAGTTGACAGTATAATTATACATATGTTTAAATCGGTTTATCATTTATTTCAAAGGAGTTCCTCAGATGAGATGTACGATTGTTGGCGCAACAGGATATGCTGCGATTGAACTTATACGGTTGATTGAGCTTCATCCTCAGCTGGAAATCGTTTCGCTGATCAGTGATTCGAAAACAGATGAGAAGATAGAACGATTATACAGCTTCATGAATAAAAATCAGTATCCCGTCTTAACGGAATTTTCGATGGCCCATATTAAGGAGGTCGAAACGGATCTTCTGTTTCTCGCAACACCGAGCGGTATATCGACGGAATACCTCAAACAATTGACCGAGTGGGACGGGAAGACAATCGATTTGAGCGGAGACCTGCGTCTCGAGAAAACATTGTATGAGGCGTGGTATGCACACGACGCCATCGATTCATCCATTCAGGCACAAGCCACATATGGATTGACCGAGTGGAAGCGGGAAGACATCAAAAACAGTCGGTTGGTGGCGAACCCGGGATGTTACGCCACAGCAATCTTGTTAGGTTTACTGCCCCTGCTTGAGCAACAGATGATTGATCCGGATCAGATTATCATCCACGCCAGCTCCGGACTATCCGGTGCCGGAAAAACGTTGACGGAACAAACACACCATGTGCGATCGAATGAAAATGTTCGGATGTACAAACAGAATCGTCATCAGCACATTCCGGAAGTCGAGTCCGTCGTCGAAGAAATCACCGGTCAAAAGGTCGTTGTATCCCTTGCAACCTATCTGGTCCCGCTGAATCGAGGAATCATGGCAACGATGACGTTACAACCGCTTGTCGAGAAGACAGAGCATGAATGGCAAGCCTGGTTCAGCGAGCGATACCAACAGGAGTCGTTCATTCGAATCAATCAGGCCGATCCGGAAATCAGATCGGCTGCCGGCAGTAACTATTGTGATCTATCCGTGTATCTGGACACGAGGACAGGACGGCTGACGGTCGTATCCGTACTCGATAATATGCAAAAAGGTGCTGCGGGACAGGCGATTCAAAATGCCAATGTCATGAGTGGGTATCACGAAACACTCGGACTGACACAACAGCCATTCTTTATATAGAAGGGACCATGAATATGTTAAATGTACAAGTGACACCAGTATTGACGGTAACGACACCAAAAGGATTTAAGGCAACGGGGATCCATGTCGGGTTGAGACGCAAACGAAAGGATTTGGCACTTCTGTTGTGTGAAGGCGGTGCGGATGCGGCGGCTGTCTACACGACGAATCAAATCCAAGCGGCTCCGATCACCGTGACGAAAGAAGCGATGGCGGTATCAGGCGGAAAAGTGCATGCGGTTTTGGTCAACAGTGGAAATGCCAATGCCTGTACAGGCGAACTGGGATTAACTCATGCCTATGCTTCACAACAAGCTGTTGCCGAGCAATTTCAACTGGCACCGGAACATGTCGTCATAGCCTCGACCGGTATCATCGGTCAACCGCTTCCGATCGACACGTTACTTCAAGGCATCGAACAACTGGAACCTGATACGAAAGAAGTCCAGGCAGAGGACTTTGCGACTGCCATTCTGACGACGGACACGGGGACTAAAACAGCCGGGCGACAAATCCTGCTGAACGGGGATGTCGTATCGGTATGCGGTGTCGCTAAAGGATCCGGCATGATTCATCCGAACATGGCGACAATGCTTGGATTTTTGACGACAGATGCTTCGATTGACAGCGTGTTTCTCCAAGAGGTCTTAAAAACAGCCGTCAACCGGACGTTCAACTGCATCACGGTGGACGGAGACAGTTCGACGAATGACATGGTGATGATTCTCGCGAGCGGAGCAGCACAAACACAATCGATCGAACGGGGTTCAACAGAAGCCGAACAGTTCCAGCAGGCCGTCGAGGGCGTCTGTCAGGACCTGGCGAAACAAATCGCACGGGACGGTGAAGGGGCAACAAAACTGATTGAAGTCAAGGTCAATGGGACAAACGAGGAACTGCTTGCCCGAAAGATTGCCAAACAAATCGTAGGTTCTTCGCTCGTGAAAACAGCGATTTTCGGAGAAGATGCGAACTGGGGACGTATCGTTGCTGCAATCGGCAGTATCGATGAACCGATTGATGTCAGTCAGATTGATATCCGGATCGGCTCCCAAGCCGTCCTCCGCCAAAGCATGCCGGTCTGGTTTGACGAGACGATAGCGTCGGCTGAGCTTGCGGCAGATGTCGTTCAAATCGAAGTCGATTTGAATCAGGGGACAAAAAGCGGACACGCTTTCGGATGTGACTTAACGTACGACTACATTAAAATCAATGCGAGTTACCGGACATGACGAAACGAAAGTTAATCAAACTCGGTGGCAGTGTATTGGAGCAACTGGATCCCCGTTATTACGAGGAATGGTCCGAATGGTTGAAAGCGAACAACGAATTGATTTTCATGCATGGTGGTGGACCGGCCTTATCTGCCTACTGCCAACAGTTACAGATTGAATCCGTCTTCGAACAAGGGGTCCGGGTCACGACAGATGACGTTTTGCTCGGGGCGGAACGTGTACTCGGAGGCGAAGTGCAGTCTAAAATCGTCTACCAGTTGAATCAACAGGCGTTACCTGCCGTCGGATTGACAGGCATCGACGGCGCGAGCATTCGGGGAGAACGGCAGCCGGACGTCGGTGCGGTCGGACACGTCGCACACGTCGAAGAAAAGTTGTTTCAGACCCTGATGCAAACGGGGTTCATTCCAGTCGTTACATCATTGATCACCGGTTCTGAAGGGACATTGAACTGTAACGGAGATACGTGTGCTGTCGCGTTAGCCACCGCTCTGCAAGTGGATGAATTTGAATTGTTGACCGATGTGACCGGCATCAAGCTAAACGGTCGGATGCAATCAGAAGTGACCGTCTCCGATTTGGAAGCGGGACTCGCATCAAACGAAATTAACGGAGGAATGATTCCGAAGTCGATGGCTGTCATCGAAGCGGCAAAACAGGGAATCAAGCATGTCCGGATTCGATTCGGACAAGAAGTGACCAGTCCCGGAACTCAAGTGAAGGAGGAGAACAATGAGCGCATTACTACCGACGTATCAGCGTCATGACATTGAGTTGATTGAGGGTTCAGGATCGTTTGTGACGGATACGAAAGGGCAAAGCTATCTCGATTTCACGATGGGTATTGCGGTCTGTAACACAGGACACCGCCATCCGTTTGTTCAACAACGAGTAACGGAACAACTCGGGAAACTGTGGCATACATCGAACCTGTTCATCAGCAGTAAGCAGGAACGTGTCGCTGAGCTGTTGACAAAAGACAGTCACCTCAGTCACGTCTTCTTCTGTAACAGCGGGACAGAAGCGAATGAAGGAGCCTTTAAGCTGATTCGAAAATGGACACAAAAAACGGAAATCCTGACATTCAGTCAATCATTCCACGGTCGAACATTCGCGATGATGGGAGCGACGGGGCAAGAGAAGATCAAAGACGGTTTTGGATCGATGGTTCCCGATTTTAAGCATCTCACCTTCAATGATTTTGAGAGCCTTGACATGATCAGTGAGCAGACGGCTGCCGTGTGGCTCGAGGTCATCCAAGGAGAAGGCGGTGTCATCCCGGCCGATCATGGATGGTTACAGGCTTTGATGGAACAAACGAAAAAATATGACGTCAAAGTGGTCGTCGATGAAGTTCAGACCGGAATCGGACGAACGGGATCACGATATGCCTTTGAACAAACCCCGCTGAAGCCGGATATCATCACCGTCGCCAAAGGACTCGGAAGCGGCTTTCCGGTCGGAGCACTCATCACGACAGCTGAGGCGGCAACGGTTTTCACACCGGGGACACACGGTTCAACATTTGGCGGAAATCCGCTCGCCATGACAGCGGCAGAAGCGACACTGGAATTGTTGTTACCGGACGAGCAAATGCAACAGGTACAGAACAAAGGGAAATATTTGATGGCACAGTTAAGTGAATTGCCTGGAACAATGGTTCGGGAGGTGCGTGGTCGTGGACTGATGATCGGGATCGAGTGTCATCAAGCCGTCGCACCGTTGATTCAAGCGCTTCAGCAAACCGGACTGCTCGTTGTCAGTGCAGGTCCGAACGTCATTCGATTATTACCGTCACTATTCGTCACGGAGTCAGAACTGGATCTGGCAATCGAAAAAATCAAATCAGTATGCCAACAGGAGGTCATGATGTGAAAACAACAGGAGCATTACAACTGGCAGATGGACAGGTGTATCCGGGGAAACTAACCGGAACGGCATCGGTTCAAGGAGAGGTTGTCTTTTTTACCGGCATGACCGGTTACCAGGAAGTGTTGACCGATCCTTCCTATCGTGGACAGATTATTGTCTTTACCTATCCGTTGATCGGACAATACGGTGTTTCTGCGACGGATTCAGAAAGTCAGCAGATTCAAGTGGCGGGTGTCGTCGTTCAGACGCTTGCGAATAACGGAACCAAATCGGATTTGGCCGACTGGCTGGCAGCATCCGACATTCCTGTTCTCAGTCAAGTCGACACCCGTGCTCTCGTCCATCACCTGCGTACTCACGGTGATCAAGTCGGCTCGATCGGGCTGAACGAGCAATCGTCTTCACAACCGTCGAATTTGATTGCGATGGTTTCGACAAAAGCGCATCAGGTTCATGAGACGGATCAAGCGGACGGACACGTGGTCTGCCTGGACTACGGTGTGAAAAAATCGATGATTGACGCGCTCAATGCGCGTCGGATGAAAGTGACGGTCGTTCCGTTTGATACCCCAAAATCCGTGATTGAGGAATTAAAACCGGACGGATTACTCTTCTCCAATGGACCGGGAGACCCGATGCAACTCGATCACCTGACTGCCGACATTAAACAACTGGCATTATCGTATCCGACGCTCGGCATATGTATGGGGCATCAAATCATTGCCAAAGCCTTTGGTTGTCAAATCGAGAAGCAACATCACGGTCACCGCGGGGCGAATCATCCGGTCCGGGAACTGGCGACAGGACGTGTTTTCATGACTTCACAAAATCATGGCTATGTCGTTCAAACGGCGAGTGTCGAAGCATCGGAACTTGTTCCTGCCTATCAACATATCAATGATGGCTCAATCGAAGGTCTGCTCCATCCGGCTTATCCGATTTTGACCGTCCAGTTCCATCCGGAAGCCCATCCCGGACCTGTCGAAGCGATGGTGATTTTTGATCAATTCGTAGCAAATATTTTGAAACAGGAGGTAGCGTATGCAAGATCATAAAAAAGTGCTGGTCATCGGATCGGGTCCGATCGTGATCGGACAAGCAGCGGAATTTGACTATTCAGGGACACAGGCATGTCAGACACTTCGGGAAGCGGGATGCGAGGTCATGCTGATGAATTCGAATCCGGCTACGATCATGACGGATCCGTCGACGGCGGACCATATCTATATCGAAGCGATGACCCTTGAGAAGGCCACGGCCATCATCCAGCGTGAACGTCCCACCCACCTGCTCGCGACGGTCGGCGGACAAACGGCCCTGAATCTGGCACTATCGCTCGAAGAAGCCGGTGTGCTCGATCAGTATCAAGTGGAACTGCTGGGCACATCACTCGAAACGATTCGTGATGGCGAAGACCGCGAACGTTTTAAACAGCGGATGCTTGAACTGAATCAACCTCTCCCAACGAGTCAGACAATCGAAACATTGGCTGAACTGGAGGAGTTCATGGAAACGTGTGGTGTTCCGCTTGTCATTCGTCCGGCCTTTACGTTAGGGGGAACGGGCGGCGGAATCGCCAAGACAAAAGCAGAAGCCCGTCTGCTTGCGGCAAACGGCTTACAGGCGAGTCCGATTTCACAATGTCTCGTCGAAGCCAGCATCGCCGGTTATAAAGAAGTTGAGTACGAAGTGATGCGTGATGCGTTTGATACGACGATTATCGTCTGTAACATGGAAAATATTGATCCGGTGGGTGTGCATACCGGCGATTCGGTTGTATTTGCGCCCATTCAATCGATTTCTGACCAGATGAATCAACAGCTCCGGACGGCAGCACGAGAAATCGTCTCCGCCCTCGGGGTCGTCGGAGGGTGTAACATCCAATTTGCGATTCATCCGACCGAACAAACGTATTATGTCATCGAGGTAAATCCACGGGTCAGCCGTTCTTCGGCTCTCGCCTCGAAAGCAACGGGTTATCCGATTGCGAAACTTGCGACCCGTCTTGCTCTCGGCGAACGTTTAGATGACTGCATCAATCCCGTGACGAAGGAGACGATGGCAAGTTTTGAACCTACAATGGACTACGTAACAGCCAAAGTCCCGTGTTTTCCGTTTGATCTCTTCCCGGAAAGCGACCGCAGCCTCGGAACCCAGATGAAGGCGACCGGGGAAAGTATGGCGATGGGGAAGACGCTCGAAGAAGCTTTACAAAAAGCATGGCGCGGTGCAGGCGTTGAACAGGCTCCGCTTTATCCGACTTGGATGAAGCAAGCCGACACGACGGTACTCTGGGAGGAAGTGGAACAGATCACGGATCGCCGTCTGCTTGCGTTGCTTGCGTTATTGGATCGAAAAGAAACGACCTCGCAACAGATTGTCGAATTGACGCAGATTCAACCGCTGTTCATTACAATCCTCGAACGACTGTTAACGATTCAAGATACATTGGATTTGACGTCGGAAGAGTCGCTTTTAACAGCAAAACGGCATGGGTTTACCGACCAACAAATCGCTGGTGTATTGGGTGTCTCGGTGGAATCGGTGCAAGGTCAGCGTCAAGGATTCGGGATTGCACCGGCATTTCAAATGATTGACACGTGTGCTGCTGAATTTTCAAGTCCGACACCTTATTTTTACGGCAGTTGGTCAGGACGGACAGAGGTCACGCCATCCAATTATAAAAAGGTCGCCGTCCTTGGGGCCGGTCCGATTCGGATCGGACAAGGGATCGAGTTTGATTATTGTTCGGTGCATGCCGTTCGGGCGCTCCAGCACAGCGGATATGAAACGATTATGATCAACAACAATCCGGAAACGGTTTCGACGGATTTTGAAGTCGCCGACCGGCTCTATGTGGAGCCGTTGACGATTGAAGACGTCGTTCATGTGCTCGAAGCGGAGAACTGTCACGACGTCTTGGTGCAGTTTGGCGGACAGACGGCGATTGCCTTGGCCGCCGAACTGGAACAACGCGGCTATCATCTGCTCGGCACGACGGCAGATACGATTGATGAAATGGAAAATCGTGAGCGGTTTTATCAATTTTTAGATCGACTGGATATCGCACATATTCCCGGTCAAGAGGTCACGAACGAGGAAGAATTGAATGCGGTCATCATGCAACTCGGTTATCCGTTGATGGTCCGTCCGTCGTATGTCATCGGCGGGAAAGGCATGCATCGCTTGAAAACAGACGCTGATTTAGAGGCGTTGTTACCTGAACTGGCATTTCCGATTTTAGTCGATGCCTACATCGAGGGGAAAGAGTTCGAAGTGGACTGCATCTCTGACGGGACAATGACATATGTTCCAATCATCATGGAACAGATTGAAGCTGCAGGTGTCCATTCCGGAGATTCGACGATGATCCTGCCGCCGGTTTCAGCGACAGAGGCATTGCAGGATGAGATCGAAGCAATTGCGCAGGCCATCGGACAACAGCTGATGTATAAAGGGGCCTTTAACATTCAGTTCGTCGTCAAAGATCAAAGCCTGTATGTCTTAGAGATCAACCCCCGTGCTTCCCGGACATTACCGATTGTCGCTAAAGTCACGGGTCAACCGTTACTCGAATGGGCAGTCCAGGCAGCGAGTGGACAACGTGTTCATGCGTTACCGGTCAAACGGACGAGTTTGCCGTTTCATGCAGTGAAGACACCGGTTTTCTCGACGTTGAAGTTACGTCATGTGGACCCGATGACAGGACCCGTCATGCGGTCTACCGGGGAAACTTTGCAGTGGACGACAAACGGATTGGCGAAAGAACGTTTTGCGCATGACGAGACAACAAAAACGTTGTTGACGACACGAGCGTTGCATATTGCCGGTAAAGGGACAGAAGGATGGACGGATGCCGTACCGCTAGACGATGGAACGGATTTCGACCAGTGTCGTGTCTTCTTCTCGATCAGCGAGGACGAACAAGCACAACGTGCCCTGGCTCTGACGAAGGGAGCCGTCGTCATTACCGAACAACACCTTGCGCAGTATTTTGACAGCGTGGAGGAAATCGACATGTTGCCTGTCAAACGATTGGCAGAGTGGACGACACGAAAGGAGTTAATCCAATGACGAATACGAAACAGCAGTTACAGCATCTATTGACGCTCGAAGAATTGACGGCGGAGGGATTAACCGAGTTATTGGAGTTGGCGAAAGCAGTCAAACAGACGCCGGCGACATATAAACAGGCACTGAGTGGAAAAAAAGTAGCGTTGTTGTTCGAAAAGGCCTCTACCCGGACACGGATTTCGTTTGAAGTCGGGGTCATCGAGTTGGGTGGGCATCCCATCGTCTTGAACGGATCAGACATGCAAATCGGACGAGGGGAGTCGTTAAGCGACACGATACAAGTGATGAGTCGGTATGTCGATGCGCTGATGATTCGGACGTTTTCACATGAGACGGTGAAAACGTTAGCGGAGCACGGAACGATTCCAATCATCAATGGATTGACGGATTTACATCACCCGTGCCAAGTTTTAGCCGATTTACTCACGATTGAAGAACATCTCGGAAAACGAGCCGGGAAAGTACTGACCTATATCGGGGACGGAAACAACATGGCTCACTCGTTGTTGATTGGCGGGGCTTTAAGTGGAATGACAGTCCGGATTTGCAGTCCTGCCGCGTATGCACCGGACGCAACGATTGTCGCCGAGGCGAGCCGATTGGCGCAAGCGACAGGCGGGAAAATCGAACAGTATACGGATCCGGTTCAAGCCGCAACGGGAGCGGATGTCATCTACAGTGATGTCTTTGCGAGTATGGGGCAGGAAGAGGAGACGGCGCAACGACTGGCGGCATTCTCGGGCTATCAAGTCAATCAACCGTTGCTGGATGTAGCCGCTGCCGACGTCATCTTCCTCCACTGTCTCCCGGCACACCGGGGAGAAGAAGTGACAGCAGAAGTTATTGATGGTCCACATTCTGTTGTATTTGATCAAGCAGAAAATCGTCTGCACGCGCAAAAAGCCTTGATGTTGGAATTAATCGGATCGACACCGTGTTGAACTACCTCTACCTACGCTTCGCTAAGAGGTGGAGGATTCCTGAGTTATTCAACCTAGCGGTCAAAAATTTATCAGGCTAACCCCGTCGTCCCGACGGTTGAACGTTGATCTTGTCCGTTTCTTTTATGCGGATGCCTACTCTGCTTGGTTTTCGCTACTTCGGTCATCCGCAAGGTGAACGTTGAAGATTTTACGTGACAGACGAACTTCCTGTCACAACCCTATATCTTCAGTTTTCAAAGAACATGACTCTTTTTTTATTCCTGATTTTAATTGTTTTAAAACCAAGGTGTCGGGCAATTGACGTGTCGCAAGACACGCTTTGCCCGAAGACAATTCATCTCCCACTTGCACTAGGGCTTCGCCCTGAACGTTTAGAAGTGGGAGTATTCTCGACTGATTTTGATAAAAAGAGACAGTGTCCATTGCTTCAGAAGCGGTGGACGCTGTCTCTTTTTTAGTCGTACTGACGCCGAGCGAGTTGTTCGGATTGCTCTTTCTTGACTTGGCGCTTGTTTTTTTCGTGTAAGCGGCTCATGAAAGATGTCCGTTGCCAAGACGGAGACCAGTTCGATTCCTTTCCGGCACGTAAGGCTAAGATATAGTCATAGCTGAGGTGGAGCCGTTCAATCATTTCAGTCCGGACGTCACAAATATGGCCATGACCGGGAATCAGTAACTTGATTTCATATTCATAGATAAAGGATTCGAGCAATTCGAGCGTCGTCAAATATTCGTTGGAATCATGTTCAATCAATGGAATTTCAACATCGGACGCATAATCGCCGCAGACCAGAAGGTGGAGCGGCATGACGACAAAGGACAGATGTGTCGCTTCGTGACCGGGTGTTAGGAAAAAAATCAGCTTGGTTTTACCGATTGTCAAAGTGGTTTCTGATTCATCGATGACATGTGTGATGTTCGGAAACAAGACCGGGGATTCGATGTAATATTCATCATTAAAATTTTGAACTTCTTCCAACGCGGCGGCTTGATCGACATCGATGAACCGACGAGAGGCAATCGCAATCGCATCTTTGAAGGCGTAAGCACCTAATATGTGATCGAAATGGGCGTGCGTATAAACGATATAAAGAGGACGGTCGTGCCGGATGATTTCGACGTCCCGGCGAATCGTGGCGATTTCGTCCGGTAGCCAGCCTGGATCAACGACAATCAGACAGTCAGGTGTTTCAATCAACGTCGAAGTCGTTTTCATTAACGTACTTTGGTAGACCGTTACACCGGGCATCTTCATCTGGATCATAAGACTCCTCCTCATTCCTAAGTAGAAACTTTTATACCGAACTATACCCAAAAAGATGCGGCCTGTATCGCGAAGGACAAAAAAAGACGATTCGCATCGTGCGAATCGTCTTCCCCTCAAGAGGGTTATAAAAGTCGTTGACCTATGTGTCGTTGACCTATGTTATGTCATAAATTGGAGCGGGTGAAGAGAATCGAACTCTCATCATCAGCTTGGAAGGCTGAGGTTTTACCACTAAACTACACCCGCAAAAGTTACTCAATAAAGTTGCTACATGAGATATAGTAGCATAGCAAAGAATAGATATCCATAACTTTTAGAAAAAAAGTCAATAGTTTTGATTTTTCCAGACGGATTGAACAGGGCTCTTGTGGCTCAAAAAACACCCGTCGAGCATTAAAGAGCGGCTGTTCTTTGGGTACGCCAACCACAATCGATGCGAGGTGCTGCCTGTCATCGATCTGGTTCGAAGATTTCACCGTTTGAATCGGGCGACGGCTGAATCTTGTGATTCCAATCGGGCGCATTTAAAGTGTACAATAACAATAGCTAAATCGTTTACATGAGCTTCCTGCGACGAGCATGAATGCCCGAGGATGGAAAGAGGAGCGAATGACTGGTGAACAAAGTTCGAGTTTGGAGCGAACAGGCGATGGGAAAAGGATGGAGGGCGACCTGTCACCATCAAATCGATCGTTATCGCTTCATGACAGGAGAGTGGTTTCTGAACACAAGCTTACTTGCCTTTTCAATCGAACAGGATGCGGATATGTTACCGGACGTGCTTCCGAACGAATTGAATATCCCGCTGGTATCGGAACGGATGAAACAGACATTGGAACGGTTGACTCCGTTTTCTGTACAATGTCTTCGGGTCCAGTTGAAGACGCGGTCGGGATTAAGCAATTACTATCTCATCAATATACTAGCGGTAAGGCGGGTGGAGCATTTACATAAGACAAATATTTTCCGCACCATTCGGAAGAGACAGGTCTATTTCATGACGGAGCGGATCATCAGTGAGTCGCTTGGTCCCCACCACATCTTGCGAGATGAACGGACGGATCGTATTTTCCTTTCGGACACGCTAGCACGGTATTTGGAACAACTGACCGTGACAGGAGTACATTTTGGCGAGATAAATCGAATGGAGGAAATTATATGAAACATTACACGGTCGATAATTGGATTACTCTTGAATATCCACAGACGTTTGAATACCAGGAAGAGGAAACGTTCGTTAGTTTTTATTCGACGGAAGAAAATGCGATGGGCACTTTACAGTTGTCGATTTATGAGTCGGATGCAGAAGAACTGACACCGTTTGAAGCGGCTGAACAAGAAATCAATTTGTTGGTAGAAGAGTTTGGCATTGAATTAACGGGACCTCTTGAAGCGCGTCGGAATACACCAAAAGAAGCCTTGCTTGCCGTTGATGGAAAAGAAGAAGATGTGTTTATCCGCATCTTTGCCTACTCCGACGGCGAACGTCTTGTGCTGTTGACTTATTCTGCTGATCGAGAGTCATTGGAATTAGAAGAAATCGAAACGATGATCCGTTCATTGAGCTGGATCCATTGATCAAAAAGGAGTCACCCTCTAAGCGATAGAGGATGACTCCTTTTTTTGATTATGGGTGTCCTTGTCTCCGCACAGAAGAAGGAAGACGGGATCCAACCTGTTTATTCAGCCAGCCCGCAATATCCGCGAAGACACGAATCCGCTCAAATTCATGAAACAGTTCATGGCGCAGCCCGCGATAGACGGTGAGTTGAACACCTTCAACACGAACCCGGTTATAGGCATCGAACAAGGTATGAATCCCTTTTCCATCAAAGGCGACGGGATCATCTTCACCGGCAATCAGTAACAACGGAAGATGCCGCGGATGCTGATAAAGATAAGACAGGGAGTTCACGGCTTTTGTGGCAGAAAGCAATTCATGAAAGAATCCAAGTGTCACAGTTTGACCAGACAATACGTCTTCATCATAACGCATGACCGACTGCGGGTCGGACGATAACCAGGCATTTGGCGACAAGGCCGGGAAAAAGCGTAAGTTGTAGCGGCCAAAAACCAATTTACTCATGCCTTCTGCCGGGTGCTGCGCCGATGTTTGCTCGATCAATTGCCGAACGATTTTTTTACTGATATTTCCGAGTATTCCGCTGTCGGTCGGGGGACCGCTGGCAATGACGCCAGCCAGTTCGTGACCGAGTGTTTGTCCAAGGCGTCTTGAAATCAGCGAACCGAAGCTGTGACCAAATGCAAAAATCGGTAAGTCCGGATAGCGGTCTTTAATGTCGTAAACCAATTCTTCCGCATCTTGAACCAACTGATCAAACCCTTGATTTGGTTCTAAGTGACCCAACTGAGGAGCCTGAGCACCAAAGCAGCGTAGATCCGGGATGACGGTGTGATAGTGATGGGCATACAGAAACTCGGCAAATTCCTGGTAACGTTCCCCGTGTTCCATCATGCCGTGAAAAACGATGACGACACCTTTAGGCGCACTTGCTTCCAAAAGATGCATGTTCGTCGTATGACCGTCAGATGCAATCCAGTGTGTATGATCGATTGTCATGTATATCATCCTTCCTTGATTAAGAAAGCCCGAATATCGTTCCATCTTCAGAAATTCCCATCGTATTAGCCGCCGGTTTTTTCGGTAAACCCGGCATGGTTAATACATTCCCGGTCAAGGCGACGATGAATCCCGCCCCGATCGCCGGTCTGATTTCGCGGACCGTAATCATAAACCCTTCGACTCGTCCGTACTTAGTCGGATCATCCGTCAATGAAAACGGCGTTTTTGCCATACAAATCGGCAAATGGCCAAGTCCTTGATCCGTGCAACGTTCCAGTTCACGCAATGCTTTTTCCTCGAAATGGACTCCGGCTGCACCATAGACACGCATCGCAATCCGCTCGATTTTTTGAGTGAGTGGCAAATCGGTTGGATAAAGAGGCGTGAACTGGCTGTCTTCTTCCAGTGCTTCGAAAACCTGTTCGACCAACGTTTCTCCACCGGCTCCACCTTGACTGAATACTTCACTTTCCGCAACGCGGATTTTTCGTTCGCGACACCAGTCGAGTACGGTCTGACGTTCCGTTTCTGTATCGCTTGAAAAACGATTTAAGGCTACGACCGCCGGAACACCAAACAAATCCATTGTCTCGACGTGTTTTTCGAGCAAAGCGAGTCCTTCGACCAAGGCAGATAGGTTTTCTTCAGCCAACTGGTCTTTTGCGACACCGCCATGCATTTTTAACGCACGGACGGTGGCGACGAGCACGACGGCATCGGGATGCAAATTGCCGATCCGTGATTTGATGTTAAAGAATTTTTCAGCACCAAGATCAGCGCCGAATCCGGCTTCTGTCACGACATAATCGCTCAGCTTGAGAGCCGTTCGCGTTGCAATCAGCGAATTACAGCCATGGGCGATGTTTGCGAACGGTCCGCCGTGAATCAAGGCCGGAGTTCCTTCAACAGTCTGTACCAAATTTGGACGGAATGCCTCTTTTAAGAGCAAGGTCGCAGCACCGGAGGCCTGAATATCCTTGACGGTCACCGGCTGTTGCTCATACGAGTGGGCGACGACGATTCGGCTGATCCGGTCCTCCAGATCGGCAATCGAGTCAGCGAGACAAAGGACCGCCATGATTTCTGATGCAACGGTGATGTCGAAGCCGTCTTGACGCGGAATACCATGAGCCGCTCCACCGAGTCCGATCGTGATGTTGCGTAACGCCCGGTCATTCAGGTCGAGGACACGTTTCCATGTGATGCGACGCGGATCGATCCGCAAGTCATTGCCTTGATGAAGATGATTGTCGAGCAGAGCGCTGATTGTATTGTGGGCCGAGGTAATGGCGTGCATGTCACCTGTGAAATGCAGGTTGATTTCTTCCATTGGCAACACTTGGCTGTAGCCGCCGCCGCAAGCGCCACCCTTTAATCCCATCGTGGGTCCGAGCGACGGTTCCCGCAGACAAATCATCGTTTTGTGCTTGAGCCGGTGCAGTGCCTGACCAAGTCCGACCGTCACCGTTGATTTTCCTTCACCGGCAGCCGTTGGATTGATGGCTGTGACGAGAATCAATTTTCCGTCGGCATTCGTTGCCAACCGTTCGGCTAGCCCATCCGTCAACTTCGCCTTGTACTTTCCGTACGAGTCATAATCTGCGTCCGTCAGCCCGATTTGACGGGCGATTTCAGAAATAGGTTGTAAAGTCGTTTGTTGGGCAATCTCTAGATCAGAACGAATGGTTTTCTCCATGGCATAATCTTCCTCTCAAGATGAATTTCTTTATATTTCTTTATAGTAGCTCATCCGAAAGGGTCGCGCCAAATAATCGTTCAATATTTTCCACCCAATGTGTCAAATGGTTGCGTTTTCATTTTGTGGTAAATTCCGTACGCTTAGGACAGAGGAGGGATGAGCAATGGCAGTAAGCAATAAGAAAAAAGTAAAACGCGGACTCGAGTTTTGGATGTTCGTCGGACCCGTCTTTCTAGTTTTCGCGGTAATTGTTCTCGTACCTTTTTTTAACGGTGTCATGTATTCATTCACGGATTGGAACGGGATTACAGGTGAATTGAATTGGATTGGATTCGACAATTATGTACGGCTCTTTACGGTCGATGACCAGTTCCAACAGTCATTTTGGTTGACGACGAAATATACAGTTGTTGCCGTGATTCTGACGAATCTAGTCGGCTTCCTGTTAGCGTTTTTACTCACACAAAACATTCGGACCCGTAACTTTTTACGGACAATTTTCTTCATGCCGAACTTGATCGGCGGCTTGATTTTAGGATTCGTTTGGCAGTTCATTTATGTTAAAGGATTTGCATCGATCGGAGAGCTGACAGGTTGGAGTTTATTTGAACTTCCCTGGCTTGGTGACGCCCAGACCGGATTTTGGGGCATCGTCATCGTTTCGATCTGGCAAGGTGGCGGTTATATCATGGTCATCTACATTGCCGCCCTGCAAAATGTCCCGCAGGAACTGATTGAGGCTGCAAAAATCGATGGCGCGAACCGCTTGTCGACGTTACGCAACATCACGATTCCGCTGATCATGCCATCGGTGACAATCTGTCTGTTCCTGACGATTTCATGGTCGTTCAAATTATTTGATACAAACTTATCGCTGACGAACGGTGGACCGTTTAAATCAACCGAGATGCTCGCACTGAATATCTATAAAGAATCGTTTACGAACAACAACCTTGGTCTTGGTTCGGCCAAAGCGATCATCTTCTTTGTGGTCGTCGCAGCGATTACCGTAACTCAGGTCTACTTGACGAAAAAACGGGAGGTGGAAGCATGAGTACCGCGCAACCTTTACCGAAACCAGAACTGAAGCCGGAACAACCGGCACCGAAAAAACGGGGCCGTTACTCGGTGCGACTCGGAACTGTCGAAATCGCCGCCTTGCTGATGGGCTTACTGTATATGATTCCATTTTATTATGTCATTTCGAACTCGTTTAAGACGCAAGGTGATATTTTTACGAATACGTCAGGACTTCCGAAAGAATGGATCACCTCGAACTATACCGATGCCTGGGAAGCGATGAATTTTGGAAAGGTGTTCTTGAACTCTGTCATCATTACTGTCGGGGCGAATGCCGTCATCGTCATTTTTTGTTCGATGGCTGCCTGGAAGCTGGTTCGGACGAAAACCCGGTTATCGACAATCATCTTTTTCCTGTTTGTCGCCGCGATGATCATTCCGTTCCAGTCGATCATGATTCCGTTATCGAAGCTGTCTGGTGACTTGGGATTACAAAACAGTTATTGGGGCTTGATCCTCATGTATCTTGGGTTTGGATCCGGATTGTCGATTTTCTTGTATCACGGCTTCATGAAATCGATTCCGGAAGAGATCGAAGAGGCGGCAATCATTGACGGCTGTTCCCAGTGGGGCGTGTTTTGGCGCATCGTGTTCCCGTTGCTCAAACCGATCACGGTGACAATCGTCATCTTGAACACACTATGGATTTGGAATGATTTCCTGTTGCCGTCGCTGATGTTGCGTGACGTCGAACTGCGGACGATTCCGCTCGCCACGTTCTACTTCTTCGGTCAATATACAAAACAATGGGATTTGGCCTTGGCGGGACTGATCCTCGGTATCATTCCGCTGTTATTATTCTTCTTCGCGATGCAAAAGCAAATTATTCAAGGAATTACGAGTGGTTCAATCAAATAAATTGTAAGCGCGTTCTCGCTTCTGCGGGAACGTTTTTCTTTGGGATAGCTAATCTGATTAGTCAGATTATTTTATTTTTTTTTGAAAAAAGGGCTTTTCAAACACTTGTTGCATGGTGTACGATGTTCTCAATTCAATTGTAACAACGACGTTGAAGGGAAGAGTAACATCTTGTAAAACCGGATTAGCGAGCTGGGGACGGTGAGAGCCCAGTCGGAAACAAGTTGCGAAGAACATCCCGGAGTCGCTACCCGAACACACGAGTCAGTAGGCGTAGCCGGAGTTGCCTGTCCGTTATCATATGGCCGAAGATTGAGATGATAATTGATCATCAGTCTTTTGAGTGAGCAGCTGAGCTGTTAACATGGGTGGTACCGCGGAACCGAGTCTTTCGTCCCATATTCTTGGGAGAGAAGGGCTCTTTTTTATGGCTTCTTTTTCAAACACACAATTGAGGAGGAAGAATACCATGACAACACTCGTATCGATGAAACAGACACAGGAAGCAATCACACTCGTAAAAAAACGCTTTGAGGAGCAATTCTCAAGACAACTCGGATTAACACGCGTCGAAGCGCCTTTATTCGTCGAAAGCACACTCGGAGTCAACGATCACCTGAACGGAATCGAACGCGTCATTCGTTTTGATGCGCTTGATCATCAGGCTGAACTCGAAATCGTTCAATCTCTCGCGAAGTGGAAACGTCAAGCACTCCATACGTACGGATTCGCAAAAGGCGAAGGATTATACACGCTGATGCATGCGATTCGTCGCGATGAAGTCTTGGACGCGACCCACTCGATTCATGTCGACCAATGGGATTGGGAGCGGATCATCTCGAAGGAAGAACGGACGATCGATTACTTGCAGACGACAGTACGGGCCATCTATCAATCGATTCATCAAGTAGAGCGTGAAGTCGAAGAACAGTTCGGAATCGAGGCCATCTTGCCGGAGACGATTCACTTCATGACGACACAAGAGCTCGAAGATGCATACCCGACCCTTTCTACAAAAGAGCGGGAGACGGAAGTGACGAAAGAATATGGTGCGGTCTTCTTGATGCAGATCGGCGGTGCGCTGGCATCCGGAGAAAAACATGATGGTCGAGCAGCTGACTACGATGACTGGACACTCAACGGTGATATTTTAGTCCACCATCCGGAAATCGGAGCATTTGAACTTTCATCAATGGGCATTCGTGTCGACCGTGAAACGTTACTGGCACAAATCGAGACGACTGGGGAACATGCGAAACTTGATTTCCCGTTCCATCAAGGCGTATTGGAAGAAAAGCTCCCGTTAACGATTGGTGGAGGCATCGGGCAATCACGTATGGCGATGTTCTTGTTGAAGAAACGTCATATCGGTGAAGTTCAAGCGTCGGTCTGGTCAGAAGAGACACGGACTGCTTATCGTGAGCAAGGCGTACACCTGTTGTAAAAACGAGTGATTCACACATAAATCATAGAAACAAGCGATGTTCGCGCCAGTAATGGTGATGAACATCGCTTTTTTTCATGATGAAAGTAGGTTCATGAGACCTCAGACGGAGGGAAGACGTGTAAAAGTAAGGTATAATGGGGATAACAACTAATAAGAAAGAGGTGAAGACATGTCAGCGATACTCATTACGGGATTAGTGTTTGCCTTACTTTTTGTAGTTTTTCTTTGGTTCAACATCAAAGGACTTCGAACGATGTGGCGTGATTACAAACGAACAGGATCGATGATGGCGCTTGGATTCTTTATAGTCGGAATCATCGGAATCTTCACAGGTGTCTGGACGACCCTTGTCGTCATTATTTATTATCTTCTTCGTCCTGCACGAGGCTGATTTAGAGGAGTGGTTGGATGTTAGAATGGTTATTCTCAGCCGGAGAGTCGAATCTCTGGCTGTTTTTAGGAATCATGATTATCGGGCTCGGAACCGAGTTGATCCCGGCTGAAGTGGGATTACCGTTACTTGGCCTCTATGTCTCAAACGGGACACTAGGATGGACAGCAGCCGTCCTGATTGGATTTGTCGGCAGTTTGATGGGCGCCACATTGTTTTATTTTCTTGGTCGCTACGCCGGACGTCCAATCTTAATCCGTTACGGAAAATGGTTGATGATTAAAGAACGGGAAATTGTTCAGGGGGAACGGATTGTCTCGAAGTATGGTTCCTGGTCAGCATTATTTGGCCGCTTTTTCCCTGTTGTGCGTTCCGTCGTCTCCATTCCGTGCGGCTTGTTCAACCTGTCTTTTAAACGGTACTTACTTGCATCGAGTCTAGGGTTGTTTCCCGTGTCGTTTTTCTATGTCTGGTTGGGCGAAAAGTTTGGGGTCGAACGGGCGGAATCGATGCTCAAGGGATTAGAACAAGAGTTATGGTGGATTCTCGGAATCATCGTCATCGGGATTGTGGGATACATTTTGTATCGTCGATTAAAAGCAAAACGGTGAGTGTAGATCACAAAAAAAGGACGAATCGTCGATCGATTCGTCCTTTTTGTCATGAGGTTTTCGGGAATAAAAAGCGTTTCAGCGTTTTGATCCGGTGTTTCGGTGTTAATAGAAGCAATTGATCGCGTCCTTCAAAAACCGTATCTCCCCGCGGCGTGATGATTTGATCATTACGAATGATGGCGGTGATCAAAAATTCCTGCGGCAGATCAATGTCTGAGATGGCTTGTCCGACAAACGGATGCGAGTTCGGAATCGTCAGTTCAATGATTTCAGCATTCGGTTTACCAATCGACATGAACTCAATGACGGTTTGAATGGTCGAAGAACCGGTCTCATTTAACTGAAGGCGATCCGCCAAGAAGGTGAGCATGCTCCCTTGGATCAATGTTGACAGAAGAACGGTAAAGAAGACGATGTTGAAAATCATACCGGCGTTCTCGATTCCGGCAACCAGTGGATACGTCGCCAGGATGATCGGAACCGCACCTTTTAAACCGGCAAAGGAGATAAACACTTTTTCCTGCCATGAGTATTTAAAAGGAAGCAGGCTGAGCCAGACCGAGACCGGACGTGCAATGAAAATCAGAATCAGGGCCAACGCGATGGATGACAGGATGACCTGAGGATCAAGCAACTGTTTCGGAAAGACGAGTAACCCGAGAACGATGAACATACCGATTTGGGCAAGATGCGCCATACTCATCGTGAAGCGGACAAGTGTCTGGCGATAAACCAGTTCATGATTGCTGATGTAGATGGCTGTCACATAGACCGCCAAGAAACCACTGGCATGAATCGTATCGGCAAGACCAAAGGAAAGAAAAGCAAAGGACATCAAGAGAATCGGATAAAAGCTGGATGAACTTAAATCAATCCGGTTCAGCAACGTCGATGCGACCCATCCGATCAATAATCCGAGCAGCAGACCAATCACCATTTCCCAAATAAGTGAAGATAAGCCGGAAAGAAGCGAAGCTTCCTTCGGATTCGTCACGAACTCGAGGAATAGGACTGTGAGAAAAACAGCCATCGGGTCATTGGTACCGGATTCGACTTCGAGCGTCGAACCGACTTTCCGCCGAACGGATTGTCCGCTGAGCACGGAAAAAATAGCGGCGGCATCGGTGGAGCCGACGATGGCCCCTAATAAAAAGGCATTTGCCCAACTGAAGCCAAGAATGTAGTGAGAGGCGACAGCTACGATTGTCGTAGCGATGAAGACACCGAATGTCGCCAGGGAGAGGGACGGAGCGAGTTCGGTTTTTACCTCTTTCCAGACCGTCTGCAGTCCCCCCTCAAATAAAATGATGATTAAAGCGACAGTACCAAGCAATTGTGCCAACTCGGCATCGTCAAAACGGATGAATCCGGTAATGTCACTGCCGGCAATCATGCCGAGTGCAATGAAAATCAACAGGGCCGGAATGTTGAGGCGACTCGACAGCTTAGTCGTCCAGACGGCAGTAAACAGCAGTAAACCAATCAATAAAATCGTGAATTGTAAGGACATTGCATCAAACTCCTTCATTAATTAACATTCTTTCCTTTATCATACACTAATCCCGAGTTTTTCTGTCGGATAACGATTGTTCAATATTTTCCACCTCACCGGACAAAATTATCTATTTTTATTGCAAGCGTTTTCATTTAATGTAAAAGCGTAGCACGATTATCAACTCGAAATCAGGGAGGTATCCGAATGCGTAAACGTAAATGGGCAGCACTACCAGTTGTGACGACGGCGATGGTCGTAGCACTTGCAGCGTGTGGCGGTGGAACACTCAATAGTGATGACTCAAAGGACAGTGGCTCTTCCAAAGATGGCAAGACCCTCAACGTATTCCAATTTAAAGCTGAAATCGCAAAAGACATGGAAAAGATGGCGAAGGATTACGAAAAAGAAACCGGCGTAAAAGTCGTCGTTCAAACGGTCGGCGGCGGATCAGACTATGGAGCAGCGTTAAAGTCGCAGTTCGCTTCAGGTAACGAACCGGACGTCTTCAACAACGGTGGATTCACGGAAGCTAAAACCTGGCAAGATAAATTAGAAGATTTATCCGACGAAAAATGGGTCAGTGATTTGACGGATTTATCAAAAGAGCCGATGACGATTGACGGGAAGCTGTACGGCATGCCGATGAACCTGGAAGGATACGGCTTCATTTACAATAAAGAAATCTTCAAAAAAGCCGGAATTACAGAGTTACCGAAAACATTGACGGAACTGACGGAAGCATCGGAAAAACTTAAAGCAGACGGTGTCACACCATTCTCAATCGGATATGGAGAGTGGTGGATCCTTGGAAACCATTTGCTGAACATTCCGGTGGCGCAACAGGATGATCCGGATCAATTCATTGCCGATCTGAATGCTGGAAAAGGAAAATTCGAAGACAACAAACAGTTCAAGGAATTCATGAACTTGTTTGACTTGACGATTAAATACGGCAATAAAAATCCACTGACAACGGATTACAATACACAGGTTTCGCAATTTGCTGAAGGAAAAACAGCGATGATCCAACAAGGGAACTGGGCACAACAGCTGATTACGGATGTTAATCCGGATATCGAGATGGGCTTCATTCCGATGCCGATCAATGATGACAAAGAAAAAATGGACCGTCTTCCTGTTGGTGTTCCAAACAACTGGGTCGTCAATAAAAACTCGAAAAATAAAGAAGAAGGTAAAAAATTCTTGGAGTGGATGGCGACATCTGAAACAGGGAAAGATTATATGGTCAACAAATTCAAGTTCATTCCTGCCTTCAAATCAATTGAAGCCGCTGATCTTGGACCGTTGGCAGATGATATCATCAAGTATTCAAAAGAAGATAAAACAATTTCATGGAACTGGTTCAAATATCCGGACGGCGCTGTAAACGAAATGGGTGCAATCATGCAGGCATATGTCGGTAAGCAGAAGACGTCGGAAGAAATGTTGCAAGACTTTACGAAGACGTGGGAGAAAATGAAGAAGTAAAACAAAAACGTGCTGTTCCCGAATCATCGGGAGCAACACGTTTTTTCTTAGTGCAAGAAAAACAACTGAATGAAAAATAGAACGGCGAACAAATAAATCAAAGCATGGACATGCTGTTTTTGAACAGCCTTCATGATGGGATAGATGATAAATCCAAAGGCGATTCCCGTTGCGATGCTTCCTGACAACGGCATGATGACGATGATCATGAACGCTGTAAAGGCTTCGCCGAAATCATCCCAATTGATTTGTTTGATGTTTTGAAGCATCAATGCGCCTACAAGCAGCAATGCAGGTGCCGTGATGGCCGGAACAGCTGAAATCGACTGAACGATTGGACCGAAGACGGCAGCAAGAGCGAATAAGAGACCCACCGTAATGGATGTCAGTCCAGTCCGTCCACCGGCCGCGACGCCGGAAGCCGATTCAACATAAGCCGTAGTAGGACTTGTCCCGAACATTGATCCGACGACCATGGCAGTCGAGTCGGATAACAGGGCACGCTCACTGTTTTTTAAAGAGCCGTCTTTTTCGATCAAGCCGGCTTGTTCGCCGACGGCAACCATTGTTCCGGTTGTATCAAACATCGTGACGAGCACAAATGAAAGGACACCGCCGAACAATCCATATTGAATGACGTCTTGCACAGCAGAGAAAGGATTGGCGACAAGAATACCTTCCGGCAACGTCGGTAAGGCAATCAGCGT
This sequence comes from Exiguobacterium sp. RIT452, assembly GCF_003598705.1. Lineage (NCBI taxonomy): Bacteria > Bacillati > Bacillota > Bacilli > Caryophanales > Exiguobacterium > Exiguobacterium sp. RIT452. Next base: position 147,279 of record NZ_QXJB01000005.1, read on the forward strand.
CTTCGAGAACGTCAATTCGCCGCTCAGGAAAGCAAGCAGTCCAGCCAATAACATGGCGTACAGCAAACCACCCGGAACTCGTTTGAGTGTCAAGACAGCAGCTACAAGCAGACCAATCAAGGTAATCATAGCTTCCGGCGAAGTCAGGGAACCGATCGTCATCAACGTCGCCGGATCTGCGACGAGAATACCAGACATCTTTAAACCGAGCGAGGCGATGAATAAACCAATCCCGCCGGTAATTGCTAACTTCAAAGTTGCTGGAATGACCTCGATGAGTTTAGTCCGCAACGGGGACAAGGACAGCAACAGAAAGATGATTCCGGCAACAAACACGACAGACAATGCAGTTTGATACGGAATCTTTTCTCCGATGACCAGTGTATACGTGAAATAGGCATTCAACCCCATGCCCGGGGCGACGGCGATCGGCAGATTCGCATAAAATCCCATCAGTAATGTCCCGACGAGTGTCGCGATGATGGTCGCCGAGAACGCTTGATCTTGCGGAATGCCTGCTTCCGACAGGATCGTCGGATTGACGAAAAGAATATAAGCCATGGTGATGAACGTAATGAAACCAGCTTGGATTTCGCGTTTGGCTGTTGTATTGTGTTCGGAAAGTTTGAACATGAGTCAGAAACCACCTTAATCTCAAAAAGTTTGTTAAAAACGAACATTAACGATGTTATAGCAATATTCATTCGGAATCAAGTGTTGTTTTTCAGAAAAGGTAATTTAAGAAGAATGGTGACAAAGACAAACAAATAAAAGACATACATGTAAGCGGATACAGCTGTGCTATACTACTTATTAGAAGAAAAAGGATGGGAGGGACGATGGTGAAAAGCATCCGGACACGTTTGATTCGACTAGTCGTTTTAGCGATTCTGATCCCCACAACGCTTGCTACGTCAGCTTCTTACCTTTACGTCCGCCATCAAAACGTTGCCCAGGCTGAACGCTCGAGTTTGAACACCTTAAAAAGAGGGAGTAACCAAATCAGTCATTATATGGAAGATGTCCGTCGGTTACCGACAAGTTTGTACGCCAATCGTTCTTTGATCAACATCATGAATGTCGGTGCCGACGCGGAGCTGAGTGAATCGGAAGGTGTGATTTCACGGGCGTTGCTCGGATTGTTTTTATCCAAACAAGACATTGAACAACTTCATTTCGTGATTTTAAAAGGGAACTCGGAATACTCGGTCTACAACATGAAGACATCCAGTCGCGGGAAATTTGATTGGTTACAGGAAACCGATTATTTTCGGTTGATGAAACAACGGAATGGATGGCTGATTGATCCTGCGCACCGTATTGCAGCCTATAATACGCATACGATGATTTTGGATGAACAGGAAGTCGTCAGTTTCCGTTACCGGATCGACCGGGTGGAAACGGATGAGCCGCTTGGCTTTTTATCCGTCGATATTCCAACCAGTGTATTTGAGCGGCAACTGCAGTTGTTTGAAAGTTTTCCGGGAGAATCACTTTGGCTGATGAGCGGCAACCGTTTGATTGCGAAAACGGGAAACACGCTTCCGGTTACGAGTGAACGGTTTACGGGAGACAGTGGAAGCATGCGGGTCGGAGATTCCTTTGTCGTTTATGCCAAGACGAAAACACAAGGTGTCCCGATCACGTTAGTGAAGACGACACCGTATGCTACAGTCATTAAAGGTGCAAATGAAACGGCGCTCATCCTGATGTTGATCGGTGGGGTATCGTTGATTCTAATGATCATTGCGGCCAGTCTCGTGGCGCTTGAGATTACGAAACCGATCAAACAACTGACAGCAAATGTCTGGCGTGTTGAACAAGGGGATCTGTCCGCCCGATTCGTTGCGACGACGAATGATGAGATTGGATTGCTGAACCGGCAATTCCAGCGGATGATTCAACGGATTGATCGATTGATCAAGCGGGAGTACCGTCTTGCGCTTGAGAATCGGACAAACGAGTTGCGTGCCCTGCAATCCCAGCTCAACCCGCATTTTTTATTTAATGCGTTGCAATCGATCGGTACGACGACATTACAAGGCGATCGAAAAATCGCCTACCGTTCCATTACGGGACTGTCCCAGATGATGCGCTACTCGATGAACAACGAGCAAACGATTGTGACCTTAAAACAAGAAGTCGACCATCTGCAGTCTTATATGCGTCTGCAACAACAACGGTTTCCGGATCGTTTTCGGTATATCGTCGATGTTCCATGGCATATGAATCCAATCGAGGTTCCGAAAATGATTTTACAACCCTTTGCCGAAAACTATTTCAAGCATGCTTTTAATCAACAAACCGATGCGACGGAAAATTATTTGGCTTATAAAGTCAGAAGTGACGGGGATCAGTTGATCATTCAAGTCGAGAACAGCGGTCCCCTGATGGAACCGGCCGTCCTTGAAACGATTGATCAAACGATGCGGATGCACAGACGACCCGAGGACCAACAGACGTCCGGCATCGGGCTGCACAATATTTATGAACGTTTACTCATCTTTTACGGGGATCAAGCGAGCATGGTGCTCCAATCCCCGCCGGAAGGTGGATTTAGAATCGTCATTCGAATTCCGGTTGAACAGGAGGAACTATGATGAATGTATTGATTGTAGACGATGAAAAGCATGTGCGGGATGCAGTGAAGTTGCTCGGAGAATGGGATACGTGGAAGGTTGACAACATCTTTGAAGCAGATGACGGGATGACCGCCAAACGTTTCTTGGACCAGGAAAAAATCGATTTGATGTTGACCGATGTCGAGATGCCCGGTCTGGACGGATTAAGTTTACTGGAATGGACAAAAAATCATCATCCAAAGGTCGTCACGATCGTACTGACAGGGTATGATGATTATACGTATATGCGTCGTGCGATTTTACATCAATCTTTTGATTACTTACTGAAGCCGATCGACCCGGATATCTTGAACGATGCACTTGCACGGGCGATGGAATTGATTTGTCCCGTTCAAGAACAGGGTGAGGCGATTGATCAGATTGCAAAGTACATTGCGACACATTATGCGGAAGAACTAACGCTTCAACTCATGAGTGAACGCTTTTATCTCAGTCGGGAATACATTTCGAGACGCTTCAAACAGCGTTTCTCTGTCAATTTGTCCGACTACATCCAAACGATTCGTTTAAATCGTGCCAAGGAATTGTTAAGCGACACGGATGCCCGGATTTATGAGATTGCGCTCGAAGTCGGTTATCACGATGATAAATATTTCCGGAAAGTATTTAAGAAGCAGTTTGGGATGACCCCAAACGAATTCAGAGAGTTGTTGTCTGTTTAGTCGATATTTCAAGGAGGAATCGTACATGAGCGTACACATTAACGCAGCAGAAGGTCAGATTGCAGAAACAGTTTTACTTCCGGGAGATCCCCTACGTGCCAAATATATTGCGGAGACGTTTTTAGAGGACGTCGTTCTGTATAACGAAGTCCGTGGAATGTACGGTTTTACAGGAACATACAAAGGTAAAAAAGTATCGGTTCAAGGAACAGGGATGGGTGTACCGTCCATGTCGATTTATGCCAATGAATTGATCCAATCGTACGGCGCGAAAAACCTCATTCGTGTCGGAACAGCCGGTGGTATCACACCGGACGTCAAAGTTCGTGATGTCGTCATCGCGATGAGTGCTTCACACGATATGGCACAAAACCGTGTCCGTTTTAACGGACTCGACTATGCGCCGACAGCATCGTTTGATTTACTGCATAAGGCTTATACGACAGCAAAAGAACACGGCATCGACGCGAAAGTCGGTCAAATCTTCACGACGGATCAATTTTACCAAGATGATTTCCATCACTTCAAAAAATGGGCGGACTTCGGTTGCCTCGCGATCGAGATGGAAGCAGCAGGTCTCTATACGCTTGCGGCAAAACATAAAGTCAATGCGTTGACGATATTGACGATTTCGGATCACCTGTTGACAGGAGAAGAAACAACATCGGAAGAACGTCAAACGACATTCAACGATATGATGAAAGTGGCACTCGAAACAGCGATTCAACTGTAAACGGAAAGCGGAGATAGAACTCTCCGCTTTTTTTATTTGCTCGAACAGCTATGGTAGAATGGAGAAGAAGAAATGAGTGAGAAAATAAGGGGGAACAGTTGATGGAATTGACGGCAACGGCATCAGATGTAGCAAGCCATATCGGAACACAACGAACGTTTTTCAAGACGGGCGCAACGCGGAGTATCGCCTTCAGATTAAGCATGTTGACGTTTTTGAAGCAAGCGATTGAAACACATGAGGAAGCCATCTATGAAGCGTTAAAAATTGATTTGAATAAAGGACGCCAAGATGCATTCACGACGGAAATCGGATTCGTTTACGGTGAAATCAATCGGATGGAGAAACAGTTGCGTCGCCTTGCGAAGCCGCGTCGTGTCGGAACACCATTGTTGCACTTCGGATCAAAAAGTGAAATCCGGTTTGAGCCTTACGGGAATGTTCTCGTCATCGCACCGTGGAACTATCCGTTCCAACTCGCGCTTGCCCCGGTCGTTGGAGCAATCGCGGCCGGAAATACGATCGTTCTAAAACCGTCCGAGTTGACGCCAAACGTTTCGCGGGTATTACGGGAAGTATTTGAAACGGCATTCCATCAACGTTTTGGTTTGGTCATCGAAGGTGATGCCGACGTCAGCGCGGCCGTGTTGGAAGAAAAATTTGATTATATCTTCTTTACCGGTTCGACACGCGTCGGGAAAATCGTGCACCAAGCGGCTGCCAAACACCTCACACCGGTTACCCTTGAACTGGGCGGAAAGTCACCGACAATCGTCCATAAAGACGCGGATTTACGCCTTGCGGCAAAACGGATTGCTTGGGGAAAATGGTTGAACGCCGGGCAAACGTGTATCGCACCGGACTATGTATTGGTTCATCAAGACGTCCAGGAAACCTTTTTACGTCTCATCGAAGAAGAAGCCTTCTCCCAATTCGGAAACGGTGTCGGTGTCGGGTCGTATGTCAAGATCGTCTCGGATAGTCACCTCGAACGGCTGACAGGTTACTTGGAGCAAGGGGATATTCAATTTGGTGGACAAGTCGACCCGGAAACAAGAAAGATGGCACCGACGGTCATGACAAATGTTTCTGCCGATTCAAAGCTGATGCAGGAAGAAATTTTTGGTCCAATCTTACCGGTTCTTGTCTATGAAGAAATCGAAGACGTCATCACATTCGTCACCGAACGTGACAAGCCGCTTGCGCTTTACTTATTCACTGAAAATGAATTCGTCAAAGAGCGTGTCTTGAGCCGGGTCTCCTTCGGAGGCGGATGTGTGAACGATACGTTGATGCATGTCGCTCAGCACAATTTACCGTTTGGTGGAGTCGGAGCAAGCGGGATCGGTGGTTATCACGGCAAGTATAGTTTTGAAACGTTCAGTCACCGCAAAGGGCTTGTCCATAATACGACGAAGTTCGATTTACCTTTCCGCTACATGCGTTCAAATACTGATTCCAAATGGATGCGCTTTTTGTTATGATGATTGAGGTTTGTTAAATAAGAAGTTCTAAAAAAAGTAAATTTTGTTGAAATAAGGAGTATGCGTTTTGAAACGTCAACTACGTCAGTGGATTAGAAAAGTCAAACTAATTGAAGCGGTATTGCATCTCATGATGCGGTTGTTTGCCTGTCTGCCGGTTCGTAAAAATCGAATATTGTTCGAAAGTTTTTTGGGGAAACAGTACAGTGATAATCCACGTGCGATTTATGAAGCCTTCCAACAGGAACATCCGGAATTCGAATTGCTGTTCAGTAAAGACCGCCGGAGTACGTTTGACGATTCCGCGGTTCAAACGGTGGATCGGATGACGATTCGTTGGATTTATCTGCTCGCGACATCACGGGTCTGGATTTCGAACAGTCGGTTGCCATTCTGGTTATACAAGCGAAGCGGGACAATCTATTTACAGACATGGCACGGAACACCGTTGAAGAGATTGGCGCTCGACATGGATGATGTTCAGATGGCGAATACGACGACAGAACGATACAAACGTGATTTTGCGCGCGAGGCGGCGAAGTGGGACCTGTTGATTTCACCGAATGCGTATTCAAGTGAAATCTTCAGACGGGCGTTTGATTTTACAGGAGAGTTACTTGAAATCGGTTATCCGCGGAATGATCTGTTCTATCAGACGGACCGGCATCCGGAAATCCTTGAACGTGTCTACTCCCGTTACCAAATTGACCGGAGTAAAAAAATTATTCTGTACGCGCCGACTTGGCGGGATAATGAGTACGCGGCACAAGGCTCCTATTCCTTTACGCTCCCGTTTTCGCTCGAACAGTTTGAAAAACGGTTTGGAGCGGAGTACACGCTGTTGATTCGGATGCATTATTTGGTGGCGGATCAGGTTGATACGTCAGCGTATCCGTCTGTCCATAATGCATCGGATTATCCGGATATCTCCGACCTATACATCGCGGCGGATGCGATGATTACCGATTATTCTTCTGTTATGTTTGATTATGCGCACTTGAAACGTCCGATGATCTTTTACACGTATGACTTAGAACATTACCGGGATCGATTGCGCGGATTTTATTTCGATTTCGAGCAAGAAGCGCCGGGACCACTTGTATTACAAGAAGAACGATTATTTGAAGAAATGAATCGGTTGTCCGAATGGAACAGCCGATACGGCGTCCGTTTTGCGACATTCGATCAGAAGTTTTGTCAATGGGATGACGGAACAGCTTCTCGGCAAGCATGCAACCGAATCCTGCAACTCGCCAGCAATCAGCATAAAGGAGAATCATCATGAAAAAAGTCATCACGTACGGAACATTTGATTTATTACACTGGGGACACATCAATATCCTCAAACGGGCAAAAGAGATGGGCGATTATTTAGTCGTGGCGATTTCTACGGATGAGTTTAACCGCTTAAAGCACAAGGAATCGTACCATAGTTTTGAAAACCGTAAATTGATTTTGGAATCGATCCGGTATGTGGACGAAGTCATTGCTGAAAACAATTGGGATCAAAAAATCAGTGATGTACAAGAACACCAAATCGATACGTTTGTCATGGGCGACGACTGGAAGGGTGAATTTGACTTCCTGAAAGAGTATTGTGAAGTCGTATATCTCAGTCGGACGGAAGGCATTTCGACAAGCCAAATTAAAACTGAATTAGGGAACGGTTAAGAAACAACAAGACCACACGATATGTGCGGTCTTTCTTCTTGGAAGGACGGGATTAACGTGAGAGAGAGTATCGTGCAAATCTATTTGCTACTTTTTCGGATCTTCTATCGTATCTTCTGTTTGTTACCCGTGAAGCCGGTAACGCTCTTTTGGGTCACATACGGTGATAATGTAAAACCGATTAATGATGCACTCCTGACGGGATTTCCGAAAGAAAAACGTTATTTGATTTACGATAGAAAGTTCGTGAAGTATCCAGAAAGCTGGTCGACCGAACGGATTTTGCCGTACCGCAGACTTCGTTTCATTCGATTGGCTTATTTACTGGCGACGTCTAAACATGTCTTCATCGATAATTACATCGGTGAGTTCAGCGTCGCACCGATTCGAAAAGGAACACAACGGGTACAACTTTGGCACGCAGCGGGTACGTTAAAGAAATTCGGATTGACGTCTGCCCGAAGCTTGATCGTATCCAAACCGATTCTTCAACGCTTTAAACGTGTTTATCAGCGGTACGGGGACTTCATCGTCCCGGGAGAGTCATGTGCCGAGCAGTTCATGGCACCACATGATTTAAAGAAAAGCGTATTTAAATCATTTGGTGTCCCACGGACGGATTATTGGTTTAATGAGCAGCACGAATCCATTAAAGAAGAGCTCCAAAGTGCCTATGCAAGAGAGGATCGTCGCATTTTATTATATGCTCCGACCTACCGCGAGTATAACGGGATGGAAGGGCAGACGGTTCGTCAGCTCGAACAGCTGACTGATCGTGGATGGACGATTCTCGTGAAGTTACATCCGACGGTCCGGACGATGTTTACGCACAAGAAAACACATGTTCATTTCGTCACCGATGAGTTTTCCATCAATGATTATCTATTGATTACAGACGTCCTTGTCACTGATTATTCTTCGATTCCGTTTGAAAGTTGCCTTCTCGGCATTCCGACGATCCTTTACACACCCGATCTCGATACGTATCGGCAAATTCCGGGGATCGTTGATTCGTATCCGAATCCGTTACCTGTCATGTCTACGACACAATTTGACGGTGTGCTGAACTGGATTGATTCCGATACAGCTCTACAGGAAAGCCGGAGGGCGATGGAACAATTCAAGACGCTCTGGTATACGGAACAACCGGGACAAGCGACAAGCAGAATTATCAACCATTACTATCAAAAAACGATTTAAGTGTTCTTGCTGAGACCTTAAATCGTTTTTTTATTTAAAATAAATTGTGAAAAGGTGAACAATGTTTGACAATCTTTTGAAAAAACGCCTTTCTGACGTGTGATGTTCTATACTAAGGTCAGAAGGAATCAAGGAAAGGAGAATGCGGAATGCTTGCTTGCGGAACGACAGAAGCGAACACGTTTGTCTTATCGACAGAGACCCGGATGATACTGGAGGACTTCATGACAGAAGTGACTTTCAAAAAAGATTCCATCGTTTGTTGGGAAGGGGAGTTAAACGATAAACTGTTTTACGTGAAGCAAGGAGGCGTCAAACTGTCGAAGCTGACGAAAAAAGGAAGTCCTTTGATGATGTTTTTATATTTCAAAGGGGACCTGTTTGGCGAGTTTGATGTCGGAGAAGCATTCCCCAGCTCCTACAGCGTGGAAACGATGGAAGACAGTGTACTCGGTGTGATTGCAAAGAGTAAACTGGAGGAATTAATGAAGCAGGACGGTGTGTTCGCGCTGGAAATCATGCGTTGGCAGGCATTGATGCGCAAGCAGTCCGAAACGAAGTTACGGGACCTGCTGCTGTTCGGAAAACAAGGGGCACTCGCCTCGACCTTACTTCGGTTGATTGCAATGAACGGAAAACAAGTCGGAGAAGATTATGTCCTGTCAAAACGTCCATCCGACAGTGAACTGGGTCAATTGATCGGAGCACCGCGTGAAACCGTCAACCGGATGTTTTCCCAATGGAAAAAAGAGAAGGTCATTTCATCCACGACAACTAAAATTATCGTTCATGATGCCAAATATCTGAGAGATTTATGCCATTGTGAAGGATGCCCGGTCGGTGTTTGCCGGATCTAAAGATGCAACCAATCCCCTTGTCTTTAAGACAAGGGGATTTTTTTGTGCATACAGATCCAGTATGTGAACTTTGTGTGTGTTTTTCAAAGCGAAACAGCGAAATTGTCACAAATGATGTGATCTTTATCACGGTCTCGGACCATGTTGCTTTTCTAAAATGAAGATACGACATCAAGTTAAAAAAGAAGGGAGACAGCAAAATGAACATAAAACCAGAATCAAACTTACATGGCACACTCGTCGCCGTTTTTATCGTCGCCGGCGTCATCATCGGGATGTGGGGATCCATTTTTCTATTATTCAGTTCCAGATAAGGAGGAAAGACGATGCATATTCATCGCTTAGAGAAAATTTGGTTGGGGTTTGGTTGCGTCATGTTGGCTGTCTTTTTAGGCATCATCGGTGTTTCGGCGTTCGCATCCGGAAATCAACCGCCATCTGACGCGACACTGATTGATCCGACGCAAGTTGATCAGACAAAACCGTTTGATAAACCGGGTCTGAAAAAGATTGACGACAACAAATATGAAGCGGTCATGGTATCCCAAGCTTTTCAATTCACCCCGCAAGATATGGTGATCAAAAAAGGCGCGACCGTTAATTTTCTGGTGACCTCAAAAGACGTCGTTCATGGGTTTGAGATTGTGAAGACTAACGTCAACATGATGGTGGTACCCGGTCATATCAACTCGATCGAGTACACCTTTAAAAAGGCAGGCGATTATTTGATTGTCTGTAACGAATATTGCGGCACAGCACACCATATGATGTCGACAAAAATTAAGGTGGTGGACTAAATGAATGCCATTTCCCAAAAATTAAAAGAGTTTGAGATGGAGCGCGGAATGCCGGCGACAGAAATCGGTCTAAAGGAAGCGAAACTGGCCTTTGCACACGTCAGCTTTTCTCTTGTCGCCTTGTTGATCGGTGGATTATGCGGATTGTTACAAACGCTTGTCCGGACAGGTGTCATTCCGGAAATTGCAGGAATCGGGTATTATGAATTGCTGACGGCCCATGGATTGATGTTAGCGATTGTGTTTACGACCTTATTTATTTTTGGATTATTGTTTTCTTTTTTAGGACAATCGTTTGGTCGTTTTGAAGAGTTTCCGAGACGGCTCGGTTGGGTCGGTTTTTGGTTCATGATGTTTGGTGTCGTACTCGTCACATGGATGGTGCTGGCGGGTGAGGCATCCGTGTTGTATACGTTCTATGCGCCGTTAAAAGCACATCCTGTCTTTTATATCGGACTTGTCATCTTCGTCGTCGGAACATGGATCTCTTCAGCAGCGATGTTCCGGATGTATGCGGATTATAAGCGGGAGCATACAGGTGTTCATCCGCCGCTGCAGGCATACATGAGCATCATGACGGTATTGTTGTGGGTGGTCGCGACGCTTGGTGTCGCCGCGACGATTTTATTCCAACTCTTGCCGTTGTCGCTTGGTTGGACGGATAAGGTCGGGATTGAGTTATCGCGGACGCTCTTTTGGTACTTTGGACATCCGCTTGTGTATTTTTGGTTACTTCCGGCGTACATCGTTTGGTATACCGTGATTCCCAAAATCGTCGGTGGAAAGATTTTTTCAGATGCGTTGGCCCGGATGTCCTTTTTATTGTTTTTGCTGTTTTCCTTCCCGGTCGGTTTTCACCATCAATTACTGGAACCGGGGATATCGGCTTTTTGGAAATACATTCAAGTCGTGTTGACGTTTCTTGTCATCATTCCGTCCTTGATGACGGCGTTCTCGATGTTTGCGACTTTTGAATTGGCAGGGCGGCGTCAAGGGGCAACCGGCTTATTCGGATGGATCAAGAAGATGCCGTATCGAGACGTTCGTTTCTTGGCTCCTTTTGTCGGAATGCTATTTTTCATCCCGGCTGGAGCGGGGGGAGTCATCAATGCGTCGCATCAATTGAATATCGTTGTCCACAATACACTTTGGGTCACCGGTCACTTTCATATCACGGTCGGAGCGGCCGTTGCTTTAACATTTTTTGGAACAGCCTATTGGCTCGTACCATTACTGCGAGGACGGACGTTGACGAAACGAATCAATCGCATCGGACTAATCCAGACGGCGACGTGGACCATCGGTATGCTTTTCATGTCGACCGCGATGCATATTTCGGGTCTGCTTGGTAACCCGAGACGGACCGGTCCGGCCGCGTACTTTAAAGATTCACTGGTTGCCGACTGGATTCCGTATCACGTTGCGATGGCGATCGGCGGAACGATTTTGTTTATCTCAATTCTGTTGTTCCTGTTCGCCATGTTCCAGCTCGCTTTCCGTGCTCCAAAAGGTGTCGAAGCGTTTCCGGTTGCGGAAACAGAAGAAGCAGCGATGCAGACGCCACTTTTCTTTGAGAATTGGAAGTTGTGGATTTTTGTGACCTTTGCTTTGATTGCGTTTGCTTACACCGTTCCGATTTGGCATATGATTGAAAATGCACCGCCGGGGGCACCCGGATGGAAATTATGGTAAGCCACTTAAAACGACAAACGACCGGGTTCCTCTGGCATACAGGGGAATCCGGTCGTTTTCGTTGAGTATAAGAGCAATTATAAGTATAAGAAAAATGCTGAAGATTATTTGACGATCCCGTGTTTAAAAGCATAGACGACGGCTTGCGTCCGGTCCACGACATCAAGCTTCGATAAAATGTTCGAAACATGTGTTTTGACCGTCTTTAATGAAATGAAGAGTTCATCGGCGATTTCCTGATTCGCCATACCACGGGCCATCAGTTGCAGGACTTCCTGCTCGCGCTCTGTCAAATCATCATGAAGATGACTGGTCGGTTTTCGTAATCGTTCCATCATTTTACCGGTCACCTGAGCAGCCATGACGGATTGACCACCCGCTGTTTTCCGGATGGCTTCCGCAATCTCGAAGGCGCTGGCTGTTTTTAAGACGTAACTCATTGCACCGGCTTCGATGACCGGATACACTTTCTCATCATCCAAAAAGCTTGTAACGACAAGAATTTTTGCGTCCGGCCACTCTTTGCGGATCAAGCGTGTTCCCTCAACACCGTCAACCGGTTCCATGACTAAATCCATTAAAATCACATCAGGGCGATGTGCCAAGGCAAGTTCCGCTCCGACTTGCCCGTCTGATGCTTCCGCGACGACCTCGATATCTGGCTGTGTCGATAAAAAAGCGGATACACCTGCACGGACCATCTCATGATCATCGACTAATAACACACGTATCATACTTGCACCATCCGATCTTTTCTTAATTTTACTTCAATTTGAGTCCCTTGTCCCGGAACACTGACGAGGCGAATCGTTCCACCCATCTCAGCTGTCCGTTCCCGCATCGAATTGATCCCGTAAGAAGCGAGTTTTTTCTCATCGACGATGAAGCCGACACCGTCATCATTCATGCTTAAGATGACCGTATCATTAAATTGACGCAACTCGATATCCATATGTGACGCTTTCGCATGGCGTAACGCGTTGGTCAACCCTTCTTGGACGATCCGGAACAGTTCATTCTCAATCGGACGGGGGAGTTCGATGGCTTCGAGCTTCCAACTCAACTCAGTGGACTGCTTTCTAGATAATTCTTCTAACAGTTGCGTTAATCCTTGTTGGAGGGTCATGCCTTCCAGTTCGACCGGGCGTAACTGTAACAACAGGGAACGCATTTCGGACTGAGCGGTCTGGGCCATCGTTTCGACCAAATCGATTTGTTTCGCAGCGGTTTCAGGTTGAGTCAGAATCGTCTGTTTCGCGGCTGTCGTCATCATCGAAATCGCATACAGCTGCTGGGAGACGGAGTCGTGCAAATCACGGGCAAGCCGTTTTCGTTCCTCCGTGATGGCCTGAACGCGGACTTGCTCAATGTGTTGCGGGCGGGTGCTGATTTTTTGAACGGTTTCGACCTGCTCGTCAATCCGTTTGCCGATACGGGACAGACGTGTCAACGTGTGGAAGTAAGGACCATTCACGATCGTGACTTCTTTTCCTTGCTCCAGTTCGATGATGGCAGTCGTGACTTTTTTAAAATCACGGCGCAAAAAGAAGTAGTGGATACTTCCGATTGCTAACGGCAATAAGAGCGATAAGCCGACGACCAGCAGGAAAACGGGAAAGTCCTGTTGACGGACGAAAAGTACATGCCAATCAACTTGGCGTGTACTTAAAAACAATAACGTCGTCATCACGGCAGTCAAAAAACCGGTCATGACTTGGAGCGCGATGACACCAAGCGGGAATTGATCACGTTTCATATGGAAGTCACCTCGACATTTCCGATACCAAGCATGACGTGAATCCGGACTTTTCGGGTCGCTTCATCATATTCAGGCGCCCGGTACTGGATTCGGCGGTTAAAGAACGTCGGAATACGTCGGACATCTGTTTTGACACTGCCGAACCCGATTGACGTATCGAGTGTATAGTCGTAACCGGACGGCAATAAAATCCGGACGTCTCCGACGACACCACTGACGACGATTAGCGTTTCGCCTTCCGGGACATAGGCGTGCGTCAAGTCGATTTCCAAATCGCGGACGATGAACTGTTCGCTCAAATCTTTTAAGACATACGGAAGTTCTTGTTGTGTCGCAAATGAATAGGCGGGTTGAATCTTAATGCCTTCTTCTTCGTAAAGACTCGGTGAAATCTTAGAGAAGAAAAATTCCCGGACGGAGTGGCGGGTCACGAGAATGATTCCGAGATACAGCAGGATTCCGGCAATGACGAATCCGATTGCTGCTGAACTGAGGACGACACCGGCTAAGATGATGGTACCCACGACATAAAACAAGATAGCCAGTTTTTCATGATTTCTTTTTCGGAAATGAATGCCGACATAATACAGCAAGAACGGGAAAAGAATCCCGAATAACACATTTCCTGCACCTGTCATCAAATCATAAAAGAGTCCGAGGGCGAACAGGATCGACACGTAGCCGACTAATTGTTTTGTACTTAATCGTCGCACGGGCAATCTCCTTCCTGACATGACAAAGGGAGGCATCAATGCCTCCTTCGTCCGAATACTTATTTTTGGAAACGACGTTCGAGATCGGCAATCCGGGCATCGATATCATCTTCTGCGATAGGAGCTTCCTCTACCTTCGTTTCAGTTTCCTCTGTTGTGAATGGATGTGGTTCTTGTTTAATAGTAGCATTTGGTTCACGTTCTAGCACCTGGTTCATCTTCGATTTTAAATTCGAGACGTTTTCACGCATCATCCATTCATATCGTTTGTTTTGTAAATCTTCGAGTTTTAGTTTTAATTCAAGTGCTTCCCGCTCAAGTTCGTTTAATTCGCGTTTCGTCTCTTCGATCAGTTCCTCGAAGAAGCGGAATTGTTCGCCGTAGTGCTTCGACTCGATGGCAGCCCGTTCGGCAAGCTCTTGTTCTCCTGCTTCTTTGGCGATTTCGACCTGCGTAAAGCGTTTGTCTGCCAACTCTTTGGCTTCATCTTGTTTATGCGTCAGTTCGACAAGCAACGTCCGCTGACGTTCAAGTAAACGATCAATTTCTTTTAAATCCGACTCAGTCGTCCGAATGTGGCGGACCAGCTTCTTAGCCGGCGCTTCCCCTTGATCGGCCGCTTTTTTTACTTCCGTCATCATTTGGTTCGCAAACTCGTTTAATTGATCAAATACATTTTTCATGAAAAATTCCTCCTTGGATGTTAGGTTAGCAAAATGTTTGGCAGTGATGTACTGTCTGCGTGTCAGCGTTTCTGATCGAGGTCTTTCCAATCGGCTTCAAAGTGGGTCGAAGTGGTTGGACGACGGCGGGCAAACAATTGATTTAAATCGACGCGTTGCATTTTCATACGCATGTATCCGATGTAAAGTCCGAGTGCAGCAGCGATTCCGACGACAGCCCAAATGTTCGACAAGGCAAGACCGATTCCGAGTGCAGCGAGTAATCCGAATCCGATTTTTGCGAAAACTTTTGATGTTTGGACAAACTTACTGATGGCATAAAATGCGAGGAGCGCACCGAGCCCGAGTCCGATCATGTGCGGTAATGTACCGATGACGACAGCGAGAAGGGCGAGACCGGCAAGTGCCATCAAGACCTGTTTTCCTTTTGATTGCTTCATGATGAAGCCTCCTTTTTCTTGATACTCTTATCTTAAGGGAAGACGCAGGGAGGCACGACGCCCTTCGGACCGTACTTGTCTCCGACTTGAGGCGGAGTGTGAAGGTCTGACTTCCAAAGCTTCGCTAGGTGCGGTCCGTATAATATGGTAAAATTCGACTAACAGAAACGAGAGGAGTGGTGTTTGATGAGTGCAACTAGCCACGTAACAGATCACATTACCGGAGTACAGGGAGGGGTTTCCCTCCCTTAAAATCAGAGGAGGAAACCATTTGAACGAATGGGGTAAAGTACCGACAGACAAGGTCGGAACAAATGAACAACTAGGACGTGTCACGGCGGTCTTCCAAAAGCAGTACCGCGTGATGACGGCTGATGGGGAAACATTAAGCGAATTGTCGGGAAAGATACGTTTTGATGCATTGACGAAAGCCGAACTGCCGGCAGTCGGCGATTGGGTGATTCAGACTGAGCGAGAAGCTGGAAAAGGACGAATCGAACGTGTCCTTCCGCGGACCTCACAATTTTCCCGAAAGGCAGCCGGTACGGAGACCGAAGAACAAATTATTTGTGCGAACGTTGATGTGGCATTACTCGTCATGGCGTTTGGACACGATTTCAACGTCCGCCGCCTGGAACGGTATTTGACGCTTGCCTGGGAGGCCGGGGTCACACCACTCATCGTTTTAACGAAAAAAAGTTTAATCGATTCAGTGGACGATTCACTTTCCGAGATTGAAGCCATCGCCTTCGGAACACCCTATTTTGCCGTTGACTCGCTGACGGGAGACGGGCTGGGTGCATTACAGGAAGTATTGCAACCCAATGAGACGATTGTGTTGGTCGGATCGTCCGGTGTCGGAAAATCAACACTCGTTAATGCCTTGGCAGGAGAACAGCTGATGGAAACGGGTGGCGTTCGGGAGGACGATGAGCGCGGACGTCATACGACGACACACCGGGAATTAAAACGGTTGTCGAGTGGCTTGTTACTCGTCGATACACCGGGTATGCGTGAACTTGGATTATGGGATGGAACCGAAGGGCTGGCATCGACGTTTTCAGACATCGAGACGCTGGCAGAGTCCTGCCGTTTCCGCGACTGTCAGCACGGCGAAGAACCAGGCTGTGCGGTGCACGCCGCTTTGGCGAACGGAAGCTTGTCGCACGAGCGTTGGGAAAGTTTTCTGAAGTTGCAACGCGAGGTGGCATATGCGGAACGAAAACAAAATGTCGCTATGCAGGCAGCGGAAAAAGAGAAGTGGAAGAAGATCCACAAGCAGGCACAGGCCCGGACGAAACTAAAATATCAAAAACGCTGATGTGAGTTAACATCACAAACGAACGACGCCCTTCTGATTAAACAGAGAGGCGTCGTTCGTTTTGTAAAAATAGATAAAGGATTCAATCCTGATCAAAATGAATCGTTCCCGTCAATTCATCGAGACGTCTTAAATCGTCCTGGATCGCTTGAATGTCACTTGGTTGTTGTTCCCGGAGTAGCTTCGTTCCGACAGGATGGACGGCAGCTTCTTGATCTAGCAGGATCGTCCGGTTCGAGAGTCGATCATTGAAGTAACGATCGTGCGAAACGAACAACAGTTCACCCGGAAAGACATCGAGAGCCGCCTCGATTTGTTCGCGGGTCGTTAAATCCAAGTAGTTGGTCGGTTCATCCAAAATCAACAGACGGGCACCGGAAAAATAGAGCCGTAAGAAGGCGATTCGGCATCGCTCGCCCATGCTCGCTGCGTTAATGGGTTGATAGACACGGTCACGCCGAAATAAAAAACAGGCGAGAAGTGTCCGCGCATCGGTTTCGGTAATCGTTGTCTCTTCCATCAAAGCGTCCAACAGGGAACCGGAAGTCGGCAAATTCGAAAGTGCCTGAGAAAAATAGCCGGTCGTCAGGGACGGATGACGTGTGATGGTTCCGTGAGTCGGATTCAGTTCACCTTGAATCAGACGGAGCAGCGTCGTTTTTCCGGAACCGTTCCGACCGATGACGGCAATCCGGTCTCCTTGCCGGATGGAGAAGGTCAGCTGTTCCAATAGTGGGAGACTCGCGTAAGAAAAGGAAACGGCATCTAATGAAAGCAACTGCTTGGCTGCAAAGGATGCGGCTTCAAACGCGACATGAACGGACGGTGCCGCTTCTGGTTTGGCAACCCGTTGATCCAGCACCTGTTCAAGCTGTTTTTCTTTTGCTTTAAACTTTTTAGCTTGTTTGGCTGCCTTTTTCTTGGCGTATGGATCTCGTTCACTTGCGTGGGCGACAGCTTGTTGATGCCAGTTTTGGTATTGATGGATCATCCGCTTCAGTTCCTTGCGTGTTTTTTCCTGTTTTTCATATTCGCGTTCCTGGGTCAGGCGTTCCTGTTCTTTTTGCTGGCGATACGTTTGGTAGTTGCCTTTATAACGTGTTGCGAGACTCGGTGTCAGCTCAATGACGGCATCGGCCGTTGCATCGATGAAGGCACGCTCATGTGACACGTAAAGAATCGCGATGGGTGTCTGGTGCATCCAGTCAATCAACCAATCCAATGTGTCGGCATCCAAGTGATTGGTCGGCTCGTCTAGCAGAATGAAATCGGGTTGTTGGACCAACAGACAGGCGAGTTGGATCCGGGTCTGTTCGCCGCCGCTGAGTGTGTCAAAGGGGTGGGACCAGACATGTTCAGGCAATTGAACTTCTTTTAATGCACGTGCTGCGTCCGCTTCGAGTGAAAAAGCATCAGCATCCAGCGCGACTTGGTACGCTTCGATGGATGTCGAGTGGAGTGTTTGTTCCCGTGCCTGATAACGAACTTGATCGGCTTGTTCGACCAGGCGGAGTGCCGGTTCATCAGAAGAGAGGTGTTGGGCGACATGACCGGCGTTTGTATAGGCACGGAAGATCTCGCCGGACGTCGGCTTGATCTGCTGGAGGATGATCTGTAATAACGTGGTCTTCCCGACGCCATTGGCACCGACCAAGGCGACATGCTCACCCGGATGAACGGAAAACGAGATGTGTTGGAACAACGTCTGTTGCGGAAGCTCAACGTGTAGATCGTGAATCGATAAGATTTCAGTAGGCATATTCTCAGCTCCTTAGGAGTTCATTTCGATACAGATGAAATGAAAACACACCATCCGAAAGCGAGCGGATGGTGTGCAGGAGTGCAAATCAAAGAAGGTATCTTCCTGATGAGGGAAATACCGAAAATGAGCAGACTCGTAGCGTCAGTCATCCGCAACTCATTGCGAAAGTGATGAATTCTTTCATCATTAGACAGTAGCGAGTGAATGCTTCATTTCGGTATTGTACCTCCTATTCATAGACTATGTGTTCAGTGTAGCAACTTGTGGTCAGCAAGACAAGTAAGAATCGAGTAATGCTTGAGCAGCCGTTGCTTCTTCCGTGCTCGGGGGAAGGACGTCTTTTAACGGATAGTCAAGACCAAGTGCTTCCCACTTGTAGACGCCGAGCTGATGATAGGGAAGGACTTCGACCCGTTCGACATTGCCGAGCGTTCGGATGAATTCACCGGTCTGACGGAGGAAAGTTTCCGTCATCGTCAAACCCGGGACCAGCACGTGGCGGATCCAAACCGGAATATTTCGTTCGGCTAACCGTTTTGCAAAGGCAAGTGTATTGGCATTACTCCGACCGGTCAGCAGCCGGCAGGTCGCGTCATCGATATGTTTGATATCGAGTAAAACCAGATCCGTGTAGTCGAGGATGCGATCGAGATTTTTAGGAACGACCGAGCCGGCTGTGTCAATGACCGTGTGCAATCCTTTTTGTTTCGCTTCACGCAGGGCAGCTTCAAGAAATTCCGGTTGGGCAAGCGGCTCTCCGCCGGAAAACGTGATACCGCCGCCTGTCGCATCAAAGAAGGACCGATAACTTTCCGCTTCTTCGACAATCGCTGTTGCGGAGACGGAACGACCACATCCGAATTCCCACGTATCCGCGTTATGGCAATATTGGCAACGTAAGGGGCAACCTTGCGTAAAGACGATGAAGCGAATACCGGGTCCGTCCACTGTCCCGCAAGATTCAACAGAATGAATCGTTCCGTATGTCATAATCCTTCAGTCCTTTCTTCGTTAAAGTGCTCCGTGGAATGTCCGGTTGATGACATCGATCTGTTGTTCACGGGTCAACTTGATGAAGTTGACGGCGTAACCGGAAACACGGATTGTCAGTTGTGGATAGAGTTCCGGATGTTCCATCGCATCGAGCAAGGTTTCGCGGTCAAAGACATTGACGTTTAAATGGTGTCCTTTCGAGGTGGTTCCACCCATATAGCCGTCGAGCAGTCCGACGGTGTTTTGAATCCGTGTCGATTCATCCTTACCGAGTGCTTTTGGAACAATCGAGAACGTATAGGAGATGCCGTCGAGTGCATGCTCATACGGTAATTTTCCGACGGATGTCAGTGCAGCAACAGCGCCATTCGTATCCCGTCCGTGCATCGGATTGGCTCCGGGTGCGAACGGCTCGCCGGCACGACGACCGTCTGGTGTATTCCCGGTCTTTTTGCCGTAGACGACATTTGAAGTAATCGTCAAGACGGATTGAGTCGGTAATGCATCGCGGTAAGTCGGATGTTTCCGGATTTTTTCCATGAAGAGTTTGACGAGATCAACCGCCATCTGATCGACACGGGCATCATTGTTTCCGAATTTCGGGAAGTCTCCTTCGATCTTGAAGTCAACGGCGAGTCCGTTCTCGTCGCGAACCGGTGAGACTTTGGCATAGCGGATGGCGGACAGACTGTCAGCGACGACGGACAGTCCGGCGATCCCGCATGCCATCGTCCGGAGGATTTCCGGATCATGCAACGCCATCTCGATGCGTTCGTAGCTGTATTTATCGTGCATGAAGTGGATGACATTTAATGTGTTGACGTACAGTTCGGCCAACCAGTCGAGCTGACGGTCGTAAGCCGCCATGACCGTTTCATAATCCAAGACATCATCGAGGATCAAATCGGTTTTCGGCGCAACTTGGATTTTGAGTTTTTCATCGATGCCGCCATTTAACGTATAGAGAAGTGCTTTTGCCAAGTTCGCGCGTGCTCCGAAAAATTGCATCTGTTTTCCGATTTTCATGGCAGAGACACAACACGCGATGCCGTAATCATCGCCATAAACCGGCAGCATCAAATCGTCGTTCTCATACTGTATCGAACTGGACAGAATCGACATTTTTGCACAAAATTCCTTGAAGCCGCGCGGCAATTGCGTCGACCAAAGGACGGTCAAGTTGGGTTCAGGGGCCGGACCGAGATTGACGAGTGTTTGTAAGAAGCGGAACGAACTTTTCGTGACGTTTGAGCGGCCGTCTTCACTCATCCCGCCGATCGATTCCGTGACCCAGGTTGGATCGCCGGAGAACAAATCATTGTAGTCCGGTGTCCGAAGGAATTTGACGATCCGGAGTTTCATGACAAAATGATCGACGAGCTCCTGAGCAGTTTGTTCCGTCAAGCGTCCGGTCTGCAAATCACGTTCGATATAGATATCGAGGAACGTTGAGACACGGCCGAGTGACATCGCGGCACCGTTTTGTTCCTTGATGGCAGCAAGATAGGCGAGGTAGACCCACTGGAACGCCTCTTGTGCCGTTTCCGCAGGACGGGACAGGTCACAATCATAACGATTGCCGAGTTCGGTCAGTTCCTGCAACGCGCGAATTTGCTCATTCATTTCCTCTCGGTCGCGGATCATCGATTCGGACAAAAAGCCACCACGGTTCTGTAAGTCTTGTTTCCGTTGCTCAATCAAGTACGCTGTTCCGTATAACGCAACACGACGGTAATCACCGATGATCCGACCGCGTCCGTAAGCATCTGGAAGTCCGGTGATGATACCGGCTTTTCGGGCGGCGCGCATTTCGGGAGTATAGGCATCGAACACGCCTTGATTATGTGTTTTCCGGTATTCACTGAACGTCCGGGTCACGACAGGGTCTGCCTTAAAACCATAGGCTTCGAGCGCATCGTTAACCATCCGGATGCCGCCGTTCGGATGAATCGAGCGTTTGAACGGTTCATCGGTTTGGAGACCGACGACTTTTTCTAAGTCACGATCGAGGTATCCGGGACCGTGTGACAGGATCGTTGAGGGTGTCGCAGCGTCAACGGCATATACACCACCACGTGTCCGTTCTTCGCTTGTCAAACTCATGATTTGTTGCCACAGTGTTTCTGTCGCGGCCGTCGGACCGGCCAAGAATTGATCGTCGCCGCGGTATTCCGTCCGATTCCGTCGAATGAAGTCGGCTACATCGATTTGATTGGACCATTGTCCTGCTTCAAATTGTTGCCATGCTTGCGTTTTTTCGAGTAACATCATGAACACTCCTTCGTTTGTAAGGTAGACAGTTCAACACATATCCCTTATGTGAATAGTGTAACAAACATTCGTATGCGAGAGTTTTACATCCCTGTGAAAGCTCAGCGAATGTGAAAAGTGTTGGTATGACTAGATTCCGCGTGTTCTGTATCATTCATCGCCGAGCAGCGGAAAAACAGAAGATTGGCGGAAAGAAACAGGAATTCTGAATCTGTATCACTCTTTTTTTCCAAAAAGCAAAGGGACAGTTTGTGTTGTGATAAAAGTCACATCAGGTTGTCTTGTAATTTTATGAAGTATCGTTGACAATGAAAAAGGGAATATAGACCGTGGAGGTGCATAAAATGGATTTTTTGCTGTTGGAAGACCGTGCCGATTATAGAGCAGGTGATTGGGTGACGTTAAAAGTATCGACTGAAGGAACACCGCGAACGGGAATGATTACGGAGTTTGAGGAAGACGGCTTTTGGATTCGTTTTGAAGATGACTTTGATTTTGAAGACTTCATCGGATATAAAGAAAAATACTTGGCGAAGCTGATTCGTCGCCCGAGTGATGTCCGATCCGATTACCCGGTGCTCAGTCAGTTTCCGAAACTGGCGAATGAACTGCAAGACCGGGTCATTCAAGGGTTCGATATTTTGACGGAAGAAATAAAGAATGACCAGGAAGTGGTATATCACATCCGGCTCATCGACGCCGGAAACGAATACACACAAACGTTACGTGGTCTGCGTGACGAAACGACCGATCAATTTGAATATGTCACAGAATGATGCAGAAGAGAGTAGGAGAATACACGTTATGGACTTTATGAAACCTTTTATTACAGAAGCATGGGAGCGTGCACGTTTCGAGACGATGATGCCGGTCCAAGAACAGGCGATTCCGTTGTTACGGGACAGAAAAGATGTGTTGGTCGAAGCACCGACCGGAACCGGAAAAACATTGGCTTATGTCATTCCGGCGTTAGAATTGATTGACGCAGCGGAGCCGCATATTCAAGTCGTCATCACAGCACCGACACGTGAACTCGTCATGCAGATTCACCAAGTCATTCAACTGTTTGCACAAGGCAGCGGGATTAAATCAGGTGCCTTCATCGGTGGCGTCGAATTAAAACGTCAACACGAACGGTTGAAGAAAAAACCTCAAATCATTGTCGGGACACCGGGACGTCTGGTGGAATTGATTGATTCTAAAAAACTCAAGATGCACAAAGTAAAGCTGATTGTTTTAGATGAAGCGGATCAAATTTATGAGAGCGGCATGAGTGCATCGGCAACGCGGATTGCCAACAGTGCACTCCGTGACCGGCAGTTGGCTTTTGTTTCGGCAACATTACCGGAGCGGACAGCCGAGTGGGGGAAAACATTGTTTGCAAACGAGCCGGAACGCATTCGCGTCGAACGTGCCGTCAGCACACAAGTGAAATTTGGTTATATCGAAATGTCACGCCGTCTCAAGCCTGAATATTTACGCCGGTTGGCAAACATGCAGGGAGCAAAAGTACTGACCTTCATCAATAACCGTTCTTTCTTGGGACCGCTTAATGGAGAATTAAGCAAGTTTTCATTGAAGTATCGGATTTTAGATGCTGAAAAAGGAAAGCGGGAACGGATGGAGACGCTGCGTTCGTATAAACGCGGAGAGTTCCCGTTACTCGTGACAACGGGATTAGCCGCACGCGGACTCGATATCGAAGCCGTCACACATGTCGTGCATTATGATTTACCTGAATCATTTGATGACTTTGTTCACCGTTCGGGACGTACGGGACGTGGGAATGCTTCCGGAATGGTGTTAGCTCTTGTCACGGATCACGATTTAAGACACCTGAAAACATTGACGAAACAAATGGGTGTGGAGATGGAAGAGATGGAGATCTATCGGGGAGAAGTGATTCCGAAACGGGAAGTCACTGAACCGGAAACAATCAAACGACCGGCGAACCCACACCGGAAAGGACCGACACGATGAAAAGTGAGCGAAAGATAATCCCTTTTCCGACGACTGTATCGGAAGCAGAGATGAATACAGCGCTTAAAACGATGTATCAAGAAGCGGCGACTGCCCGAAGTTCGGACTGGGTCGCCTTCATCGAAGAAATTGCAACGGAAGGCCGTTGGTATCTAAAGGATGCTGAATTATTCCGTGATCTGTTTGTCGATTGGGCGATTTTTTATGAAACCGATGAACAGGGAAAAACACCACACGGTCGTTTCTTGGAGCAAGTCAAGGAAGACATGTCACCGAGTTTGTATCGGGCGCTGAGAGGATTGGCGGATCCGGTTCCGTCGCTGTTTCTCGTCGAAGAAGAAGGCGTCGTCGACATCATGTCAAAACAGACGTATCAGACTGACTTAGCGGAGATTGAGGTCGAAACAGGAGACTTACTGATTGGGAAGTTGCTGTATATCTCAGGCAAGTGGCGTTTTGCGATTGCCTATATGAAAGTTGCTAAAGCACTTGTTCCGGAAGTCCGGATTCTGTTAGCTGATTTTGTGGATGAGGTCGGAGAAGATGCACTGTTACGGCAATACCCTGAATTTTGCGCCGAGCTGATTGATTTGTTGCTCGACATCGAAGAAGGCAATATCGCACCACGTCCGGAAGCATAAGAAGAAAAGGCTGACGCAAAAGTTGGCCGTTATACAGAATGGGGGGCCGATGTAAAAATCGGCCCCCCATTCTCGTTCAGACGAAGTTACTCGTTTTTTTCGTCGGATCGGTATACGCCAATCCCGTTTTTTTCGTGGTTTTTAACCCGATACATGGCAAGATCAGCTTGTTTGATCCATTGTTCCAAATCAGCCCCGTCCTCTTGACGGGCGATGCCGATACTAGCGGTGACAGATAAAGCTTGATCGTGATAAACGTACGGTTGACACAGCAACGTCAAGAAGTGTTTACAACGCCGGCGTAACGACAGCTCATCTTCAGCGGACGTCAACAAGGCGAATTCATCTCCGCCAAGACGATAAACGGATTCCTCCCCGTGCAGTTCAGCGGAAAGACGTTGCGCGACTTCGATCAGGATGAAGTCACCGGCTTCATGGCCGTGCGTATCGTTGATGAGCTTAAAGCCGTCCAGATCGATGAGTGCCAGATAGTTGAGGGAGGACGATTTTTGATGAAACGTTCGTTCGAGTGAACGGCGATTTCCGATATCCGTTAATCCATCATGGTAAGCATGGTATTCAATCCGTTGTGTTCGTTTCATCCGCTCTGTAATGTCGTGAAGAATCAAAAAATGGCCAACAGGTACTGTGGCGATTTTGATGGGAATCGGAATCAATTCAAATTGTTGATGCGCTTCATTGTGATAGCGGGTAATTCCTTTAGCCAGTGCCGCTTGCAAGTGTTGGAGTTCATTTGTCGGCGTATCAATCGTCATGGCGGATAACTTGAAGAGCTGTTGAGCAGAACGATTTGCATAGATGATTTGTTGTGTTTGATTCAACCGGACGATCGGGTCAGGGTGACCTAAAAAAAGCGGGATGACCTGCTGTTCACTTTCCCTGATCTGTTCTGTCCGGTGTTGAATGCGTGTCGCCAATTGTTCATTTCGTGTATCTAATTGTTTGACGATCGATGTATGTTGTCTCGTAATCAAAATCTGTCGGATGATCAATAAAAATAAAATGATAAAGATGTCACGTTTCTCACCTTCTTGCTCGATCAGGTAGTGAACAAATAAAGGTAAGGACAAAAAGGGAAGCCAGGCTCTTTGAACGATCGATGACGTATCCGAACCCTCATAAATATGGTCGATGTGCCAAAGGATTGCTGCACTTTGAGCTAAACGAATCAATATCGGTGAAAAAATCAAATATTGAGCCGTGAATTCCGGGAAATAGACGGATGATATTTCATAAATGCCCCGAATAAAAATCGACAAAAACAGTAAAAATAGAGTCGTCCGTGAGACCCAATGGGTCTCTTGGATGAAGAAAAAGTAAAAAAATACGAACAGACCAAGTGATGTATTGATGATGACGACTAACGAATAGGGAAACGGATTGATTGCAGGATTGACCCATTCGTTAAGACCGTGAAACGCGACGAGAGCCAAAAAAATGACCAGAATCATCGCATCCATAAACGCCAGGACATGTTGACCAAAACTTTTTTTAGAGGCCACGCGGTAAAAAATAGCGTACAAGAATAAGTAATGCGACAACGAAAACAACACTAAGCTATAAATTCCGGAAAAGTTATCCGAAAAACTGAACAAATGAATGGTTTGCAAAATGGAACCGATAACCGACAAGGTAAGCGATCCGAGAGCGAGCAACCAAAAATTCCGGCGTGGAACAATCAGTTGCTGTTCTTTTCGGTAAGCAACGATGATAAAAAAAGCAATCAAAAAAAGTGAGAGATACTGTAACACCTGCTCGACGATGATGTTTGAAATCGATTCCTGCGTAGACGCAATCAGCATTAACGTCACTGAAATGAGGAGCAGTGGTGGGAACCATTTTATAAAATAGGGAGATTGCTGCATCAAACCGCCTCCTAAAAATGACCTGCGATGACGTGACTGGATTAACCAACTTTTCCCGTCTTTTTTCTATCATACACTGCTTTTTCCCAGTTCATTCAATTCAAAAAAATAAATCGTATCCAGACGTCTCGTGGACGAAGGGATACGATTCAGAAAAGGAGGAGGGACTTACTTTTTATAATTGTCGTACGCCTCAATTTTTTCAGAGAGGTAGGTCCAGTATTCCATCAATTGATCGATCTGCGTTTTTGCTTGTTCGATCTGTTGGTAGATGTCATTGACCTGACCAAGGTCACTTCCTGACGAAGCGAGTTGCTGTTCAAGTGACTCAGCATGAAGTTCAGCTTCTTCAATTTGAGCTTCAATCGTTTTCCAGTCGAGCTGCTCTTGATAACTTAATTTTTTCGGTACTTCAACGACTGTTTTTTCGACAGGAACAACTTCTTTCGTGACCGGTGCGTTGGCAGGAGCGGGTTCCCGTTGCTCCAAGTAATCGGTATATTGTCCGTAATAAGACACGACTTCTCCGTTCTCAAAGGCGAGTAACCGATCGACGACGCGATCAAGGAAATAGCGGTCGTGACTGACGGTAATGACCGTTCCCGGGAACGATTCCAAATAGTCTTCGAGAACAGAAAGGGTTTCTGTATCCAAGTCATTGGTCGGTTCATCGAGAAACAGTACGTTCGGCTCATCCATCAAAATCGTCAACAGCTTCAAACGTCTTTTTTCGCCGCCGGATAATTTGCCGATCGGTTTATACTGTGCCTCCGGCTTAAACAGAAACTGTTCGAGCATCTGACTTGCCGTGATTTCCTGTCCGTCCAGCGTCGTGATGACCTGGGCAATCCGTTCGACTTCTTCGATGACACGGCGCTCGGGGTGACTGAATTCGGCAAATTGACCGTAAAAGCCGACCTTCACCGTCTCGCCATGAATGATCTCGCCGCTCGTCGGTTCTAAACGTTTGGCAAGAATCGATAACAACGTCGATTTCCCGCTGCCGTTTCGACCGACGATCCCGTATCGTTCTTTGCGACCGAACAACCAGTTAAAGTCGCTGAACAATGTCCGGTCACCAAACTGTTGATGGACAGCGACGGCCTCGATGACTTTTTTGCCGAGCCGTGTCGAACCGACCTGAACTTCGAGCGCTGCTTCATCTTCCTCGTACGATAACTCTTGCAAGGCATCGACCCGTTGAATCCGTGCTTTTTGCTTCGTCGTCCGCGCTTTTGCCCCGCGCCGTAACCATGCCAGTTCACGGCGCAAGATGTTTTGGCGTTTTTCTTCCATCGAAGCAGTCCGTTCACGGCGTTCGGCCCGTTTTTCAAGAAACGATTCGTAGTTCCCGACATAAAAATAAGCTGTTCCGTTGGCAATCTCCATCATATGGTTCGTGACACGGTTTAAAAAATACCGGTCGTGGGTGATGAGTAAGATGGCACCCCGGTACTCTTTGATCTGTGATTCAAGCCAAGTGATGGTTTCAGCATCCAATTCGTTTGTCGGCTCATCGAGCAACAATAAATCGGCCTCGTCTAACAAGGCTTCCGCCAAACCGACACGTTTGCGCTGACCGCCGGACAGCGAACCGATCGTTGCTTCGAGATTCGTGATGCCCAGTTTATTTAAAATCATTTTCAAGCGTGATTCGGTGTCCCATGCATTCGCAGCATCGATTTCCGTTTGCGCACTGATGAATCGCGTCAATAACGTTTCATTTGCGGGATCCTGCTCAAGGGCGAGGCGGGCGATTTCATAATGGCGCAGGGCGTTGATCGTTGGTGTGTTTCCAGACAATAAGACTTGCATGACCGTTTGATCTTCCGGATAATCCGTTGACTGCGACAGCAGGCGGATCCGGTAATCATTTGGGTGATGAAGCTCACCAAAGTCAGCTGTTTCTTGTCCGGCTAATATATGAAGTAATGTCGATTTTCCAGTACCGTTGACACCGATGATCCCGATTCGATCACCGGGACTTACGGAAAACGTGACATCTTCGAAAACAATCTTATCGGCGAATTCTTTTTTTAGTTGATCGACTTTAAGTAACATGTCAGACTCCTTCTACAATTTCCTTGATTTGTTGTTCGACCGTTTGGACTAACTCTTTTTGAGTCATCGTCGCAGGATCGATGGGTTTTAAAATCGTCACGTCGACAGTGGCCGGGCGAATACGTCCCGTTTCCTCCATGACACGATAGCTGCCGGAAATCGCGATCGGGATGACGAGCGCACCGCTTGACGTCGCAAGTGTAAAGCTGCCTGCTTTGAATTCGGCAACCGGTCCTCCTTTTGAACGCGTCCCTTCCGGAAAGATGATCATGGATTGTCCGTCCTTGATCGTTTCGATTCCGGCACGGATAGCCTTGAGGGATTGCCGGCGATCTTTGCGGTCAATCATGACACACCCCATCAGATTCATCCAGACATTGACGATGGGAATCTTATTGACTTCAATTTTTGAGATGAAGGCTTTCGGCTTGTCGATCTTACCAAGTAAAATCGGTACGTCAAAATTCCCTTGGTGATTGGCGATGAAAACAACCGGTTGATCAGCGGGAATGTGTTCTTGTCCCGTCATGCGAACTGTGACGCCCGCAAGACGCAACAGTGAATTGGCCCAAGTTTGTGCAACTTTTTGCGTATAAGCATACCGCGCAGCGTGCGTTCGACGTTTTGCCCCTGGAAGAAACGGTAATGTAAGGGGTAGAACCAGTCCAAAAAAAATGAACCAGATGATAGTGCGTAACATAGTGGCATCAGACTCCTTTTCCTCATTCCTTATTATTGTACAAAAAAAGACCGGGTATCGCACCCAGTCTTCCTCATCATTCCCAATAACGCGGTTCTGATTCCTCTTCGGTTTCGCCAAGCTCAAACGTTAAACGCCGAGTGGTCGGGTCAATCGAAAAAGAAGCATTGGTATTATCAATCTGTTTGATCTCCATCGACTCTTCGTCAAGGATCAGTGTCAAGCGGACCTTGTCCTCATGATCGACAAGCAACACACCGTCTTCTTTCAGCCAAAGATCAATGACAGGTGAATAACGAAGGGTCCAACCGTTTGATAAAGGTATTTCATTCATAGTGACTCGGTTCCTCCTAATAAGAAGTTAAATCAGATTCTTTATTTATCATGCTGTTCTGTCGCGGATAATGCAAGTGGTGGAATCGATTCGCGTTGATCATAAGACAATTGGTAGGATTGTTCCCGTTTTTTCATGCGTTCATACTGCTTTTTGACACGACGATGCTGCACATATTCATGATAGGACTGATGAGACGTCCGAAGGAGCTGTCTGAACGAAGAGAGCGACAAACAAATGGCGAGTGTGAAGACGAAAACACCGATTGAATCCGTGTAATAACCGGACGTATAGCTTAAATATGTACTGATGAGACCCGTTAGCGTCGTAAAAAGATAAAACCACATGACTTGCCCTCCTTAGTTAAATGGTAATGACACCTTTTAAAGAATTCGTGATGAACATCCGATTTCCTGTATCGCCCAGTAAAACTTCGGAAAAAATAAAAAAATCCACACGGAAGGTGTAGATTTTAGGGTGTATCGATATGTTGGAGTGCTGGTGTCTTCGGAGACAGATCAGTACTGTTCGAACCTTCTGCGAAAACGATTCCGATCGTTGCAAGGAATGCAAAAAATGCAAATACCAATGTTTTTGTAAAGCGTCTTGCGAAAGAACGCGATTGAATGTTATGAAACATATTTCTCCCCCATATTTACCTAAACTAAACCTTCTTTTTCCTATTGTTTTATCATAGCTCTTTTTGTCAAAAAAATCACTCAAATCAGAACCGTTCACAGAAATGTCATATTTGATCCCGCTTGCTTCATGTCAGAGAGGGGAGGAAAAAGAGTATAGTATGGTAGGTGATACGCAGAAACCGGGAGAAATCAATGGAACTCATAGAAGGGAGATGACCACAAATGGCATTACGCGCAGGGCAGGTTGTCACATTAAAAGTAGAACGAGAAGCAGAATTCGGTGTTTTCTTGAGTAACGGGGAAGAAGACATCTTACTTCATAATAATGAACAAACTAGAAAGTTAGAGCTCGATGAAGAAGTAGAGGTCTTTCTTTATCAGGACAACGAAGGGCGTCTCGCGTCGTCGATGACGATTCCGGAAGCATCGTTTGAGGACTATGTCAAAACGACGATCAACGGGACACGCTACAATACAGGTGTCTTCGCAAACATTGGTATTCAGAAAGATGTTTTGGTCTCACTGGACGATTTACCGCAACGCCGGACATTTTGGCCGGAAGAAGGAGATCAATTATACATCCGTCTGAAACACGATCAAAAACTTCGTTTGCTCGGAGATCCAGCTCCTTATGCTTATTTTAACTTACGTGCGACACCAGCACCGGAAGAGTGGAATAACATGGATGTTGAAGGGCTTGTATTCGCCCAACGTGATCCGGGTGTAAACGTCTGGGTCAACGAACAAACGATTGGTTTTCTGCATGAACAAGAGATGGAGCGGTGGCCGCGTCTTGGAGAAGTTATGAAATTACGGGTGACAAATGTGAAGCCAGATGGTACAGTATTACTTTCAGCAAGACCACGTGCTCACGAGGCAATCGACATCGATGCGGATTTGATTATGACTCACCTGCTTGAACATGGTGGTCAGATGACGTATGGTGATAAGACACCTCCTGAGACGATTGATGAGGTATTTGGCCTAAGTAAGGCTGCCTTCAAACGTGCTTTAGGTCGATTGTTGAAAGACAAAAAAATAGAAAAACATGAAACGGGTATCCGGTTAACGAAATAAGTTAGCCCATTGAACCTACGTTTCGAATAAATAGTTAGGAATTCATCATTTTGGTGGTTGCGGCTGGTATTTACCGGCGACCATTTCCAAATAAAACCCCATCACTAGTGGGGGCAAGCGGCGCGAATTCAAGCGTTGAACGGTCCGGGCATCATGCCTTTCCCTCGCCCTTATGGCAACGATTATGATGGTGACTTCCCTAAACATTATTATATGCAGAAATAGCCTCTATCTTTAAGGATGAGCTTCTGCTATAATAGGTAGTCGATTGTATTCGTTACGGTAGCGTCTGTTTAGTGGCAGACGCTTTTCATATGACAAAGGAGAGTATTTAGCATTGACAACATTTCGTGAATTAAATCTTAGTGAGGCACTTATCAAAGGTGTCCTAAAAATGGGCTTTGAAGAAGCAACTCCAATCCAAGCAGAAACAATTCCAGTCGGTCTTAGCGGCGTTGACTTAATCGGTCAAGCACAAACAGGAACAGGAAAAACAGCGGCATTCGGTATTCCAACGATTGAGCGTCTTGATGCAAAATCGCGTCATATCCAAGCGTTGATCCTTGCTCCAACTCGTGAACTTGCGATTCAGGTAGCAGAAGAACTTAACCGCATTGGTGAAGTAAAACGTGTTCATGCCTTGCCAGTATACGGTGGTCAGCAAATCGACCGTCAGATTCGTGCGCTTCGTAAGAACCCGCAAATCGTCGTCGCGACACCTGGTCGTCTAATGGACCACATGAACCGCAAAACATTAAACCTCGATCACGTTCAAACCGTCATCTTGGATGAAGCAGATGAAATGTTGAACATGGGCTTCGTGGAAGATATCGAAAAAATCTTGGGTACACTTCCACCAACTCGTCAAACACTTTTATTCTCTGCGACAATGCCACCACAGATTCGTAAAATCGCAGATCGTTTCATGACGACTCCGACTCACATCAAAGTAAAAGCAAAAGAAATGACAGTCGAAAACATCGATCAATCATTCATCGAATTAAAAGAAAGCCAAAAATTCGACGTCCTTTGCCGCTTGATTGATACGGATTCTCCGGAACTCTCAATCATCTTCGGTCGTACGAAAAAACGTGTTGATGAAATGACAGAAGGTCTTATCCAACGCGGATACACGGCTGACGGTTTACACGGTGACTTAACACAGGCGAAACGTGACCAAGTCATCCGTCGTTTCAAAAAAGGAACAATCGATATCCTTGTTGCGACAGATGTTGCGGCACGTGGACTTGATATTTCAGGCGTCACTCACGTCTACAACTTCGATGTACCACAAGATCCGGAGAGCTATGTTCACCGTATCGGTCGTACAGGTCGTGCTGGTAAAACAGGATCAGCGATCACATTTGTTACACCACGTGAATTTGGTCAAATCAAAACAATCGAACGTGTAACAAACAAGAAAATGTCACGTCGTCACGCACCGACACTTGACGAAATCTTGGAAGGTAACTTGAAGCTTGCTGCACAAGAATTAATCAAACGTGTAGAAGCGAAAAACTCGCAAGAGTATACAACACTCGCTCAAGAACTTCTTGAAGAGTATGAAGCAGTTGAATTAATCGCAGCAGCGCTTAAAGGATTGACGAAAGAGCCGGATGCAACGCCAGTTCAAATTTCTTCAATCGAGCCAATCCGTGTCAAACGTTTTGGTAGCAACGGTGGCGGTGGAAACCGTCGTCCTTACGGCAACAAAGGTGGATCAGGTTCTGGTTCTTCTTCTAACCGTAGCAGTGGCGGATACCGCGGCAGCAACCCGCGTGGTGGAGAACGTCGTGAAGGCGGTCGCCCATCTGAAGGAAACCGTAGTTCTTCTTCATCGTCATCAGATCGTCGTGAAGGTGGATACGCTGGCCGTAACCGCAGTGAAAGTGATCGCAACCGTGGCGGACGTAAACCACGTTTTGAAAAATAAGAAGTTTGAACCGATTTGTCACAGACAAGTCGGTTCTTTTTTATGAACTGTCATGATAAAATGAGCAATGAAAGATATAGAGAGGGCGGAATCGTTCGTGTATACAATCTACGCTGTAGCATTCATTTGTCTGATTGTGCTTGTCGTCGCGACGAAACGAATTAGTGAGCGGACGACGAAAGGGCATTTCCGTTATATTCCGTTGGCGAGCCTGCTGTTCGGAGGGATTATTTTCCTTGTCCTTGCGATTGGGAAAGGCGGGGCGACCGGCATTCAATACGGTGTCCTCAGCATCATCTATCTCACGGCGACATTTGGTGTTTATCTGTACATCGCAATCAGAAAAGATACGACCTTATTTTAAAGACGGGACCTCTCTGATTACAGAGAGGTTCTTTTTTTGATAAGATGGAACAAGAGAAGAGGGGGGAGCAGAATGGATGCATTAGATGTCATTGTTCATCCCGAACAGAT
The DNA here is from genome assembly GCF_003598705.1 of Exiguobacterium sp. RIT452. NCBI lineage: Bacteria > Bacillati > Bacillota > Bacilli > Caryophanales > Exiguobacterium > Exiguobacterium sp. RIT452. The sequence continues at coordinate 180,686 of NZ_QXJB01000005.1, forward strand.
TGAGGCCTGGTTCCAACCAATCGTTGGTGCGGCGCCTTTTAAAGTAGAAGGGTATGAAATTCAGTCACATTTCCGTGGAGAACCGTTAAAACCATTTTTTCAAGAAGATGACGTTCCGATTGAGTATCAATTGGAAATGATGAGTCACGTCATCCGGCACGCGTTTCAAAAAGTGCCGGCCGATGCACATTCCTTTGTCCTGATTCGTTGCCGACCGGCTTGGTTGTTTGAAAACGGTGGGGAAGATTTCTTGAGTATCTTACGTGATGCACAAATTGATTTTCCGGAAGAACGGTTGTATGTCACATTAACCGACGTGCAAGTGGATGATTTTGACCGTCTTGGTCGAATCGTCGCCTACTATCAGAATTCCGGTCTGAAAGTGGCACTCGACCGGGCGGAAGCGACAAGTCTCGAACGGGTGTTTTCGATGTCACCGGACATGCTGATCGTCGATTTAGCATCGATGATCGAGAAAAAAACGGTCTCTGCCAGTTACCCCCACCTGTTACAGACGATGGAACATCTCTGTGATCAGCTCGGGGCGCCGTTACTTTACAAAAACATCAGTCACCTAGGTCAGTTGCGTTATGCCTGGCAGCATGGTGGACGGTACTACATGGGGAATCTGTTAGGCGAAACGACGCCGGACTGGGTGACGACATGTCCCGGCATGGAGATTCTTCTGCATGAGGTACCGATGTTTTACAAATATGACCGGGAACAGATGAACCGGTTGTTTCAACTCGAGCAAGACTGGACGATTCGCTTTAATGAATATTGCCAGACAGTCAAACCAGATGAAGCACTTGATGATTGGCTGTTGATGTTGGCGAAGAAGATGGAACCTGAATTCATCCGGTTTTATATTACGGATGCCAATGGCTTCCAACAATCGTCGAATATCAGTAAAAAGAGCGGGGACTGGAAACGGTACTCCTTCTATCGAGGATACAACTGGAGTTTCCGACCGTATTTCATCCGGACGACAGTGGCGATGGAACGACGTCATACCGGTTACCTGTCTGATCGATATGTCGATTTTAGTTCGGGCGAACAAACACGGACGTTCAGTATGCCGCTGAGTAACGGTATGTTTCTATTTGCTGATATTTCAGCCGAATACCTATATCAAGCACGACTAAGTGAATGAGGAGGAAATGAATGATGTTGGATTATGATTATGAAGCGTTACGCGAAATTGGACGGATTGTTGCGATTGCACGCGATGAGATGGCGAAGGCGGTCACACCGGGAATCACGACAAAAGAATTAGATGAGATTGGTGCACGCATACTTAAAGAACATGGTGCCGAATCGGCGCCAATCGTCATGTACGACTTTCCGGGTGCGACGTGTATCAGCGTCAACGAAGTGGCGGCGCACGGGATCCCTGGCGCGTATGTCATTCAAGAAGGCGATATCGTCAATGTCGATGTCTCAGCCGTCAAGAATGGCTATTATTCCGATACGGGAAAAACGGTCATTGCGGGGCAAGCACGCCGTCCGGAAGACGTTCGCTTAGTCGAAGTCTCTCTGTCGGCGCTCGAAAAAGGATTGGAGAAGGTCAAGGCCGGAACAAAGGTCAATCAGATCGGTAAAGCGATTTATGCAGAAACACGGAAAAGTGGATTTACTGTCATTCGTAATCTGGCAGGTCACGGATTAGGTAAAACCTTGCACGGGGAACCGGAATCGATTTCGAACTACTTCAGCCGCGAAGAAAATGACCTGCTCAAAGAAGGGCAAGTCATCGCTGTCGAAACGTTCATCTCGACAGGAGACGAATTCTGTATGGAGGATGAAAAGGACGGATGGACTTTATATACACCAAACAAAAGCCTCGTGTCTCAGTTTGAGCATAGTGTCATCGTTCTAAAAGACGGCTATGAAATCTTGACGAAAGTCGATTAAGCACAAGCTTTTCATCAGGATAAAAAAAGAGCAACGGAGTCCGGTGAAGACGAATCCGTTGCTCTTTTTGTTACAAAATGAGACGGGATTGACTCAGACGATGAAGGCGTTCGAGCGAAACGGGATGCTCTTGATAGCGGATGCTTCCGTTTTCGACGACGTAGTCGTGTTCAAGCAGATCTTCGACGAAATACTGATCGGTGCCAGCCATATCGATCGGATAAGCGAGCCCGGGTAAAGTGGCGAATGCCAGCGTTTGTCGTCGTCCGATGCCACTCTCGAACATGCCGCCTAACCAGTAGGGGGACATCTGTCGGACTTCTAGCGCCGTCGTCAAACCACCGAGGCGAGCCGGCTTGATGTTGATGATGTGACCTGCTTGTAAGGTCCGCATCAAGGCAGCATCTTGTGTCGTTTGAATCGATTCATCCAGACAAAGGGGTGTCTTCAGCAAGGAAACAGCCTGTTGATGACGTAACCAGTCATTTGCCGGAAACAGTTGCTCCATCATGACCAACGAAAACGTGTCCCACGTTTGAAGGACAGGGAGGTCGGCTGATTGAAAACTTCCATTCGCATCAAACATCAACGGTGCCTGCGGAAACGCCGCTCGGACGTGCTCCAAAATATGCGTATCTGTCGGGGCGAGCTTCAGCTTGATGCGTCCGAAGCCGTCTGCAAGCGCCTGTCCGACTGCTTCGACCGTCGCGACGGCAGAAGAGCGGCCGAGTGCTTTTCCGCACGGAATCGCCGTTTTCTCATCACCGCCGAGATAGGAGGCGAGTGATTGTTCTTGAGCTTGCGCAAATAATTCGTAGACGGCTCCGTCAAACATTGCTTTTGCCATTTGATTGCCTTGAATGGATTGGAAACGTTCCGTGACATCTGCCGGGGCAGAGAGAGGCTGTGCGCTGAGCAGACGATAAAGCAACGGCGACAAAGCACGCAGTGAGGCTTGTGTTTCGGCTGTATACCAAGGTGTATCGAATGCGACACCTTCCCCGTAGCCGATCCGTCCTTCCTGGTCGGTCAGACGGAGAATCGTCGTCTGCCGTTCCGCCAAGGTCGAAATCGCTGTGTGCATCGGTTGCCGGAACGTCAAACGGACATCAAATAGTTCAGCGTGTCGGAGTTCGATCTTCATAACGAGTCCTTTAACTGACGGCGGATCAGCTTGCCGTTCGCATTGCGCGGTAATGTATCACGGTAAATATAGGCGACCGGACATTTGTATTTGGCGACTAAGCGCTCCATCTGTTGCCGGACGGATGCTTCTTCCAACGTGCTGACGATGAATGCGACCGGCACCTGCCCCCATGTCGGATCAAAGCGGCCGACGACCCCAGCTTCCGTGACGCCTGAAATCGACAGTAACGCAGCTTCGACTTCTGCCGGATAAACATTTTCGCCACCGGAAATGATTAAATCACTCCGTCTGTCGAGTACATACAAGTAACCTTCTGGATCAATCCGTCCAAGGTCTCCTGTTTTTAGATAACCGTCAGGTGTAAAGGCAGCCGCAGTCGCATCTGAATTTGCGAAATAGCCGTTCATGACAGTCGGTCCCTTGACTTCGATTTCCTGATAACGGGTGATGCGGATTTCTGTCGGGGCAATGGCTTTACCGGCAGAGCCGATTTTTCGAATCGCATCTTCCGGCAAAAGCGTGGCGATTTGTGAAGCCGTTTCGGTCATCCCATATGTCTGCATGACAGGAATACCGCGGTCTAGTGCGCGGGTCAGAATCGGTAATGGAACAGGACCACCCCCGGTCAAGACGACGCGTAAATCATAACGGCGTAATCCTGCTTCGAGTAACCGGTCCAACATAACGGAGACAAGCGAGATGTGCGTGACGGCTTCCGTTTTGATCCAGTGAATGGTCTTGTTCGGTGAAAAATGGGGTTCCAGGATGAGTGGAGCACCATAAATCACGGACCGGTAGACGACGGCTAAGCCGCTCATATGGAAAAGCGGCGTGACGACGAGAAAACGATCGTCAGGCAACGAACCGATATGACGGGCAGCGTTCATCGCACTCGAAAAATGATTGAGCATCGTCTGTTCGACGGCTTTTGGTTGTCCCGTCGTTCCGCTCGTAAACAACATGGATTGAATGTAATGTTTCGGCATGTGACGCACCAGAATATCAGGTGCTTGACGCGTCGCTTGAAACGGCAGACGTTTGACCTTCGAATCGAGGAGACGATCCGAGATGACGTATTTAACGTCCGCGCGTTTCAACTGGGCGTTCACTTCCGTCTGACTGAGCCGAATGTTGATTGGAACGATTGTTAATTCAAGTAACTGCGCCGCATGGATGGCGATGATGTAGGCAGTGCTTGAGGGGCCGTACAAGGCAATCCGGTCACCTCTTGAGAGAAGAAGTGCCCAGGAGCTGGCCAATTGATGGGCTTTCGTGTAAAGCGCGGACCAGGTCAAACGTTCGGTGTCGGTGATCAGTGCCGGATCATCCGGCTGTTCTTTGGCGCGGGTATAAATCCAAGGGTACAAAAAACGTCACGTCCTTTCTGGATGATGATACGAAAAAGGTTCAAGTCTTTCGACATTGAACCTTTTTTGTATTATGGGAATCGTGGAAACTGTCCGAAGTCAGGATCACGTTTTTCTTTAAACGCATCGCGTCCTTCTTTTGCTTCATCTGTCGTGTAGTACAACAATGTCGCATCACCTGCTAATTGCTGGATACCCGCAAGACCATCTGAATCAGCATTGAATGCCGCTTTTAAGAAACGGAGTGCCGTTGGTGAATGCTGAAGGATTTCAGAACACCATTGGATGGTTTCTTGCTCGAGGTCAGCGAGTGGCACGACTGTGTTGACGAGCCCCATGTCGAGTGCTTGTTGTGCATCGTATTGACGGCAGAGGTACCAGATTTCACGCGCTTTTTTATGACCAACGACGCGGGCGAGGTAACCAGAACCGTATCCAGCATCAAACGAACCAACTTTAGGACCAGTTTGTCCAAATTTGGCGTTGTCTGCTGCAATCGTCAAGTCACATACAAGGTGAAGAACATGTCCGCCACCGATGGCATATCCTGCAACCATTGCGATGACCGGTTTCGGGATGACACGAATCAGACGTTGTAAATCAAGAACGTTCAGACGCGGGATTTCATCTTCGCCGACGTATCCGCCATGACCGCGGACCTTTTGGTCGCCGCCTGAACAGAACGCCAGATCACCTTCACCAGTCAAGACGATAACACCGACATTTTGATCATCGCGTGCCCGTGAAAATGCATCGATTAATTCATGGACGGTTTGTGGACGGAACGCATTCCGTACTTCAGGACGGTTGATCGTGATCTTGGCGATCCCATTCCATTTTTCATACTTGATGTCTTCGTAACTACGGGCAGCTGCCCATTCTGGAACGTATCTCATTTCAATTCCCCCATTTAATTAATTAAGAGTAGTTTCTCTACCATTGTAACAAACTTTTCCGGTTGGTCGATATGTGGGGCGTGTGATGCTCCGGGAATTACATGAATTTTTTCGGGTGATGCAGCTTCAAACGCGATCCTTTTAAATTTTTCGTCTTCCGCACCGACAATCCATTCAATTGACGGATGGTTGACCCACTGCCAGACGGAAGGCATATTTCCGGTACCTTGTGCGATAAGCGAAGCGGCCAGACCTTCAGCGGACTGGGTCAGACGTCCGTTGCGAATGCGCCGGCGTGTCTCGATCGGCAGATGCTGCTGACTTGCAAAAAGCGGGATCGATTCCCAGTAGTCGATGAAGGCGACAAGCCCATCCGTCATCAACCGTTGAGCAAGCATCCGATCACCTTGGCGCCGGAGTTGCCGTTCAGCGGCAGAACGAAGACCGGGAGTCGTGCTGACGGCAATCGTTTGCCGGACACGATGTGACGTGACGGCGAGCATCAAAGCGATCCGTCCGCCCATCGAATAGCCCAAGACGGTCCATGGTTCCGTCCGTGTAGCGAGCAAATCTTCTAGATCCTTCACCTGCTCGGTCAGACGCATGCGTTGATAAGAAGCAGGTGCGGTTCGACCGTGTCCAAGTAAATCGATTCGGTAGACCGTGTAGTGCGACGCCAAACGGATGCTCAAGTCGGACCAGGTCGCGCTGCTTCCCGTGAAACCGTGCAGCAATAAAAGTGGTGGTCCTGCGCCTGTGATCTCTACATGATACTCGTGTTGGCGAAGCTTCATCGGAAGCGCTCCTGCAAGGCTTGGTTCGTCAGCTCCCAAATGCAACGGTGTAAGCGGACGTTTTCCGGACGGTCGGTTCGGATTTCAAGAATGCGTGTCGCGACCGGAGTAGTCTGCAAGGCAGTCTTTAAATCCGGAATTGAGGAAATCAGTTGATAGTCGACACCATAGCCGGAAGCCAGATGACGGAAATCCAGTTCTTGTGCCGTTCCGAAAAGCGGTTCAAAGACGGCCGGATCCAACGTTTGCTGGGGGAGGAAGTTAAAAATCCCACCACCTGTGTTGTTGATCAACAAAATCGTCATCGGTCGCGTCCGCGCCATCATCAAGCCGTTGATGTCATGGATGAACGCCAGATCCCCGACTAATAAGTAGCGATGGTCGGCGTCATACGTCGCACCAAGTGCACTCGACACGATACCGTCAATGCCATTCGCTCCTCGATTCGCAAGAATCCGGAGTGGAGTGCCGGTCGGTAAGAAGGTGTCCAAATCACGAATCGGCATGCTGTTCGAGACGAACAGACTGCCTTGCGTCAATACATCAAGGGCACGCACGACGTTGTACTCCGTCAATTGTTCGGTATCCAGTGTCTCAAAGACGACTGCGACAGTCTGTTCTGCTGCTTGCAGCGTATGCAGATACGAGATATCATGCGCCGTCTCCGGCATCGCTTGAAGCTGACTCGGGTGACCGCTTAAAAATTCAGCATGCAACTGGGGATCACGCCAATTTCCCGGATGCCCGACAACGGTCGTCGGGATGTCCTTTGACCACAGCAGGTATGGTTTTGACGTCGGCATCGCTCCAAAACGCAAAATATGTTCCGGGCGGGCTTTCTGTTGAACGGTTTCATCTTTTAACCACGTGTCATAATACCCGAAAACGGTCGCATACGAAGACTGACGACCTTGACTGAGCGGGTCAGCGAGGACGGGAATATGCGAACGTTCCGCGTAATCCAGAATGAATTGTGTATCCGTTGCTGAAAGTTGAGGTCCGATGACAATCAAAAGACGTGGAATTGATAAAATTTCACTCAATTCCTCTGAGAGTGACGGAGCGATAGCACGTAATGGACGCCCGACGGATTGGCCAGTCTGTAACAGGTCCAATTCCGGAATCAACGGTTCGCGAAGAGGGACGTTGATCTGAACAGGACCAGCCGGTTCTGTCATCGCAAGCAACGCAGCGCGTCGCGCGACGTGTTGGACGTACGTGAGTCCTGCTTCTTCCGGCAAGGGTAGATCAAAAGCGTGACGGACCTGTTTGCCGTATAAACCAACCTGATCGATGGCTTGAGGAGCTCCGACCCCGCGTAATTCGTGGGGGCGATCGGCTGTGAGGACGATTAAGGGCAACTCAAAGATATTGGCTTCCGTCACGGCAGAATAATAGTTGGTTGCAGCGGTACCGCTCGTACAAATCAAGGCGACAGGACGCAACGCGTCGTCAGTTCGCGTCAATCCCAAAGCAAAAAAACTAGCCGACCGTTCGTCAACGAGGACGTGGGTGCGGCTAGACGGGTGAAGAAAAGCAGCGATCGCAAGCGGCGTCGAACGTGATCCCGGACTGATGACGAAATCACGGACTCCGCTGCGGACTAGATTATCGATTAATGTATGCACCCATTTAGTCAACATAAACATCATCCTTTTCTATGGTACAGAGTTGCGAAAGTGCTTGCAGCATTGGTGATAATTTTGTTCCGGTTTCTTCGAGTTCACTCTGCAGGCGTGACCCTTCGACAAGGCCGCAACCGGCATACAAAACAGCAGAGCGGTCCGTAAACAGACCTGACCGAATCGCAACGATGAATTCACCGTTTTCCGCACCGTCCATCCAACCAACCGGTGAACCGTACCATCCGCGCTCAAACGTCTCGATGTCCCGGATTGCCGCAACAGCTGCTTCCTTCGGCTCGCCGCCCAAGGCAGGAGTCGGATGAAGTTTTTCAATCAGCTGAAACAGACTGACTTCAGGTGAAAGGCTGGCAGTAATCGGCGTATACAGATGTTGGATATGGCGGTTTTTCAACAACATCGGTTGATCGGGTTTTTCGAATCGCGTCGAAAGTCCGCGCAACGTCTGTTCGATGGAATCAACGACAATCGCATGTTCGACTCGGTTTTTATCGTCCTGTAAAAGCGTTTGTCCAAGCGCGTAATCCGTCTGCTCCAACTCGTGGCGCGGAGCTGAACCGGCAACAGCCGCCGTTTGAATTTCCTGACCGGTTTTTAGAATCAAACGTTCCGGCGTGGCTCCAAGGAAGGCTTCTTCCAGTGTCGGCTGAAAGAAAAAGATATAGCTGCCGGGCTGTGATGATTCAAGCTCTTGAACAAGTCCGGCCAGATCGACGGGTTGATCTAATTCATAAACGACTTCCCGGGCTAACACGATCTTTTTTAAGGTCGTTTTTAACAGTTGTGTCGCTTGATGGAAAGACGCTTCGAACGCATCGTTTCCGTCACGGGTCAAACGAATGCGTGTAACGAACTGGCTAGATTTCGGTGTATGCAGCTCCGCATATTCGACGGCCAATTGATTCAGAATCTTTTCCGCGTTAGACTGCGGTTCGACAAACGCGAAAATCGTTACGGTCGTATGCCCGTCTTGCTCCAGATATAAAAATTTCGGAATCGTCATCGACGCTTCCCCGAAAGCAGACCAACGATAGTCCGGTTGCTTCAGTTCAGCGAACGAAAATCCGCAAAAGGCAAACAAATCGTTCCCGACATGATCCCGGTTCAAGGTTGCCCACTTCGATTGCATCCGTAAGAAACGATCATGTCCAGAAGTCTTCAATTGTTGTGCGATGCCAAAACCAATTGCACGCATGGACCGATCCGGTGTCGTAAAATAAAAACGTTCTTGTGTCCCAAATGTCAGTGTGCTGACGTCTTGTGCCTCGACTTGCCATGAATATGAGGCGATTATAGCTCGTTGGTATGCATTGGCATGACCGACGGCTTGTTCAATACATTGTTTAAGCTCTTGTTGAGCGTAAGCCATACCGCTCATTGCCCCCTAGTCTATAGATACTGTGATACGTTTCACTTATTCTAAGTGTAAACTTTTTACCCGAAAAAAAGAAGGAATAAGCTATCTCCGATTGAGCATTGACAGTAAAAAACGAAACCCGATACACTTAGACAGGAAAGGGGTTTATTATATGAATAAATCAATCGCTGTATATTGGCGAATGACACGACCGCATACACTGACGGCGAGTTTTGTACCTGTCGTTGTCGGAACAGCCATTGTCGCACCACGAATCGAGTCGTTGCGGATGGATCTGTTTTTTGCGATGTTGATCGCGTCGATGCTGATTCAGATTGCCACGAACTTATTTAATGAATATTATGACTATAAACGTGGACTCGACACGGAAGAGTCAGTCGGGATTGGAGGATCCATCGTTCGGGACGGATTTAAACCGGGGACGATTTTAGCATTCGCTTTGTCGCTCTATGCCATCTCGGCCTTACTCGGTATTTATCTTTGTCTGGAGACCACGTGGTGGTTGCTCTTGATCGGCATCATTTCGATGTTCGTCGGTTATATTTATACGGGAGGACCGTTACCGATTGCCTATACGCCGTTTGGGGAGGTCGTCGCCGGTTTCTTCATGGGGTATGTCATCATTGCGATTTCCGCCTATCTGCAAATCGGTTATGTCCCGACAGAAGCAGTCGCCATCTCGATTCCGGTCGCCATCTTGATCGGTTCCATCTTACTCGCAAACAACATCCGCGATTTGGATAACGACAAGGTGAATGGAAGAAAAACGATTGCGTGTCTTGTCGGTCATCAAAAAGCTGTTTATGTCTTGATTGGCTTTTTCGCTGCTGCGGTTCTGTCCTTGATGGCTGCAGTGATGATTTTTAATGTCACCTGGTGGGCATTGCTTGCTCTCTTAAGCATTCCGTTGATGATCAAAGCCGTGAAATTGTTCTGGCGGGATTTACCGCCGCAGGAACTGATGCCGGGAATGGCGCAAACGGGCAAGGTCAATACGATTTTTGGTCTGTTGCTTGCAATCAGCTTAACGATTTCCAACTTATAATGAAAACTCTGAAAACCTTTTTCCTGAAACGGAAAGAGGTTTTTTTCGTGCTCATCGTCTGATTCGATTGGTTGTAACGCATTTGAAATTTTACTATAATTGAAGCAATGTGCCTGAAACGTTCATGCAGCATCAGGGTTCATGAAATTTTTTTAGAGGTGGAACAGAAATGAATAAAATTGCGGTAATCGGGAAAGTATTCGTCGACATAAAAGGAACTTCGTTCGCTCCCTTGCATAAGGATGCCAAAAACGTCGGGGACATCAGCTTTTCGAACGGTGGTACGGGTCGGAATGTGGCGCAGAATCTTGCTGTCCTTGGAAATGATGTTCGCTTTATCTCGACGGTTACGAACGACCAGATTGGTGTAGGAGTTCTCGAAGAACTGAAATCATACGGAGCAAACGTTGATCATGTAGAAATGCTGGAAGACCATGGTATGGGCATGTGGCTTGCGGTAATGGATAACGAAGGAGATCTGCAAACATCGATTTCGAAGCAACCAGATGCTAAGTTGTTGGAAGAAGCGATTCTTCGTCAATCGGTCTATGCCTTGGATGGGGTAGACGCGGTGGCAATCGATTTGGACTTATCCGTTACAGTCCTCGAACGTTTGATTCATCTCTGTCGCAAAATGGAATTACCGCTGTACGGCGTATGTGGTCACCTCAGCGTCATCGAACGAAACCGGCACTTGCTGCAAGGATTCACAGGATTCATCTGCAGTCGGGAAGAAGCCGAAATCTTATCTGACTTGTCGATTGTGACGGTCGAGGATGCGATTCATGTTGCAAACGAACTGGCGAAAAAAGGAGCACCGTTTACGGTCGTCACGATGAGCGAACTCGGTGCCGTTTACGTCGACCGCCGCACGGCGACGTCGGGCCATGTCGGAACAAAAAAAGTGAAAGTAGTGGACTCAACAGGTGCGGGGGATTCGTTCTTTTCCGCTGTACTCTCCGAACTGACGGACTCGAAACAAGCAGAGGACGCCTTGAAGCTCGGTATGAAGGTTGCCGCACAAGTCATCGCATCGACGGAAAATGGATTGATTCCTGAAATGCTGGAGACGATTCGTTGAGTCCTCAAATCATCATGTGATGGGAGACAACGCAATGCCAATTCAACGAAGTGCCATTATCTTAATCAATGAAGCGGATGAAGTCGCCTTGATTCGCCGGGATAAACCCGGTCAAACCTACTATGTGTTTCCGGGTGGCGGGGTAGAGACGGGCGCGACGCTCGAAGAAACCGCGATTCGGGAAGCGCATGAAGAGTTGGGAGTAGACGTCCAACTCGAAGGAATCGCGGCGGTTGTAAAGTTCAACGGACTCGATAATCCGTATTACTGGGCGAAGATGACAGGCGGCGTATTCGGGACCGGAACAGGTGAAGAGTTCGAGGATGATTCTTCCGGTTATACGCCGCTCTGGATCAGCCGGAAGGAATTGTCGGATTTACCGGTCCGACCGGCAACACTTGTCCGGGAATTGACGGCCATGACAGAACGATTCTACGATATCCAGCTGGAGGATAATTGAGGTTTTAGTTAAAACAAACAGGGAAAAAGTATATTAAGACAATGAGGTGGTCCTGGACTGCCTCTTTTTTATGAAGGAGAGATGACGATGGCGCATACGCGGGACACTAAAGGTTTAGTACTTAATTTGAAGCAACGCATGTCTGATCACAACATTACGGACTATGCGGGTACGTTGGCATACTACTGGTTCTTATCCATTTTTCCAGGCATTATTTTTGTTATTTCGGTATTATCTTTCTTTGATATTGACCAGCAGACGCTTGAATCACAAATTCGTGATCTGGCACCGGGTGGATCAGTCAACACCTTTACGGATGTTATCTTCCAAGCAATCAAAGAACCGCAGGGAGGTCTCTTGTCAATCGGGGCAATCCTTGCGATCTGGTCGGCTTCTAAAGGGGTAGATCGTCTGATTACGACAGCAAACCATGCTTACGGAGATTTTTCACCACGTGGATTTGTCGCAGCGCGAGGAATTGCTTTGGTGTTAACGATCATTCTCGGAATCGGGATGTTGTTACTGATCGTGTTAAACGTTTTGGGCGGACCGATCATCAGTTATCTGGCCAATTTTGTCCTCCCGATTGATATGGGACAGAAAATCCTGTTGACCGTGTTACGGTATACGATTTCAACCATCTTGTTGATTTTTATCCTCTCAATCTTTTACCGGGTCGCACCTAAACGACCGATTACCTTTAAACAAGCGATTCCTGGTGCCGTGTTTGGCGTTATCGTCTGGCAGCTCTTATCAGTCGGTTTTGGTTTTTACGTATCGAACTTCTCCAATTACAATCAGACGTACGGATCACTTGGTAGTGTCGTCATCGTCTTATTGTGGTTATACTTTACCGGATTGATCATCTTACTGGGTTCGGAGCTCAATGCTTCGTGGGAACGTTTTATGAAAAAGGCGGATCCGAAAAAAATGGAAGAAAAACGTCTGAAAGAACAAGCGGATCTGGATTCGATTCCGACCAATACGTTTGGTTAAGAGACGCTTCAACGACTGCTCACAAAAAAGCATCCGACATCGGTTTATCGATGGCGGATGCTTTTTTGTATTAAGCCGCTGCTTGTTTGGAAAACGAAGCAGGGGCGTGTGGAAGCGGTGTATCTTTTTGTAAAAGTCGTAATCCGTTGAGGATGACTAAAATCGTCGATCCTTCATGACCTACGACAGCAAACGGCATGATCAGGAATTGTGAAAAATTCGAGATGATCAACAGGAGGATGACACTGATGGCAAGCGTGATGTTCTGTTTGACGACACGGTTCATCTTGCGTGCTTTATTGACCGCGTATGCTAAACGGCCTAAATCGTTTTTCATCAGCACGACGTCTGCCGTTTCGAGTGCTGCATCTGTTCCTTCACCCATTGCAATTCCGACGTGAGCAAGTGCCAAGGCAGGGGCATCATTGATGCCGTCCCCAACCATCGCGACTGTTTTTCCGTCCGTTTGATATTGCTTGATGTAACGGACTTTATCTTCCGGCAGACATTCTGCGACGTAATCGCTTAATCCGGCTTCTTTGGCGATGGCAGCGGCAGTGACCGGATTGTCTCCCGTCAACATGATCGTCGTGATACCGAGTGAATTGAGGGAAGTGATGGCTGCCTTCGCTTCCGGACGAATCGTATCCCGTAAGGCATACAGGGCGATGATTGATTCCCCGTTGCTGACGTAGACCATCGTGTTGCCTTGCTCTTTTAATGACTGCTCCATGGAAGCAAACGGATCATGTAATCCTTCATGGAAGGCATATTTACCGATCCGGTAGGTGATGCCGGACACGGTCGCTTCAATCCCGAACCCTGTAACGTCCTTGAAGGCGGAAGGCTCAATGACATCGGCTTTTAAATGGGTCACGATCGCTTGCGCCAATGGATGGTTGGATTGGGCTTCAATCGATGCGACGGCTTGTTTTAAAGTGACGGAATCGATTCCGTCAGCGTAATGGCTTTCTGTCACGATCGGTTTGCCTGTCGTGAGTGTCCCCGTTTTATCAAAGACGATTGTATCGACTTGACCAAGCGTCTCGATGTGCGCCCCACCTTTGAACAAGACACCGTTGCGGGCAGAAGCAGCGATGGCGGATAAGGCGGCTGGAGTGATGGAAGCGACAAGGGCACAAGGTGAAGCTACGACAAGTAAAATCATTGCCCGGTAGATGCTTGTCTCAAACGACCAACCGACGACATAGTGGGGAACGACCATCATCAGCGCGACGACGAGTAAGACAATTTTGACGTAACGACTTTCGAACCGTTCAATGAACTGGGCGGAGGGTGACTGTTCGCTTTGTGCATTTTGTACCATATGGATGATTTTTTGGAACAACGATTCATCAGCCGCTTTTGTCATTTCAATCGTCAAGACACCGTTCATATTGACCGTTGAATTGTAGACCGTATCACCGGCTTGTTTTTCAACCGGAATGGATTCACCGGTGATCGAGGCTTCTTCAATCGCGGCTTGACCGCGGATGATCGTGCCGTCGACCGGAATGCGTTCACCCGGACGAACGTAGACGATATTTCCGATCGACAACTGTTCAAGGCCAACCACTTCGAGTTTCCCGTCGGCATTTAACCGGGTTGCTTCTTCCGGTTGCAAGGACATCAAACTTTGAAGAGCACGTTCATTTTTGTTCATTGTGTAAGTCTCGAGGGCGCCGGACAGGGCGAAGATGAAAATTAAGATTGCGCCTTCCATCCAGTAACCGATGGCCGCTGCCCCAATCGCGGCTAAAATCATCAACAATTCGACGTTCAGCGTTTTATCCTGATAGGTTTCGGTTAATCCTTCTTTTGCTTTCGCATATCCGCCGATGACGTAAGCGGAAAGATAAAGCGTGACATACGCTGCAGCGGGTACACTTACTTTTTCGAGGGTGTAAGCAATTAAAATCAATATTCCGCTAAAGAGTGCTAAAATCAATTCGTGATGTTCTTCCCAAGCATGACGAACAGCAGATCGTTGCTGGATATCGGTAGTAGTAGAGGTAGTCATATAAAAACTCCTTTCAAGTTCTAAATGAGAAATGAAATCACTATATCAAAACAATGAGAATGTTTATTACCAACGTTTCCTCATCAATGATAATGAGTTTCATTGTCGCTAGATTATAATAATTATTATCTGTAGACTAACTATACCATGCCCAAGCAAAAAGGAACAGGAAAGGAAACAGCAAAAATGAAAAAAATATTGACCGATCGATTTGGTATGGTTGCCCTCGCATTAGTGACGACCTTCCTCTGGGGAAGTGCCTTTCCCTTCATTAAAAAAAGTTATGACTTGCTCGCAATCGCCTCGACAGAATATGGGGAGCAACTCTTGTTTGCGAGTTACCGCTTCTTTTTAGCCGGTGTCCTATTGCTGATTGTCAGTGTGTTGGTGTTTAAACAACCGATCACGTTAAAAAATCGGACGCTTGCTTACAGCCGTCTGGGTTTTTTCCTGACCTTTCTTCAATATGTCTTCTTCTATATCGGCCTTTCATTGTCGACGGGGGTGCAGGGATCGATCATCGCAGGATCGACTTCCTTCTTTCAAATGTTGCTCGCACATTTCCGTTATGAAGATGACCGGTTGAATCGATTTAAGGGCCTGGCTTTGTTTTTAGGGTTCACAGGGGTCATCCTGGCGAACTGGCCGCAAGGGTCAGCCGGTGTAACGTTTGGCGTCGGAGAGATTTTACTGATTTTAGCGATGATTTCCGGTGCTTTCGGGAATTTGGTCGCAAAGGAATATTCAGCGAGTTATCCGGTCGCGCCGATGACCGGTTGGGCGATGGTCATTGGATCAATTGGCTTATTCATCGTCGGTGCGGTAATGAACGGGGAGTGGTTCCCGTTTACCTTCACGAGTACGTCGGCATGGATGCTGCTGTATTTGGCATTTTTGTCAGCGACCGGTTTCACATTGTGGAACTTGCTGATGAAATATAATCCTGTCAGTCGTGTTTCTTTGTTCATGTTTTTTGTCCCGATTTTCGGCGTGACGTTGTCGGCGCTGATTCTCGGTGAATCGATTCCACCGCAGGCGTTCATCGGTTTATTGTTTGTCGTCGCCGGTATTTTGGTTTCGACTTATCTTCCGGTTTGGTTTCAAAAGCGGAGTTGACGAAGATTCTGAATCATGCAAAAATAGTCTCAATCAATCTGTTATTTTTAATCGTTTGTTGCTTAAGCCGACTTGTTCGGCTTTTTCTGTACGGTCATAAACCACCGATTCGGCCTTGCCAAAAAGGCTAGTGCAACCAAAAAACGAGAGGAGATGAGAGAAGTGGAACGGAATGAGATCGTTCGAAAGATCATTGCCAATCGTCGTCCACGCGATGAGTTTGCTCGGTTCGTCGTTACCTGTGTCAGTCAACAATTAAAGGAAACACATGGGGACGTCGATGTGGAAATCGTTGAGGCAGAAAGAGGGTACGATTCAGTTTGGTCAATCAACGGTCGAGAGGTCGTCGTCTTGCTGGAAACAGAAGAGTTGAAGCGTGCAAAAGAACAACCCTATGCAATCGACGATAAGCTCTGGCATAGTTTTCGGCAGGTCGGAATCGTAAAATAAACGTACGGTTTCAACGTGATCCGTAGACGGAAAAAGACAAAGACGGTCGTTCCACGATAAGGAACGACCGTCTTTGTCTGTAGTTAAGGTAACACCGGCTTAGAACGAAACAGAAGGTAGGCGAGAGTCGCGAGAACCAGTACAAATAAGCTGAAATAAAAGCTTGGGGGTAACGCGACGAACAGACTCCCTGAAATCGGTCCAAGTATCGATCCGAGACTGAAGGAGATGCCGGCAAGCAAGTTCCCGGTCGGCAGTAAATGATTCGGAAGTTGTTCCGTCATATAAGCGACGCCAAGCGAATAGGTCGATCCGAGGGCCATTCCGCTAATCGCAAAAATCGTGAACAAGGCGCCGTAACTTTGAAACAGAAAACAGGCAATTAAAAAAGCGACGCTTCCAATACTGAGGACGGTGATCAGCGTGTTCCGTTTTCCGAAGTGATCCGCCAATCGACCGAGCGGCAGCTGCATCAATAAAGAGCTGACGACGAAAGTCGTAATTAACGTACTCGTCTGTGATAGTTCGTAGCCGTTTCGTGTCGCAAAAACAGGGAAACTTGCATTTAACGTTGCTTCCAAAAAGCCGTACGTGAATCCCGGCAATAATGTAAACCAGGCACTCGTCAAGACGAGCCGGTAGCGAGATGCGGCAGATTGGAGTTCTTCCGGCATGATATCGGATGGTTTCTCATTCGGCATTTGCCGCAAGAAAATCAAAACGAGCACAGTCAATGTCCCTGTCAAGACGAAAGGAAGCCAGTCGATGACATCAACAAGCGGTGCAGCGAGCGGACCAAGGGCGAAACCGAGTCCGAATGCCATCCCGTACAAGGACATCGTGCGTCCGAGTCTGTCATTTGGTGTGATTGAAGTGATCCAGACCTGTGATCCGTAATGAAGCGTCTGGTCACCAAAACCAACGACGAACCGTAACACCATCCAAGCAAGGACACTTGGAATCAGGGGAAAAGCAAAGACGGCGACAGCGACTAGCACCAGTCCGAAGGAAATGACCGGGACGTAACCGTGACGACGCAACGGCTTTTCCATCAATGGCGCGGCGACGATGACACCGATGTAGAGAACAGCAGCACTTAATCCATTTATGTAAGCGGGTGTTCCTTGACGTTCAAGCAAAATTGAAAGCAACGGGATGAGTAGTCCTTGGGTAAAACCGGAAATGAAGACGATTGAAAGAATCAGAGCAAAACGACGTGACACAACAAACAACTGCCTTTCTTTTTTATTAAGCATAACATGCCCCAGATGTACCTCTGTACACCGGGGCATGTTCATTTTATTGATCTTTTTGTTCGAACCGTGTCGGACGTGGCATATGCAAGAGATGTTCGTCCCAATCCGTTTGATCGAACACTTCGTCGTGTTCAATACTGTGAGACGCACGAATGCCGATCATCATGATTCCGAGTACCATGCTGAACATTCCAATAATCGCAACAATCCCAACGAGCCATTCCATTTTTGAAACCCCCTTCGAACAAGGAAAGTGTGTCAACTTTGTGACAGACTTTTCCCGTTTTCAAAGAGACTCAAACCTGATCAGAGGCGGCTGGATTGTTTGAGGAAGTCTACTTCCGGATAATACGCATTTTTGACAAGGGCGTTTGGACCGAGGCATTGAACGGCCGGACAGTGACAGGACAAGCTTTGATTCAGTTCCGTTTGGCGCCACATCGCGTAGGCATCATTAAAGGATGTCTCATGAATCGTTCCGAGTGAGGCGAGTTCGTCTCCAAAGTCCGTGACGATGATTTCTCCGTCGAAGATGTTGACGTTAAGCCGCGAACGACCGTCGGGATCGTTTCGGACGGAGACGTTCGTTTCGCTTTGAAGACGGCGATGGAGCGTTAAATCTTCTTCTTTCATGGAGCAGGCATAAAACGGCAGTGTTCCAAACAGCATCCAGACGTTTTTGTCACGGGCATCCAGTAGACGGTGGATGCCGTCACGGATTTCATCGAGACTGGCGGCTTCGATCATCGACGCGAAATCTGCCGGGTACATCGGGTGCACTTCATGCCGGACACAACCCATGTCGACGATTTCCTGATGAATGGCTTCGAGGTGCGGTAACGTCCGCTTGTTGATCATCGTTTCGGCGGAGACGAGGACACCACGCGCGTTCAGGATTCGTGCATTTTCTTTCATCTGTTCAAACAGTTTTGTCCGGGCTTCACGAGAGGGTTTACGCTCCATCATGGCGAAACCACCATCGATGAAGTCATCGGCTGTTCCCCAGTTATGTGAGATATGCAAAACATCCAGATAAGGGATGATCAATTCATATCGTGAGAGGGGAAGTGTTAAATTTGAGTTGATTTGGGTTTTAGCCCCGCGTTCGTGGGCATACTTAAGTAGAGGGACAACGTATTCCTTAACCGATTTCATCGACAGCATCGGTTCCCCGCCTGTAATCGAGAAGGCGCGGAGATGTTCGATCTCATCCAGTCTTTTGATGAGGAGTTCGACGGGAATGGTAGGTGTTTCGCTGTTCGATAACATGTATCCGACGGCGCAGTGTTCACAGCGCATATTACAAAGGGTCGTGGTCGTGACTTCGATATTGGTCAGTCTGGAGTGCCCGTACTGTTCGATATCGCGGTATGCTTCCCACGGATCGTTCTCGATGGTGATGGGTGATTTTAATGACATGATCATATTCCTCCTTTTAGTGCTCCATTATGTATCGTATGCTAAATGAACGATGGAAGAAAGAAGAAGAAGGGAAGTCAGAATAATGGGAAAAGCAAGAACTGATAAACTTGGGCAGATGAATGTGCTAAAATCAAGAATGCAGCTTTTATGCCATACGATTGATTCATTGGATGAAACATCAGATATTGAGGACTTGGAACGTTTAGCCGCTTCCTTGGATCAGTTGAAAGCCAAGGTGCTTCGTTATGCAAAAGATATGAAGGAACATGAGGAATCAGAAAGCGGTTCGTAAAGACCGCTTTTTGATTTGGATCATGGAAAGGATGGATCAGATGACAACAAAAATTAAATTACAGGTAGGCGAAACACGTTCCGTGACTTGCTTACGCATGGGGATTAACGGTGAAGGGATTGCAACACTGGAACGACAAATCGTCTTTATACCAGGTCTGCTTGTCGGTGAAACCGCTCAAATCGAAATTACAGAAATTCATAATAACTTTGCCAATGCTAAAATCCTCAAACGGGATGTCCGTTCACCGGATCGTGTGACGCCGTTATGTCCGATCTACAGCCAATGCGGGGGATGTCAGCTTCAGCACATGAGCTACGAAGGACAACTCCGGTACAAAGAAGAGATGTTACGGAACGCCTTTACAAAATCAACGAAACTTAATGTTGAAAAGGCGGATATCCGTAAGACGATCGGTACGACAGAATGGGAATACCGTAACAAGTCACAATTCGCCGTCGGAAAAGAAGGCAACCAAATCGTCAGTGGTCTGTACTCCGCAAACTCAAACCGTTTAGTGGCGATTGATGAGTGTGTAGTGCAAAACAAAGAGACGTTACGTGTCAACAATGCGGTCACGCAATTGTTGAACGACTACAATGTACCGGTTTACAGTTCATCCAAACAAGATGGTGTCATCCGTAACATCGTCGTGCGGACGGGAATCAAAACAGGTGAAATTCAAGTGGTCTTAGTGGCGTTCAAGGACGGATTCAAGGATCTTGAAGGATTGTCCCGTGATATCTATGACATTCCCGGTGTCATCTCAGTCGCCTTGAACATCAACGATAAATTAACATCACGCGTGTTTGGGGAACAAACAGAAATCCTCCGCGGCGTGGAACGGATTGAGGAACAGATGGGTGAATTCACATATCAACTGTCACCACGGGCGTTCTTCCAGTTAAACCCGGAACAAGCGGAGCGGATGTATGGAGAAGTCGTGAAAGCAGCTGCCTTGACGGGTGAAGAACGTGTTGTTGATGCATACGCGGGTGTTGGATCGATTGGTCTTTGGGTGGCGAGCGGAGCAAAAGAAGTCCGTGGAATGGAAATCGTCGAAGAAGCCGTCGAAGATGCGACAGCCCATATGAAACAGTATGGTTTTAATCATGCCCATTATGTGGTCGGGAAAGCAGAAGCCTGGATTCCACGTTGGGTAAAAGAGGGATGGGTACCTGATGTCTTCATCGTCGATCCACCACGTGCCGGATGTGACACACAGTTATTAAATGCGATGATTTCTTCTAAAGCGAAAAAAATCATCTATGTCTCGTGTAATCCACAATCACTGGCACGGGATTGTGATCATTTGATGAAAGCCGACTACAAAGTCAGCTACATTCAACCGTATGATATGTTCCCTCAAACGGCGCATGTCGAAGCAATCGTCGTCTTGGAAAAAAAGAAAAAGAAGAAATTTTAATGAAAATGCCTCATTCCTCTTTAAAAGGAATGAGGCATTTTTTTAGGTTTGTTGGAGCCAATTTTGATCTTGTTCCTGAAAACGGCGTTTTAGATCCGCGACACGTGCCGTCGACAAAGGACCTTGTTCGAGCAAACGGACGTTACGGATTAGATGTTCCGGATTCGCCGTGCCGATGATGGCACTCGTGATTCCAGGCTCAAAGACTGTAAAACGAAGAGCTGTCTCAAGCCAGGACGATTCCTCAAGCGGGAAGTCAAGTTGCTCTGCCCGCTCCCAGTAAGGCTCGACATATTGTCCGACCGGTCGTGTGTCAAACCGCCAAGGGGCGTTGGCAATCGGTCGTTTAGCGATGATTCCTTTTTGTTGCCGGTGAATCTCCGGTACGGCATCAGCCAATACCCGTTGATCGTAAAGGTTGACCGACGTTTGAAAACTGTCGAAGCGTCCGGTTTTAACGGCGTAATCCAAGTCATCTCGATCGCCTGAATAAGCAATCAGCCGGACTTTTCCCGCCTGTTTTGCCCGTTCCAGCGCCTCGATGACGTCGTCTTGCGCGAGTATTTCCTTGCTGCAAGAGTGAAGGTGGACAATATCGATGAAGTCCGTCTGCATCGTCAAGAGTGCTTGATCGATTCCGCCGGCGACAGCTTGAAAGGTCCAATCCTTCGCACCGGGTACATCGTATCCGACCTTCGTCGACAGGACGACGTCATGGCGACGTTGTTTTAAGAAGTGACCGAGTCGTTTCTCGGATAAGCCGTAGCCGCGCGCCGTATCAAACAGGCGGATGCCCAGGTCCAAGGCTTGGTGCAAGACCCGGCTTGCTTCCTGATCCGATAAAGCGTCGGAACCGATGTGACCGGCACCAAAGCCGAGCGGGGAGACTTGAATATCGGTCTGACCAAATGAACGTAATTCCATGCTCTTTTCCTCCTTTGTGTACTTCTCTACACTAAACGAAGAAAACGGTTGCATCAATCGTTAACCCCTGATTGTTGCCGTCGCTTCTTCCGCCAATAGAACAGATAGCAGATCAGGAACAGGCCGGCAATCAGCCAAGGAATGGGTGAGTCCCGCTGAATCAATTCATTGACGGCAAATGCCTCGAGTAGAAGGGCTGGTACTTTCCCGATCGTACTGGCGCTCAAAAACACGAGCGCCGAGACACCGCTGGTTGCACTCAAGAAGGTGACCAGTCCGGACGGGGCAAACGGCAGCAGCCGTAAAAAGAGGATTGACCAAAAGGCGTCCCATCCCGTTTGTTTCGTCAATTTCCCGAGCCATTTCAAGACAAGGGGTGACCGAATCAGCGGCTCGATCTGCCGGAAACCCCGGCGGTAAACGTAAAACGCGATCCCGGCACCCAAAGCCTCGCCGAGAAAGGACAACAAGAGCCCTTCCCAAAAGCCAAAATAAAGCAGATTGGCGGCAGTGATGAAAGCACTGGGCAACACACCAAATAAACTAACGAGTATGCTGACCAACAGACTGATCGCCACAGCAAATGTACCGGCTTGCTCCAACCAATGAAAAAATGTTGCTTCGATAGTAAAACGTCCTTTCTGAGAAAATCAAAAGACCAAACCGGCGGTAATCAACCGGTTTGGTCAAGCGAATCCATCTTCTTCGTCCGGCAGCAACGGTAATATGATTCGGACCGTCGTTCCTTCACTGAGCGCCGATTCAAAGGAAATGGTTCCGTCATGCCGATCGATGATATGTTTTGTGATGGCGAGACCGAGACCGGTTCCACCGTCTTTGCGGGTACGGGATTTATCGACCCGGTAAAACCGTTTCGTCAACCGTTCCAGATGTTCGGGTGGAATGCCTTCTCCTTCGTCCCGAATCGTGCAGACCGTCCGTTCATCGTCCGTTTTGGTCGAGAGATAGATGTTTTTGGAAGCCGGTGTATATCGTAAGGCATTATCTAAAATATTTCCGATGACTTGTTCCAGTCGGTCATTATCTCCGAGAACAATCTGACTTGGATCAAAATCCGTGATGATCGACACACCTTTTGTTTTAGCGATCGGTTCCATACGGTAGACGACATCTTCAAGCACTTGACTGAAGACGAGCGGCTGTTTCGTCATCGGATAAGAATCCCGTTCCAGTTGAGCCAAGTCCAGTAAATCATTGACGAGCCGTTGCAGGCGTTCCGTTTCCCGTTCGATGATTTGATAATACTGATCACGCGTTTTGTCATCGAGTGCTTGATCTTGCATCATTTCGGTATAGCCCCGGATGTAGGAGAGGGGGGTCCGTAATTCATGGCTGACATTGGCCAAGAATTCTTTGCGTTGTTCATCCACTTCGCCGAGCGATTCCGCCATCTTGTTTAACGTTTCCGCCAGTTCGCCGATTTCATCGTCGGATTGAATCGGAATCCGGTAATCAAAATCACCTTGTGCATACACCGTCGAAGCCCGTTTCATATCAATCAGCGGGCGGATGATCGTATCGATGATCTGGCGTCCAAAGATGACGAGATTGAGGACAATTAAGCCGATCATGAAGAAAATCATCAAGCGGAGCGGACGGAACGGTTCACTGATTTGACCCAGCTCAAGATACAGAATCAGTGTTCCGACAAGACGGTTATTTTCGATGATCGGAAAACCTGTCATGAGAATATCCGAGCCTTCAATCGGATGCGTCCGGCTTGAGACGACCGTTTCACCGTTACGCAACTGTTCAATATCCGCATTCGTCAAGAACCGCAGACCGGCCGGATTTTTCTTCAGAAAGTCGATGAAAAAAACTTTCGATTCGGTCAATTCGTTCGTATAAGTCATGCCATCGTAAAAGGCGCCGGACAAGCCTTCCGATTCATAGATGTTGATCAATTTTTCCCCGCGGTTCAGCAGGAGATCTTCTTGCGTTTGTAAATAAAAGCGGTCATACAAGTAAAATGTCAGCAACACGAACAAAATGGCTGAGAACACGCTTGTAAACCAAATCGTAATCCAAATCCGGCGACGGATGGTATAGCGTTTAATCATACTTCCTCAAACTTATACCCGATACCCCAGACGGTCTGAATCGAGCCACCAGCCTCACCGAGCTTGAGGCGGAGTGTTTTGATGTGGGTATCGACTGTCCGAAGGTTTCCGATATAATCCGCACCCCAGATTTGGTCGAGCAGTTGTTCACGCGAAAAAACTTTGTCGTTGTTTTGGACAAACAAGTGGAGCAAATCAAATTCCTTTCGCGTCAAACTGATGGGTTTTCCGCTGACATGGACACTCCGGCTTTCCGTATCCAGCTCAAGTTTCCCAATCGTCAACGTGGCCGATTGATCGACCGTAAAACGATGTGAGCGGCGCAGGGTCGCTTCGATCCGTGCCAATAATTCCCGTGGACTGAACGGTTTGGTGATGTAATCGTCAGCTCCGATTTTTAAACCGTGAATCCGGTCGAGTTCGTCGGAGCGTGCCGTCAGCATGATGATCGGGACATTCGAAAATTCACGGATCCGCATACAAGCGGTTAGTCCGTCCATTTCCGGCATCATGACATCGAGTAACACAAGATGAAACGTATCTTGCTGCATTTGGTCAAGGGCTTCTTGACCGTTTGAAGCGGTCGTCGTGTGGTAGTTTTCTTTTTGAAGGTTTGAGACAAGCAGGTCACGCATTTGTGCTTCATCGTCTACAACCAGTATTTTAAAGGATTGTTCCGGCATCAGTAATCGCTCCATTTCATATAGGAAGACGTTGCATCCTCTTCCAAAAGATGAATTTTCCTTATCATCATACCATTTGAAGGTTTCGTTCCGCATCAACGAACAGTAAAAAAGCACAAGAGGACAGGTCCTCTCATGCTTCGAGTTGTTGTTCGTAGACGGTTTCGAATTCGCGTCCGTGGATATACATTTGAAAACTTGATTTCGAGACTTCATACAGGGTGAACTGGGTTTCTCCCGTGTTCAACTGTTCGAGTAAGGTTGGGCGCAATTCATCCGCACAAAAGGCGTACGGCAACTTTTCCGCTGCTTTTTGAGAACGGATGTTGGTCTTGCGGATTTTCATGAAGACACTTTCGAATTCGAGGTCAAAAAATAATTCCGCAAAAAAGGCTTCCTTTGCGAGATTGTTGTACCCTTTCCCATGATACGGTTTACCTAACCATGTACCGAGAAACCCATACTGTCCTTCGATATCGAGTAAACTGATTGTACCGATTGGTTGGTCAAATTCGTCTAGGATCGTGCGGGAGACCAGTTCTCCGCGCTCTTCCTCTTCGATTGCCTGCTTTGTAGTAAACAGAAATTCATCAAAGTACCGTGTTTTTTGGCGGACGTACGGATATACGTCTTGATGCTGCATCAGTTCGAACAAATCAGCGCAGTCGCTCAGCTCCCGTTGCTTGAGCATACTTCCATTCCTCCTTCTTAAGACCGCTAGAATGATTGTCGAAAGCTACCTGTCTGACTCGTTTGAACCGCGCATGGTATGCCTTCTTCAGTTGTCGGATAAGATAATATTACCTTCTTTTTTTAAAAAAGCAAGTAAATAATTTTTGTGAAAAAACATACAAAAACAAGACATTTCCTGCAAACAAAAAGGGACGGTTTTCACAAAGAAAAAAGCCTTTGCATTTCAACGGATTTCCGTTAAAATCAAAGGCTTTTTTTAAGACATGGACGTCAGGTGTGGATGTTCAAAAATGACTTTTCCGTCGATCATCGTCATGAGCGGCTTCGCCAGATAATCGAGCGGGAAGTGACTCCAGAGAACGAGGTCGGCATCTTTTCCCGGTTCGATCGAGCCGACTCGATCGTCGACACCGATGGAACGGGCCGGATTGATCGTAATGGCGCGAAGGGCGATGTCGACCGGCAAACCTTCGCGTGCTGCCAGTCCTGCACATAAGTTTAAGTACTGAACGGGTGTATACGGATGATCCGTCGTGATCGAAATCTCCAACCCGTGTTCATGAAGGACCCGGTATGTTTCCCAGGTTTTGTTCTTCAGTTCGATTTTTGACTTTCGGGTAAACGTCGGACCGACCGTGACATGTTCGATTGGCAATTGTTGCAACTCCTGTGCGACGAGATGACCTTCTGTACAGTGCTCGATCCGGACATCCAGATCAAACTCTTCCGCAAAGCGAATGGCTGATAAGATATCGTCCGCACGGTGTGCGTGGACACGGAGCGGCATCTCTCTTTTGAGAACCCGTTCAATCATCCGGTGGGCAAACGTATCTGCCGTCCGTTGCATCTTGACTTCGAGAAACGCTTCCCGCAACATACCCATGATACCCATCCGTGTCAATTCACCGGCACGGCCTGCACTATGGACCCGTTTTGGATTTTCACCGAGCGCTACTTTCAGTCCGGCGTATTTCCGGAGGATCATATCGTCGATGAATCGACCGTGTGTCTTGATGACACTTGTCACGCCGCCGATGATGTTCATACTGCCCGGCATGACTTGAACCGTCGTGATCCCGTGTTCGATCGCTTCCTTGAATCCTTCATCGAGCGGATACACACCGTCGATGGCCCGTAAATGGGGCGTCATCGCGAAAATCGTTTCATTGGCATCATTTCCGACTGTCCCGGTTCCCTCATCGTATAAACCGAGATGCGTATGGGCATCGATGAATCCAGGCAGTAAGAACCGTCCTTCGGCTTCAATGACCCGTTCATCTTCTTTAGCGTCAAGCAATTCACTGATCTCATCAATTTTACCGTTTTTGATTCGGATATCCCCATAAAAACTATCTGATGTAATCGGGAAGATATGTGCATTACGTATTAAAACATCCACCATTTGTCAGCCCCTGTATTAGTTTGTATTCTCAAGATTCTGTAGTGCATCCTTTAATTCAGCATACCGAAACTTGAAGCCGTTTTCGAGTGCTTTTTTAGGAATGACACGTGCACCTTCGAGCACGATGACACTTTTTTCTCCAAGTGCGAGCTCGAGCGCAAAGCGTGGAGCAGGTAACCAGTGGGGACGATGTAACACCTGACCAATCGTTTGACCAAAACGGCGCATCGTCTCCGGATGAGGTGCCGTGATGTTCACCGGTCCGCTGACGGAATCAGTCGTCAAAGCAAACAGGAACAGTTCAACGAGATCATCGATGTGGACCCAAGAAACCCATTGCTTACCGTCGCCCATCGTTCCTCCGCCAAACAGTTTGTAAGGGAGTCGCATCAGCGGATAGGCACCGCCGTCGGTACTTAAGACGACACCGATACGTGGATGGACGAGACGAATCCCGAGTTCGGCAATCGGTTCAGCAAGATTTTCCCAAGCGACACAGACGTGGCTGAGGAAGTCTGCCGTCGGAGGCAACACGGTTTCTTCTGAAAATGTTTGGTGACGATCCTGACCGTAAATCCCGACGGCAGAAGCCGATAAGACGACAGCGGGCTTGGAATCGAGTGCTTGAATGATCCGGACAAGTTCTTTTGTCGAATCGATCCGACTTTCAAGAATCACGCGTTTCCGCTCTTCCGTCCAGCGTCCTTCATTGATCGAGGCGCCGGCTAAGTGGATGAAGGCATCGACATCGTTTAATTGGTGTTCAGGTGTTGCTCCGTCTGTCAACCATTCCACGTAAGAAATGGATCCCGTTGCGGCTTTCGGTGACCGTGTCAG
The DNA here is from genome assembly GCF_003598705.1 of Exiguobacterium sp. RIT452. NCBI lineage: Bacteria > Bacillati > Bacillota > Bacilli > Caryophanales > Exiguobacterium > Exiguobacterium sp. RIT452. The sequence goes on from NZ_QXJB01000005.1 coordinate 208,009, forward strand.
AATTTTAATCTGATGTCCTTCGTTAAGTAAACGTTTTGTTAATGCCTGCCCGATCATTCCCGTTCCGCCTGTAATTGCGATTTTCATAGCTGAAGTCATCCTCTCGTTCTATCTAAATGAATACTTGTACATATGTTCCCGTTTGTCCATTTCACTCAAACCTCATTCAACATGTTATCGTGGAAGAAAGAGAATGAAAAAGGAGGAACAGACTTGAAAATCAAACGGATCTCAACCCAAAAGAAAAACACGGAACGTTTTAATATCTATATTGAGCGTGAGGGCAAGGAAGAATACGCCTTTGCCGTCGATGTCGATATTTTAATCAAATATAATCTACAGCGTGACAAAGAGCTAGACGATGATTTCGTCAAGGAAGTCCTGACGGCGGAAGAACAGCAAAAAGCCTATCGTTTATCCCTCAATCATTTGTCTTACCGGATGCGGGCGACGAGTGAAGTCGAAGCCTATTTGATGGAAAAAGAAACACCGGAGCATGCGGTGAAACATGCCATCAAACGGTTGACCGATCAAAAATACCTGAATGACCAACAGTTTGCCTTGGCATACACGGCAACGAAAAAAGCGACGACGCCGCAAGGTCCCGGAAAGATTCGCCGGGATCTCGAGGCCTTGAAGGTTCCGAAGTCGTATATCGACGAAGCACTCACGGAGTTTACGGAAGAAGAAGAACTGGAAAAAGTGCTGAAATTTCTGCGGCAAAAACAAAAAGAACTGGCGCGAAGATCGGTTCGGGAACTCAAACAAAAATTGCAGCAAACGTTGATGCAACGCGGCTTCTCAACAGAAGTCACACGACAGGGGTTACAACTTGTTTTTGAAGAGGTCGAAGCGGAAACGGAAGAGTCGGCTGCGCTGTATCAAGCCCGGAAGTACTATCCGAAATACCGGAACCTGGAGCCGTTCGCCCGTATTCAAAAAACACAGCAGGCGCTTGTCCGAAAAGGCTTCCCGTATGCGCTTGTCTCAGAAGCGATTGAGCAGGTGAAACAGGAAGAGGAAGATGGGATTTGACGAAAGGTAAACCAATTTTTAAAAACTGGACACAAAATTGACAATTGTTCGACAATTATGCTATCCTACGCACAGATTAAGAAAAGGAGGAACCGTCACATGAAACAGCCAATTGTTATCACATCCATCCAACAGTTGAATATGGCGGAGACTCTCGAACTCGTATAAACACTCATTCAGTGTGCGATTGACAGGGAATCCGTTTCCCGAGCACGCAGACCATATTGTCGATTCAAATCGTCTTTAGAAAGGCAGATTGATTCCCGGACTGCTCCGGAAATCAGTCTGCCTTTTTTGCGTGCTTGGAAACCAGATAACACCATTATGAACGACAAAGGGGGGAACCATCGTGCGATTATTTCGCCAACTCAGTTGGTTTCTGAAGGAACATAAAAAATCGTATTTAGTTGCCGTGTTGTTACTGATCGTGACCGGCTTCATCGACTTGACACCACCATGGCTGATCGGAAAAGTCATTGACGGATTACGGTCCGGTTCAATGGACCGGACGACCTTGATCCAGTATGTGGTCGGTCTTGTCGTGATTTCAATCGCGTCCTTTATCTTGACGTATTTGTGGCTTGCGAAATTATTCGGAACGGCTTTTTTACTGGAACGCACGTTACGCAGTCAGTTCTTCACGCACTTGTTAAAACTGACACCCACCTTTTATCAGCGCAATCGAACAGGAGATTTAATGGCGCTGGCGACCAATGACTTGAAGGCGGTTGAACGGACAGCCGGGTTTGGTGTCCTGACACTCGTCGATTCGTTGAACATGACGGCGATTACGCTCGTCGTGATGGGTGTCGCCATTGATTGGAAATTGACACTGGCGGCGCTGTTGCCGATGCCGATCCTTGCTTATGCGATGAACAAGCTGGGAAGTCAGATTCACGGACGTTTCATGACGGCGCAGGATGCATTCGGCACGATGAATGACCAAGTCGTGGAATCGATTTCTGGTCTGCGCGTCATCCGTTCCTTTGTCCAAGAAGACATCGATGTCAAAAAGTTTGATGACGTGACGACTGATGTGTTTGATAAAAACGTGCATGTCGCCAAAATTGATGTCTTGTTTGAGCCCATCATTAAATTATTAGTCGGTATCAGTTATTTGATCGGTTTATCGTTCGGGACGTACCTTGTTTTTACGAACGACATCACGCTGGGACAGCTTGTTGCCTTCAATATTTACCTCGGGATGTTGATCTGGCCGATGTATGCGTTCGGGGAATTGATCAATGTCATCCAGCGTGGAACGGCAAGTCTTGACCGTCTGCAGGCGACAATGCGCGTTAAGCCGCTGATCACCTCGACACCGACTGTCGACGTATCGACTCCGGAAACGATTGAAGTATCGGATTTGACATTTACGTATCCGGGAACGGATCAACCGGCCTTGCGCGGCGTTGACGTAACGATTGAACAAGGGAAGACGATCGGAATCGTCGGTCCGACAGGGGCCGGAAAAACGACGTTGCTACGCCAGTTCCTCCGCGAATATCCGGTCGGACGCGACATGTTGAAAGTCAACGGGACGCCGTACGAAGATGTGGCGCTTGAGACAGTCCGAGGCTGGACGGGTTATGTCTCGCAGGAACATTTACTGTTCTCGAAAACTGTCCGGGATAACATCTTGTTTGGTGCCGGAACGGCAACGGAAGCGGAATTGCAAGAAGCAATTCGCCTCGCTTCGTTTACGACAGATGTCACGATGCTCGATCAAGGTCTTGAGACGTTGGTCGGCGAACGTGGTGTCACGTTATCCGGTGGACAAAAACAACGGCTTTCGATTGCTCGGGCGATGTTGAAGAAACCGAAATTGTTATTGCTCGACGACTCCTTGTCCGCTGTAGATGCGAAAACCGAATCACATATCATCGAAGCGATTCGCACCAATCGTGAGCAGTCCACGACGTTGATCGTCGCCCACCGGTTGTCCGCTGTTGCCCATGCGGACGAAATCCTTGTCCTCCAAGACGGTCAAGTGACGGAACGCGGAACGCATGAAGAGTTGATGGAACGCCAGGGCTGGTATGCCGAGCAATTTGAACGTCAAAGTGAAGAAACGTAAGGTAGGAGGTGTCAAACATGAATGAAGAAGAGTTGTATCTACTGGATCCTGTTCGTCGGAAAACGACGATTCGTTCACTTGTCCGCTATGCGATGTATGAGAAACGAGCCATCTTTCTGGGATTGTTTTTATTGATTCTGGCGGTTGGAGCAGAATTGACCGGTCCGTACATCGCGAAAGTCATCATTGACGAGCATATCGTCGCGATTGAAAAGGACTGGGTAGAAGTGGAGTCGGGCGGAACGGTGGAATACGCAGGACGAGAGTTCGCGAAGACGAAAGACGTATCTGCGTCCGCCATCATTCAACCGATTTCGATTGTCCAATCGAAAGAAGGATACTATTTTGTTCCGGAGCAAGTCGTCAGTGGCGGAGAACGGAACGTAACTGATGGAACGTTGACCATCACACGCGGCGACGAGACATTCCGTTATTCGGATGTCGAAAAGCTGACGCAAGGGCAAGTCTATGACTTTTACGCCTCCGACTTAAAAGCGGTCGGTTGGTTGTCGCTCCTTTATATCGTCTTGCTGTTGATTGCAGCGGGGCTGAACTGGGTTCAACAAATCTTGCTTCAGCGGTCGGCGCATAAAATCGTCAAACGGATGCGTCTTGATGTCTTTTCCCATTTACAACGGTTGCCGGTCCGCTACTTTGACCAAACACCGATCGGGAAAATCGTCAGTCGGGTGACGAATGATACGGAAACGATTCGTGATTTATATCTAGGGGTGTTGGCGCGGGTCTTTTCCGGATTGATCACGATGGCCGGAATTTTAGTAGCGATGTTTTTCCTCGATATCCGTTTGGGACTGGTCTCGCTCCTGATCATCCCGATCGTCTATTTCTGGATTCAGCTGTTTCAAAAATTGGCGACGGAAAACAACTTTAAGGTCCGGTCACTTGTCGCCGACATGAACGGTCAGTTGAATGAAAACATTCAAACGATGCCGATCATTCAAGCCTATGCGCGGGAAAAAGAAGTGTTGGCAGAATTCGAACAGAAAAACGAAGAGAATTATCAGACCCGTTCGAAGTTATTACGGCTCGATGCCTTGATGTCGCATAACTTGTCGTATTTCTTGAAAAACCTGACACTCGCTTTGCTGATTTGGGTTGTCGCCGGAAAGAGTTTGACTGACGGGACGTTTTTATCGCTCGGTATTTTATACGCTTATATCGACTATGTCTCACGTCTCTTCGAACCGGTCACTCAAATCATGAACCAGTTGTCTCCATTGCAGCAGGCACTCGTTTCCGCAGACCGGATGTTCCAGTTGCTGGATGAGCAAGGAGAAGACGTTGAAAAAGGACGCCTTGCTCGTTTTGCGGGACGTGTCGAGTTCAAGCAGGTCGGATTCAGTTACGATCCGGGTCATCCTGTGTTGCAAGACATTGAAATTGATGCGCGTCCGGGGGCGACGGTTGCCCTCGTTGGTCATACGGGCAGCGGAAAAAGTTCGATCATGAACTTATTGATGCGTTTTTATGATCCGTCCTCCGGACAGTTGTTGATTGACGGACAAGATGTCACGAAACTCCCGAAGCAGGCGGTTCGGGATCATATGGGGATCGTCTTGCAAGATCCGTTTTTATTCACGGGAACGATTCGGTCGAACATCACGCTTGGAAATCCGGCCATTTCGGAAGAGCGTATCCGTGAAGCCATCATTGCAGTGGGCGCGGATCGATTCATTGACCGGCTCCCGAAAGGACTGGATGAACCGGTCATCGAAAAAGGGGCGACCTTATCTGCAGGGGAACGGCAGTTGATCAGTTTTGCCCGGGCACTGGCCTTTGATCCGGCCATCTTGGTGCTCGATGAAGCAACGGCGAGTGTCGACTCCGAGACGGAAGCAATGATTCAAGAAGCGTTGTTGACGTTGACGAAAGGGCGGACGACATTCATCATCGCCCACCGCTTGTCGACGATTAAAGACGCGGATGAAATCATTGTTCTTGACCAAGGACGGATTGCTGAACGTGGTACACACGAAGAGTTGCTCGCAAAACAAAACATCTACGCCAAAATGTATGCCTTGCAAAGCAAACGGAATCTCGAACTGAAATCAAGCTAACCCTATGATTCTCCTCCCTCTTTTCGTATATACTAATGACGAAGAGGGGGAGTTTTTTGATGGATACACGAATGAGTCAACTGTCGAAGTATGAATTAGAGATGCTCGTGACGAAGTTGAATGAACAAAAACGAAAAGCGGAGCAACACGGCAACATGAGTGAAGTGGAAGTCATCATTCGAAAGATTGCGATTGCCCAAAGTTATCTCGTTGATGCCAGCCGGTTCGAGACGGGACGCTTTTACTGGATCGACGGGGAAGAAGCGCGATTCGAGTTGCATTTCGTCAACGGTGTCATGGGATGGGGACATTTTGAAGGGACGGTCAATGAAGTGGCGATTCCACTGGCATTGATTCAAGAAGAGGAGGAATGATGATGGATCAGAACCGTTCAGAAGCATTACAAGGACTGGCAAATGAACTGCAACTTGTCAATGAGACGCTGACACCGCTCGAAGCGTTGACATGGGTCGAAGTGCTGTGGGAGGACTTCGAGGCGACGCTCGCACGCGCGGGCGAAAAGTATCAAGGCGAGGCTGTTGCCGTACGTTTCGTTCAGCAACAGATCAAACAGCATGGAGCGATGCTTCATCGTTTCAACACGACAAATGAGAAATTCAAACATCTGATGATCGGGCGCGACACCCAGTGATTCAGATGCAACAAAAAAAGGACTCGTTGACCCGGAAGTTGTTTCGGGTAACGAGTCCTTTATTCATAGTGCAGGGACAATCAGTTTTTTTTGTAATGTGCGTTCACTGAAGACCCAGCCGGTGTACGAGCTGACGATCTGGCGGGAGGCGGCATCGATCCGGACAACCGCGACGAACGGATAAACTTCTTTCGTAAAGTAACGTAAGTTCGTGAAACGGTATTCGACAATCCCGTCTTTTCGTGAAACGGTATACGTGTGAATTTTTGAGAATTCGAGAAAAGCTTGCAAATCGGCATTTTCTTTGACGATTTCGTATAATTCGTCTCCATGCGGTTCGTCCTTAATCCGGAAATTACCGCATTCGACGACGGTACCGGCATTGATTTTGACGACAGCATATTCATTTCGCAAGCGGGCCGCGACGTGCCACTCATCCCACTTCATACCGGGCGAGATAAACAGCTTATGCGCTCCGCCATAGTAACGGGCTGCCGTTGCCAAAGCGTCGTTTCGCAACTTAAACTGAACGGCGTAGTAGATGATGACGATTGCAATCAGAATCGGGAAGATGACAATCGTCGCCCGGGTCAGCAACCAGATGCCGAACGCGCTGTAATACATCGTGAACAGATACGGATCAAATGTATTGATGACACCCCATCCGATCCAAGTCCTTTTAAAGGGGTGGAGAGCCTGTGTGCCGTAAGCATTAAACAGATCGACGAAGACATGAAGGGCGACAGCGGTCTGTGCCATCAGCCATAATGAAGTAGGTGGAACACCAAATAAAGCGCCGATGACAATCGACAACAACAGCGGCCAAGCGATCAAAGCGATTAAGCCGTGTGATTTACCACGGTGTTGTCTGAGATAGGCACTGTTGCCTTTAAATTTAAATACAGTATCAAAGTCCGGAGCATGGGAACCGACCAAAGCTGTAGTGGTGACGGCAGCGAACAGTGTAGCACTTGCTGCGACATCGGGTTCAAGTGTTGAAATGGCGGCGAGACAAAGTCCCATTCCGATATGCGTACCAGTATCCAATGCGAATTCGCTCCTCTATAAAGTATTCAAGATAATAAAAAGAATCGTAGAGTGATTTCATGGTTAATTGAACTTACTATAACGTATCAGACAGAAAAGAGGTAGAATTTTGACTCTCGTTACAGAATATTTCACAAACTTTAATAAGCAACATTTTACAACCGAACTGGTGCAATGGTTCTTGCGGGAACAACGGCAACTGCCATGGCGTGAAACGAAAAATCCTTACCATATCTGGATCAGTGAGATCATGTTGCAACAGACACGGGTCGATACGGTGATTCCTTATTACCACCGCTTCACGGAACGCTTTCCGACACCACACGACTTGGCTTCGGCGGAACAAAGTGAAGTCTTAAAATACTGGGAAGGCTTAGGGTACTATTCCCGTGTTAAGAACCTTCAAATCGCCGTTCAGGAAGTTGTTGAAAAATACGGCGGAATCGTACCGGATGAAAAGGAACGGTTCGAAAGTTTGCGGGGGGTCGGTCCTTATACGACGGGTGCCGTGCTCTCTATCGCTTACGGTCATCCGGAGCCGGCTGTTGACGGGAACGTCATGCGTGTCTTATCACGGGTCTTGGGGATTTATGACGACATCGCCGCTCCGAAAACTCGAAAAGTATTCGAAGCTGCTGTCCATGAGTTGATTGATCACACGGATCCTTCGAGTTTCAATCAAGGCTTGATGGAACTGGGCGCGATGGTCTGTACGCCAAAATCACCGATGTGTGGACTTTGTCCGGTCAATGATGTCTGTTTCGCCTACGAGCGGTCTGTTCAAGCGGAGCTTCCGGTCAAAACCAAAAAAGGGAAAACGCAGACGATTCAGTATGACGCCTTGGTATATGAAGAAAACGGTCAAGTGGCAGTCATGCAACGTCCCGATACAGGACTCCTCGCGGGCATGTGGCAATATCCTCTGGTCGAAACGTCAGAAGAGCAGCCGGGGACGCGTATCGGCAGTGTCAAACACATCTTTTCCCACCGGATTTGGGACATTACCGTTTATCGTGTCACGACCCAACCGGAAGGGACCGTCTTGATGGATGAACAAACGTATGCCAAGCAACCGATTTCAGTCGCCCAGATGAAGATTGATCGTCTACTAAAGGAGGAACTTTAATGAATCGTTTTATGACGGAAACCCGTGTCCCGACGACAAAAGAACAAGCTTGGTTATTTTTAAGTGACGCCAAAGCATTGACTGGCATGACGACTTTTCCGAAAGTTCAGACCATCGGTGATACCCGGACGTATGCCGGCAATACGATCCAGCTGAAGGTCGGGGTACCGCCGATTTTTGTACAGTGGGATTCGATCATCCCGATGGTCGGAAAAGATGCATTTGTTGACGTCGGAGTGAAGGTGCCGTTTCCTTTCGCTGCGTGGTGTCATACACACCGTGTCGAAGAACGTCAGGATGGCGTATATATGATTGACGACTTAATCTATAAATCCTATTTTCCAAAATGGTTTGTCGACGCCTTTATTCTTCGGCCGATGTTTCAGCAACGAAAACAAGCCATCTTGCATCATTTTTCAAAATAAATACCAGTCATTTTCCTGAAAAAATAGCCTTTCGTTTTTCATGTGTTCTGAAAATGGGTATAATAAGCACGAGAGTAGAGAAAAAACTGAATAAAAAGCTTCAGAAAGGAGTAGCACATGAGTCGATTCCCAAAAGAAAGTAGCAAGATTGAGATTCAAAGTTTCAAACATAACGGCAGCTTACACAGAGTTTGGGAAGAAACGCTCGTGCTTAAATCGACGGATGAAGAATTGATTGGATTCAATGACCGGATCATGGTCAGCGAATCGGATGGTCGTCAGTGGCGGACACGCGAACCCGCGATTTGTTATTTTTCGACAGAACTCTGGTTTAATGTAATTTGTATGATCCGTGAAGACGGAATCTACTATTACTGCAACTTAGGGTCACCTTCGACGTTTGATGAAAAGGATCGAGCAGTCAAGTACATTGATTATGATTTAGACATCAAGGTGTATCCAGACATGTCTTACATGATTTTGGATGAGGACGAGTACGAAAAACATCGCCGCGAGATGAATTATCCGAAAGCGATTGATCGTATTCTAAAAGACAACGTCCAAATTTTGATTCAATGGATTCGGAGTCGGAAGGGTCCGTTTAATCCGGCATTCGTTGAAACGTGGTATCGTGAATACGAAACAAGATATCGGAGATGATGGTTCGCCATCGTCTTTTTTTAGTGGAAAGAAGGGAAACACATGGCTAGAACAAAACAAGTACGATCAAAAGAAAAAGGTTCGATCCGGCGATACATGGAATTCGTCAAACCATACAAGAAACAAATCCTCCTGACCGTGTTTGTCGGGATCATCAAATTTTCGATTCCGTTAGGGTTACCGTTACTCTATAAATACATCATCGACAACTTATTATCGGAAACGACTACTGTGCCATTGGCAGAACGCAGTAAAGAGTTGGCGTATCTGATCGGAGCCGGTTTCTTCGTCTTCCTCGTCGTCAAACCACCGCTTGAGTACATCCGGCAATACCTTGCCCAGTGGTCCGCTTCGAAAATTCTGTTTGATGTCCGGAATCGACTGTTTGATCATGTACAGAAATTATCACTTCGGTTTTATTCAAATTCGAAAACAGGTGAGGTCATTTCACGGATCATTAATGACGTCGAACAAACAAAAGATTTTGTCGTGACCGGTCTGATGAACTTGTGGCTCGATATGATTACGATTTTGATTGCGATTGCCATCATGTGGACCATTGATCCAAAGTTGACACTCGTCGCGATCATCCCGTTGCCGTTTTATGCGCTTGCCGTGAAATTTTTCTACGGCCGGCTCCGCAGTCTGACGCGTGACCGGTCCGCGGCACTGGCTGAACTGCAAGGTCACTTGACGGAACGGGTCAATGGCATGGCCGTCATCCGCAGTTTTGCGCTCGAACCCCATGAAAACCGTGCCTTTAAAAAGCAAAATGACGGATTCTTGACAGCGGCATTGCGCCAAACCAACTGGAACGCCCGGACATATGTCGTCGTCTCGACGATTACTGATTTTGCGCCTATTTTGATTTTTGGTGCTGCGGCGTTCCTTGTCTTGAACGGTCAAGAATCGCTTGGGACGATGGTTGCCTTCATCGCCTACATCGACCGTCTGTACGCACCGCTCGGACGGCTCGTCAACTCATCGACGACATTGACCCAGTCGATTGCCTCGATGGACCGGATGTTCGAATTTTTGGATGAACCGTATGACATCACGGAGAAAGCGACAGCTAAAAATCCGGTTGCTGTCAAAGGGAACGTTCAATTTGAAAATATCAGCTTCTCGTATGAAGAAGGGGGCGAACGGGCGATTAACGGTTTGACGCTCGACGTTCAGGCCGGGGAACGGATTGCTTTCGTCGGTATGTCAGGCGGAGGGAAATCAACCCTCGTCAGTCTGATTCCGCGTTTTTATGACGTCTCTTCCGGACGGATTACCCTTGACGGCGTCGACATTCGTGATTTGAAGTTGCGTGGTCTGCGTGATCAAATCGGAATGGTCATGCAAGAATCGATTCTATTCAGTGAATCGGTCGAGATGAACATCAAGATGGGAAATCCGGAAGCGACGGATGAACAGGTCATTGCTGCAGCGAAAGCCGCCAATGCCCATGAATTCATCGAACGACTGCAAGATGGATACAAAACACCGGTCGGCGAACGGGGCGTTAAATTATCAGGCGGACAAAAACAGCGTCTGGCGATTGCCCGTGTCTTCCTGAAAAATCCACCAATCTTGATTCTAGATGAAGCGACAAGTGCGTTGGATTTGGAAAGTGAAGCAATGATTCAAGACTCGCTGGCGCGTCTCGCCAAAGGACGGACGACGTTTACCGTCGCCCACCGCCTTTCGACCATCACCGATGCCGATAAAATCGTCGTCATCGAGAACGGTCAAATTACGGAGATGGGACGTCATGAAGACTTGATGCGTAAACGTGGTGCTTACTTTGAACTGTATGCGATCCAAAACCTAGAGCTCGTCGAATGAAAAAAAGCTATTCCGTAAAAACGGAATAGCTTTTTTATATGGTATGAGAGGGGAACAGCTTACAGTTGTGCGAAAGCGCGATTGACGGCAGCAATCGTTTCGTCGATGTCTGCTTCTGTGTGAGCGGTCGTCAAGAACCAGGCTTCGTACTTAGAAGGGGCAAGGTTGACGCCCTGTTCAAGCATCAGCTTGAAGAAACGGCCGAACATTTCACTGTCTGCACGCTCTGCTCCTAAATAATCAACGACCGTCTCATCCGTGAAGTAGACCGTCAAGGCTCCTTTGAGGCGGTTGATCGTAATCGTGACAGCATGTGTGTCTGCTGCTTCGAGAATACCCTGTTCAAGCTTCGCGCCAAGGCGATCGAACTCTTCGTAAACACCTGGTTGTTCGAGTAACTCAAGGCAAGCGATTCCGGCAGCCATTGAAGCCGGGTTACCGGCCATCGTACCCGCCTGATAAGCTGGACCGAGTGGTGCGACGTGTTCCATAATGTCCTGGCGACCACCGTATGCACCAATCGGCAAACCGCCACCGATGATTTTTCCGAGTGCGGTCATGTCCGGGCGGATATTCAGCAGTTCCTGGGCACTGCCGTACATGAAACGGAAAGCCGTGATGACTTCATCATAGATGACGAGTGCACCATGTTCGTGGGTGATTTCATTGATCGCTTCGAGGAAACCGGGTTGTGGTTCAACAATCCCGAAGTTTCCGACGATGGGTTCGACAAGGACACAGGCGACTTGGTCGCCCCATTCCTTCATGATCTGACGATATGCTTCAATATCGTTGAACGGTGTCGTAATGACTTCTTTGGCAGTTGCTTTCGTCACACCGGCTGAATCAGGTGAACCGAGGGTCGCGGGACCACTACCAGCTGCAATCAGCATCAAGTCCGAGTGACCATGGTAGCATCCGCTGAACTTGACGACGAGTTCACGTCCCGTGTAGGCGCGGGCGACGCGGATCGTCGTCATGACGGCCTCTGTTCCAGAGTTCGTAAAGCGGACCTTTTCCAAAGACGGGATCGCTTGTTGGAGTTTGTGGGCAAAATCGATTTCCAGACGATGCGGTGTCCCGTACAATAAGCCGTTTTTTGAAGCGTTCGTGATCGCTTCCGTAATATGAGGGTGACCGTGACCTGTGATGATTGGTCCGTAAGCTGCTAAGTAATCAATATAACGATTGCCGTCGACATCATAAAAATAAGCACCTTCTCCGCGTTCCATATAAACGGGGGCACCGCCTCCGACTGCCTTATAAGAACGGGAAGGACTGTTGACGCCTCCGACGATACATTTTTGTGCCACTTCGTATAATGCTTCGGAAGTTGGGCGGTTTGCGTGAGTTGACATGATGATTCCTCCAATCATTGATACGTGAAAAATATCACGATATGATTGTATCATGTCCGTCAAACGGGGAGCAGAGCCGTTGACGGAAAGAAAGAATGTAGGTAGACTAATTATAAAGATTACAATCTAATAATCAATGAAAGATAGAAATGAGGGGATGACGTGGCGAACGAGATGCTAGATGATGCAGTACGCTCTTTACGTGAATCAGGCGTTCGGATGACACCACAACGTCATGCGATTTTGGAATATTTAACGACGGGACATACCCATCCGACAGCAGATGAAATTTATCGTGCGCTCGAACATCGTTTTCCAAATATGAGTGTGGCGACGGTTTATAATAACTTACGGGTCTTCCGGGAAAAAGGAATCGTGGAAGAGATGAATTATGGGGATGCGTCGAGTCGCTTCGACTTTGTCACGACTCGCCATTATCATATGATTTGTGAAGGCTGCGGAAAAATCGTGGACTTCAATTACCCTGTTCTTGACGACGTCGAGACGGTTGCTGCCCACTTGACAGGTTTTAAAGTGGATCGTCATCGTTTAGAAGTATACGGAACTTGTCCGGACTGCCAATCGAAGGTGCAATGAAAAAACGAGCTTCCTTTAGCGGGGAGCTCGTTTACTGTGTTTATTGTATTTTTCATCAAATTCTTTACCTTCAAGATTTCGGTCCATCGTCAGCGGTTCGTCGCAGTGCATACATAAATCGACCCGGCCCAGAACCTTCGTTTCCTTTCCACAGTTCGGACAGGTGACAACAGCGGCTTTCGTCGAAGTTAGTCCGATGAGGAAATAAAGGGCTGTACTTGCAAGCACCATGACAAATCCGACCAGCATTAAAATGACCATGATAATTTCGAATTGTTTTAACAAAAGACCGCCGTACATGACAAGCATTCCGCCGAAAACAAGGAACATTGCCAAGTTACGGGCACGGTTTATTTTATTTTTACGTTGTTTTTTCACATGAATTCCCCCTGTAGTCAGTCTAGCATATTGTTGGATCGAGTCTGAAGCAGGAACGGTTGATTTTTTGTCGAAAATGGTAACGGACGAATGATCAGAGTGATGAGTACGGAGCAAAGAAGGGTGAGAGGGAAATGGAACAAGTGACACGCACGATTTATTCGGAATATGCAGCTTATCCGGAGACGCAGGGCATCATCTCCGTTGAAAAAAGACAGCCGAGAGACTCGCTGACGGATCAATTTGATGTCTTGCTTCTAGTGATCACACGTGATCCATCAATTGAATGGACGGTCAAACATTACCGTTTGGATACATTACGTGTTTCGTTACATCTTGTAAACGAACAGGTCTTATCGCGTTGGCTGATTTTAAATGCGAATCGGCGAGCGGTTCATTGGATATCAGAAGGGACCATCATTTTTGAACGAAATGATTATTTAACGGATTTAAAAAAACAATTACTTAATTTTCCGGAGACGGAACGATGTTTGCAAATGTCCCTGTCGTTCGCAAAACTGTTGCGCCGTTTTCAAGACGGAAGAAATCTGTTCAGCCGCGGAAACTACTATGACGCCTATACGCATGTCCACCATGCCTTGCATCATTTGGCACGGTTGTCGGTTCTCGAAAAAGGGGCACACCCGGAAGTCGTCGTTTGGGAACAGGCACGTTTAGACGATCCGGACGTCTACAAGCTGTATGAACAACTATTATTAAGCGAAGAAACATTGGAGCAACGGATTCATTTGGCGTTGATTGGTCTGGAGCACTTGTTGCAGTCCAAGGTATTGTCCGGCGGAAAATACTTATTTGAAGTGATGCGGGAACACGATCGGCCGTGGACGATGTATGAGTTGATGGAAGACGATCGTTTGGAAGAGCTGAAAGTGGACTTAGGCAGTCTGATTGATTTCTTTATTCGTAAAGGGTTGGTTCGTATTTCTTATCAACGGACAAAAGGATTGGGAGTAGAACTCGTAACGTATGAACCGGTCGTCTAATAGACCGGTTTTTTTGATTGTTTAAAATAAAAAACGTCGACATAGTATAGAAGGAAAAAATAACACAATAAAAATTAAAGGAAAAGTGTTGACGTTATTATCTCGAGATAGTATATTAATACATGTCGACAGGCACACGCCGATGACGCGATAAATTAATTTGAAAAAAGGATTGACGCATAAGTTATTCCGTGATATCTTATTAAAGTCGCTGAAAACGACACGACGA